>JAXDNY010000031.1:0-5164 GCA_034669145.1 Hyphomicrobiales bacterium
ATGATGCGGCAGTATCAGGAGATCAAGGCGGCCAATCCGGACAGCCTGTTGTTCTACCGGATGGGCGATTTCTACGAGCTGTTCTTCCAGGACGCCGAAATCGCGAGCCGCGCGCTCGGCATCGTGCTTACCAAACGCGGCAAGCACAACGGCGCCGACATTCCGATGTGCGGCGTGCCGGTCGTGCGTTCGGACGAGTATCTGCACAAGCTGATCGCGGCCGGCTTCCGCGTCGCGGTGTGCGAGCAGACCGAGGATCCCGCCGAGGCGAAGAAGCGCGGCGGGAAAAGCGTCGTGGCGCGCGGCGTGACGCGGCTGATCACCGCCGGAACGCTCACCGAGGACACGCTGCTCGATGCGCGGCGCAACAATTATCTGGCGGCGATCGTGCGGGCGCGCGCGTCGGCGGCGGATGCAACGCTGTTCGCGCTCGCGTATCTCGATATCTCAACGGCCGAATTCCGCGTGATGGAATGCGACCGCCTCGCGCTCGCGGCGGAAATCGCCCGCATCGAGCCGGGCGAGATCATCGTGTCGGATGCGCTCTACGGCGATCCGGAAGTTGCGCCCTATCTGCGCACGCTCCCCGTGGTGACGCCGCTGACGCGCGATGTGTTCGACGGCGCGACCGCCGAGCGGCGGCTCGCTTCCTACTTCGCGGTCGCCACGACGGAATCGTTCGGCACGTTCTCGCGCCTTGAGCTCACGGCCGCGGCGGCGTGCATCACCTATGTGGAGCGCACGCAGCTGGGGCAGCGCCCGCCGCTGTCGCCGCCGACGCGCGAGCCCGTTGGCTCGTCGTTGATGATCGATGCGGCGACGCGCGCCAATCTCGAACTGATGCGCACCCTGTCGGGCGAGCGGCGCGGGTCCTTGAGCGACGCGATCGACCGCACCGTGACGGTCGCGGGTGCGCGGCTGCTTGGGACACGGCTGGCGGCGCCGCTCACCGATCCGGAGCAAATCGCGCGGCGGCTCGATGCGGTGGCGCTGTTTGTCGCGAACGGCGCGGCGCGTGCCGATGTGCGGGCGCGGCTCGCCGCCGCGCCTGACCTCGCGCGCTCGCTCGTACGCCTGGTGCTGCAACGTGGCGGACCGCGCGATCTTGCGGCCATTCGCGATGGATTGGCGGCAGCGACGCAGTTGGCGCGACGGCTCGCGACGCTCGAAGCGTTGCCGGAGGAAGTCTCCGAGGCGGTAACGGCGCTCGCCGCGCCGGACGGTGCGATCATCGCGACGCTTGGCGCCGCGCTTGCCGACGACCTGCCCTACATGAAGCGCGACGGCGGCTTCGTGCGCTCGGGGTTTGACGCGACGCTCGATGAGACCCGGGCGCTGCGCGACGAATCGCGCCGCGTGGTCGCGGCGCTGCAGGCGCGCTACGCGGACGAGACCGGCGTGCGCGCGCTGAAAGTGCGCCACAACAACGTGCTCGGCTATTTCATCGAGGTCACCGCGCAGCACGGCGAGAAGCTTCTTGCGGCGCCACACAACGCGACGTTCATCCATCGCCAGACGCTTGCGGGCCAGGTGCGTTTCACCACCACGGAACTCGCCGCACTGGAGGCCAAGATCGCAAGCGCGGCCGACCGTGCGCTTGCGATGGAGCTGGAGATCTTCGACAAGCTCGCCGCGCTGGTCACGGGAGCCGCCGAGCCGATCAAGCGCGCCGCGCAAGCGCTGAGCGTGCTCGATGTGGCGGCGGCGCTTGGCCACCTGGCGGTCGAACGCGACTACGTGCGCCCCGAGGTCGACCGCTCGCTCGACTTCATGATCGAGGGCGGGCGCCATCCGGTGGTCGAGCAGGCGCTGCAAAAAGACGGCGGTCCGTTCGTTGCGAATGACTGCGATCTATCGCCCCCGGCCGGCGCCGCGGCAGGGCGCATCTATGTCGTCACCGGCCCGAACATGGCGGGCAAATCGACCTTCCTGCGCCAGAACGCGCTGATTGCGGTGCTGGCGCAGATGGGCAGCTTCGTGCCGGCGAAACGCGCGCGCATCGGCGTGGTCGATCGGCTGTTCTCGCGTGTCGGCGCGGCCGACGATCTGGCGCGCGGCCGTTCCACCTTCATGGTCGAGATGGTCGAGACCGCGGCCATTCTCAATCAGGCGGGTGAGCGCGCGCTGGTGATCCTCGACGAGATCGGGCGCGGCACCGCGACCTTCGACGGTTTGTCGATTGCGTGGGCGGCGATCGAGCATCTGCATGAAACCAACCGCTGCCGCGCGCTGTTCGCCACGCACTTTCATGAGCTGACCGCACTGTCACAAAAGCTGGCGCGGCTCTTCAACGCGACCGTGCGGGTGAAGGAATGGCACGGCGACGTGGTGTTCCTGCACGAGGTCGTGGCCGGCGCGGCGGATCGCTCTTACGGCATCCAGGTCGCGAAGCTCGCAGGGTTGCCGGGAGCCGTGATCGAGCGCGCCAAGCTGGTGCTGGCGCAGCTCGAGTCGCACGACCGCATGTCGCCTGCACGCACGCTGATCGACGATCTGCCGCTGTTCGCCGCGACCCGCGCGGCGCCTGCGCGCAAGAGCGAAACCGATGAACTCGCCGCGGCGCTGGCGGCGCTCAATCCCGACGAAATGTCGCCGAAAGAAGCGCTCGAAGCGCTCTATGCGCTCAAGGGTAAGCTCAGGAAGACTTGACCGGGCGCCGGTGCCGCCCGACCCACCACATGCCGAAATTCCACCCGACCGCGACGGCAAGCGCCAGGGAGAGTGCCGGGACCGATCCGAGCGGCAGCGCGGCGACATGCAGCGTGACGATCGCGAAGCTGAAGCCGATCAGCCCCCACAGGCTGTTGGCAATCACCGCTGCCGTCACCGGCCCGCCGAGGCGCGGATGCAGCACGAGGATGAGGCTCAGGAACACGTTCGGGAACAGCGCGATGATGCCGCTGTTCGCCGGGCCGACATGGTTCGATGCCGTCACGACGATCGCCACCAGGCTGGCGACGAGCCCGGCGCGCAGCGGCATGTCGTACCAGCGCCGCCGCACCAGCGGCATCCTGGCGGTGCGGAAGCGCTGCACCAGCGGCAGGCAGATCGCGAAGGTTAAGATGTTGGCGATAATGCCGGCGGTGAGCGACCACGCGAATTGGCGCACCGCGACGGCGAGCACGACCCAAACGGTGAGCGCGACCGCGAGGCTCAGCGCGACGCCGTGGCGTTGCGCCATCCACACATAGGCGAGCGCGAAATAGATCGTGGCCGCGCTCATCGTGATGCTCGCGAGCGCGCTCTCGCTGATGAAAGCGGCGCCGTGATCGATCGCGAGAAATGTATACGAGGGCCCGGCCGAAAGCGGCAGGCTCGCGACCAGCGCACCCAGCGTAGGCCCTGAGCGTTCGGTGACGACCGAGGCGATCACCACGACCGCCGCGGTGACCGTCATGCGCAACACGAGCGAGAGGATGAAGGCGAGGTCGGGGGACATTTCTTATTTTCTTCGTCATGGCCGGTCTTGTCCCGGCCATCCACGACTTTGTTATCCCGGCAACAGAGCAAGACGTGGATGCCCGGCCATCAGGGCGTTCACGCCCGTCTTCGACGGGCTATGGCCGGGCATGACGGAGTGATCACACCCTTTGCAGCTTCACCTCGACCGGCCGGCCGCTCTTGATGGTCTGGTACACCACGCAATAGCGCTCGGTGAGTTTGAGCAACTGGTCGAGCTTCTCCTGCGGCGCGTCAGTGTCGACATCGAAGGTGAGGCGGATCTGCGCGAAGCCGACGGGTGCATCCTTGGCGACGCCGAGCGTGCCGCGGAAATCAAGATCGCCCTCCGCCGACACGTTGGCGGCTTTCAGCGGAATATCGAGCGCGGTGGACACGGCCTTTAGCGTCACGCCCGCGCAGGCGACGAGTGCCTCGAGCAGCATGTCGCCGGAGCAAAGCTCCAGCCCCGAGCCGCCGGTCGCCGGATGCAGGCCCGCGACGGCGAGCGCGCGCCCGGTCTCGACCTTGCAGGCGATGTGCTGATCGTCGATCGAGCCCTTGGCTTTCAGCGTGATCATCGCGGCGCCGGGATCGCCCTTGTAGCGCTCCTTGATCGGCGCCTGCATCGCGCGCAGTGCGGTTGCGTCCATGTCGTTCTCCTTGCACTCCGTTGTCATGCCCGCGAAGGCGGGCATCCAGTAATCGCCGTCGTCGAGGCGCGAACTCCGCGCAGCAACGACCGCCGTCGTTTACTGGGTCCCCGCCTTCGCGGGGACGACGGCCAACTACGCCGCAGGCGTCAGCACCACACGGCCGACGATCTTGCCGGCGCGCAGGTCGTTGAGCGTGTCGTTCACGGCATCGAGCGGCCGCGTCTTGATCGGGACCGGCGGCATGCCGGTGCGCTTCACGAGATCGATGAGTTCGGCCATGTCGCTCTGGCTGCCGACGTAGGAGCCGCGCAACGTCATGGCGCGCAGCGGCAGATACGGCGTCGGCACCGTGACGTCGCCGCCATAGAGGCCGACCACCACGATGGTGCCGCCCTTGATGATGCTCGCCACCGCGAGATTGACCGTCGCGCCGGATCCGACGAAATCGATCACGCCCCATGCGCCGCCGCCGGTCGCCTTCTGGATCTGCGCGGCCGCGTCCGCCGCGCCGCCGTCGACCGCCTTCGAGGCGCCTGCTTTCAGCGCGGCGTCGCGCTTTCCGGCATCGATGTCGACAACGATCACATCCTTCGCGCCCATCTTGCGCGCGAGCGTCACGCCCATCAGGCCGACGCCGCCGGCGCCGATGATGACGACCGCTTCGTCCTGCAGCGTCGGAATTTTCTTCAGCGCGGAAAACGCCGTCACGCCGGAGCAGGCGAGCGGCGCCGCGTCGGTCGGCGAAAGATTGCCGATGTCGAACAGATGGCGATGGCTCGGCACCAGCATGTGGGTCGCATAGCCGCCTTGGCTGAACACGCCGACATTCTGCGGCTTGAGGCAGAGGTTCTCGTCGCCGCGCCGGCACACCTTGCATTCGCCGCAGCCCATCCACGGATTGACCAGCCGCACGTCTCCCACGTTGACGCCCTTGGCGTCGGGTCCGACGGCGACGACTTCGCCGACGTTTTCGTGTCCCATGGTGAGCGGCAGCTTGATGCCGCGGTCGGCCAGCATCATCTTCTTGCCGCCGCCGATCTCGTAATAGCCGTCCCAGATGTGCAGGTCGG
>JAXDNY010000032.1:0-14542 GCA_034669145.1 Hyphomicrobiales bacterium
GCTTTCGGAAATCATCGTCGATCACGCTCGTCTTCATGATCGCGGAATCGAACAGGTTGCCCTTGAACACCTTGAAGCCGGCCTGCTTCTTCATCGGCTTGCCGTAGGGCTTGATGACGTCGGCGTCCATGACCTTGGCGCGCCTGACGTTCTCGCCCATGGTCTTGCCGTTGATGGTCAGCGCATCGGCATGGATGCGCCTGGCCTTGAGCAGTTCGTTCATCACCGCGGGCAATCCGCCGGCGCGGAAATACTCCTCGCCGAGATAGAAGCCGGCCGGCTGCATGTTGACCATGAGCGGCACGTCGTAGCCGACTTTCTCCCAGTCCTCGATCGCAAGCTTCACGCCGATGTGGCGGGCGATCGCATTGATGTGAATCGGTGCGTTGGTCGAGCCGCCGATCGCCGAGTTGGCGACGATGCAGTTCTCGAACGCCTTGCGGGTGAGAATATCGGACGGCCGCAAATCCTCGTGCACGATCTCGACCGCGCGGACGCCGGTGTCATAGGCGATCTGTCCGCGCTCGCGGTACGGCGCGGGGATCGCGGCGCAGCCCGGCAGCGACAGGCCGAGGGCTTCCGCCAGCGCATTCATCGTCGAAGCGGTGCCCATGGTGTTGCAATGGCCGACCGACGGCGCCGACGCCGTCGCGATGTCGAGAAACTCCTTGTTGTCGATGCGCCCGGCTGCCAATTCCTCGCGCGCCCACCACACCACGGTGCCGGAGCCGGCGCGTTTGCCCTTCCACCAGCCGTTCAGCATCGGCCCGCCGGACAGCACGATGGCCGGAATGTTCACGCTCGCGGCCGCCATAATGCAGGCCGGCGTGGTCTTGTCGCAGCCGGTCATCAGCACGACGCCGTCAAGCGGATAGCCGTAGAGGATTTCGACAAGGCCGAGGTAGGCAAGGTTGCGGTCGAGCGCGGCGGTCGGGCGCTTGCCGGTCTCCTGGATCGGATGCACCGGAAACTCGAACGCGATGCCGCCCGCCATGCGGATGCCTTCGCGCACGCGGCTCGCCAGTTCGAGGTGATGCCGGTTGCAGGGCGAAAGGTCCGACCCGGTCTGCGCGATGCCGATGATCGGCTTGCCGGAGCGCAGCTCCTTCGGGGTGAGCCCGAAGTTCATGTAGCGCTCCAGATAGAGCGCGGTCATGCCGGGATTTTCCGGATTGTCGAACCAGAGCTGCGAGCGCAGGTTCTTGCCCTTGGGGTGCGGTGTCTTCGGCAGTTTATTGTTCTTGGTCTTCTTGGCCATGACTTCTCCTCCCGGAAGGCGCGCCGGGCGCCACATTGGAACGGTTTGATTTCGCCGCGAGAATGCGCTCAATACGCGCGATAGTGCAAGGGACCGCCGCCCATATGTGGACTCACCTTCTGCTCGGCGGCCTCGTCAGCTTCCTCAATTTCGGCATTCATGCGCTGATCACCGCCGTCATCGTCGAGGCGACACGTCACACGGCCGCGCGCACCGACCACCTGCACGCATTCCTGCGCCTCGTTGCGCTGCTCACCATCACGGTGATCTGCCTGATGATCGCGCATGTGTGCGAGATCGGTGTGTGGGCGGCGTATTATGACTATGCCGCCATCGCGCCCGAGGTCGCGACGCCGTTCGAGTTCGCGTTCGAGAATTACACCGCGCTCGGCTATGGCGACCCGGTTCCGCGCCCGGGCAAACGGCTGTTGGGGCCGATTACGGCGCTCAACGGTCTGCTGCTGATCGGCTGGTCGGTCGCGATCATCTTCGAGGTGATGCGCATGGCCGAGGTGCAGGTCGCCCGGCTGGATGAGAAGGACGAGAGGTGAGCATTTGATTTCGGCGGCGGAATGCGCTGAATTGCGCCGCGAACACACCTGTCATCCCGGCCAAGTGGCCGCAGGCCGCGCGAGCCGGGACCCATAACCACAATCCGTGGATATGGATTCCGGGTCTCGCCCTTCGGGCTCGCCCGGAATGACCAGAAAAGCGCAACGAGGAAACACCATGCTTCGTACCGTCGCAAACTTCGATCGCATCGGCGAGGAGAATGCCTTCGCGGTGCTGGCGCGCGCGACCGCGCTGGCCGCCCAAGGCCGCGACATCATCAATCTCGGCATCGGCCAGCCGGACTTCCGCACGCCCGACCACATCGTCGAGGCCGCCATCAAGGCACTGCGCGACGGCCATCACGGCTATACGCCGGCGACCGGCATCCTGCCGTTGCGCGAAGCGGTTGCCGCCGACCTGCACAAGCGCTTCAAGGTCACGGTGTCGCCGGACGAAGTCATGATCATGCCGGGCGGCAAGCCCACCATGTACATGTCGATCCTGATGTTCGGAGAGCCCGGCGCCGAGATCATGTATCCGGACCCCGGCTTTCCGATCTACCGCTCGATGATCGAGTTCACCGGGGCAAAGCCGGTGCCGATCCCGGTGCGCGAGGAGAACGGTTTCGCGTTCTCGGCCGAAGAAACGCTCGGCCTGATCACCGACAAGACGCGGCTGATCATCCTCAATTCGCCCGCGAACCCGACCGGCGGCGTCACGCCCAGGACGCAAGTCGACGCGTTCGTCGCCGGCCTCGATAAGTGGCCGAACGTCGCGATCATGTCGGACGAGATCTACGACCAGATGACCTACGACGGCGAGACGCATGTGTGCCTGCTGTCGTATCCGTCGATCCGCGACCGGCTGATTTTGCTCAACGGCTGGTCGAAGACCTACGCGATGACCGGCTGGCGGCTTGGCTACGCGGTGTGGCCCGGCAAGCTCTACGACTACGCACGCAAGCTCGCCGTGAACCTCTATTCCTGCGTCAACGCGCCGACGCAGTTCGCGGGGCTGGCGGCTTTGACCGGGCCGCAGGACGCTTCGATCAAGATGGTCGCGGAGTTCGACAAGCGACGGGCGGTCGTGGTCGAGGGGCTCAACCGCCTGCCGGGCGTCTCGTGCGTGATGCCCAAGGGCGCATTCTACGCGTTCCCGAATGTGAAGCGCACCGGCTGGAAGGCGAAGCCGCTCGCGACCTCCTTGCTGGAGGACAGCGGCGTCGCTCTGATCGGTGGCCCGGACTTCGGAATTTTGGGCGAAGGCTACGTACGCGTCTCCTACGCCAACTCCACCGAGAACATTTTGAAGGCGCTCGACCGCATGGGCGAGTTCCTGTCGAGCCGCAAGGCGGCGTGAATTCGGGACTTTGCAATCTCCTGGGGAATAGTGGGCGTTTGCTGACTCTGCAGCGCTGCTCTTGAGGTATTCTCGGCAGCGCATGAGCCGCGAGGCCCGCGCCTCAGCGCCATGCCGGCCCAAGATCTGCGAGCGCTGCTGCCATGGAGCACCAGGCGAAATCGGCTGCCGAGCAGGCTCCGGCCCGCGGACATGCCGCCGAGCCAGCCGCACGCCGTGCCGACGACGCGCACCATGACTCCGATAAACGCAAGCTGGCTCGAGCGCTGGACCGCAACCCGCGTATCGTCGCGCAAACCAAACTGGCCGAAGCGATGGACAACAGCCCGCGCGTGACGGCTCTGCGCGCGCTTTCGGAAGCGATGAACAGTCGCGGCCCTGCACAGCGCAAGGGCGCCGGCGAGCGAGAGCGCTCCGAGTCGACAGGCGAGTCCTTTGCGCCGAAGAATGAAACCGGCCTGCCCGACCAGTTGAAGTCCGGCGTCGAGGCGCTCTCCGGCGTCTCGCTCGATGACGTGCGCGTTCATTACAACTCATCGCAGCCCGCTCGAATGAACGCGCTCGCCTATGCGCAGGGCAATGACATCCATGTCGCGCCGGGACAGGAACGGCATCTGCCGCACGAGGCCTGGCATGTGGTCCAGCAGGCGCAGGGGCGCGTGAAGCCGACGCTGCAGATGAAGGGCGTGGCGATCAACGACGATTCCGGACTGGAGCGCGAGGCCGATGTGATGGGGGCCAAGGCGGAAGCCGTGAGCCCATCGCGGCAGTTTCAGAGCTGGTCGACGCCGCTCAGAGCAGATGGCTATGGCGCCCCGTCCGGACCGATCCAGCGGCTCATGAAAAAGTTGAACATAGACAAGGAGCAGTACACCAAATTGATGCGATCGACGGTCGTTCTCTATGCCGAATACGAGAGCAAGCCACTCGGTGTCTTCCAGACCACAACGGGCAAGCATGCGGAGGAGAACCTGATCGACTATATCAAGCGACAAAAGCTGGCCAAAGGTAAGTTGGAGATCTATCTCTCGGCGACCCCGTGCAGCAACACCTTCTGCACGCGCGAGGACGGCGAGAAGGGCTGCATGGAAAGGCTCGAGGAGCTCAATAAAGAAGGCTTCAAGATCAAGGTCACGGCGGACCATCTGTACCAACCGCAGGCGACCGGACAAGGGGAAAGCGGCGCCGGCTTTGGCAAGGGCTTCAGCTCCTTCAGCGCTGCTGCGACGAGCTCCGTTCCAACGGCCGTATCGAAACTGCCGAAAATGTTCTCGGACGAGAAGTCCATGCTGGACACCGGACTGGACGGCCCGGTCGCCCAGCTGCGCCCCGGCCCAGCGCCAGCTCATCGAAGCACTTAACGGCAGCGCCCGCGCGTGAGTGCCAGCCCCGGCTCATTGGAGCGCATGTCGGCAGTGCCCACACAGCGCCAAGTTGGGGCGGACGACGAGGAACCGTTGCAAGGCAAGTTCGAGCCGCTGCAGCGCAAAGGGTCCGAACTCGATCCCGCGCTGCGCGAGGCTACTCCATAAACTCCACCGCCATCCCCTTGCGCACCATCTTCGCCAGCGCCAGTGCGTCCCAGTTGGTCAGCCGCACGCAGCCGTGCGAGTCGACCTTGCCGACCTTGCTCGGCTCGGATGTGCCGTGGATGCCGTAGCTCTTTTCGTTTAGCGCGATCCACACCGAGCCGACCGGATTGTTCGGCCCCGGCGCGATATGCAGCTTCTCGTCGGCCTTCACGCCCCTGAACTTGAACGCCGGGTCGTAGGTGTAGGTCGGATTGTGCGCGACGCGCACCACCTTGAGCGTGCCCGAGGGCGCGGGCTTCTCCTCGCTGCCGACGGAGGCCGGATAGGCCGCGAGCAGCGCGCCGTCCTTGGCGAGAACGCGGACCACGCCGTTGCTCTTGTCGACTTCGAGTTTTGCCGCCTTGGCGCCGAGCGAAACCGCCTTCACGTTGACGTTGGTAACGAGGATCGCGGTCCCAGCCTTGTCGAAATCCTTGCCGCGATTGAGCGTTTCAAGAAACTCCTGATCCATGTGAAAGCGCTCGGCGAGCATCTCGGCCGCGCTGGTGTAGTCGAGCCGCTTGAGCTTCGCCTTGTCCTCGTATTTGGCCGGAATCTTCTCGGCGAACGGGCCTTTCACGTCCGCCGCCGTGATCGTGTATTCGATCAGCGCGGGCTCGGAGCCTTGCGTGAGCTTGTCCCACGTCGCCTTGTCGAGCTTGCCGGTCTGTTCCAGCCCGTTCTTCTTCTGGAAACCGCGCAGCGCATTCTCGAAATTGTCGCCCTCGCGCCCGTCGATCGCACCCGGTGAGAATCCGGCGCGGTCGAGCAGCACCTGCGCCTTGATGTTCGCAGCTTGCGAAGCCTTGGCGGTAGGCTTGGCAAGTTCGGCCGTATTCACGTCCTGAAGGGTGAGCGATCGCGGGGCGGCAGCGGCCGGCGCGAGGCCGAGGGCTATGGCGACGACCGCACTCAATGATGTCAGCCGGACCATTTTCATCCCTCCCTGGACGACAACCCAGTCCAACGGCTTGTGCCCGGCGCGGGTTCCCGCTCGGCGGCGCGTTCGGGTACTGTTTCTGCTCGTCCACACACGAACGTTAACGGAGACTGCGAAATGCCGCCGACCGAAGAACAAAACCTGATGCGCGCGTCCTGCCGCGCGTTCGTGGACGACGCTGTCATCCCGTTCATCCGGGCGAACTGGCAGCGCGAATGGGACATGAACCCGGACACGCGCCTGCCCGCCTCGATCCTCGAAGGCGCCGACAAGATCGGCATCCGCACGCTCGGCGTGCCGGAGGAGTTCGGCGGCATCGAGCTCGAGCCAGGCTCCGAGGTGCAGACCTTCGCGCTGATCGCGGAAGAAATCGCGCGCGGCGATTCCGGCCTCGCCGACAAGCTGGTGCAGAACTGGAAGGTGTCGGTGCTGCTGCGCAACTTGGCGCCGCGCCATTTGCAGGAGAAATGGTTCGCCCGCCTCGTCGCCGATCCGCAATTCCTGCTGGCGCATTGCCTGACCGAACCGCGCGGCGCGTCCGACCGCTGGCTGCCCTACAACGTGCCGGAAGCCGCGATGACCACGCGCGCCGTGAAGGACGGCGACCACTGGATCGTCAACGGGCGCAAGCAGTTCATCTCGAACGGCTACGACGCCGGGCTCTACGTGGTCTATGCCAACACCAATCCGAAAGTGGGCATGCTGCAGGGCACGTCGAGCTTCCTCGTGCCGCGCGATACGCCGGGGCTGACGGTTGCGCGCTGCAACGAGACGATGGGCTGCCGCTTCATGAACAACGGCGAGCTGGTGTTCGAGGACATGCGCGTGCCGGCGGACCATCTGCTGGTCGAGAACGATGCGCTGGGCCAAGCCGGCATCTATTTCCGCCCCGGCAAGATCATCCAGGCCTCGAAAAATCTCGGCGTCGGCGTGCGCGCCTTTGAGGTGACGTCTAACTATGTGCAGAACTACGTGCAGGGCGGGCGCATTTTGATCAAGCATCAGGCCGTGGCGCTGCGGCTCGCCGACATGGCGACGCGCATCGAGGCTACGCGCGCGCTGCTTGGCCGCGCGGCCCAAGCGGTCGACGACAACGCGGCGGATGCCGACACGCTGTGCAACATGGTGAAGGTGTTTGCCTCGGAGGAGATCTTCAAGGTCGCGCAGCACGCCATGGAGCTGCACGGCGGCAACGGCGTGATGCTCGACTTTGGCGTGGAGAAGCTGTTCCGCGATGCGGCGATCTTCCTGCACATGGACGCGACCGCGGATATTTCCAAGATGAAGATTATCAAGTTGATGTTTCCGGCGACGGCGGGCAGGTACGCGGGCGCGGAGGCGTAATTTCGTAGGGTGGCCAAAGCTTGTCGCCGCGAAACGCCAGAATTCTTCGCGGTCGATGGGAAAGTGCGGCGCCGTGGAACGTGGCGCGAGCTTACCGCGCCCGCGCGGCGCCGCGTAGGACGGGTCAGCGCAGCATCGTCATCGGCAGGCCTTGTTCGGGCCAGCGGCTCGCGAACGTGGTCGGCGGCGTTGCCGACGCGGACTGTTCGCTGTCGATCACGCGCCATGTACCGAATGCCAGCAGCGCGGTGACGACCAGCGCGGGGGCAACCGCGGCGGCGACCAGCGGCGCGAACATCCAGGCGTCCTGCCGCGTGAGGTCCTCGTCGAGTTCGAGCGGGGCCCGCTCGGCCGGTTCCGCGCGATCCGGAAGATCGGTCGCGATCACGTCATGGAGATTGCGCATGGGGAGCTCTCCCTTTGCGGGAGAACGCCGTACGCCGGTTCCGGTTCCGGGCGCGCTTCGCTTGTAGGGTGGCAGGGTTGGCGGTGTCGGTGCAGGCCCACTCTCCGCCGTCATCCTGAGGAGCGTCCGCAGGACGCGTCTCGAAGGATGCGGGGAGCCACCGCGCTTGCGGCCATGGTTCGAGATGCCCGCTGCGCGGGCTCCTCACCACGAGGTTAGCCGAAGGCGTAATCCGCCGCGTCCGGAACGGCCGATTGCGCTTCGCTATCCTTACGCCCTAGGACTGCTTGTTGTTGCCGAACCAAACCGAGCTTGACAGCTGAATCACAAACAAAGCCACGGCAACAAGCACGATCATGACCGCATAATAAACCAGCTCCGTAGGCGTCTCCAAATGAACCGCTACCGCATTTTCAAAGAGCGTGACTATCAAGATAGCGGTAATGACTTTGACCAAATTCTTTTTAAGATCATCCAAACTTCGGATCGACAATAGCCCCATAATCGCCCTGTCGCCGGCGTTCAATTTTGCTTGGGCTTTCGCCGGATCGATTTCGCTGACAAACAGCTCGTAGAGCCCAAAGGAAAACACAAGGAGAAAAATCGCTACGAGAAAACTATCAACGAGGCCGACAACGTTTCGAAGAGTCTGTTGATGAAGTGTCGGATCACCACTGAAATCACGATGAGTATTTGCGATAAACGGGCAGCACAAACTGAACTAAGTCAACGATGGTCATCGCGAGGACCGCGAAATATGCAATCAGGCAGGCGACCACTGCGAAAAACATGGCATGCCGGCTGCCCCAAATGAGATGTTCAACGACAAACTCCACTCTTTTGATAAATGCGCTCACGGTCCGCCCCCTGAATACGTCTGATGATGCCAGCACTTGTTGGAATAGAATAAATTTCATCTTGCACTCTGAAAGAGAACACCGCAATAGGCCGAAAAGCTAGGACCCCATTCACGCATTTGTGATCGTAAACTTATCCCCGCCTGCAAAACCGGCCTTATCCTTCACGCACCCTGCTCGGCTAGAGGGGCGCACTCATGAGGCGTCTTGAGCGTGGAGCAGGCCGGAGGCGGGACCGGAGAACAGGTCCTCAATCCGGCAGCCGGCGCCCGGCAATTCCGGGCCTTGGCTGGTGCGGCGCCGGCGGGCGTGCTGACGCACAGCACGCACTCGGGCGGCGTCGGGGCTCCGCCCGGAGGTACTATGGCCTCCTGCCAGGAGCTGGCTGACGATCGATGGGCACGTTGCACCATCGACGAAAGCGCGGCCCGCCGCCGTAGTGAGAACGCCGCAGCAGGGCGCCGAAAGGCGCGCCGGCCTCCGTCACTGGCCGGTCATCTCTGGCCGAATTTCCGGAGATGGACCTATCCGCGAGGACGGTCATCGGGTGCGGCGCTTCCGCACCAGCGCCTGTCGGCGCTCTGCTCCCCTCATTTTTTCGGGGCGCGGAAACGGACGAAGGGGCACCCGGCGCCCTCGCCAAACCGGGCGGCGCAGCGTTGGCTGTTTGACAACTGAATCGGAATGATTGGATGCGCGAATGACGCGATGTGCGAGCGGCTAACTCGGTACGCCCTCTCCCCCGCTTGCGGGGGAGAGTTGGAGAGGGGGAATCATAGCTCCGTGCGAGCTTGCCCCCTCCCTACCCCTCCCCCGCAAGCGGGGGAGGGAACAGAGCGGAGCGCGTCGCACCCATGACAACCCACCCTCCCCGTGCTTCATTCGTCCCGCAACACCGGTGACCCAATGCCCGAGAAAAATCGCGTGATCTGCGTCGGCGAAGTGATGGTCGAGCTCGCGCGTGGGCTCGACAACCGCTACGGCCTCTCGTTCGGCGGCGACACGTTCAACACCGCGGTCTATCTGGCGCGCGCCGGGATTCCTGCGGCCTACGCGACCGCGATGGGCGACGACCCCTACTCCGACCGGCTGATGTCGCTGGCCGCAGCCGAAGGCGTGAACGCCGACCTGATCATGCGCGTGGCCGGCCGCATGCCGGGGCTCTACCTGATCGAGACCGACGAGAAGGGCGAGCGCAAATTCTACTACTGGCGCGACACCTCGCCCGCGCGCGAGCTGTTCGAGCTGCCGAACTGGGCGGCGATCGCCGAAGCGCTGCTCTCGGCGCGGCTCGTGTATTTCTCCGGCGTGACGCTCTCGCTCTATTCCAACACCGGGCTCGGCCGTTTCCTCGCCGCGCTCGAGCTTGCGCGCAAGCAGGGCGTGATCGTGGCGTTCGACGGCAATTTCCGCCCGCGCGGCTGGAAGGGCGACGTCGCGCGCACCCGCACGGTGTTCGCCGAGGCCTTGAAGCGCGTCGACATCGCGCTGCCGACGTTCGAGGACGAAGCGACGCTGTGGGGCGATGCCAATCCGGACGCGACGGTGGCGCGGCTGCAGGCGTTCGGCATCGGCGAGATCGTGGTGAAGAACGGCTCCGAAAGCGCGCTGGTCGCCGACAGATCGGGCCGCGAATTTGTGCCGGTGCCGCAGGTGGTCGAGCCGGTCGACACCACGGCGGCGGGGGATTCGTTCAACGCCGCGTATCTGGCGGCGCGGCTCAATGGCGAGAACCCGGTGGCGGCGGCCGGCGCGGCGCATGCGCTTGCCGGCGAGAAAATCCGCCACCGCGGCGCGATCATGCCGCGGGCCGCGGGCGCGATGCATTGATTACGGCTTCCCCACCAGCATCGCCGTCCACGCGGCGATGAACGGCAGCGGCAACGAGACGGCGGCACGCAGCCACACCACGCGCGCGGGCATCGCGGGAATCTCGAACGCGAGCAGGCGGGGCAGCGCGAACAGCGCCCAGGCGATCGTATAGGCGATGATCTGCGGCGCCCCTGCCCCGGCTTTCAGCGCGGCGGTCGCGATCGCGAAACCGACCACCGGCCCGCCCGGGGTCAGCGCGCCGAGGAGGGTCGCAAGCGCGAGACCCGGCGTTCCGGTATCGGCCCCGAGCCACGAGGGAATGAGCGCGCTCGGCAGCAGTTCGGCGATGAAGCCCGAGCCGACCATGCCGATCGCGATACGCGGCAGCAGCATCAGGAATTCGCGCCACGCCAGCCGCAGCGAGTCGATGAACAGCGAGTTGCTGCGCAGGATCAGTGCCGCACCGAGCGCAAGCACGATGCTCCACAGCGCGATGTCGATGATCAGGTTCATGCCGCGCCCGCCTTGCGGTGCATGAATTTCCAGATTACGCGCGCCGCGAGGCCCGCCAGGATCGGCAACGGCAGACAGAAAACGATGCGCCAGGTGACGAAATCGAGCCCGAAGAACGGCAGCTCCCACACGATCGCGCGGGTGTATCCGATCAGCGTCCACGCGATTACGAAGGCGCAGGCCGCGCCCGCGTCGGCGCCCGCGGCGAGCAACGCGCCGGCGAGCGGATAGATCGTGAAGGGTCCGCCCGGCATGATCGCGCCTGCGACCGTCGCGAGCAGGATGCCGGCGAGGCCGGACTCCGCACCCACCCACCGCGCGATGGTCTCGCGCGGCAGCAGCAAGGTGATGAACGCACCGATCAGGCATCCCGCCAGAATCTTGGGAAGCATGGTGCCGAACAGGCCGATGTCGTCGAACAGGATCGCAAGGAAGCGCGCTTGCCCGTCGCGGAAGAAAACGATCGCCGCCGACGTGACGGCGAGCGTCGCGATGACGGCGGCCGACCAGTCGAAGGCGCGGCGGCGTCGCGGTTTGTTCATGCGGCGCGGCGCAGCGCCGACGCCTCGCGCGCGAGCTGCGTGATGCGGGAAAAATCGCCGGACGCAATGGCATCCTTCGGCGCGACCCACGAGCCGCCGACCGCGAGCACGTTGGGGCAGGCGAGATACGCGGCGATGTTTTTCGCATCGATCCCGCCGGTCGGGCAGAATTTTAGGTCGGGCAGCGGCGCCGCGACCGACTTGAGCCACGCAACGCCGCCGGACGCCTCGGCGGGGAAGAATTTCAGCACCTTGAAGCCGTGCCCCATGAGCGCCATCGCCTCGGAAACCGTCGCGCAGCCGGGCAGCACCGGCACGGAGGCATCCGCGAGCGCCGCCGCAAGCTCGGACGGCGTGCCCGGACTGACCAGATACTCCGCGCCGGCGTCAGTCGCCGCCTCGATATCGGAAATGCGCGTCACGGTACCGACGCCGACGATGCAATCCGGCACCTGCGCGGCAATCGCGCGGATCGCCTCCAGCGCCGCCTTGGTGCGCAGCGTCACCTCGATCACCGGTAGCCCACCCGCAACCAGCGCGCGCGCGAGCGCCACCGCGTCGGCGACGCGCTCGATGGTCAGCACCGGGATAACGGGCGTCTTGGAGACAAGCGGCGTCGGGTCGAGCATGACCCGAGGGTTTTATTCCGCCGGCTGCGCGACCGCAACCCGCGCGGCCCTGCGCTCGGCGCGGTGTCCGCGGCGCCGCTCGCGCCATTCGGCAAGGTTCGCGATCGCCATCAGCGCGGCCGGGGTGACGATCAGCGTCAGCACGGTCGCAAAACCGAGCCCGAACACGATCGCGGTGGAGAGCGAAATCCACCATTGCGTCGCGGGCGCGCCGATCGTGATCTCGCGCGTCATGAATTCCACGTTCATGCCGAACGCGATCGGCAGCACGCCGAGGATCGCCGTCACGGCAGTGAGCACCACCGGCCGCGCACGCTCGCGGCACGTCTCGAGGATCGCGTCGCGCGCCGCCACGCCCTCGCGCCGCAGCCGGTCGTAGGTGTCGATCAGCACGATGTTGTTGTTCACGATCACGCCCGCGTTGGCGATCACCCCGATGCCGGTCATCACCACGCCGAACGGTTGACCCATGACCATCAGGCCGATCAGCACGCCGATGGTGGAGAGCACGACCGCGGTGAGCACGAGGGCGACCGAGATGAACTTGTTGAACTGCGCGAGCAGGATCGCAAAGATCAAGAACAGCGCCGTGCCGAACGCCTTCATCAGGAACGCCCCGGCCTTCGCGCGTTCCTCGTCCTCGCCCTTGAGGCGGAAGGTCACGTTCGGCCCGAGATCGGTCTTGGCGAGCTCGGCGGTCAGTTCCTGCTGCACCTTGGCGCTCTGCACGCCCTCGGCGACGTTCGACGATACCGTGATGACGCGGTTGCCGTTGATGCGGTTGATGTTGCCGACGCGTTGCGCCGGCACGCGCGTGACGAAATTTCCGATCGGCACGTGGCCGACGGGCGTCTGGATGCGCAGTTCGTCGATCTGTTCCAGGCTGCGCCGGTCCTGCGGGAAGCGAACCAGGATATCGACCGCCTTGTCGTTGTCGGACGGGCGATATTCGGTGACCTTGGCGCCGTTGGTGACCAGCTGCAGGCCGGTGCCGACGGTGTTGACATTGGCCTGGTACTTCGCGGCCTCGCTCTTGTTCACCTCGATGCGCCAGTCGATGCCGGGCAGCGGCAGGCCGTCGTCGACGTCGCGCGCCTCGGGACGCGCCGACAAGACGGCAGCAGCTTTCTTGGCGGCAGCCGGCAGCCGGTCGGGATCGAGCGCCGAAAGCTGGATCTGCACCGGCTTGCCGGTCGGCGGGCCGGCGCGCGGCGCGGTCACTTCGACCAGGATGCCCGGAATGTCCGCGGTCTTGGCGCGGATCGCGTCCATGATTTCGTGGGCAGGCGCGCGGCGCTGCCAATTGTCGAACTCGAATTGGATCACGCCGATCGTGTCTTCGCCGAGTTCGTTGTTCTGGCGCGGCTGTTCGCCGGCGCGCGTGTAGACGGTCTTGAGGCCGGGATGCTTCAGCACCCGTTCCTCGACGCTTTGAACCAGCCGGTCTTTTTCGCCGAGCGAGAGATTGCCGCGTCCGTGGATCACGACCTGCCCGTAGTCTGGCTCGACCTTGGGGAAGAACTCCACCCCGTTGCCGAGCTTGCCGTAGGCCATCTGCACGCCGATCAGCAGCAGCAGCGCCAGCAGCAGCGTCATGCCGGGATGCCGCAGCGCGAGGTGCACGGTACGCATATAGGGACCGGTGTCCCTGGCGCGCTCGTCATGCGGGATGGTCGCGGCGCGGCCGAGCAGCGCGCCGAGCGTCGGCGTGAACAGCAGCGCGACCACGAGCGACGCCGACAGTGTCGCGATCAGCGTGATCGGCATGTATTTCATGAATTCGCCGACCACGCCGGGCCAGAACAACAGCGGCGAGAAGGCGGCAACGCGCGTCGCGGTCGCGGCCGTGACCGGGCCCGCCATGCGCTTTGCGGCCAACGAGTAGGCCTCGCGCGGCGCCATGCCTTCGGCCATGCGGCGCTCGGCGAATTCCGACACGATGATCGCGTCGTCGACCAGCATGCCGACCGCGAGAATGAGCGAGAACAGCACCACGATGTTGACGGTCAGGCCCGCGAGCTGCAGCCCGAGCACGCCGGCGAGGAACGAGGCGGGGATCGCGATGCCAATGAACAGCGAGGCGCGGAAGCCCAGCGCAAACAGGATGATGATGGCGACGAGCAGCACGCCGGTCACGACCGAGTTCTGCAGGTCCGCCAGCATCTGGCGGATGACCTTGGACTTGTCCTGCGTGTAGGAGACCTGGAGGCCCTCCGGCCACTGCTTCTTCATCTGCTCGACGACATATTTCACGCCGTCCACGGTCTCGATCAGGTTCGCGCCGGTGCGCTTGGAGACTTCGATCGTCATCGCGGGCCGGCCGTTGACGCGCGTGATCGAGGTTGCATCCTTGAAGGTCGGTTTCACCTGCGCGACGTCGCCGAGGGTGACGACCGCGCCGGCGCTCGCCGCCACCGGGATCTTGAGCATGTCCTCGGGCCGCTCGATCAGCGCCGGTACCTTGACGGCGAAACGCCCGGTCGGACCTTCGAGCGCACCGGCGGCGACGAGGCTGTTCGAGGACTGCGTGACCGCGATGAGCTGCTCGAGCGAGACGCCGTAGCTCTTCATCAGCATCGGCTCGGCGACGATCTCGACGGCTTCGTCGCGTGCGCCGCGCAGCTCGGCCGAGATCACGCCCGGCGACTGTTCGATTGCGTTCTTGGCGGTGCGCGCGATGCCCCGCAGCGTCCGCTCGGGCAGATCGCCTGCGAGCGAGACCACCAGCACCGGATAGAGCGACAGGTTGACTTCCTGCA
>JAXDNY010000033.1:0-11139 GCA_034669145.1 Hyphomicrobiales bacterium
AGATGGTCAAGGCCGGCGTGGTCAAGCCGAACGTGGATTTCCGCAAGTCGTATACGCTGCAGTTCGTCAACAAAGGCGTCGGGCTGGAGCTGCGGCCGAAGAACTGACCCGTGTCCCGCACGCGGTGCAATGCGCAGCGTTGCACCGCAGATGCGGGACCCCGGTTGCTTGTCTTTCCTAAGAAACCGGGGTCCCGATCTGCGTCGCATCATTTCATGCTGCGCCGCGCCCGGGACACACATCATCCTATTGCAAGCTTCATCACCACGCCCAACACCGCCATCACACCGACCACCTCGATCAGGCTGCGGTGCAAACCGAACGCCAGCACGCCCGCGACGATGGCCAGCGCCGTCGTCTTGAGATCGAGCGCGAGCGGGTCGAACGCGAACCAGCGCAGCGGCCCGGCATGCTTTTCGGTGACCTGCCCGAACAGCACATGCAGCGCAAACCAGACGGTGAGATTCAAGATCACGCCGACCACCGCCGCCGTGATGGCGGCGAGTGCGCCCGAGAGCCGGCGGTTGCCGCGCAGCTGCTCGACGAACGGTGCGCCGGCGAAAATCCACAGCATCGAGGGCGTGAAGGTGACCCACGTGGTCATCGCGGCGCCGAGGATGCCCGCCATGACCGGCGAGAACGGCGCCGGATCGCGGAATGCCGCCAAGAAGCCGACGAACTGCGTCACCAGAATCAGCGGCCCCGGCGTGGTTTCGGCGAGACCGAGCCCATCGACCATCTCGGGAGCCGTCATCCAGTGATGCGTCTCAACCGCTTGCTGCGCCATGTAGGCGAGCAGCGCGTAGGCACCCCCGAAGCTCACCACGGCTAATTTCGAGAAAAATTCGCCGATGGTGACCAGCACATGGCTGGGCCCGAACACGAGCGCCGCGAGCCCGACCGGCGCCCACCACAGGATCACGCCGATCAGCGCGGCGCGGAAAAACTGCCGCCAGCGGTCCGGCGGCGCGGGCGTGGTGACGATCGCCTCGTCCTTCAGCCCGACCTGCTGCGGCGACGAACGCGCCACCAGATAGCCGATCAGCGCCGCGATCGCGACGATCAGCGGAAACGGCGCATTGAGAAAGAAGATGGCGGCGAACGCCGCGCCGGCGAGTCCGTAGAGCAACGGCGTTTTCAGCGCGCGCCTGCCGATGCGGAGCAGCGCCTCGACCACGATCACCAGCACCGCCGCCTTGATGCCGAACAGTGCGCCGTCGATCCACGACACGCCGCGCCCGAGCGCATAGGCGAGGCTCAAGCCGAGCATGAACAGCGCGCCGGGCAGCACGAACAGGATGCCGGCCACCAGCCCGCCACGCACGCCGTGCAGCGCCCAGCCGATGTAGGTCGCCAGCTTCTGCGCCTCCGGCCCCGGCAGCAGCATGCAGAAGTTCAGCGCATGCAGGAAGCGCGGCTCATCGATCCATTTCTTCTCGTCGACCAGCATGCGGTGCATCATGGCGATCTGGCCGGCCGGCCCGCCGAAGTTGATGCAGCCGATCTTGAGCCAGAGCCGGAAGGCCTCGCCGAAACTCGGCGACGCCTCGGCCCGGGCAGACGCAGTTTCCGTTTGCACCGTCATCTCACGCCGCCTTCGCGGGCCAATTGTGCCGCTCCTCGGCCGCGTGGCGCGACCAGGCGAGCAGCGCATCATAGACCATGAAGCCGCGTTCGATCATGCCGTGATCGTCGTCGCCCGCGAGCGCCGAGAGGCCGAGCGAGATCGCGTGCAGGCCGGCGGCTTCCGGCGCGAGATCGGGCCGGGCCGTATCGGCGCCGCGCACGATCAGCGCAACGCGTGCAAGATGCGGATCGCCTTCCAGCCCGAACAGCTTGAGCATGGTGTCGAACGAGCAGCGCTCGCCCTCGTGGCTGATTTCGATGCCCTCGATGTCGAACGGGATGGCGCCGATGTCGGCCGCGATGTTTTTCACCTCCGGCGGGTCGACATAGAGGATGCGCGCCTGCGGGTCGATGAAGCGCCGGATCAGCCACGGGCAGGCCACGCGGTCGATCTTCGGCCGCCGCCGCGTCACCCACAGGCTTGGGCGTTTCGGCGCAAAACGGTCGAGCGCCGCCTTCGACACCACCGGAAGGCCAGCCGCGGCCCAGGCTTCGCGGCCGCCTTCCAGCACCTGCGCCGCCACCCCGCGGCCCCGCAGTTCCGCCGCCACCATCTGGCTCAGGTTATGCCCGTAGCGGCAGGCCAGCACGATCGGCCGGTCGGCGGGAAGGTTGGGCATCCATTCGAGGTAGGCTTCCGGCTGCCGCCATTGTGCGGTCGGAATGACGCCTGCGCCCGCGTCGTAGATTGCGCGGCGGCAGACATCGAGAATCATCGGGGCATCGGCGGTGCCGATGCTTGACCAGAGTTGCTGGGGAGAAACAAAAAAGCTCGCGGAAGACATAAGTCTCCTCCGTGGTGAGGAGACGGCGCTTGGGCCTCGCGAGCCTGACGGGGCGACCGTCGCAGACCCCGCGAGGGCGACGATTAGAGCATATCCGCCACGCGTTCAAGGCCGCATTGCACAAATCACCTCTGACAAATTCGCCGCTCGCACGAGGGAGGCGCGTCCGTTAGTTTCCTGGTCATTCCGGCCGAGCGAAGCGAGAGCCGGAATCCATATCCACGATCCTTTCCGTATTGCGCGGCCTGGGGTTATGGATTCCGGGTTCGCCGCTTCGCGGCGCCCCGGAATGACCACGGAGGGACCCATGCCCAACAAGATCGATTTGTCCGGCCGCAACGCCGTCGTCACCGGCGGCGCGCAGGGGATCGGGCGGGCGATCACCGAGCGGTTCCTCGATAGCGGCGCCACGGTCGCGATCTGGGACCGCGATCTCGCGTTCGCTCAGAGAACCGCGAGCGAGCTGAGCAATCGCGGCAAGGCCGTCGCAATCGCCTGCGACGTCACCAAGCTCGCCGACGTGGAGCGCGCGCGCGACGATACCGTGAAGGCGCTCGGCCGCATCGACATCCTGGTCAACAACGCCGGCATCGCCGGCATGAATGCCACCACCTGGGAATACCCGGAGGCGGAATGGCAGCAGGTGATGCGCGTCAATCTCGACGGCCCGTTCCACTGCTGCCGGGCCGTTGCGCCCGGCATGATCGCGCAGAATTACGGCCGCATCGTCAACATCGCCTCGGTCGCCGGCAAGGAAGGTAACCCGAACGCGTCGGCCTATTCGGTCTCCAAGGCGGGCGTGATCGCGCTGACCAAATCGCTCGGCAAGGAGCTTGCCGGCTACGATATCGCCGTGAATGCCATCACGCCGGCCGCGGCGAAAACCGCGATCTTCGACCAGATGAAGCAGGAGCACATCGACTACATGCTGTCGAAGATTCCGCGCGCGCGCTTCGTCAAGATCGAGGAGATCGCCGCGCTCGCCGCCTGGTGCGCGTCGGCGGACAATTCCTTCACCACCGGCGCGGTGTTCGACATTTCCGGCGGGCGGGCGACGTATTGAGTCCGGCTGAGCAGGCGCAACGCGACAGGCTGACCGGCATCGCGCTGATGTGCGCCGCCGTGCTGCTGTTTGCCTTCAGCGACGCGTCGGCGAAATTCCTCAACAGCCGCATGGACACCATCCAGGTGGTGTGGGCGCGCTACATGTCGGCGTTTGTGCTCGCGCTGTTCATGTTCAATCCGATCAAGCGCCCCCACGTCATGCGCACGAGCAGGCCGTGGCTGCAGCTTGGCCGCTCCACGCTGCTGCTGGTCTCGACCGCGCTCAACTTCGTTGCGCTGCGCTACCTGCAGCTCGACCAGGCGATCGCGATCATTTTCTGCACGCCGTTCATCGTGGCGGCGCTCGGCGGCCCGATCCTCGGCGAGTGGATCAAATGGCGGCGCTGGACCGCGATCGTCGTCGGCTTCTGCGGCGTGCTGCTGGTGGCGCGGCCGGGCGCCGGCGGCATTCATCCGGCGGCGATCCTCTCGGTGATCGGCGCGTTTTGCTATGCGGTCTACTCGATCTCGACGCGCATCCTCGCGCGCACCGACAGCAACGAGACGACGAACTTCTATTCCAACCTCGTCGGTGCCGTGCTGGTCTCGATCGCGGTGCCGTTCTTCTGGACGCCGCAGGCCGATCCGAGGGTGATCGTGCTGATGTGCATCATGGGCCTGTTCAGCGGCATGGGGCACTATCTGCTGATCATCGGCCACCGCCTCGCGCCGGCGAGCGTGCTGGCGCCGTTTATCTACACCGAGATCGTCTGGATGATCGCGCTCGGTTACGTCGTGTTCGGCGATGTGCCGAACCGCTGGACCTTGGCGGGTGTCGCGGTGGTAACCGCCTCGGGGCTTTATCTGCTCTATCGCGAGCGAATGGTCGGCCCGCGCCGCAACCCCCTCGATTGAAGGACGTGCAGCGGACGCCGCTGTCATCCCGGCCGAGTGAAGCGAGAGCCGGGACCCATATATCCCGATCGGCGCAAGTAGCTCTCATTCCGCGATACATGGGTCCCGGACCGGCCCCTCGGGCCGTCCGGGATGACAGCCGAACACACTTGCACCCCCTCCCCGATCCCAATAGCAATATCGACCAAGCCTCCTACTCAAATTCGAGGACAAAAATGGCGAGGAAACCTGCCCGCGCGCCGACCAATGGCCGTCGCCCGAACGACGACATCGGCGAGGAGATGCGGCTCAAGCTCTATCACTCGCAATTCCGGCTGCGGCAGGCCGAGCAGCGCGCCTACGACCTGTTCCTGCAGAACCTCGTCAAGGGCACCAGCCACCTCTCCCTCGGGCAGGAGGCGATCGCGGCGGGCTTCGGCTGCGCGATGCAGAAGGGCGACCACACGTTCTGCACCTATCGCGGTCACGCGCACACGCTCGCGCGCGGCGTGCCGGTCGAGAAAGTGCTCGGCGAGCTGATGCAGCGCGACAACGGCCTGATGCGCGGCAAGGGCGGCTCGATGCATCTGACCTCCGCGGAGCACGGGGTCATGGGGTCCTACGCCATCATCGGCGCGCACCTGCCGATCGCCTGCGGGGCGGCGTTGCGCGCCCAATACAAGGGCGACAAGGACGTGACCGTCTGCTTCTTCGGCGACGGCACCACCAACATCGGCGCGTTCCACGAGGCGCTCAATTTCGCCGCGATCTGGAAGTTGCCGGTCGTGTTCGTGTGCGAGAACAATCTCTACATGGAATATACCCCGATCGGCGACATTACCGCGGTACCAAGTCCCGCCGGTGATCGCGCGTCGGCCTACGGCTTGCCGAAGATCCTGATCGACGGCAACGATGCCGACGAAGTCTACCGCACCGCGCAGGCGGCCTTCACGAAGGCGCGCGCCGGCGAGGGTCCCTCGCTGATCGAGTGCCTCACTTACCGCCACAGCGGCCACTCCCGCGCCGACCCCGGCGCCTACCGGCCGAAGGGCGAGCTGGAGCGTTGGAAGAAGGACAAGGACCCGATCAACATCTATCGCGACCGGATGAAGCAGTTCGGCATCACGCCGGATCAGATCGAGAAGATCGAAACGGACGTGAACCACGAAGTCGAGACCGCGACCGAAGCCTGCAAGGCCGCGCCGAACCCGCCGATGGATATCCTGTTCACCGACGTCTACGCCGACGGAGGCTGGGCATGGCGGAACTGACGTATCGTGAAGCCGTCGCCCGCGGCATCGCGCAGGAGATGACGCGCGATCCCGACGTGATCTTCTTCGGCGAGGACGTCGGCAAGGCCGGCGGCGTGTTCAAGTCGACCGTCGGGCTGTTCGAGCAGTTCGGCGAGCGGCGCGTGAAGGATTGCCCGATCTCCGAGCAGGCCATTCTGGGTGCCGCGATGGGCGCCGCGATGACGGGGCTCAAACCAATCGCCGAGATCATGTTCTCGGACTTCTTCGCGGTGTGCTTCGACTACATCGCGAACGAGTTTCCCAAGAGCCGCTACATGAGCAACGGGCAATTGAAGTGCCCGCTCGTCGTGCGCACCGCGAATGGCGCCGGCTCGCGCTTCGGAGCACAGCATTCGCAGAGCGTCGAGAACTGGGCGATGATGATCCCGGGGCTGAAGGTGGTCGCGCCCTCGACGCCGCGCGACGTGATCGGGCTTCTGGCGGCCGCCGTGCGCGATCCCGATCCGGTGATCTTCTTCGAACACAAATCGCTCTACGCCACCAAGGGTGAGGTGCCGGACGGCGAGATCGTCGACACGCTCGGCACCGCGAAGATTTTGCGCCCCGGCAAGGATGCGACCATCCTGGCGCTCGCCTTGATGGTGCCGCGCGCGCTCGAAGCTGCCGAGAGGCTGAAGGCGGAACACGGCATCGACGCCGAAGTTGTCGATGTGCGCTCGCTGGTGCCGCTCGACACGCAGACCATCATGGGTTCCGTCGGCCGCACCCACCGCTTGTTTACCGTGGAGGAGAACCCACGTTTATGCGGCTGGGGCGCGGAGATTGTTTCCATTGTGGCCGACGAGGCGTTCTACGATCTCGACGGCCCGCCGGTGCGCATCACGACGCCGCACATTCCGCTGCCCGCCGCCGATGCGCTGGAAGACGCCGTGCTGCCGACGGTGGACCGCATTACAGAGACGGTGCGCCGCTCGCTGCAAAGTTAGGAGCCGAACAATGGCCATGTACGACAACCTGCTCGCCAACGTGCCGACCGACCTGTGGATCGGCGGCAAGTGGCGAAAATCGTCCGACGGCGCCC
Organism: Hyphomicrobiales bacterium; assembly: GCA_034669145.1. Classification (GTDB taxonomy): domain Bacteria; phylum Pseudomonadota; class Alphaproteobacteria; order Rhizobiales; family Xanthobacteraceae; genus PALSA-894. The sequence continues at coordinate 6,684 of JAXDNY010000033.1, forward strand.
GCTTCGACGTGATCGATCCGGCGACCGAGAACAAGATCGCCTCGGTCGCAAGCGCGAGTGTGGACGATGCGAAAGCCGCAATCGATGCCGCGCAGGAGGCCTTCGCGGGCTGGGCCGCGCGCAAGCCGCGCGAGCGCGCCGAGATTCTGCGCAAAGCCTTCGAGCTGATCGTGCGCGACGCCGAGCGTTTCGCGAAGCTGATCACCATCGAGAACGGCAAGGCGCTCTCCGACTCAAAGGGCGAAGTGCTCTATTCGGCCGAATTCTTCCGCTGGAATGCCGAAGAAGCCGTGCGCAATATCGGGCAGGTTTATATGGCGCCCGCTTCCGGCGCGCGCGTGGTGGCGCAGCACAGGCCCGCTGGCGTCGCCGTGCTGGTAACGCCGTGGAATTTCCCCGCCGCGATGGCGACGCGCAAGATCGGTCCCGCATTGGCGGCCGGCTGTCCGGTGGTGCTCAAGCCTGCGTCTGAGACGCCACTCACCATGCTGGCGCTGATGCCGCTGCTGGAAGAAGCCGGCGTCCCGGCCGGTGTCGTCAACGTGATCCCGTCGCGCCGCTCCGGCCCGGTGGTGAGCGCGATGCTGCACGATCCGCGCGTGCGCGTGGTGTCATTTACCGGCTCGACGGAGGTCGGCCGCAAGCTGCTGCACGAGGCCGCCGACAACATCCTCAAGCCCGCGATGGAGCTCGGCGGCAACGCGCCGTTCATCGTGTTCGAGGATGCCGACATCGATGCGGCGATCGAAGGCGCGATGATCGCCAAGATGCGCAACATGGGCGAGGCCTGCACGGCGGCGAACCGCTTCTATGTGCACGAGAAGGTGCACGGCGAGTTCTCCAAAAAACTCACCGACAAGATGGCCGCACTGAAAATGGGCAACGGCCTCGACGACGGCGTCGCGCTCGGGCCGCTGGTGAACGCGGAAGGGCGCGACAAGGTGGTGCATCTGGTCGACGATGCGGTGAAGAAAGGCGCGAAAATCCTGACCGGCGGCAAGAAGCCGGAAGGCCCGGGCTTCTTCTATCCGGCGACCGTGCTCGACAACGTGTCCGACGATGCCGAGATGCTGAATGAGGAAATCTTCGGCCCTGTCGCGTCGATTCAGACGTTCAAGTCCGAGGACGAAGCAATCCGGCGCGCAAACGACACGATCTATGGGCTGGTCGCGTATCTCTACACCAAGGACTTGAGTCGCGGCATGCGCGTGTCAGAGAAACTCGACTTCGGCATGATCGGGCTCAACCGCGGGCTCGTCTCCGATCCGGCCGCGCCGTTCGGCGGCATGAAGCAGTCCGGCATCGGCCGCGAAGGCGCGCACGAGGGCCTGCTCGAGTTCATGGAGACGCAATACATTTCGGTGAGCTGGTAACGACGCCGTCGTCCCGGCCAAGCGAGCAACGCGAGCGCGAGCCGGGCGCGATGATCGACGGTCTCGTGGCTATGGATCCCGGCTCTCGCTTCGCTCGGCCGGGATGACCAGTGAGTATGGGGGCAAGCATGGACGTCCTGATGCCGCAGCTCGGCGAGACCGTGGCTGAAGGCAAGATCTCGAAGTGGTTCGTCGCCGCCGGCGATGCCGTGAAGCCGGGCGACAACCTGTTCGAGATCGAGACCGACAAGGTGTCGATGGAGGTGCCGGCGATTTCGGCCGGCGTGCTCGCCGAGATTCGCGTGGGGGCGGGCGGAGTCGCGCCGGTCGGCGCTGTGGTGGCGGTGATCCAGGGCAAGGGCGAGGCGGCTGCGTCGGCGCAACCCGCACCGAAGACGGCGCCTGCCCCGACGCGCGCGCCCTCGCCTGCCCCCGTTGCAGCCGTTGCGCAGCACGCCATTAAGCCCACCATTCAAATGGAACCCTTCCGCGAGGTGCGTTCGCCGGAGAGAAACTACGGCCCGGCGCGGCTCCCCGGCGGCACCGTGGTCACGCCGCTCGCGCGCCGGCTCGCGGGCGAAGCCGGGATCGATCTGACAAACATCAAAGGCTCCGGCCCGCACGGCCGCATCGTGGCGCGCGATGTGGAGACGGCGCGCAAGAGCCCTGTCCCGGTGGCCGCGCAAGCAATCGCGAACATCGTTCTCACCGCCGATGTCGCGCTTGAGCAGTCGCTCGCTCTGTGCGCCGACGTGCCGGCGATCGAACTCGCCGATGTGGTTATCAAGGCGTGGGCGATGGCGCTTGCCCGCGTGACCCCACCGGAACAGTCCGCCATCGCGCTGGCCATCGGAAAAGACCGCACCGTAATTAGCAGCGCGGAAATCAAATCGCTGACCGCGATTGCGGCGGCGCGGCGCGATACTCCCAGCAATATGCAAGGCGCATATACCGCGATCTCGATCCCCGGCATTCCCGGCATCACATCCGTCGCGGACGTGCTCCAGCCGCCCCAGACGGCGATGCTGAGCATTGGCGCGCGCCGCCGCGCGCCGGTCGAGGGTGCTGACGGCTCGGTGACGTTCGTCGACATGGTGACCGCCACGCTCACCTGCGATCACCGCGTCGTGGACGCCGCGCTCGGCGCGGGGCTGCTGTCAGCCTTCAAGGGCTTCGTCGAGCGGCCCGTCACCATGATTGTCTGACAACCGGGGGAAGCAGATATGACCCGCAAATGCATCATCTCCGCCGTCGTGATGTTCGTGATGGCGTGGGCGTTGAGCTTCGTCGTGCACGGGCTTCTGCTGGCCCCGGACTACGCCGACACGCCGGGCATGCGCGCGCCGATCGAAGCGCAGAAGATCATCCACTGGCTCATCCTGGCGCAGGCGATCTTCGGCGCGGCCTTTGCGTGGGTCTATTACCAAGGCAAGGAAGACAAGCCCTGGCTGACACAGGGTATCCGCTTCGGCCTCGCGGTCGCGTGCCTGACCGTGATCCCGACGTACCTGATCTATCACGTGGTCACGCCGGTGCCGCTCGTGCTCGCCTTCAAGCAGATCGTGCTCGACGCCATCCGCGTGGTGCTGATGGGCGTGGTGCTGGCTTGGATCAACAGGTAGCCGGGACTTCGTAGGGTGGGCTAAGGCGCGTCAGCGCCAAGCCCACCGTCTTCCTGGTGGGCACGCTTCGCTTTGCCCACCCTACAAAAAACTCAAATCGCCGCTTCGGTCTTGGCGTCGAACAGGTGCAGCCGCGAGGGCCGCATCGCGAGACGGAGCCTGTCGCGCACTTTCACCCGCACGCTCGGCTCCACACTCGCCACCATCACGCCGTCGCCGACCTTCATGTCGAGCAGGATCTCCGAGCCGAGCTGCTCGACCACCTCGATGGTCGCGTCGAAGCTGAGATCGTCGCCGTCGGCCGCACTCGCCACGGTGAGATCCTCGGGGCGAATTCCGAGCGTAACGTCGCGGCCGGCGTGTCCGCGCAGCCGCTGCGCGGTCTCCTCCGGCAGCTTGATGCGCAGGCCGGCGTTCTCGGCGAGCAGCGAGCCGTTCGCCTCCGTCACCTTCACGCTGGCGAAATTCATCGCCGGCGAGCCGATGAAGCCCGCCACGAACTTGTTGGCCGGGGTGTTGTAGAGCTCGAGCGGCTCGCCCACCTGCTGCACCACACCGTCCTTCATCACCACCACGCGGTCGCCGAGCGTCATCGCCTCGACCTGGTCGTGCGTCACGTAGATCGCCGTCGTGCCGAGCCGCAGATGCAGCTTCTTCAACTCGACGCGCATCTGCACGCGCAGCTTGGCATCGAGGTTGGACAGCGGCTCGTCGAACAGGAACACGCGCGGGTGGCGCACGATGGCGCGGCCGAGCGCGACGCGCTGGCGCTGCCCGCCGGAGAGCTGGCGCGGCTTGCGCTTGAGCAAGTCGCCGATGCCGAGGATGTCGGCCGCTTCCCTGACGCGCTTCTCGATCTCGGGCTTTTCGAATTTGCGCATCTTCAGGCCGAACGCCATGTTGTCGTACACGCTCATGTGCGGGTAGAGCGCGTAATTCTGGAACACCATCGCGATGTCGCGGTCCATCGGCGCAAGATCGTTCACCACGTTACCGTCGATCGAAATGTCGCCCGAGGAGATCGCTTCCAGCCCGGCGATCATGCGCAGCGTCGTTGTCTTGCCGCAGCCGGACGGCCCGACGAACACCACGAATTCCTTGTCGCGGATCTGCAGATTGACGTCTTTGACGGCGTGTACCGCGTCGTAGAACTTGTTGATGCCCTTGAGGACGACCTGCCCCATACGCTTTACCTCAGCCCTTGACCGAGCCGGTGAGTCCGGCGACGTAGTGCTCGACGAAGAACGAATAGGCGATCGCGACCGGTATCGACCCCAGCAGCGCTCCGCACATCAGCGGCCCCCAGAAGAACACATCGCCGCGGATCTGTTCCGACGTGACGCCGACCGGCACGGTCTTCTGCTCGGGCGATGACAGGAACACGAGCGCATAGATGAACTCGTTCCACGACAGCGTGAACGCGAAGATGCCGGCCGACAGGATGCCGGGGACCGCGACCGG
>JAXDNY010000034.1:0-36698 GCA_034669145.1 Hyphomicrobiales bacterium
GCCCGCGCTTGGAAAGATCGATCGTCGAGGATGAGCGTGTGATCGCCGTGCCCATGGCGTAGCGATTGTTCTCGATGATGTAGACCACGGGAAGCTTCCACAGCTCCGCCATGTTGAAGCTCTCGTACACCTGGCCCTGGTTGGCTGCGCCGTCGCCCAGGTATGTGAGGCTGACATTGTCGGTCTTGCGGTAGCGCGCCGCGAACGCGAGGCCGGTGCCGAGCGAGACCTGCGCGCCGACGATGCCATGGCCGCCGAAGAAACCCTTCTCGACCGAGAACATGTGCATCGAGCCGCCCTTGCCGTGCGAATAGCCATGCGCGCGGCCGGTGAGTTCCGCCATCACCCCCTTGGGGTCCATGTTGCAGGCGAGCATGTGGCCGTGATCGCGATAGCCGGTGATGACGGCGTCGCCCTTCTTGAGGGTCATTTGCATGCCGACGACGACGGCTTCCTGCCCGATGTAGAGGTGGCAGAAGCCGCCGATCAGGCCCATGCCGTACATCTGGCCGGCCTTTTCCTCGAAACGCCGGATCAGCAGCATCTCGCGGTAGGCGGCCAGTTCCTGTTCCTTGGAGAACTCCGGAACGGCAGGCGCTGTCTCGGACTTGGAGGCAGGCACCGCGGCCGGTTTTGCCTCAGGCTTGTTTGCTGCTTTTGTCTTGGCGACGGCCATACTGCTCCCCGGGCGCACAACGGGCGTTCCTCACCCCATAGCCGAAATTGGGGGCGTGCGGAAGCGCGCGCAAGTCAACCCGTCGCAAGGTCCAAGGTTTTGCACTGCCAAAGGATTTTGGTGTCGGCTGGCGCGGAGGGCGCGGATCGCCGCGCTACTTCTTGAGGATCAGCGTGACATCGCGCGGATGCAGGTAGTTGAGCTTCGCGCGGGCGCGCTCGTCGAGCATATCGGGGTCTAGGTTGTCGCCGCGCAACAGCGAGACCTTGTGCTCCCACGCCTTGCGCTCGGCGATCAGGCGGTCGCGTTCCTGGGTGAGCGTGGTCTGCTGCTGGGCGAGGTCCTGCTTGGCCTTGAGCCCATGCGCGCCGGTGTAGGCGGACAGGCCGAAATAGCCGATGATCAGCGCCGCGACCGTATAGAGGCCGAGCGCGGTCAGGACGGCGCGCAGTCGCGTGCGGGTGACCATGTGGGGAGCATCGCGGCGCGGCGTTAAGAGAGCGTTAAGGACGCTTGGCCGCCCGAACAATGATTGTCATGATGGCCTGATACGCAGCCGAACATCGCATTAGGAGACGCTCATGAGATTGCTCCGCGCAAGCTTGCTGCTTGCCGCCCTCGCCTCGCCGCTTTCAGCGCACGCTCAGCAGAACATCATCGTGTTCGTGGCGGACGGCTTGCGCGCCGCCGCGGTCTCGCCGGAACGCGCGCCGGCCTTCGCCAAGGTGCGCGACACCGGCGTCAACTTCGCCAACAGCCATTCGCTGTTTCCGACAATCACCACCGTCAATGCCGCCGTGATCGCCACGGGCCATCTGATCGGCGACACCGGCGATTTCGGCAATACGCAGTACACAGGATTCCCGGTCGTCGCCGCCTCCTCGGCCGGGCTGGTCGTGCCATTCATCCAGGACAACGCCATCCTGGCCGAACTCAACCAGCATCACGGGGGCAATTTCATTGCCGAGCGCACGCTCATGCAGGCCGCGCGCGAGAAGGGCTATCTGACCGCCGCGCTTGGCAAGGTCGGGCCGGTCGGTATCCATGATCTTACGCAACTCGACGGCAAGACCACCATCTTCTTCGATGACGATACCGGCAAGAAGAACGGCATCGAGCTGCGGCCCGACGTTGTCGAGATGCTGAAAAAGGCCGGCTTGCCGCTCGAAACGCCGGGCCGCGCGCAGCGCAGCGAGACCCCCGGCAAGACCGCCAATATCATCCAGCAGAAATACTACCGCGACATCGTCACCAAGGTCCTGCTGCCGCATTTCAAGGAGCAGAATAAGCCGTTCATGCTGCTGTACTGGTCGTCGGATCCGGACGGCACGCAACATTCGCAGCGCGACAGCATCAACGAACTCGTGCCCGGCATCAATGGGCCGACATCATTCGCGGCCATCAGGCTCGCCGATGACGACCTTGCATCGATCCTGGACACGCTGAAAGAGCTTGGGCTCGACGCGCAGACGAACGTTGTCGTCACCGCGGATCATGGCTTCAGCACAGTCTCGAAGCAGAGCACGACGAGCTCCTCCGCCAAACTCACTTACGAGAAGATTCCGCAAGGGCAAATTCCACCTGGCTTCCTCGCGATCGATCTTGCCGAGGCGCTCGACTTGCCGCTGCATGAGCCGGGTCCGAAAGGTCCTGCGATCGAGTACCGGAGCGGCAAGCATCCGGTTCGTGGAAGCGCAATCCTTGGACACGATCCCGCAAAGCCGGACGTGGTCGTCGGCCCGAACGGCGGCAACGACCTCATCTATCTTCCGCAGGACAACGCCAAGGAACTCGCGCCCAGGATCGTCAAGGCCCTGCTTGCGCAGGACTACACTTCAGGTGTGTTCGTGAGGGACGATCTTGGATCGATCCCGGGTACGCTGCCCCTCAGTGCGGTCGGCCTTGCCGGCGGAGCTCGAACACCGGTTCCATCGATCGTTGTGAATTTCCGTTCCGAGGCGCTTGGCTGCGATCAGCCGCTATTCTGCGCTGTGAACGTGGTGGACGGCGTCCAGATGCAAGGGCAGGGTCATCACGGCAGCTTCAGCCGCGCCGATACGGCGAACTTCATGGCCGCGATCGGCCCCGCGTTCAAGAAAGGCCACGTGAGCCCCTCGCCGGTGAGCAACGCGGATATCGCGCCGACGCTCGCGCAATTGATCGGCGTGAAGACCGAACCGGTCGGAAAGCTGCGCGGCCGGGTGATCTCGGAAGCCTTGGTGGGGGGCGAACCGGTGCAGTTTCAGCGCGAGGACGTCGTCTCGGCTCCGGGCGACGGGGGGCTGCGGACGATCGTGAACCTGCAATACGTCGGCTCGACACCCTATTTCACGGCCGCCGGATTTGCCGGGCGCACGCTCGGACTGACGGTGCCGGCCGAAGCGAAATAAGCTACGCCCCGCCTTCAGCGCCGCCCGGCGACAGCGGCCGGCGGACCATGGGCCGGAAACAAAGTGAATGCAGAGGTCGCAAGCCTCAGCGATCACGAACCTGGTTGGCGTCCTTGCGGCTCATATGTCGGACACGAATGATTCGGACTTCGTCGCGGTCTCAGCATTTTGTAGAACAGCAAGTACCGGTAAGGCAGCAGACCGATGACCTGCACGCCGGCCTTTTGGGTCACGCGGCCAATGCCGGGACGGCCCGACAATAATGACGCGATCGATTCGACCCGAAGCAAGAATGCATTCGCCGCCGTGGGATCGTCTTGACCGATGTAGTCGAAAGCCCGGGTGATCTGTTTGACGGCCTGCGGGCTGTACGCAATCTCATCGCCGAATGCGATTGAATAACGCGGCAACCTCCTCGTCGGTAGCAACCTCGCCGCGTTCGATCTCCCGCAAGCCTTCTTCAACGTCGGCGAGTTCGTCCTCGGAAAGCTGATAGATCTGCGTCCCCTCAGCTTCCATTTCCAAAAGAACGCGGACGGCGTCTTCCTGGCGCTCCGGAGGCCAGGTCCGGACGCGGTCGAGCACGCTATCAATCTGCTCTTTCGTCATGACTGAAATCTAGCATTTTCGGACAGATTTGTCGCCCCTCTACCGCCCCGCATTCAGCGCCGCCCTGCCCGCATACTTCGCCTGGGCGCCGAGCTCCTGCTCGATGCGCAGGAGCTGATTGTACTTCGCCGTGCGGTCGGAGCGCGCGAGCGAACCGGTCTTGATCTGCCCGCAGTTGGTCGCAACCGCGAGGTCGGCGATGGTCGAATCCTCGGTCTCGCCCGATCGGTGCGACATCACCGCCGTGTAGCCTGCCTTGTGCGCCATCTCGACCGCGGCGAGCGCTTCGCTCAGCGTGCCGATCTGGTTGACCTTGACGAGGATCGAGTTACCGAGGCCGCGCTTGATGCCGTCGGAGAGCCGCGTCACGTTGGTGACGAACAGATCGTCGCCGACGAGCTGGCATTTGTCGCCGATCAGGTCGGTGACCTGCTTCCAACCGTCGAAATCATCCTCCGCCATGCCGTCCTCGATCGAGACGATCGGATAGCGCGAGGTGAGTTCAGCAAGGTATTTGGCCTGCTCCGCGATGGAGCGTGTTTCCCCTTCCCCTTCATAGACATACTTGCCGTCTTTGAAGAATTCGGTTGAAGCCGGGTCGAGCGCCAGCGCGACCTGCTCGCCGGGCTTGTAGCCGGCCGCTTCGATCGCCTTCATCACGTAGGACAGCGCCTCGTCGGCCGATTTGAGGTTCGGCGCGAAGCCGCCCTCATCGCCGACATTGGTGTTGTGGCCGGCGTCATGCAGCGACTTCTTGAGCGTCTGGAACACCTCGACGCCCATGCGCAGGCCTGCGGCAAAGGTTTCCGCGCCGACCGGCATGATCATGAATTCCTGGAAGTCGATCGGATTGTCGGCGTGCACGCCGCCATTGATGATGTTCATCATCGGCACCGGCAGGAGCCGCGCCGAGGTGCCGCCGACATAACGGTAGAGCGGCAGGCCGCGCGCCTCGGCGGCGGCCTTTGCTACCGCGAGCGACACGCCGAGGATCGCGTTCGCGCCGAGCCGGCTCTTGTTCGGCGTGCCGTCGAGGGCGATCAGCGTTTCGTCGATCTTGGCCTGCGCCTCGGCATCCATGCCGCCGACCGCGTCGAAGATCTCGCCGTTCACGGCCGCGACCGCCTTCTGCACGCCCTTGCCGCCATAGCGCTTCTTGTCGCCGTCGCGCAGTTCGACCGCTTCGTGCGCGCCGGTCGAGGCGCCGCTCGGCACCGCCGCACGCCCCTTGGAGCCGTCCTCCAGCACCACGTCGACCTCGACGGTCGGATTGCCGCGGCTGTCCAGGATTTCGCGGCCGATGATGTCGACGATAGCGGTCATGGTTTCCGGCTCTTGCGTAAAGCTGGCTGGCTTCTACAGGATCGCCGCCGCTCTTGTCATGCCCCCGGAAACCGGGGCAGAGAGGCTCATGGCAATGACTGTGAAAACGAAGCTCTTGGGCAAGCCGACCGCCCTGCCCGCCTCGCCCGGTCAGGCGATCCTCGACCGCGTGCCGAACCCGCACCCGGGCACGAACTACGTCGCGCGCTTCGCATTTCCGGAATTCACCTCGATCTGCCCGGTCACCGGCCAGCCGGACTTCGGCATCATGATGATCGATTACGTGCCGAACCGCTGGCTGATCGAGTCGAAGTCGCTGAAGCTCTATCTCAACAGCTTCCGCAATGTCGGCGCGTTCCACGAGGAATGCACGGTCTCGATCGGCAAGCGGGTGGTGAAGCTGCTCGCCCCCAAGTGGCTCCGCATCGGCGGCTATTTCTATCCGCGCGGCGGGATGCCGATCGACGTGTTCTGGCAGAACGGTAAATTACCGAAGGACGTCTGGGTGCCGGACCAGGGCGTGCCGCCCTATCGGGCAAGAAGCCAATAAGCCATATCGCTATCTTGACTGGTGATTTTTCTAATAAATATTTCTGGTAGTACAACTATATATAGTCTATATGGAAAATTATCCCTGAAGTTGATCTCAGCACGGCACACACGGCTTCTTGGATTTCATGGAGGTTGGAATGAACTATTTTGATCGCATACGGAGCGCCGTTGTTGCGAGCGCGGCGCTTTTGGTTGTCTGCCTCTTGTCGACAGTAGCGTCCGCACAGGTAGTCAGCATTCGCTCCGATGCCTTTCCAAATGTCTTCCTTCGTTTGGACGGCCGCGGAATTACCGCCTTCCTTCCTAGCGGCGGCGGAGTGGTAAATAGTCAATTCGGCTGCTATTCGTGGGAACGCTTCCGAGAGGTGCCGGTGGGTGGCGGCAGGATCGCCCTGCAGTCCGTAGCTTTCCCAGGCGTCTACTTGCGTCTGGATGGCCGTGGCGTGACCGGCTTCCTCCCCAGCGGTGGAGGCGTGGTGAATGCTCAGTTTGGTCACTACGCGTGGGAAGAGTTCTGGCCGCGTCCGCAACTCGGAGGGCCCAACAAGTTTACCTACGAGTCGGTCGCGTTTCCGAACGTCTTCCTCCGCCTGGATGGCTCAGGGGTGACCAGCTTCCTTCCCAGCGGTGGCGGCGTGGTGAACGTGCAGTTCGCGGCCTACGGGTGGGAGCACTTCACGCGCGTACCCAACTGCTGATCGGCTCCGGCACATAACGAAGATGCGAGGCGCCGATTTCAGGGCGCCCTGCGTCTGCTACCGAGAAGGTGCCGGACCAGGGCGTGCCGCCGTATCGGGCGCGCGGCTAGACGTCCGAGGTCTGCCGCTCGCGCAACAACCGCGCGGTCACGATCCCGATCGCCATCGCGATCACCGCCGCGATCGTCAGCGTCACCGCCGTACCGAGCGTGACGAAGCCGAGCCCGTACAGCACCGGGCCGCTCGCGTGACCCATGAAGAACGAAAACGAGTGCAGCGACATCGCGGCGCCGCGCGCCTTCGTTGAGAGCTCGGTCGCCTGCACCTGGATCGATGCGTGCATGGTGTAGAAGCCAAAGCCGAGCACCGTGAACGCCACGAATTGCACCGGCCAGGAGAGATTGAACGACACGATGGCGAGCGCGAAGGCCGCGATCACGCCGCCGCCCATCATGAGCTGATCCGGCCGCCACTGCGCGACCATCTTCGGCACCGCGAGCGCGTAGATCACGCCACCGACCGAGAAACCCGCGATCACCGCGCCCGCAATCGAAGCGCGCGGCTCGCCGCCCGCCATCAGCATGAGAGCGACGAACGGAAACAGCCCGAAGATCACGATGCCTTCGGCGAACACGGCACCAAAGCAGACTTTCGCGCGCGGATTCGCGAACACCGAACCATAGCCGGAGCTAAAGCCCGCGAGGCTGAGTTTCGCGGGTTTTGCACGCGTAGCGCCGCGCAGCGACACCATCGCAACACCAAGCGCCAGCACACCCAGGCCCGTGATGACGAAGAACACGCCGCGCCAGCCGAGCAGATCGCCGATCACGCCCGCCAGCGACGAGCCGATCAGGTTGCCGGTGATGACGGCGGTGAGCCAGCGCGCGATCGCGACCTGGCGCTCCTTGATCGGGATCAGATCGCCGATCACCGCGATGCCGACCGGGAAAATCCCCCCGGCCGCTGCGCCCGCGACGATGCGCGCGACCAGCAGCACGGTGAAATTCGTTGCAAGCCCGCTCGCCAGCATGGCGAGGATGGTGACCGCGAGGCACGCGATCATGACGCGTACCTTGCCGACCATGTCGCCGACCGGGCCGAGGATCGGCTGCACCAGCGCAAAGGGAAGCGCGAACGCTGTCGTCAGCAGCGCGACGGCGTTCGGATCGACTTGGATGTCGTGCGCGATCGGGGGAATGATCGGGTCGGTCGCGCGCGAGGCAAGCGCCACGATGAAGCCGATCAGGCTCAGCCGCGCGATCAGGCCGCGCGCTTGGCGGTCATCGCGCGGCGGCTTCGGCGGCGTTTCCACCACTTTGGGCAAAAAGTCGCCGTCTACAGGCCTGCCAGATTCGAATTTTGGCTGAAAATTCATGGGCTAGGCAAAGCCATACACGAATTTCAGTGCTTGTGTTGTGCAGTGCGGGAATGCCTCACCCCACAATCGCGTGGGGCAGGAATCGCGAGGTATTCTTGGTGATCGGGCTTGCATCCTCGCGCACCGACAGCCCGCAAGGCTTGCCGGCCGCGATCCAGGAGCCGATGGCTGCGTAGTTCCCCTCATAGCTCGGCAAGGTCGCGACCGCCTGCCGGATGAAGCCTTCCTCGCCATACGGGCCATGGTCCTGATCGATCGCCTGGCCTTTGACCATGATCGTCACGTTGGAGCCCTCGCGCGAATAAAGCGGCTTGCGCACGAACGAGTCACCGAGTTCGGCGGCCTTCGCATCGTCGTCGAAATAGGCCGGCAGCAAATTCGGGTGGCGCGGGAACATCGCCCACAACAGCGGCAGGATGCCCTTGTTCGACAGGATCGCCTTCCACGGCGGCTCGAGCCAGCGCGTCGGCGCGCCTGCGAGCGAGGCGCCGAATTGCTCGCGGAACATCCATTCCCACGGATAGAGCTTGAACATGAGGTCGATCGGCTTGTTGGCGAGATCGACGAACGCGCCCTTCGGCGTGCGGCCGATCTGCTCCATCGGCATGACGGTGGTGGCGAGGCCCGCCTGACGCGCGGTGTCCTCCATGTAGGCGATGGTGCCGCCGTCTTCCGGATCGTCGATCGCACCAGCGAGATGCAAGTGTCCGTTGGCTCCGACGGTTTTCTGGCCGATGTCCGTCCAGCCTTCGATCAGCCGCTCGTGCAATGAATTGTATTGGTCGGCATCCTTCGGCGTGATCGCGCGCGCCTTGGCGTCTTCCAGCCACATCCACTGGAACGCCGCGGTTTCGAACACCGAGGTCGGCGTGTCGGCATTGTATTCGAGCAGCTTTGCCGGTCCCTGCCCGCTGTAGGAAAGATCGAACCGGCCATAGAGGCTCGGATCGCCGCGCTTCCAGCTTGCCGCTATGAAGGTCCAGAACCGCTCCGGGATACGCAGAACTTTCAGCATGCGCTCGTCCTCGACGGCGCGCGCGACAAGCTCGCGGCACATCGCGTCGAGTTCGCCGGTCGGCGCCTCGATGTCCTCTTCGATTTCCTTCAGCGCGAAGGCGTAATAGGCGCGCTCATCCCAGTAGCGCTCGCCCGAAATGGTGTGGAAGCGGAAGCCGGCCTGCGCGGCCTTGTCCTGCCAGTCGGGCCGCTCGTCGCAAGCGATTCGCTGCATGCGGCAGTTTAGCCGCCGGCGGAGGCCGTGCGATACGAGCCGCTATTGGCGGTCGAGCCGAAGCCGCCGCGCGTGGTGGCCGTGTCCACCGCCGGACTGTAGGCGCGCGCGTTGCTCGTCAACGCCGCCGTCTGCGTTTTCGCCTTCGGATCAGGCGCGCTGTTCGCGCTCGCCGAGGAGCCGTAGGAGAAGCTTGGAAAGAGGTAGTACGCAAAGCTGCGCCGCGCAGGCTGACAGTTCTGCGTGCCATCAGGCCGCGTGGTGCAGGTCTGCGCCGGCGCCGCCGCTGTCTGCGGCTGCGCGGCGTGGCTGGGCTTCTGCCATGCGAAGTACGCGGTGCCCGCTGCGAATGTCGCCGCGAACACCGCGCCGCCCATTAGCACCAATCCGACATTGCCGGAACGTTTCATCGAAGCCTCCGCGCTCCGCCACACGCGTGGCGGCGCATGGGCCGATTAGACCAGAAACAGCGGAAAATTCGGTTAGAAGCCGGGTTTCAAATCGCGGCGCCACGCTAACCCGGCATTCAGCATGTCAGCTTCCGCCGGAATGCCCGGACATCGCATGGCCGGTCGAGCCGAAGCCGCCGCGTGAGGTGCCGGTCGATCCGCTGCGCGCCGCGGATGTGCTGGTTGAGGTCGAGCCGCTCCGGCTGCCCGACAGCGCGGTCGAAACCGACGTCGGCGCACGGTTGGAGAACAGCGGCTGCGAGCGGTTGGACGAATATGATGAGCCCGAGCTCCAGCCCCAACTGCCCCAGCGGCGGCGTCGGCACGGCTGCTCGCCTTGTGCGGCGGCCGCTGCCCCGGCCTGAGGAAGTGCGGCCGGGGGGCTCGCCACCGTGGACGATGCCGGCTGCGCGCGGCATTCGGGGCGCGGCGGCATCATGTAGGCGCCCGCCGCCGTGGTGCCGGTGATACCCATCAACACAAGCGCGACTTGAGCCGAGCGTTTCATCGCGGCATTACGTGCCCATCGAGGCGGCGTTGAGCATGCCTGCCGTCACAGACGTCGCGCCGAGCCAGATGGCCGGCGCGATCTCGCCCGCTTCGATCCGTTCGGACAACTTCGGCACCGCGATCCGCGCCACGTAGTAGACACCGACCTGCACGATCAGCGCGATCACGCCCCAGATCGTCATGTCGAGAATGCCGTCCGAATGGCCGATCGAAGCCGTGAGCGGCACTGCAAAGCCGATCATGCTTAGGCCCAGCGCAATCGCGGCGCCCGTGTTGTTGGCTTTGAGCAGCGCGAACTCATCGTGCGCCGTGATCCAGGTGTAGACGAAGACGTAGGCGGCGACGAGCACGGACCCGCAGACGAAATAGACCAGAAACGCGGGCAAGCCGCTGAGCGATTGCAGAACCATTGTCTCCCCCGTCGGCGCTCAGAGCGCGGGCGCATCTTCACAGATTCGGCGGCAAGTTTAGGGCGCTAGTTGGGGGGCTGCTTGGCGAGCCGGTCGAACTGCATCAATGATTGAAGCAACGGATCCAACTGCTTGATTGGAATCATGGTCGGACCGTCCGACGGTGCCTTATCGGGATCCTGATGCGTCTCGATGAACACGCCCGCGACGCCGACAGCGACCGCCGCGCGCGCCAGCACGGCGACGAATTCGCGCTCGCCGCCGGATGAAGCGCCCTGCCCGCCCGGCTGCTGCACCGAATGGGTCGCGTCGAAGATCACCGGCGCGCCGGTGCGCGCCAGGATCGGCAGCGCGCGCATGTCGGACACAAGCGTGTTGTAGCCGAATGAGGCGCCGCGCTCGGTGACGAGCACGTTTGCATTGCCGGCGCCGGTCAGCTTGGCGACCACATTCGCCATATCCCAGGGCGCGAGAAACTGGCCCTTCTTCACGTTCACGGCGCGGCCGGTTTGCGCGGCGGCAACGAGGAGATCGGTCTGACGGCAGAGGAACGCCGGAATCTGCAGCACGTCGACGGCTCCCGCGACACGCGCGCATTGCGCCGGCTCGTGCACATCGGTCAACACGGGCAGACCGGTCTTCTCGCGGATTTCCGCAAAGATCGGCAGCGCCGCATCGAGCCCGATGCCGCGCGCAGCCTGGCCGCTGGTGCGGTTCGCCTTGTCGAACGAGGTCTTGTAGACGAGCCCGATGCCGGCGCGCGCGGCGATTTCCTTCAGCGCCGAGGCCATCTCCAGCGCATGCGCGCGGCTTTCCAGCTGGCACGGCCCGGCGATCAGCGCGAGCGGCGACGCATTGCCAAAGCGCACGTTTCCGACGCTGACGATGGGGTTGGGTGCAGACATTGCCCGACCTTGCTTCGGCGCGGGGCCGCCGGTCAACAGAACCAACCGTGAAACGGCCCCGGGCCGTTGTGGAGGGGGCAACCCGGGGCCGTCCATGTCATCGGGCTTCAGACGCGCCCGACAGCCCGGATCATGGCGAACGGAGTTCTCCGAAGACTGAAGGTGGTTTCGGAAAATCCGCTAATTTCCATTAACGAACGCGAAAAGATTGTGGCGCTTCACCGGCCTGCCGGTTCGAACACCAAGACTGCGCCGTGGGCTCTCTCGGGTGCAACAATCAGCTTGTCCATCCGCTCTGACGCACTCCCACCGAGCGCCGTGCGAGCGACCGCCATGTCGCCCGCCGCAAACCGCACCGCCGCAAGCCGCATGCCCCGGGCAACATCCGGCGGCTCGACCGCGTAGTGCAGCCGGAACGCCGCCGGGTCCATCACCTGGATTTCGCCGCGCGGCGTCTCGATGGTGATGCCGCTCGATGTCGACTGGAGATCGCTCACTCCGGAAAATGCTTTCAGGAACACGTGGTGGTCGGCCGGATTTTCGGCGACGAACACCACGCCGGCGACACCCGCCACGCTGTTTGCATGCTTCTGGAATGCGGGGTTCCAGAAGTTCTCCGGGTAATGCTGCTGGCAGGTGAAGAAGCCTGTGTCGGGCGCTTGCTTGTCTTGCGCGAACGCCAGCGAGAACGCGACCTTCACGGCCGTGCCGTCCGGGCGCTTGCCCTCGCGCTCGAAGTCGAACACATCGAAGTCGCCGATGCCGGCCGCGCGGAAGGCGTCGGCATCCGCCGCCGCGCCCTTGCCTTCCAGCACCAGCATCGAGAGCCCTTCGTGACGCGCGAGAAAATCGCGCGTGAAGGCACCGAACGACAGCGAACGCGGCCGCGCGGGCGGAATCCGCTCCATGTCGCCGATCGCCAGCAGCTCGATGAACACGCCGGGGAACTGCACGATGCGGTTGTGCGTGCCCCACGGGTGGCGATTGCGTGCGCCGACCGTAAAGCCGACGCGCGCGTAAGCCTCGCCCGCCGCGTCGAGATCGCGCACCGCATGGACGATGTGATCGAGCCCGCGTGAAATGATCGCCTCACTATTGCCGTTTGCCGTTCGATCCCGGATAGCCGCCGGCGGCGGCTTCCGGGATGACGCTACGCGTCACTTGACCGACGAGAAGCTCGTGGGTTTCAGGAACTGGTTCGAGAACGTCATCACCAGCGTACCGTTCTTCTCGGTCTCGCCGCGCTTCGCGACCCATTCCGGATCGGTCGAGAACGCCGCCCATTTCGCCTCGCGCTCGGCCATCGACTCCCAGGCGAGCAGATACATCAGGTTATGGTTCGACTCGCCGACTTCTGTGGTCCAGAACCCGGCCTGACGGATGCCGTGCTTGTCGAACAGCTTGAGCGTGATGGTGTCGAAGCGCTTGATGAGGTCGGGCATGCGGCCCGGCATCGCGCGATAGCTGCGCATTTCGTAGATCATGTGTTTCCTCCCGATTGTGATGTTGGCCGCAGGCGCGCGGCGTTCGAAGGGCCACCATTTGACGCAAAGCGGGCTACCGGCACAAGGCCGTCGCGGCGCAAGTCACAAAACGCGCGCGAAACCGTGGAGCTTGGCCGCTCGGCGGTCGAACGTGGCCGTCACTTCGCATCCACGCGCGCGATTGATTTCGCTGATCAATGCGTCAACCAAATCGCAGTTGCTAGTCTTATAGGTCCGCACCGCTCCCACGACCTGCTCGCGAGACTCGATCGCCAAGCTTGCATTCCGCAGCAGGCTTTCCAGCGCCAGCACTATGTCGGCGCGGCCATATCCGTAAGCGTTCTGCAGAACCCACATCAGCTCTGTGATTACGACACAATTGACGAAACCGGGTTGCTCGGGACTGCAACGATCCCGCAGAAACCGCGTCGCTTGCGGCGTTTGAATCGGATCATCCGCGGCAAGAATGCGGACGAGGACATTGGTATCCAAACCAATCATTTTTTCCTGCCAACAGCCCGCAGGTAGCGTTCGACTGCGCCTTGCCTGATCGCCGCGTCCATCTCCTCAAGCGTCACCGTTCGCTTAGGCTTGGGCAGAATTCCAACCAAATCGAGAATACTCGATTGCTTCGCGCTAACAACCACGCGCCCGTCCTTTTCAATCGCGAACTCAACCTTACTGCCGGAGCGCAGCTTCAAGCGCTCGCGAATCTCCTTCGGGACCGTCACTTGACCTTGGGTCGTGACCTTGGCCTCGAATGACCGCACTTGCGGCGAAATAGCAAAGTATCGGGTCCCCTGACCCTCCTTGATCTTTCGTATTCTGAAGCCGCGACCCTTAAGACTCGTCAGGACATTGTATTGAGGGCCGCCCGTGGCTTTTCGGATATCAGCCATCGTTGCGCCCTCCGGCCTGCTCAACATCTCTTCGGCGATCTTGGTCCCTGGTCGATGCGTATCCATACTACAATTCCAAAGTTGCTACTTCATATATTTATTCTTTATTAGAACAACAATCGCCGCGCGTCAACGCCACACCCGTCTCGCCGATGAATTACACCAGTCTCGATTGCGTGATCGCCGCCTCGACGAACGAGGCGAACAGCGGGTGCGGGGCGAACGGGCGTGACTTCAGCTCGGGGTGAAACTGCACGCCGATGAACCACGGGTGGTCGGCGTATTCGATGATCTCGGGCAGCACGCCGTCGGGCGACATGCCGCAGAAGCGCATGCCGTGCTGCTCCAGCCTGCCCTTGTAGGCGGTGTTGACCTCATAGCGGTGGCGGTGGCGCTCGGAGATCTCCGTTGAGCCGTAAATCGCCGAAACCTTGCTGCCGCGATTGAGCACCGCCGGGTAGGCGCCGAGCCGCATCGTGCCGCCGAGATCGCCGTTGGCCTGGCGCTTCTCCAGCGCATTTCCCTTGAGCCATTCGGTCATCAGGCCGACCACGGGCTCTGACGTCTGCCCGAACTCGGTCGAGTTCGCGTCCTCGATGCCGGCGAGATTGCGCGCCGCCTCGATCACCGCCATCTGCATGCCGAAGCAGATGCCGAAATACGGAACGTCCCGCTCGCGCGCGAACTGCGCCGCGCGGATTTTTCCCTCCGCGCCGCGCTGGCCGAATCCGCCCGGCACCAGGATGCCGTTGACGTGTTCGAGGAAGGGCGTCGGGTCTTCCTTCTCGAACACCTCCGACTCGATCCAGTCGAGGTTGACCCTCACCTTGTTGGCGATGCCGCCGTGGGACAGCGCCTCGATCAGCGATTTGTAGGCGTCCTTCATGCCGGTGTACTTGCCGACGATCGCGATCGTGACGTCGCCTTCCGGATTGCGGATGCGCTCGTTGATCAACCGCCAGCGCGCGAGATCGGGCGGCTCGCCCCCATCGATGCCGAAAGCCGCCAGCACCTCGTTGTCGAGCCCCTCGGCCGAATAGGCTTCGGGCACCGCGTAGATGTTGTCGACGTCGCGCGCCTCGATGACGGCGCTTTCGCGCACATTGCAGAACAGCGAGAGCTTCTTGCGCTCTTCCTTCGGGATCGGCCGGTCGGTGCGGCAGAGCAGGATATCGGGCTGGATGCCGATCGAAAGCAGCTCCTTGACCGAATGTTGCGTCGGCTTGGTCTTCAGCTCACCCGCGCTCGGGATGTAGGGCATCAACGTGAGATGAATGTAGATCGCGTGATTGCGCGGCAGCTCGTTGCCGAACTGGCGGATCGCTTCGAGGAACGGAAGGCTCTCGATGTCGCCGACGGTGCCACCGATCTCCATCAGCACGAAATCGCAGTCCTCGTTGCCGTCGCGGATGAAGTCCTTGATGGCGTTGGTGACGTGCGGGATCACCTGGATGGTGTCGCCGAGATAATCGCCGCGCCGCTCCTTGGCGAGGATGTCCTGATAGATGCGGCCGGTGGTGATGTTGTCGCGCTTGCTCGCGGCATTGCCGGTGAAGCGCTCGTAATGTCCGAGATCGAGATCGGTCTCGGCGCCGTCGTCGGTGACAAACACCTCGCCGTGCTGGTACGGCGACATCGTGCCGGGATCGACGTTGAGATACGGGTCGAGCTTGCGCAGGCGGACCTTGTATCCGCGCGCCTGCAGCAGCGCTCCAAGCGCCGCGGAGGCGAGACCCTTGCCGAGTGAGGAGACCACGCCGCCGGTGATGAAAACGTACCGCGCCATGGGGCCTAACCTCTAGCTCCCTGAATTCGATTCGACGAGTCCATAACAACCCCAAAAGCCGAAGAGGCCGGGTTTGCCGGCCTCTTCTGTGGAAACTTTATCTCGACTGCGGCGCCTGCGGTTCCGCAGGCGCACCCTGCTTCAACCGGTCGAGCAGCCCGCCGGGCGCCCCTGGCGCAACTCCGCCGGGATTTGCGGGTTGCGACGTCGGAGCCGATGGCGCGGAAGGATCCTGCAGGATCGAGCGCGGCTTGCGGTCCCAGCCGGCCAGAATCGACAGGACAAGGCTGGTTGCGAAAAACGCCGCCGCAAGGATTGCGGTCGTCCGCGTCAACACGTTGGAGGTGCCGCGGCTGGTCAGGAACCCGCCTCCGCCGCCGCCCATGCCCAGCCCGCCCCCTTCCGATTTCTGCAGCAGCACGAGCCCGATCATGGCCGAAACGATCATGAGGTGGATGACGATGATCACAGTCTGCATTGGCCGGTCCATGGCAAAGGGCGCGGAAACGCCGGATGCCGGTGATATGGGAATTCGCCGCGTCTCTACACGATCCCCTGCGGCAATTCCACCCTGCGCGCTGATCGGCGAACCCTTGCGGGCGCGCCTGCCCCTCGAATCCCCGCATACGTAGTTATTCAGCCAAGGGATTTCTACGTAGATCATCAAGCGCGGCGCGAGCAGGCTGCCACGCCGCTCGCGCGATCTCGGCGTCATGGCGGAAGCCGGACGAGCCTGCAACCGCCTGATATCACGCCATTAACTCTTGTCGCCCTGAGGATCACGGCGGCCGGAAGCCTCGCCCGGTCCGGGCCAGCGCGCGCCCAATGAACAGACCCTTTCGGCGGCGGCGCAAATTGGCGGCCGCGCGGAACAGCGCATCAATCAGCACGGGTATTAGGTCGCGGCGCGTATCCCGCATTTCCGGATGGACCACATGCTGTCAAGTCAGAGCCTCAACGTCCTTGTCGCCGACGATTCCAGGGCTGTGCACAGCGTCTTTGAAGAGATCGCCCAGCGTTCTCCGATCCCGTTCAACGTGATCGTCGCGCGGGACGGTCGGGAATGCATGGACGTGCTCAGTCGCGGCATCAATATCGCGTTCATCGACGTGAACATGCCCGAAATGAGCGGCATGGAGGCGGTGCGGCAAGCGCGCCATATCGGCGACAAGACGTTCGTGACGCTGATGTCCGCAGACGCCAACCCGCGCCGCCTGCAGCTTGCCCAGCAGCTCAAGGTGTATGATTTCCTCGCCAAGCCTTTCACGTATGACGATGTGCTGACGATCCTGAAGACCTATAGCCGCGTCACGGCGCCGTGCGCCGCGCTCGTGGTCGATGATTCCGCAACCGTGCGGCGCATCATCAAGAAAGTGCTGACCGACAGCATCTTCAGGATCGACGTGACCGATGCCGCGGACGGCGAGACCGCGATCGATTGCTGCGACAGTGGAAAATTCGACGTAGTCTTCCTCGACTGCAACATGCCGGGGCTCGGCGGCATGAATACGCTGGACCGCCTGCTCGAACGCAACCCCGCCGTGAATGCCATCATGATCTCGGGTGAGCGCAACGAGGAACGCCGCCGCCAGGCATTGGAACGCGGCGCAACCGCCTTCCTGTACAAGCCGTTCAACGCCAGCGTCATCGATCGCGAACTGCACGCCATGTTCGGGCTGCACATGCCGCAGCTATCCCGCATCGAGCCGCTGCAATTCGGGCGCGTCACCGGTCCGACCGCCGAACCCGATGCCGCAACCTGGACGTAATCGCAAGAACTAGCGATAAGCCGCCGCTATGCCGAGGAAATCGTCTGCCTTCAGGCTCGCGCCGCCGACCAGCGCGCCATCGACATTAGCGATGCCAAGCAACTCGCTGGCGTTCGAGGGTTTCACCGAACCGCCATAGAGGACGCGGATGCCCTGCCCGGCCGCGCCAAAGCGCGCGATCAGCCGCTCACGGATGAAGCCGTGCACCTCCGCCACGTCCGCGGGCGTCGGCGTCAGGCCCGTCCCGATCGCCCACACCGGCTCGTAGGCCACGACGAGGTTCTCCGCCGTCGCGCCGTCCGGCAATGAGCCGGCAAGCTGCACGCCGACCACGGTGAGCGTCTGGCCAGCGGTGCGCTGATCCTTGGTCTCGCCGACACACACAATGGCGGTCAGGCCGGCACGCCGGGCGGCCAGCGCCTTGGCGCGGACGTCCGCATCGCTCTCATGGTGGTAGGCGCGCCGCTCCGAATGGCCGACGATCACGGCGCTCGCGCCCGCATCGGCCAGCATTTCGGCCGAAATGTCGCCGGTGTAGGCGCCGGAGGGCTCCGCGTGGCAGTCCTGCGCGCCGATTGCGACCCTGGAGCCGTGTGCCGCTGCGGCAAACATCGTCACCAGCGTGGCCGGCGGGCACACCAGCAAATCGGCCTTCGGCAGCGTCTGCGCGCCTTGCACGATCTTGCCGAGCTCGGCGGCCGAAGCCCGAAGCCCGTTCATCTTCCAGTTCCCCGCCACCAGCGGGCGCCGCTGCGCCGTCATCGTGTTTTCGCCCCAAATCGACCTGAGCCGTTAGCAAACCGCCCCCAGCGGCGCCAGAGGCCGCAGTCTGCGCTTGTTGCGGCGCATGGCCGCCATCCTTATGATAGGCGCCATGCGGGACGCGGCGTTATGCCGACCTATTCATCTTCCCTAACCGATTAGGATTTCTATGCTTCGCGGGATACGCAAGGCTTCCAGCAATTGGCTGGGCAGAGCCGTTATGGGTGTTGTTCTCGGCCTGATTGCCGTGAGTTTCGCGATCTGGGGTATCGGCGACATCTTCCGCGGCTTCGGCCGCTCGACCGTCGCCAAGATCGGCTCGACCGAGATCACGGTCGACCAGTTCCGCCAGATCTACAACGACCGCCTGCAGCAGCTCAGCCGCCAGCTTGGCCGCCCGGTCACGCCGGACCAGGCCCGTGCGTTGCGGCTCGAACAGCAGCTTGCCGGACAGCTCGTGGCGGAAGCGGCGCTCGACCAGCGCGCGCGGCAATTGCGCCTCAATGTCTCCGACGCCGAGATCGCGCGCCAGATCACCAACGATCCGAGCTTCAAGGGCATGTCGGGCCAGTTCGACCGCGCCCGCTTCGAGCAGATCATCCGCGGCGCGGGCTATACCGAGCAGCGCTTTACCGCCGAGCAGAAGCGCCTGACGCTCCGGCGCGAAATCGCCGAAACCGTCGGCGGCGAGATGACGCTGCCGAAAACAATGGCGGATGCGCTGAACCGCTACGAAAACGAGCAGCGCGCGATCGATTACGTCGTGCTCGACCGCGCCAAGGCGGGCGATATTCCACCGCCCACGCCCGAAGCGATCGCGAAATATTTTGACGAGCGCAAGACCGAGTTCAGCGCGCCTGAGTACCGCACGGTCGTGGTGATGTCGGTTGCGCCTGCCGATCTGGCGCGGCCCGCCGATGTCAGTGATGCCGATGCGAAACGCTACTACGACATGAACCTTGCCCGGTTCGGGACGCCCGAGCGCCGCCAGGTCGAGCAGATCTCGTTTCCGACCCTCGAGGAGGCGCAAGCCGCCGCCACGCGGCTGGAGAAGTCGGAGCTCTCATTCGAGGCGCTCGCCAAGGAACGCGGGCTGACCGAAAAGGACATCGACCTCGGGCTCGTGACCAAGGCCGGCATCATCGACAGCGCGATCGCGGACGCGGCCTTCGCGCTCAAGCAGGATGAGGTCAGCGCGCCCGTGAAGGGCGTGTTCGGCACGATGCTGGTGCATGTGGTGAAGATCGAGCCGGAAAACATCAAGCCGTTCGAGGAGGTCGCCCCGGAGATCAAGCAGACATTGGCGACCGACCGCGCCAGGAGCGAACTTGCCTCGCGCCATGACAAGATCGAGGACGAGCGCGCGGGCGGCATGCGGCTCGCCGAAGTGGCGCAGAAGCTCGGCCTGAAAGCGACCACCTTCGAGGCGATCGATCGTCAGGGCCGCAACGCGAACGGCGAGCAGGTCGCTGGCCTGCCTTCCGGAATCGACGTGCTCGCCGCCGCGTTCCGCTCCGACATGGGTGTCGAGAACGAGCCGCTGCAAATCGCCGGCGGCGGCTACGTCTGGTTCGAGGTCGCGGGTGTCAAGCCGTCGCGCGAGCGTACGCTCGAAGAGGTCCGTGCACGCGTCGAGGAAAAATGGCAGGAGGAGCAGGTCTCCGAGCGCCTCAAGGCCAAGGCGGCCGAGATCGTCGACAAGATCAAGGCCGGCACGTCGCTCAACGATGCCGCGGCCGCCGACGGACTCACGGTTCAGACCACCTTCGGCCTCAAGCGCGCCGGCAATGCCGGCTCGATGCCCCCGAGCGTGATCGAGGCGGTGTTCGCCACGCCCAAGGACGGGGCGGGCAGCGCGGTCGGCAAAGATGCGACGGAACGCGTGGTGTTCCACCTGACCGACATCACGGTGCCGACCTTCGATTCCGCCACGCCGGAAGGAAAGCGCATCGAGGACACCACGCGGCGCGCGCTCACCGAGGATCTGCTGGCGCAATATGTCGCCCAACTGCAGACCGATCTCGGCGCGACCATCAACCAGGATGCGTTGCGCCGGGTGGCCTCGGGCAGCAGCAGCGACCAGAACTAGATGCAGATCGAGCCGGCGCCCGAGGCCTTCGCGGCGCACTATGCGCGCGGCGAGCCGCAGGTGGTCTGGACGACGCTGGTCGCCGATCTCGAAACGCCGGTTTCGGCATTTCTGAAAGTGGCGGGCGGGCGCGCCAACAGCTTTCTGTTCGAATCGGTCGAAGGCGGCGCGGCGCGCGGGCGCTACTCGATCATCGGGCTCGAGCCGGACCTGATCTGGCGCGCCAATGGCACACGCGCCGAGGTCAATCGGGCAACGCGCACAAAGGCGGACAGCTTCGTGCCCTGCCCCGAACCGCCGCTTCCCGCGCTGCGTGCGCTGATCGCCGAAAGCCGCATCGTGCTGCCCGAGAAGCTGCCGCCGATGGTGGCCGGTCTGTTCGGCTATCTCGGCTACGACATGGTGCGGCTGATGGAGGAATTGTCAGCCCCCAATCCCGACCCGATTGGGCTTCCGGACTCGATCATGCTGCGCCCGACCGTCGTGATCGTGTTCGATGCCGTGCAGGATTCGATCACGGTCGTGACGCCGGTGAGGCCGGAGGCAAATGTCACGCCTGCGGCGGCCTTCACGCGCGCAACGGAACGGCTCTCCGCCATCGTCGACGCGCTCGACCGCCCGCTCGACAAGGAGGCCGCGGGCGCGCCCGCCGGGCCGCTGACGGTGCCGCCGATCTCGAACACGACGCCGGACGAGTTCAAGGCCAACGTGGCGCGCGCCAAGGAATACATCGCGGCCGGCGACATCTTTCAGGTCGTGCTCTCGCAGCGCTTCGAGGCGCCGTTCGCGCTCGCGCCGTTTTCGCTCTACCGCGCACTGCGCCGGGTCAATCCGGCGCCGTTTCTGTTTTTCCTCGACTTCGGCGGCTTCGCAGTCGCGGGCTCGAGCCCGGAAAAACTGGTGCGCGTGCGCGACGGCATCGTCACGGTGCGCCCGCTCGCCGGCACGATGCCGCGCGGCGACACGCCGCACGAAGACAAGGAATACGAGGATCGGCTCCTCTCCGATCCGAAAGAGCGCGCCGAGCACCTGATGCTGCTCGATCTCGGCCGCAACGATGTCGGCCGCGTCGCCGAGATCGGCAGCGTGAAGGTCACCGACCAGTTCTTCATCGAGCGCTACAGCCACGTCATGCACATCGTGTCGAACGTCGAGGGAAAATTGTCGAACCGCCATGATGCCGTGGATGCACTCGCCGCCGGATTTCCCGCCGGCACGGTGTCGGGCGCACCGAAGGTGCGCGCCATGGAGATCATCGACGAACTGGAGAAGGAGAAGCGCGGGCTCTACGCGGGCTCGGTCGGCTATTTCTCCGCCGCAGGCGAGATGGACACCTGCATCGTGCTGCGCACCGCGCTGGTGAAGGACGGCGTGATGTACGTGCAGGCCGGCGCCGGCATTGTCGCCGACTCAAATCCCGATTCCGAACAGCAGGAGTGCGTCAATAAGGCGAAGGCGCTGTTCCGCGCCGCCGAAGAGGCGCGCCGCTTCGCCAGCGCCGCGAAGCGGGGACAGTGAGGGGGCAAACATGAGCGTCGTTCTAAATGAACGAATCAAGTTGTTGGCTGCGGCGCTCAGCAACGGTGGCGTGGCCACTATTATCACGGCGATTGTGGCCCCCATGGCGAGCCTCCTGTACGGTTCTCACGTCATTGCCAGCAATCAATGGGCGGATTGGCATTACATATAACCGGGCAGATCGTTCTCGGGAGATTTCGAGATGACCGGTCTTGAGCTTTATCTTCTGATCGCCCCGCTCGCCCTTGCCACTTTTGGGGCCATTGGAGCGTACATCTTCATACGAATTGTCGACCGCAAGCATCCGCGGCCCCGCTGATCGTCTTTCCAGACGAGGGAAAGTCCGTAGACACCGCCGCCAGGCTGACGGATCATCCGTTCGGGAAGGTTCGGGGGCTTCACTGCAAATGATACGCCTGATCGGCGGCCTTGACCGGCTCGTTGCCGCGATCCTCAGCGCGGGCCGATGGCTATTGCTGCCGGTCGTGGTCCTGCTGCTGCTGCAATGGCCGCTGCGCGACATCGCGCGCGCGTATTCGCGCGAGGCGAACGATCTCGGCCAATGGCTGTTCGCGCTCTATGTGGCGATGGCCTTCACGGCGGCAACGCGCGCGCATACGCATCTAGCCGCCGACGCCGTCGCCCGCCACTATCCGGAGCGCATGCGCATCCTTCTCGCGAAACTCGGCGCGCTGTTCGCGTTGGTGCCGTGGGCGCTGTTCGTCGTGATCGGCGGCGCGCACCTGGTGATCCCGTCGGTGATGATGCGCGAGGCGTTTCCCGACACCACCAACCCCGGCTACTTCTTCATCAAGCTCGCTCTGTGGCTGCTCGCCGGTCTCGTGCTTGGGCAGGCCGTCATCGACATCGCGCGACCGCGCCGCGAGATAAACTAATGCCCTGGCTCGGCCTCGTGCTCTTGGCGCTGGTCGGGCTCGGCATCGTGTTCACCGGAGTGCCGGCCGCGGTCGTGCTGATCGGCGTTGCGAGCGCCGGCGCGGCCTTCAGCGTCATCACCGGAGCCGTACCGCTGGCGCTGCTCTCCGCCCTGCCCGGCCGGCTGGTCAATCTGTTTGAAAACGACCTGCTGCAGGCGCTGCCGCTCTACGTCCTGATGGGGCTGCTGCTCGACCGCCTGCCGGTCGCCGCGGCGCTTTACCGGACAAGCCTCGCGATCCTGCCGCGCGGGCCCCCAGCCCAACTCATGTCAGGGACCATGCTCGGCGCGTTGCTCGGACCGATGAACGGCTCGGTCGGTGCCAGCGTGCTCGCGCTCTCGCGCGTGGTCGCGCCGCGCCTTGCCGCGCATGGCGTGCCCGAACCGACCCGCGCCGCACTGGTGGCGGTCGCCAGCACCCTCGGCGTCGTCATCCCGCCCTCGCTGGTGCTGATCCTGCTCGGCGACGCAATGCTCGGCGCCCATACCATCGCCGTCACCGCGACCGGGCGCACCGACCGCGTGCTCAACACGCAGGATATTTTCCATGGCGCGCTCGCGCCCGCCGGATTGTTTCTGGTGCTGTGCCTGTTCGCCGCCTGGCTGGTCGGCCGCCGCGTACCCGCAGCCGACAGGCACCCGGAGGACAGGCCGAGCATCGGGCAGGTCGTCCTTGCCCTCGTCTCGGTTGCTTTTCTGCTTGTGCTGCTCGGCGCGGTGGCCTTGGGCTACTTCTACGCCGTCGAGGCGGCCGCGCTCGGAGCGTTCGTGCTGTTTGCCGGCGGCGCCGCCACCGGCCGGCTGCGCGGCGGGGTCTTGCGCGACGTGCTGACACAGGCGATGGCGACGACCGGCGCACTGTTCGCGCTGCTGATCGCCGCGACCACGTTGACCTTGATGCTGCGCATGCTCGGCACCGACAAACTGGTCGCCGACTGGGTCACGGCGCTGCCCGGCAGCGAGCTCACCGTTGTCGCGATCGTGCTCGGCGCGATCGGGCTCTCAGCCTTCGTACTCGACGCCTTCGAAATCATTTTCGTGATCGTGCCGATCGTGGTGCCGCCGCTGCTCATTCGCGTCGCCGACGCGCGCTGGGTGGCCGTCTTGCTCCTGTTGACCCTGCAAACGAGCTTCCTGCTGCCGCCATTCGGTTATGCGCTGATGATGGTACGCGGCACCTTGCGCTATGCGGGTTCGCTCGCCGCGCTCGTCCGCGCGCTGTTACCGTTCCTCATCGCGCAATGGCTCGTGCTTGCGGCGGTGCTGTTGATGCCCAAGCTTGCCCATCTTGGCGAGAACGAAGCCAACCGCACCCGCGTCACCCCGACACTCTCGAGCGAGGAACTGAACCGCCGCATGCAGGACATGCTCACCCCGATCCCCGATCTCGAGCCGCCGAAGTAGGCGATAGTAGTCCGATGGGTTTCTCTCTCAACATCAAGAGCAACAACTCATCAGCGTCCGCATTGACCGAAATGTGGGACGCCGTCGGCGCGTTCGAGGAGACGCCTTCGATGCGCGCGCTCGAATACGCGCCGCACTTTACGTTCGCGATCTACGACACAGACAACGTCAGCAAAATAGCCCGGGAAAATGCAATAGAACGGGCCGCTTGCGGAGAAACCGAATTACGCCTGACGTTTGATCGCATCGGTGTGTTCGAAGGACCATCGCTCGTGCTTTGGGCGGACCCTGGACCGCGGACCGCACTGCTTCAAATGCACAAGGCCATCCACGATGTCATCGATCCGATGCTTTGCCGGCCGCATTACAGACCCGGTTTCTGGGTACCGCACTGCACCTTGGGAATGAACATCCGCCAGGATCGGCGCGCCGAAGCCATGGCGTTTGTCCAAAACTTCCGTGGTGGCATCGAGGCGATTTTCGACGTGATCGATTGCGTCGCGTTTCCGCCGCTGCGCGTTACGGCAGAGAGACGCCTACTGGCGCCGCCTTGACCCCCCCGGCGCCGCCCCGTAAACCGGTCTAAACCTTTGGCCGGGCGCATGATTGTCCTGATCGACAACTACGACAGCTTCACCTTCAATCTCGTCCACTACCTGGGCGAGTTGGGGGCTGACGTCGTCGTGTATCGCAACGACAAGGTGTCGGCGCGCGACGTCATCGACGCCGACCCGGACGCCATCGTGCTCTCGCCCGGGCCCTGCACGCCGAACGAGGCCGGGATCTGCCTTGAGCTGGTCGAAAAAGCCGCCCCGAAAATCCCGCTGTTCGGTGTTTGCCTCGGCCTGCAATCGATCGGCCAGGCGTTCGGCGGCAACGTCGTGCGCGCGCCTACGCCGGTGCACGGCAAGCTCTCCGAGATCACGCATCAGGGCCAGGGTGTGTTTCGCGGCATCAACGGGCCGTTCCGGGCGACGCGTTATCACTCGCTCGTGGTCGACCGCGCGAGCCTGCCGCAAGAGCTTTCGGTCACTGCCGAGACCGGCGACCGCCTCGTGATGGGCGCCTCGCACAAGACGCTGCCGGTGCACGGCGTGCAGTTTCACCCCGAGAGCATCGCGTCGGAAAACGGCCACACGATCCTGAAAAACTTTCTCGACCTTGCGGCCGCATGGAATACGGCGACCGGCCGCCGCGGCAAGCCGCACTGAGGGGCGTCATGGACGACTTCAAGACGCTCATCGGCAAGGTCGCGACCGGCGCGACGTTGTCGCGCGATGAATCCGCAAAGGCGTTCGATTACATGATGTCGGGCGAGGCGACGCCGTCGCAGATGGGCGGCCTGCTGATGGGGCTGCGGCTGCGCGGCGAGACCGTCGACGAAATCACCGGCGCGGTCGCCACCATGCGCGCCAAGATGCAGAAGGTCGCCGCGCCCCCGGACGCCATCGATGTGGTCGGCACCGGCGGCGATGCGTCGGGCTCCTACAACATCTCCACCTGCGCGGCCTTTATCGTGGCGGGCGCCGGCATTCCGGTCGCCAAGCACGGCAACCGCGCGCTCTCCTCGCGCTCGGGCGCAGCCGACGTGCTCGGCGCGCTCGGCGTCAAGATCGACCTGCGGCCGGACGAGATCACGCGCTGCATCTACGAGGCCGGCATCGGCTTCATGTTCGCGCCCGCGCATCATCCAGCGATGAAGCATGTCGGCCCGACGCGGGTCGAACTCGGCACGCGCACGATTTTCAACCTGCTCGGGCCGCTCTCCAATCCGGCGAGCGTGAAGCGTCAGATGGTCGGCGTGTTCTCGCGCCAGTGGGTCGAACCGCTCGCGAACGTGCTGAAAAATCTGGGCAGCGAGCGCGCCTATGTGGTGCACGGCTCGGACGGGCTCGACGAGATCACCACCTCCGGCCCGACCGCTGTCGCGGCGCTGGAGAACGGCAAGGTGACGACGTTCGAGATCAAGCCGGAGGATGTCGGGCTTGCGGTGTCGAAGCCCGAGCAGTTGCGCGGCGGCGATGCGGAGTCCAATGCGGCGGCGCTGATGGACGTGTTGAAGGGCAAGAAAGGTCCGTTCCGCGACGTGGCGCTGCTCAACGCCGCCGCGGCTATCGTGGTCGCCGGCAAGGCCAAGGACCTGAAGGAAGGCGTCGCGGTCGCCACCAAGTCGGTCGATAGCGCCGAAGCCGAGGGCCGGCTCGACCGGCTGATCCAGATCTCAAATGCCTGACATCCTCGCCAAAATCGAACAATACAAGCGCGAGGAGATCGCGGCGGCGAAACGCGCGCGCCCTTTGGGCGAGATTGAAGCGGCCGCGCAGGCGGCCCCTCCCCCGCGCGGCTTTCTCGCCGCCATCGAACGCAAGCTTGCCGCAGGCGACTGCGCGCTGATCGCCGAGATCAAGAAGGCAAGCCCGTCGCGCGGCCTGATCCGCGAGGATTTCGATCCGCCGGCGCTTGCACGGGCCTATGAGGCGGGGGGCGCTGCGTGCCTCTCGGTTCTGACCGACGCGCCATCGTTTCAGGGCAAGCCGGAGTTTCTCGCCCAGGCGCGCGCCGCGACCGCCCTGCCCGTGCTGCGCAAGGATTTCATGTACGAGCCCTATCAGGTGGCGGAAGCACGCGCCTGGGGCGCCGACTGCATCCTGATCATCATGGCCTCGGTGAGCGACGCGGAGGCGCATGCGCTGGAGGATGCGGCGCTCGGATACGGCATCGACGTGCTGGTCGAGGTGCATGACGAAGCCGAACTCGATCGCGCGCTGCGGCTCAAATCGCGGCTGATGGGCATCAACAATCGCAACCTGAAGACCTTCGAGACCACGCTGGAGACGACCGAGCGGCTCGCGCCGCTGGTCCCCAAAGGCTATGTTGTGGTCGGCGAGAGCGGCATCTTCACGCCCGCCGATCTCGCCCGCCTCGGGCATGCCGGAGTGTCGGCGTTCCTGATCGGCGAAAGCCTGATGCGGAGCCAAGATGTTGGCGCCGCGACCAAAGCGCTGCTCGCGCGTCACCCCACACGGATCAAAGCCGCCGGGTAATGGCGAAAACGCTCACGCATATCGGCAAGCGCGGCGAGGCGCGCATGGTCGATGTTTCGGAGAAGGCTGCGACCGAGCGGGTCGCGGTCGCGGAAGGCCGCGTCGTGATGAGCGCGAAGACGCTGGCGCTGGTACTTAAGGGCGACGCGAAGAAAGGCGACGTGCTCGGCGCCGCGCGCATCGCCGGCATCATGGCGGCGAAGAAGACACACGAGCTGATCCCGCTGTGCCATCCGCTCGCGCTGTCCAAGGTCGAGGTCAACATCGCGCCCGACGCGAAGCTCCCTGGCCTGATCGTGCGCGCGACCTGCGAGCTGAAAGGCCAGACCGGCGTCGAGATGGAGGCGCTGACCGCCGTGTCGGTCGCATGCCTCACGATCTACGACATGGTGAAGGCGGTCGAGCGCGGCATGCGCATCGAAAACATTCACCTCGTCGAGAAGCGCGGCGGCAAGTCGGGCGTCTACCGCGCCAAGTCTGATCGCAACAAGGGAGCCTGACGTGGCGCTGCTTCCCGTCGCCGACGCACTCGCGCAAGTGCTCGCAGGCGTCGAGCCGCTGCCGGCCGAGCGCGTGCCGCTCGCCGAAGCCGAAGGACGCGTGCTCGCCGAGGACCTCGCTGCGCGCCGCACGCAGCCGCCGGAGGACGTCTCCGCGATGGACGGCTACGCGGTGCGCGCCGAGGATGTCGCAACCACGCCGGCCCGGCTGAGATTGATCGGCGAGGTCGCGGCCGGGCGGCCGTTCGCCGGAGAGGTCCATGCAGGCGAGGCCGCGCGCATTTTCACCGGCGGCGTATTGCCGGCGGGCAGCGACACCGTCGTCATCCAGGAAAACACCACGCGCGCGGGCGACACCGTTGTCGTCACCACGGCGGCCAAGCGCGGACGTAACGTGCGTGTCGCGGGGCTCGACTTCCGCAAAGGCGACGTGCGCCTCAAGGCTGGCCGCCGCCTGACGGGACGCGACGTGTCGCTCGCCGCCGCCATGAACCACGCGACCGTGCCGGTCCGCCGCCGGCCGAAGATCGCAATCGTGGCGACCGGCGACGAGCTCGTGCCGCCCGGCATCGAGCCGGGGCCCGGCCAGATCGTCCACTCCAATATCTTCACGCTCGCCGCCGTCGCGCGGCGCGAGGGCGCAGACGTAATTGACCTCGGCATCCTGCCCGACCGGCTTGATGAGACGATCGCGGGCGTGCGGCGCGCGCGCGACGCGGGTGCGGACGTGCTGGTGACGGCGGGCGGCGCCTCGGTCGGCGAATACGACCTGGTGCAGCCCGCGCTCGCGGCGCAAGGCGTCGCGCTTTCGTTCTGGAAGATCGCGATGCGGCCCGGCAAGCCGATGATGTTCGGCATCCTTGGCGGCATGCGGGTGCTCGGCCTGCCGGGCAATCCGGTGTCGGCTTACGTGTGCTCGGTGCTGTTCGTCGCGCCGCTGATCCGCAAGCTCACCGGCCGGCCGGACATCGCGCACCCCGTCACGCAAGGCGTGCTCGGCCGCGATCTGCCGGCCAACGACGAGCGCGAGGAATACATGCGCGCCACCCTCGCGCTGCGCGACGGCACCTGGGTTGCGACACCCTTCCCGCAGCAGGATTCCTCGATGCTGGTGCCGCTGGCGGCCGCCGATTGCCTGGTGATCCGCCCGGCCTTCGCGCCCGCAGCGCCGGCCGGAACTCCATGCGACCTCGTTAAGCTGGAAGATTAAGCCCGGCTTTTTGCGGTCCCTCGACTTGTTCACCCCAAATTAAATGGTTGCGGAACAAGTATCGAACATATAGTGTCCGTTCATGATTTGTTTCGAATGAGTCGGACACCTCCTAACCTGCCGTCAACCGACCGAGAACCTGGCCACGAGGGGCGAAGATGCTGACGCGGAAACAATTCGAACTGCTGCGTTTCATCAACGAGCGGCTCAAGGAGTCCGGGGTCCCGCCCTCCTTCGATGAGATGAAGGATGCGCTCGACCTGCGCTCCAAATCCGGCATTCACCGCCTGATCACGGCGCTCGAGGAACGCGGCTTCATCCGCCGGCTGCCCAACCGGGCGCGCGCCATCGAAGTCATCAAGCTGCCCGACTCCGTCGCACACGGCATCGGCGGCAGGCGTGGATTTACCCCCTCGGTCATCGAGGGCGATCTCGGCCGCGTGCGCGCGGGCGCGGACGACGAAGGCGGCCGCCCGGTTACCATTCCGGTCATGGGGCGGATCGCTGCCGGCACCCCGATCGAGGCGATCCAGACGCGCAGCCACACCATCCAGGTGCCGCCCGACCTGCTCACGACGGGCGACCACTTCGCGCTCGAAGTGCGTGGCGACTCGATGATCGATGCCGGAATCCTCGACGGCGACACGGTGCTGATCCGCAAGGGCGATGGCGCCGACACCGGCGACATCGTGGTGGCGCTGATCGACGACGAGGAAGCGACCCTGAAACGCTTCCGCCGCCGCGGCGCCTCGATCGCGCTCGAGCCCGCCAACAGTTCCTACGAGGTGCGCATCCTGCCGCCCAACCGCGTGCGCGTGCAGGGCAAGCTGGTCGGGCTGTTCCGGAAGTATTGATGCCCTGTCCCGGGCGCACTGCGGCGCGAAGTGCCGCTGTGCAGACCCGGGACCCCGGTTTTCGTGAAACAAAGCAACCGGGGTCCCGCATCTGCGGTGCATCACTACGTGCTGCACCGCGTGCGGGACACACAGATAATCAATCCTCCGGCGCGAGATCCTCCACCCGCGGCGTCGCATCGCGCGGCGCCGGGATCGCCGTAGACGACGGCGTCTCGCTCTCGCGCATTGGCACAGCGCGCGCCCACGGCCGGTCGTAGCCTGCCGGATACGCCACAACCGTCTCCCAGCCTTTGCCGGCCCGATAGAGCGCGCTTGCGCCGGTGCGCGGCCAGACCGTGCGATCGATCTTCACGGCGGCGCAGGACGGCGGCGCGGTGCGCTGACTGACCACCAAGGCTGCGCGGCGGCAATCCTCCTCGAAGGCTTCGGCGGCGAACGGCAACGCGACCGTCGTGCCATCGGCGAGGCGCGCCACACAGCCGATCTCGTCGCAGGCAGTGCCCTCGCGCAGCGAGGGATCGGCAACGGTGCGGGCGTCGGCATCGGCGCCGAGCCATTCGCGCACCGAAAAACCGTCGCTGGTTCCGGTGCGCATGACCGAAAGCCTGCCCGACGCGCCGCGCACCGCCACCACGTCGCCGCGGTCCCCCACGTAGACATCGGGCGTTGGGACCCGCGCCGCCCAGATGGTGGCGGCGATGATGGTCACGGCGCCGCTCCAGCGCAGTGGCGAGCGCAGCAGGCACAGCACCACCAGCCCTGCCGAACACAGCAGCAGCGGCCCGGTGCCAAACGCCGTCATGCGTCCGACCGCACCCGGAAGACCGGCGACGAACAGCGCGACCCAGATCATCCAGTCGATGCCGAGCCCCATCAGCTTCCACAACGGCGCATCGAAGCCGAACGGCATGGCGAGCAGCGCGAGCAGGCCCGCCGGCATCACCCAGATCGACACGATCGGCATTGCCATCAAGTTCGCCAGCACGCCATAGGGGCCGATGCGGTGAAAATGATGGGCGACGTAGGGCATGGTCGCGGTCCCGGCCGCGAGCGAAACCACGATCAGCGCGATGATCTCGCGCCCACCCCACAGCGCGACGCGGGCGCCGAGCGGCGTGTCGCCCGCGGCATGCGTCCACGGAATGCTGCGCTCGTAAGCGGCAATCAGCGCCAGTGTCGCCGCAAACGACATCTGGAAGCTCGGATGCGCCACCGCTTCGGGAAACAGCAGCATGACCGCAAGTGCGGCAAGCGCGAGATTGCGCAGGGTCAGCGCCGAACGGTCGACCATCACGCCGACCAACAGGATGCCGGTCATGATGAAGGAGCGCTGCGTCGCGACCTCGGCGCCAGACAGCAGAAGGTAGCAGAACGCCGCGACCAGCGCGCCGAACGCTGCCCATTTCTTGATCGGACGGCGCATCGCAAGGACCGGCACCAGCGCCAGCAGCGCCCGGATGGTGAAGAACACGACGCCCGCGACCAGCGCCATGTGATAGCCGGAGATCGACAGCACGTGCCCGAGTCCCGAAACATACATCGCGTCGTTCACCGGGCCCGAGATCGCGTCACGCTTGCCGGTGATCAGCGCCGACGCAATCGCACCGGCATCGCTCGACAGGTCGGCGCGGATGCGCGCGTCGATCGCCGAGCGGATGCCGTCGATGAAGGTCGCGTAGCGCAGCCACGCGCCGGGCGGCGCAGGCGGATCGACGGTCTTGATCGCGCCAATCGCGAAGCCGGTCGCACCAATCTGCTGGAAATAGAGATCGCGCGAAAAATCGTATCCGCCCGGTCGCAGCGGACGCAGCGGCGGGTTGAGCCGCGCCTTCACTTCGATGAACGCGCCGACCGGTGGCGCCATGTGTTTCTTGACCGAGAGCCGCACGCGCTCCGGCGCATCACGCAACCGGCCTTCGATCTTGTGCACGCGGACCACGATGCGGTCGGTGCGCTCGCGCTCCTCGCGGACTTCGACGAAGCCCGTGATCGGGATATTCCAGGCGGTGTGCTGCAGGATCGGGTGCGCGATGCGCGCACTGCGCCATGTCGCGGTCGCAAAGCCTGCCGCGGCGGCCGTCAGCGCGAGCAACAGCGGGAACGCGATCGGGCGCTTGCGCGCGAAGAAAGCCGCGGCGGCGAACACGCCGGAGAGCGCGAGTGCCGCCCATATCGACGGTTCGCGATCCGCCGTGAAGTAGAGAACAATGCCGAAGCCGAAGCAGATCGGCAGCCACGGCATCAACCGCCCAGCCGCTACATCGGTCGCAAACCAGCGCGAGATGACATCGCGCGCGCCGCCGAGCGTATCGGCGGACGGCCACGCGACGCCGCGCGGCCGCGCGACATCCCACGTGCGAGCTTTCGCTCCCCTGCCCCCGTCCGCCATCGGCGACCCGCGACGCAACCCAAGACCGGGTTATGCTACTACCGGTTGGCGCAAGGTTGCGCCGGGAACGGGCCGGGAACGCGCAGGATTATTTGTGAAGTCGCCTCACCCTGAGGAGGCCGCGCAGCGGCCGTCTCGAAGGGGCGAGGCGACGGAGTATGTGCCATCCTTCGAGACGCGGTCCTGCGGACCGCTCCTCAGGATGAGAAGTGAGCTTATTTGTCGGTTGCCTTCGCGTAGCTGTCGCGCAGGCCGACGGTGCGGTTGAACACGGGCCTGCCCGGCGCGGAGTCCTTGTCGCGCGCGAAATAGCCGAGCCGCTCGAACTGCACCGGCTCGCCCGAATTGCCGGCCGCCAGCGCCGGCTCGACGCGGGCATCGCTCACAACCTCGAGCGAATTCGGATTGAGGTCGTTGGCAAAGTTCGCCACGTCCGGCTCGGGTTTCGTGAACAGCGGATTGTACAGCCGCACCTCGGCCGACACGCTGTCCGCCGCCGACACCCAGTGGATCGTCGCCTTCACCTTGCGTCCGTCCGGCGCGTTGCCGCCGCGCGTCGCCGGATCGTAGGTGCAGCGCAGCTCGGTGACGTTGCCGCTCGCGTCCTTCACCACGCTCTTGCACGTGATGAAATACGCATAGCGCAGCCGCACCTCGGTGCCGGGAGAGAGCCGGAAGAACTTCTTCGGCGGGTTCTCCATGAAGTCGTCCTGCTCGATGAAGATCTCGCGCCCGAACTTCACGCGCCGCGTGCCTGCCGCGGGATCGTCCGGATGATTGACCGCTTCAAGCTCCTCGCCCGGCCCGTCGTAATTCTCGATCACGACCTTGAGCGGCTTCAAGACCGCCATGCGCCGCTGTGCGGATTTGTTGAGCACCTCGCGGATGGAGAAATCCAGCACGCCGAGATCGACCAGGCTGTTCGCCTTGGCGA
The DNA here is from genome assembly GCA_034669145.1 of Hyphomicrobiales bacterium. Classification (GTDB taxonomy): domain Bacteria; phylum Pseudomonadota; class Alphaproteobacteria; order Rhizobiales; family Xanthobacteraceae; genus PALSA-894. The sequence goes on from JAXDNY010000034.1 coordinate 32,714, forward strand.
CGCCGATGCGCTTGGCGAAATCGCGCAGCGCCGCGGGCGGCACGCCGCGCCGGCGCAGCGCCGCGAGCGTCGGCATGCGCGGGTCGTCCCAGCCCGACACGTGCCCGCCCTTCACCAGCGCATTGAGCACACGCTTGGACAGCACCGTGTAGGTGAGATTGAGCCGCGCGAACTCGTACTGGTGCGGATGCGACGGCACCGGGAGATTGTCCAGGAACCACTCGTACAGCGGCCGGTGATCCTCGAATTCCAGCGTGCAGATCGAATGCGTCACGCCTTCGATCGCATCCGACTGCCCATGCGCGTAGTCGTAGCTCGGATAGATCTTCCACGTCTCGCCTGTGCGCGGGTGGGTGGCGTGCAGGATACGGTAGAGCACCGGGTCGCGCAGATTGATGTTGCCGCTGCCCATGTCGATTTTGGCGCGCAGGACGCGCGCGCCGTTGGGAAACTCGCCCGCGCGCATGCGGCGGAACAGGTCGAGGTTTTCCTCCACCGAACGCTCGCGGAACGGACTGTTCAGCCCCGGTTCGGTCAGCGTCCCGCGCGTGAGCCGCATCTGCTCCTGCGTCTGGTCATCCACATAGGCCTTGCCGGCGCGGATCAGTTCTTCGGCCCAGCCATACAGCCGCTCGAAATAGTCCGACGCGTGATAGAGATTCTTGCCCCAATCGAAACCGAGCCAGCGCACGTCGGCCTCGATGGCGTCGATGTATTCCTGCTCTTCCTTGGTCGGGTTGGTGTCATCGAAGCGCAGATTGCAGTGCCCGCCGAATTCCTGCGCGACACCGAAATTCAGGCAGATCGATTTCGCGTGGCCGATGTGCAGATAGCCGTTCGGCTCGGGCGGAAACCGCGTCACCACGCGCTTGTGGCGGCCCGCCGCGAGATCGTCCGCCACGATATCGCGGATGAAATCGCGCCCGGCCTCAGTTTCCACCTTTTCGGCAACCGACATCTAAGAATCCTGCTTTTTGGCGAGAGCCCGACGCGCGGGATATAGGCAAATCGGTATCCAATGCCAAATGTGTTGCATCGCCCGGAGCTATGGTACACCGGCGCGCAACAGACACCGCCCTAATCCTGAGGAGCCCGCCGAAGGCGGGCGTCTCGAAGGATAGCAACACGCGGCCATGGTTCGAGACGCCGACTTCGTCGGCTCCTCACCATGAGGAGTAGATTAGTCGCCCGCCATGACCGAGATCGTCACCCGTTTCGCGCCCTCCCCGACCGGCTTCCTGCACATCGGCGGGGCGCGCACCGCGCTGTTCAACTGGCTGTACGCGCGCGGGCGCGGTGGAAAATTCCTGCTGCGCATCGAGGACACCGATCGCGCGCGCTCGACCGAGCCCGCGATCGCGGCGATCTACGATGGCCTCGCCTGGCTCGGCCTCGACTGGGACGGCGAGCCGGTGCACCAGTTTTCCCGCGCCGAGCGGCACCGTGAGGTGGCCGAGCAACTGCTTGCGGCCGGCAAGGCCTATTACTGCTACGCCTCGCCCGAAGAGCTTGCCGCCATGCGTGAAGCCGCGCGCGCCGAAGGGCGCTCCAAGCTCTACAACGGGCTGTGGCGCGACCGCGATCCGTCGCACCCGCGCCCGAACGTCAAGCCGGTGATCCGGCTGAAGGCCTCGCTCACCGGCGAGACCGTGATCGAGGATCAGGTGCAGGGCCGCGTGGTGTGGCAGAACGAGAACCTCGACGACCTCGTGCTGCTGCGCTCCGACGGCAATCCGACCTACATGCTCGCCGTCGTGGTCGACGATCACGACATGGGCGTGACACACATCATCCGCGGCGACGACCACCTCACCAACGGCGCGCGGCAGACGCAGATCTATCAGGCGCTCGGCTGGAGCGTCCCGGTGATGGCGCACATTCCGCTGATCCATGGGCCGGACGGCGCCAAGCTCTCCAAGCGCCATGGCGCGCTCGGGGTCGAGGCCTACCGCGCGCTGGGCTATCTGCCGGTCGCGATGCGCAACTATCTGGTGCGGCTCGGCTGGGCGCATGGCGACCAGGAGATTTTCTCCACAGAGGAGATGATCGCGGCGTTCGACCTGCCCGCGATCGGCCGCTCGCCCGCGCGCTTCGACTTCGCCAAGCTGGAAAGCCTCAACGGCCATTACATCCGGGCGATGGCGGACGCCGATCTGGTGGCGGAAATCGAGCGCGTGCTGCCTTATGTGCCGGCGGGGGCCGAGCTTGCCGCCAAGATCACGCCTGCGCTGCGCGCGAAACTGATTGCAGCCATGCCGGGACTGAAGGAGCGCGCCAAGACGCTGGTCGAACTGATCGAAAGTGCGCGCTACCTCTACGCCGACCGCCCGCTCGAACTCGACGAGAAGGCCGCCGCGCAGATGACCCCCGAGGCGCGCACTTTGTTGGGCCAGGTGTCGCGCGATCTTGCCATGGTCGACCCGTGGAGCGCCGAGGCCGCGGAAGCCGCGGTGCGCGCCTATGCGGAGCGGTCGGGCGTCAAGCTCGGCGCCGTGGCGCAGCCGCTGCGCGCGGCGCTGACCGCCCGCACCACCTCGCCCGGCATTTTCGACGTGCTGGCGGTGCTGGGAAAGGCCGAAAGCCTCGCGCGCATCGCCGACCAGGCGGTCGGCCCGGCCGAGGCGCCCCGCAGCGCCGCGCGCTGAGCGCCTTCACAACACCGTTATTCCCGGCGGGTATTCCCGGGCAGCGCGCCGCCATCTTGCGGGGCACCCTTGAATGGGATACCCAGAATTATCACGTTTGCTGCACCGCACGCCCGCCGGGATTCCGCGCGAACGGTGCTCATTTCGGCCCCTCCGGCCCGCGCGGAGGCGATCAGAGAGGCTTCCCATGGATGCCAAAACGCCCCCCGAGCACGGCACGAATACCAAGTCCGCGCAGCTGACCGTCGGAGACAAGAACTATTCGTTCCCGATGTACGAAGGGACGATCGGTCCAGACGTCATCGACATTTCCAAGCTGTACGGCCAGGCGGGGGTCTTCACCTACGATCCGGGCTTTACGTCCACGGGAAGCTGCGAGTCCAAGATCACCTACATCGACGGTGACGAGGGCATCCTGCTCTATCGCGGCTACCCGATCGAGCAGCTGGCCGAGAACGGCGACTTCCTCGAGACCTGCTACCTGCTGCTCTACGGCGAACTGCCGACCAAGGCGCAGAAGATCGACTTCGACTATCGCGTCAACCATCACACGATGGTTCACGAGCAGATGAGCCGGTTCTTCCAGGGCTTCCGCCGCGACGCGCACCCGATGTCGGTGATGTGCGGCTCGGTCGGCGCGATGGCGGCGTTCTATCACGATTCAACCGACATCTCCGATCCGATGCAGCGCATGATCGCCTCGATGCGCATGATCGCCAAGATGCCGACGCTCGCCGCGATGGCGTACAAATATTCGATCGGCCAGCCGTTCGTTTATCCGCAGAACAACCTCGATTTCGCGACCAACTTCCTGCGCATGTGCTTCGCGGTGCCGTGCGAGGAGTACAAGCCGAACCCCGTGCTGGCGCGCGCCATGGACCGCATCTTCATCCTGCACGCCGACCACGAGCAGAACGCCTCGACCTCGACGGTGCGGCTTGCCGGCTCCTCGGGCGCGAACCCGTTCGCCTGCATCGCGGCCGGCATCGCCTGCCTGTGGGGCCCGGCGCATGGCGGCGCCAATGAGGCGGCGCTCAAGATGCTGGGCGAGATCGGCTCGGTCGACCGCATCCCGGAATACATCAAGCGCTCGAAGGACAAGAACGACAGCTTCCGCCTGATGGGCTTCGGCCACCGCGTCTACAAGCACTACGATCCGCGCGCCAAGATCATGCAGAAGACCGCGCACGAAGTGCTCAACGAGCTCGGCATCAAGGACGATCCGCTGCTCGATGTCGCCCGCGAGCTCGAAAAGGCGGCGCTCAACGATGAATATTTCATCGAGCGCAAGCTCTATCCAAATGTCGATTTCTACTCGGGCATCATCCTGAGGGCGCTGG
>JAXDNY010000035.1:0-49796 GCA_034669145.1 Hyphomicrobiales bacterium
GGATCGACGCCGAGGTTCATCGCGATCTCGATCGTCTCGTCGAACTTCGACGTGGCGCGCTCCTTCACGAGCTTCACCGCCTCGTCCAGCGCATAGGCCTTCGCCGGGTCGATGCCCTCGCGTGCCTTGGTCACTCGCTTGCCCGCGCTCATGCCGCCACCTCGATGCCCATCGACCGCGCCGAACCTTCCACCATGCGCATCGCGGCTTCCACCGTGTCGCAATTGAGGTCCTTCATTTTCTGCTCGGCGATTTCCTTCACCTGCGCCTTGGTCACCTTGCCGGCCTTGTCGCGGCCGGGGGTCTTGGAGCCGCTTTCGAGCTTGGCGGCCTTCTTGAGGAAGTAGGACACCGGCGGGGTGCGCATCTCGAAGGTGAAGGACTTGTCGCCGTAGATCGTGATCACCACCGGGATCGGCGAGCCCTTCTCCAGCTGCGAGGTCTTCGCGTTGAAGTCCTTGCAGAACGCCATGATGTTCAAGCCGCGCTGACCGAGCGCGGGACCGATCGGCGGCGACGGATTGGCGGCGCCGGCCGGCACTTGCAGTTTGAGGAATCCGGTAATCTTCTTCGCCATCTTTCAGCTCCTGTCAGTGGTGCGGATCTTGACGGCCTGGCTCAGCCGCCTCACCTCCCACGTTTCATGTCGCCTGCCACACCACCAAACTCGTTCCACGGACATGCCGCAGGCCGAGATGCCGGCTTGCCTCGATCTCCTCGAGTGCGCGGGTGACGCCGTCCCATACACCGTAGTCGTGCCAGATGACCATGCCTTCTTTGGCCACGAGGCGGAATGCGGTTCCTGAGTCCGCCATCACATAGTCATGGGCGTGCGATCCGTCCACGAAAACGAGCCCGGCGCGGCCCACGTGCGGCGACCAGTCGAACGCCGCCGAATCGCCCATGAGCTGCGTGATGCGGCGCCTCGCGTCGGCCCATTCGGGCGGCGCCTCGAGGAAGCGGCGCCCGGAGCGCGGCTTTTCCACATAGGCGCGCTCGCCCGGCGCGAGATCGAATTTCGGCGCGGTGTCGGGCGGCAAATCCAGTGTGAAGACATGGAGATGCGCCGGAACGTTGACGGCCAGGTTGAGCGTGGTGCGCCCGTCGAAGGTGCCGATTTCGACGATCTCGTCGCCGGAGCGCGTCGCAGCCGCGGCGCTCGCCAGCACGGCCAGTTCGGCGAGGTTCACGTCGCCGCTGTTTTTGCGCGTTTCGAGGATCCGGATCGGGCGCGGATCGATGACTTCGCGCCAGTCGGCGAGCGGCAGGGTTGTCTTCTGCCCGCGCGTCACACCGCGCACGCGGCGGCTCAGGTCCCGCACCTCGCGGCCGAATGTCGATATCGGGAGGTAAACCGAGCGGGCGTAGAGTCCGGTGAGGCGAGCGCGCAACTAAAGCTTCTCGACCTGCCCGAATTCCAGTTCCACCGGCGTCGCGCGGCCGAAGATCGAGACCGCGACCTTCAGGCGCGAGCGCGCTTCGTCGACTTCCTCGACTGTGCCGTTGAACGATGCGAACGGGCCGTCCGACACCCGCACCTGCTCGCCGACCTCGAACGAGATCGACGGCTTTGGCCGCTCGATGCCTTCCTGCACTTGATTGAGAATGCGCTGCGCCTCGCCTTCCGAGATCGGCATCGGCTTCTTGTCGGCGCCGAGGAAGCCGGTGACCTTCGGGGTATTCTTGATGAGGTGATAGGCCTCGTCGGTGAGGTTCATCTTCACCAGCACGTAGCCGGGGAAGAACTTGCGCTCCGCGTCGACCTTGCGGCCGCGCCGGACCTCCACGACCTTCTCCTTCGGCACCATGATCTCGTCGAACAGGTGCGACAGGCCGCGCTGCTTGGCCTGTTCGCGGATCGAATCCGCGACCTTGTTCTCGAAGTTCGAGTAGGCGTGGACGATGTACCAGCGCTTGGGCTTGGTTTCGGTGATTGCTTCCGCCACTTGCCGCTCCTTGCGAGCCGTATCCGTTCAAATCAAATCAGAACCGGGTCTTTTCGTTTGAGCATGATCTTGTCCGAAAACCGGTTCCCATCCCCGATCCCGGTCGAGGACATGCTTTTCGGGATCATGCTCAGGTTCCGATGCCGAGCACGAGCGTGACGACCATGCGGATCACCTGATCCGCGAGCAGAAAGAATACTGCTGCCGCCGCCGCGAACACGAACACCATCGCGGTGGTGATGCCGGTTTCCTTGCGCGACGGCCAGGTGACCTTGTTGGTCTCCTGCCGCACTTCCTGCATAAACTTGAACGGGTTGAACTTCGCCATTTCCAGTTCTTTGCTGCTAGCGCCGCTGACCAAGCCCAAATAGACACGCGCCGCCCAACCTTGAAGGACGACCAAACGAAATCCTTTTTGGGGGTACGCTCGCCGCGGAAGTCCGTGACCGGGCCGCGATGCGATAGGGCTTCCTAATGCCCGCACAAGGCTGCGTCAACTGGCTGGCAATTGCGGCTTTAGGGCGCGTTCCCCTGCCGGCTTGGCAGGAGTGGAGGGACTCGAACCCCCAACCCCCGGTTTTGGAGACCGGTGCTCTAGCCAGTTGAGCTACACTCCTAAGCAGCGGGCGCTATATAGCGGGCGAAATCGGCGCCGTCACCTGCCCGTTTTTCCCTTCAGCCGCCGAATTGCGCGTTTCTCCTGCCTAATTCTCGCGGGGCTGATTTTCGCACTGCATGCCGGGGCGCTACGCCGCTCGCGCGCGGATCGTCGGAATCTTGCTCACGTCCTCTTTGCGTTCCGCGTGCCACGCATCGTAGGCGGCCTGCATCCGCGTCCAGATGCCCGCCCCGTCGCCGAACAGCTTGCCAAGGCGCACAGCGACGGCGGGCGAAACCGGCTTCCGCTCGCGCAGGATGTCATAAAGGTGCTGGCGCGAGATGCCGAGAAGCTCGGCGATCTCAACCTTGGTCCGGCCGGTCGCCGGAATCACATCATCGCGCAGCAGCGCGCCGGGATGCGTCGGACAACGGTTCGGATTGCGCTTGGCGGCGTGGGCCATGTTGGTCTCCGTCAACAGCGTTGAGTTTATCGCCGAAACCGGCGGTAACCCGCATTTTGGAAGCGCTTTCTTGATCTTTCTTGCCCTTGTGTCGCCCATAGGCTACATCCATAGCTCATGATCGAAGTGCGGCAAACCAATGAGTTCCAGAATTGGCTGCGCCGACTCGACGATCAAAGTGCCTCCGCGCGGATCGTCGCTCGCATCCGTCGCATGGAGCACGGAAATCGGGGCGACCCGAAGAGCATCGGCGCAGGCGTTATGGAGATGCGGATCGACTACGGTCCGGGCTATCGCGTCTATTTCACTCAGCGCGGCAAGACCATCGTGATCCTGCTGTGCGCTGGTGACAAACGAACGCAGAAACAGGACATCAAACGGGCGCTTGAATTGGCTCGGGAGCTAGCGGAGAGACGGTGATGGTTGCGACGACGCGATTTGACGCCGCCGAATATCTCGACACTGCCGAGCGGCAGGCTGCCTACATTACGGCGGCGCTCGAAACCGGCGACTTGGCGTTCGTGCGCGACGCCCTCGGCCTCGTCGCACGGGCGCGCGGAATGGCGGAGACCGCAAAGACAGCCGATCTGAACCGGGAGAGCCTATACAAGGCACTCGGCAAGTCCGGCAATCCCGAACTCGGCACGGTGCTGCGGGTGTTGCAGGCGCTGGGACTCACGCTCACCGCGCATCCGATCGAAGCGAAGCGCAAACGGAGGAAGCGGCGGGCGGCTTAGGATGGAATGGCGCGCCCCTACGCTTGCGTCATAAGCCTGGAAGGCTTCTGCTCGACCATTGAGCTACGCCCGCATCCATGCCCCGCTTCGGCGGGCCTTTTTTTTCGAGGGCCGGAACCCGGCCCCGCAGATCACCAAAGGATGTCGCGAGGTCTCTTATCGGATGCCGAACGGGGAGCGCTGCTGGGCAAGACATACGTCTTGGTCTGATTGCACGGAGTGCAAAGATACGTGTGCCGCTCCATTTCTGGCGCGACCGGGTGTGGCGTGACGACAACGAGGACCATGTCCGCGCGGCATTTCGGGCACGGTGCTGTCGTCGCTTTGGTGTCTGGCCGAAGCATGGCGGTATCTTGCGCGCACGGTATGAATAAGTCGTGGACGAGCGGCTTTTGAACGCAGCCGCTCGGGTACCCATGGTCAGTCAAGCACCGCAGCCGGTGGGGCGGCCAGGTGTTTCAGAATTTTGGAGCGGGCGAAGGGAATCGAACCCTCGTCATAAGCTTGGAAGGCTTCTGCTCTACCATTGAGCTACGCCCGCATCCTGGCGATCATAATCCGCAAGGTGTGATCAGATCGCAAACCCCTACCGGCAGCCCGCCTTCGCCGAAGCTTCGGCGGGCATCTCGGTCAGTCCGGCATTGGGAAAGTTCCCAGGACCAGCGGCCCCGCCGGATAGGTGCCACTGCCTTGCAGCCGACGCAAGACGCCGAGGCTTCTTGGTCCGGCGGGGGTTGGCCCTGGGCTTGAAGTGGAGGATTAGATTGTCTACAATCTCTGCGTGAATACAATCGTGAGGAGAAGGCATCATGCAAATCATCAGCGCAATCGCAACGCTTGGGCCGTCGAGCGCCGGAACCTTGGTCACACAGGCCGGCACGCAGGGCACCTACAAGTTCAACGTGAACTTCGCCCCTGCGTTTCCTACCGTCCCCGTCGTTGTCGCCACTCCACTTCAAGGAACCAACTTCCCCGCTGGGACCATTGCCGACACGTTCGCGATCACCGTCGTTTCCGTCACGGCCACGGGCTTCACCGTGAACGTCAACCGCGTCGATGCGCTCAACGGAGGTTGGGCGCAGAACCTCCGGCTCGGGTACACGGCGTCAGTGTAGACCCAAACGGCGCGGCCGCTGACAACAAACGGATCGATATCGGCCGAGCCTGCCGGCCGGGTTGGCAGCCGCTGGGCGAGTAGCGCGGCCCCTCGGCGACACTTGAAAAGACCGCCGTCAGCTCGACGGCGGTGCTTTGTGCTGAAATAACCGACAACTCGTGCGCAAGCGCGCAGGCGTCACCGCTTCTCTGATTACTGACTGCGGCTTGGGGTGCCCGCCTTCGCGAAGGGTTCGCACGGGCTGGCTTGCCAGCCGTAGCTGCGGCACCAGCCCAGCCTTCGCCCTTCGGCGGAGTTTACCATCGGGCCGGCCCAAGCGGGCCGGTCCCGTTGGGCGGGCAGCCTTGCGCTGCTTCGCCGCGAAGGCTGGTGGGGGAAGCAGGACTCGAACCTGCGAAGGCTAAGCCAGCGGATTTACAGTCCGCCCCCTTTGCCGCTCGGGACATTCCCCCGCTCGCCGTCGAACCTCATGGAATCTCAGGCAAAATGCAAGCGCATCGCCGACCGGCGGCACGCCCGCAGGGCGGTGTTATGGTGACGGCCCGCCGGAGTGTCAACCGCAAACGCCCCGGCGCCGTACCCTTTGAACCAAAAGGCAAATCATGACCGCCCAAGCCACCGTCGCCGTGCTCGTAGAAGAGCGCAAGCTCGGCGCTGTCGCGCGCGTGACGATCGAGAACGCCGCCAAGCTCAACACGCTCGACAGCCAGCTGATGATCGCGTTCATCGAGGCGGTCGAGGCCTTGAGCGCGCGCGACGACCTGCGCGCCGTGGTGCTGACCGGCGCCGGCGAGAAGGCCTTCATCGGCGGCGCGAACATTGTCGAGATGGCGACGCTCGATGCCGAGCACGCCGAGGCGTTCATCACGCTGGTGCATCGCTGCTGCAATGCGTTGCGCGAACTGCCGGTGCCGGCGATCGCGCGCGTCAACGGCTATGCGCTCGGCGCCGGCCTCGAGGTCGCGGCGGCGTGCGACCTGCGCGTCGCCTCGTCCAACGCCGTGTTCGGCATGCCGGAGGTGAAGGTCGGCATCCCGTCGGTGGTCGAGGCGGCGCTGCTGCCCGGCCTGATCGGCTGGGGCCGCACGCGCGAACTCCTGCTGTTCGGCGAGAACATCGATGCCGCGACCGCACTCGCCTGGGGACTGGTCGAGCAGGTGGTCGAGCCCGCCGCACTCGATGCCGCAATCGAGCGGCGCCTCGACGCGCTGCTCGCGGCCGGGCCGCAGGCGGTGCGCTTACAGAAAAAGCTGATCCGCGACTGGGAGAATATGACTCTCAGTCAAGCGGTTCGGGCCGGAATTGAAAGTTTCAAGCAAGCCTACGCGACCGACGAGCCCACCCGCATGATGGCGGAGTTCGCCAAGCGGCGCCGCTGAACGAAGCGATTCAGTATTTCGTCGCCGGCGCGTTATCGATTGGCTTGATCTTGATCGTCTTGTTGCGCCGGGAATCGGGTCCGCCCGTATAGATGCGCTGGATCTTGCCGCGCCGGGAATCGGGTCCGCCCGAATAGATGCGCTTGATCTTCGCCCTTCCGGGCGGTTCGGGCTGCGGATTGAGCGCCAGCACCGTGGGCCGGTCGGCGGAAGGAACGGGCGTGGCGGGGACCAGCAGGGCGCCGGCCAACACTGCGGCAGTCATCAGGCTCATTGGTGGTCCTCCTCGCTCTCAACGATGAGTTGTCACGCTAGACCCTGCGGCGCGCCCGCGCCAGTGCCGGCACGGCGAAATTGCCAACCGCACCGCCGCGTGACACATGAGCGGCCATGCGCGAAGGAAAATGGGACCCCAGACACAGCCACGCGGCAAAGCCCGGTGGCGCACGCACGCGCGACAAGTCCGACAAGTCGCGCTTCGCGCCGAAGCCCAAGCCCGTGCGTCCGCCCATCGGCGAGGGCGTCGCGATCCTGTACGGCTGGCACACCGTGGTGGCGGCGCTCGCCAATCCGCGCCGCACGGTGCGGAAAATCTTCGCCACCGAAAACGGCGCGCACCGCCTGACGGAGGAAGGCCTCACCCTGCCCGTCACGCCGGAGATCGTGCGGCCGGACGCGATTGCCCTGCGGCTTTCGCCCGACGCCGTGCATCAAGGCCTGCTGATGGAGGCCGATCCCCTCCCCGCGCTCGACATCGAGGATATCGATGAAGGCACTGTGCTGGTGCTCGACCAGATCACCGACCCGCACAATGTCGGCGCGATCCTGCGCTCGGCCGCCGCCTTCGCGGTGAAAGCCGTCGTCACCACCGCGCGGCACTCGCCCGAGGCGACCGGCGTTCTGGCAAAATCCGCGTCCGGCGCGCTCGACCTCGTGCCGATCGTCACGGTCGCGAACCTCGCGCGCGGCCTGACCGACCTGAAAGAGCGCGGCTATCTCGTGGTGGGGCTCGACAGCGAGGGCGAGACCAGTCTTTCGCAAGCCCCGCTGCGCGAGCCGCTCGCGCTGGTGCTCGGCGCCGAGGGCCGCGGCCTGCGCCAGCTCACGCGCGCCACCTGCGATATCCGCGCGCGGCTCGATCTGCCCGGCGCGATCAAGAGCCTGAACGTCTCGAATGCCGCCGCCGTCGCGCTTTATGCGGCGGGCGCAGTCCTGCGCGACAAACGCTGACAGCAAAACGGCGGGCTTTCGCCCGCCGCCTCGCTCAGTTTCGATTCTGCGAAGATCAGGGCAGCTTTTTCGGAGCCCCACCGCCCATGGGGCGCGGATGCACCGCGCCCGGCTGACGCATGATGTGCATGCCGCCACCCCCACCCATGTGATGCGGGCGCACCGCAGCGTTCCAGTGACGCGGCGGGATCGCGCCACCCCAGCGCTTCGGAACGATCAGGCCGGTGCGATAGCGCGGGCCGCGATAGATGCCACCGGGGCCGACCATCGGATGGCGCATGCTGTAGCGGCCGCCGTAGCGGAAACCATGATGGCGGTAGCCATGATGGCGGTAGCCTTGGCGAAGACCGAAGCCATGGCGATAGCCCAGGCCGTGACGATATCCGCGATAGCCGTAGCCGCGCTGCCAGTGGCGGCGATGCCAGCGGACGCCGCCCTCGCCAAGGTACGGATAGGGGCGGCCATAGCCACTCTCGACCACGCCTTCCGCTTCACCGACCACCGGGTCGGTGTAGGTCGGCCCCTGGTTCACGACATACATCGGCCGCGACGGCGCGTAGCCATACGATCCATAGCCATACCCGCCGCACGGGCTGCACGGTGCCGCGTAGCTCACGGGCGCCGCGTAGGAGTAGCTGTAGACGACCGGGGCCGTGTAGTAGGCGACCGGCGCCGCATAGCCGCCGCCGCACCCGCTGTAGCAGCTCGCGGAGGCGGCGGAGATCGAGAGAAGGCTCGCCGCAGCCGCGACGGTGGCGGCGGCGAGTAGGCGGACGGGACGTCCTGACATTTCCTTACGCTCCCTTGTTACTAACGGCTCCGGCGAAGAAGCCTTCGACATTGGGGGCATGGCCCCAAACTCTTGTTCAGCGCCGCCTCTCGCGCGGCGCCAGGATGATCGGCGGCGGATCGAACGGCGGATATTCGGTGACCGGCGCGCGGAATTCGGATGCGGCAGACCAGTCGCGGCGAAAGCTCGTAGGACGCGGACGGATTTTCCGCGTGTCGATCTCGAGGCGGCCGACGCGCGGTATGTGCCCGGTCTTCGGATAATAGCCACGCTCGTCCCATGGCGCCGCGAATGCGACCGGTCCTTCGATCACGAGTTCGCCGTGGCCCGGACGCGCAAGTCCCCAGTCGCCGTAGACGACCGCACCGTCGGCGATCACGCCGTCGATGATGACCGGCACGCCGGCCTTTCCGGGGATGACGATCACTGGACCGGTTTGCGCGCGCGCCGGCATCGCGCTCGCCATCGCGGCGGCGCACAGTGCAAGAAACAGACGGGTGCCAACGCGCATTCTGTCGACCGATGCGGCTCTTAGAATTTCCGCTCTCTGTGTAGCGAAAATGCGCGGGCGAAGCGGTTAACGGGGAGCGAAAATCATTTGGTAACATTAACCGGCCGTCGCCCCGGCCGCAGGGGCCGGTGGCACACGCCGCCGGCCCTTTCGCTTGGGGGCGACACCGGCCAAGTCTTGAGAAGAACCGGCCCGGCTGATATCCCGGCGCAGCGCCGTCGCACCGGCAGCCGGATTAGCTCAGCGGTAGAGCAGCGGTTTTGTAAACCGAAGGTCGGGGGTTCAATCCCCTCATCCGGCACCATTGCGTGTGAGACTACGCGGAATTGGTACCGACTTGTGTGTTAACTTCGAAGGCGCACTCACTTGAGCCGCATCTTCGCTAGATTTTTTTGAAACAAGGCTTCACTCGCAGCGATGAGTTATCAGCGGAGCATACGTCCCGGTGGCCGTGAGGACAAAGAACAGAACAGGCTTTCCCGGTTCACAGAACAGCCGCCCTTCGAACAGCAAGTTGTTCCCGGCGCTCTCAGCGACCTTGTAGAACTCAGCGACCGGGGGATGCTTGCCGGCGGTCTCTCGCGCCATGACAACCGCACCATCGCTAATTGCGACGACCATCAGCGGGTCATCAACATCGACATGAGCGGAGTCCAGCCCCCAGCCTCTGACGTGGTACTGACCATCGCCGACCTGGGCGAACATATCGACGGTGCCCAATAAGGCAGTGGAGCGGCGAAATCCTACCGAGCTCGCCGCATCATCCAGCTTGCGATCGTCGCCGCCGCTCAACTTTGCAATTTGCATGATGCGGGAGAGGATAGCCGCCCGGGCAATCATCTCATCCCTATTGTTACTCCGCCCCTCACGCTCGTCTGCCCTGCGCGGCATAACGATACTTGGATCACTGCTTTTGGGCGCCACACTCAGGCGCCCAATAATCCGATCAGTGTAGGCTTCCGCGATCCGCCGTGCGGATAGGTCGTCCGTGTGGATCGGGTCGTCGCGAGTATTCATTGACAGTCCCACAATCTGGTTGAAATCGATCATGTCGACATCGCCAAACTCCGAAAAGTTGCTGGTGGCGAACGATCGATATATCTGATCGACCAACTTGAAGTGAGCTTCTGCGGGCGATCCGATCGTGTTGCGCGCGTCAATTTTCTGAACGCCCCATATGAAGTGGCCGCCGCCGCTTTCCACGAGCGTACGATAGCGCTTGACGTTCTTGACAACCCCTTCAGCAAGGAACCGACTTTTCAGCGGAGCAAAGGCGCGATCGAACACGCGTTGATCGGTGCTGGCGGGGTGGATGGTTCTGGCCCAGCCTGGTTCGATAGTGGTTATCGGGAACATCCCGAGATATTGAAACTCATCAGGCGCGTCGCTCCCGTACTGAATGTCGGTCGCGAGCGAATGGCTGATGACGAACTCTGGCCTCAAGTTGAAAACGAGGTTCACGAAGTAGTTGATCTCATGCGCGGTGGTCGCGCTGTTCATCGCCAGATTGATAACGCGGAAGTTCTGCTTTGTGCGCTCGCGCAGAGCGCGCTCAAGCCTCTCAGCGATTGTCTCGCTGTGCGTTGCGCCTAGCGCCTCGCTGTTTCCCGTAATGACAACATAACGATACGCGCCGGGTACATCGAAATAGGCCGAGAAGCTATTTCGGAAGCCGAAATAATCGTGGACTGCAAAATACGGTTGATCCGTCGGCCAGGTTGCACCCACGAATCCGATGAACGGATGGAACCGGATTCCGGGGGTCCCCACGAAGGCGACAAAGGGGTTGCGGTCGGGATCAACGATTCCCGCTATGCTCACCCGCATCGGCGCGGAAGGTGCTGAGCTTGTGAAGAATCTATCTGCAAGCCGTGTAGCGTCGGACCAGAGTTGAACAGGCGCGCCGCTGAGGATCGCCCCCGCCGTCACCGCAAAGGCTGCGGCCAGCGCAAGGAGGAATTCTCTGACGGACAGATGGCGATCGGCGGCGACGGCGTGTGTCATGGCTTTGAGCCTAGAATTGAAAGTAGATGAACGGCGTCGAGACGGGCGGCTTCAAAACCGCGATGGCGACCACCAGGCCGGTGTAGAATACGACACGCACGGCGGCAGGCCAACGTCGCCACGGCTCCAGCTCACCGGTCCGGTACTGATAAATTTCGAAGCACATGAACGGAATCACGAACGCGGCCACCACTGCCGCATCTGCAGTTAGAAACCCGCCCGGTTCCGTCGACCTGAGAATGGATTGGAGCTTGCTCGCAAGGTCGGTTGCGCTGGCGGCGCGGAAGATCAGCCAGCCAAGGGCCGTGAACTGAAAGAACAGAACGATGCAGATCGCATGTGCGATGCTGGCGTGCCAAGACCGAGCGTAGACCCGCGGCATAAGCAAGCCACTCCAAGCGCGGTGAGCACACAAAAGCAGCCCGTGATAGACTCCCCAGATGATGAAGGTCCAGTTCGCGCCGTGCCAGAGCCCGCCGAGCAACATCGTCACCATCAGGTTGCGATAGACATGCCAGCGTGGCCCGCGATTACCGCCGATACGGATGTAGAGATAGTCGCGCAGCCAAGTTGAAAGGCTGATGTGCCAACGCCGCCAGAAGTCACTCGGATTCGTCGCGAAATAGGGAAGATTGAAATTCAGCACGAGCTCGAAACCCATCATCCGCGCGATCCCGCGCGCGATGCTCGTGTAGCCCATGAAGTCGCAGTAGATCTGAAACGCGAACGCATAAACGCCGATGATAATGACCGCCCCGCGCGCGTTCGGATTGGCGAAGGCTCGATCGACAATCGGCGCCATATGATCAGCGATCACGAGCTTGACGAAGAAGCCCCACAACGTCAGCTGCAGTCCGCGCAGAAAAAGCTGCAGTGACAAGGGACGCGGCTCGATAATCTTTGGCAGCAAATCCTTGGCGCGCAGGATCGGGCCAGCCACCAAGTGCGGGAAAAAACTGACGAACACCGCGTAATCCAAAAACCGCGATGTCGCCCTGACCTTCCCATCGTAAATATCGAAAATATAGCTCAGTGACTGGAAGGTATAGAACGAGATGCCGGCCGGCAGCGCAACGCGCCAAAATGACCCAAGATCCCCAAGCCCGAGTTCGACGGTAATCGCGCTCGCATTGTCCACGAAGAAATTGAAATACTTGAAGAACCCGAGGATCGCGAGATTGCAGATTAGGCTTGCGCCAAGCGTTAACCGCGCGAACTCGCGGTCGCCACGCCGCAGCGCGCGGTCGACCGCAAGCCCAAAGTAGAAGTCTAGTGCGGTCGAGGCGAGGAGCAGAAAGCAAAAGCGCCAATCGAACCAGCCGTAGAAGAAGTAGCTGGCGACGGCGACCAACAGATTCTGTTTTTGGAGATCGCGCCGAAGCCAGCAATAGAAGGCAAAAAAGAGCGGAAAGAATATAAGAAATGCGGGCTCGGTAAAATTCATCGGACGTCATCGCTTCCCGCAACCGTACAGCCCTTAGCAGTCTAGCGGGCAGTCAGCAACTCGGGACCCGGGGGGCCAGTCCTATATGAGCAAGGGTATGCAACTTCTCGAACTGGTGCGACACGCGCAAGCCTAGGCGTTTGATGCCCAGAACGAAACATGGGCAATGCCGCCCGCGCCGCGACCCAATTGGTAGCAATTCGGTAGCAAACGCGCCGTACCAGTGGCAGAAAAGCTTGGTAAGCCGGATTAGCTCAGCGGTAGAGCAGCGGTTTTGTAAACCGAAGGTCGGGGGTTCAATCCCCTCATCCGGCACCATCTCCTTCCCGGCAATCGACACAGTGACGCTCTGCGCCCCGACGCTCCGCTCGGCACCGGAGCGCCTTCCGCGTCGTCATGTCCCTCGACGTCATCCGGGAACCGACCCGACCCGATAAATCTTAGCGATCCGGTTTTGCGCGCCGAAGGTTTTTTTGCCTCATAGGTTGCGCCCGCCAACGCGCGCAAAAAAGAGGAAAAGATGTTTGCGATAGTCACGCGGTTGCCGAAGGACGAGTCGGGCGCAACCTCCATCGAATACGGACTGATCTGCGCGGCGATCGCGCTCGCCATCATCACGCTGCTCCAGACGCTCGGCACCAACCTCGTCGCGCTGTTCACCAGTCTGCTCACCGCCTTCGGGTAAGTGTCTGCCGCTGACCTACACCAGCGACGCGCAACTGATCGCCGGCCGCAGCTCCGTTGGCAGCAAGCCGAGCCACCGTGCGCTCCATTCCGGCGCGTGGTCCTCCTGCATCACAAGGATGTGGCCGCAACCCGCGCACTGATGGACCGTGTGTCCCTCAAGCGACTGCAGCACCGGCACGTCCTGCACACGCTCCATGCCGGTGCCGCACGCGACGCAAGCGAAAG
The DNA here is from genome assembly GCA_034669145.1 of Hyphomicrobiales bacterium. Classification (GTDB taxonomy): domain Bacteria; phylum Pseudomonadota; class Alphaproteobacteria; order Rhizobiales; family Xanthobacteraceae; genus PALSA-894. Next base: position 13,132 of record JAXDNY010000035.1, read on the forward strand.
AGTCCTGCGACTGCGACGTTCGCATGATGCCACTCCCGAGATCCGCCCGGTGCAATGCGTAGCGCGGAACTGAGGTAGGGATTTGTCCGCATGCGGCTGCGCACCGTTTTACGCGCGCGTACGGTGAACAGGAAGCAATTGAATTAAGTAGCCGCGCAACGGCGTGCGTCCGTTCCAAAGCAGATCGCGGCATCGTACGCTGGCCCATGTACCTGATTCAGATCCTCCTCCCGCTGTTCGACAATGACGGCAATCATTTCGATGCGTCATTGTATGCCGACATCCGGCGCGAACTGAGTGGGCGTTTCGGCGGCCTGACGGCGTTTTCCCGCGCGCCGGCCGAGGGACTGTGGCGTGACGACGGCCAGACGAAGCACGACGACATCATCGTCATGGAAGTGATGGCCGAGGGCGTCGACACCGAGTGGTGGCGCGCCTATCGCAAGAGCCTTGAAACGCGGTTCCGCCAGGATGTGATCGTCATCCGCGCGCAGATGGTTTCATTGCTGTAGCGGCGGCCGTTCTGCGCGCCGCGCATCGCTCACAAAGCCGCCTCATTGTGCCGTCATTGCGCCGCGATGCGGAAAATTCTCGTCACAATCGGCATTCTCGTCGCACTGTGGATCGGCTGGTCCGCCTGGCCGTTCGCCGGGCTGTACGATCTCGCGCGCGCCGCGCAGTCCGGCGACGTCGAGCGGATCGAGCAGCGCGTCGATTTCGCAAGCCTCGGCCGTTCGCTCAGCGGGCAGATCGTACAGACATACGTTCGCATCGCCGGGCTGCCGCCCGATCGCGGTGGCCTGCTTGCGGGCGTGGCATCCGCGGTCGCCGATCCGATCATCGCGCGGCTCCTCACGCGGGTCGCGCTGGCCGAGCTGGTGCAAAACGGCTGGCCGAAGAGTGCGCTGGGCGATCCCCCGCCGGATTTGCAGCGGCCGAACTGGAACGCGCTCGGCGATGTGTGGCAGCTCTATGCCAATTGCGAATACGGGATCGGCGAATTCCGCATCAGGCTTCCGGTGAGCGCGCCGCGCGAGCGCCAGTTCCGCGTCCGGCTCGCGCTCAGGGGCCTATCCTGGAAGCTCAGCGGCATCGACCTGCCGCAGGACCTGCAGGAACGCCTCGCGCGCGAGCTGATCAAGCAGCAAGGCAAGCCCGGATAGCGAAAGCCTGGATAGAGATTGACGGCGGCGGGAGGCGCGCTCATGCTCCCGTGATGCGCATCGTGCTGATCGCTCTCATGCTTCTCGCCGCGCCTGCCGCGCAGGCCGGATACGGCGGGCGGAACTTCGGCTTCGCCAACGATCCGCTTGTGTTCGGCATGACCAAGGACCAGGTCGCGCGCGTGGTCGAGGCGCCGCTGATCTATCTGTCCGGCCCGCGCGATTCGGAACGCTATCTGGTCGAGCGGCCCGCGACCGTGCCCGGCTTCTATCCGGTGGACGCGCGCATCGTGCTGCAATTCCGCCGCGGCAAGCTCACCGGCTGGCGCCGCGACTGGCAGATGCGGCCGTACTGGTTCTAAAGCACGCGTCCTACAGGCACGATCCGCCTTCGCCCGGCATTGAGCAGGGGATGTTCTTCGTGAGCTGCTCGATGCGCTTCCGGGCGTTCGCCTGCGCCAAAATTTCGAACGGATTCGTCGGCGTAAATTCGACCGCCTTGCGCAGATCCGCAATCGCCCGGTCGCTTTTGCCCTGCGCCTCATACACGCTCGCCCGGACGTAATAGCTTTCCACGTTCGCCTGATCGATCGACATGGCCTTGTCCAGGTCAGCGAGCGCGCGGACGTAGTCCTTCTTCTTGAGCCACGCGCTACCCCGCCCCGTCAGCGCTTCGGCATTGTCCGGCCTGAGCTTGAGCGCGCGGTCGAAATCCGCCATCGCGCGGTCGGTGTCGCCTTTCACCAGCAGGACGCGGCCGCGCACGGAAAAGATCGAGGCGTCCTGGTATCCCTTGGTGATCGCGCTATCGAATGCCGCTATCGCGCGCTCCGGCTGGCCGCTCACGAACAGGGACAGACCGCGGCCGAACAGGGCAATTGAACCCTCCGGATTGATCTCGAGCGCACGATCGAAATCCGCAGCGGCTTCGGCGGGGCGGCCCTTTCCGATCAAGGCAAGCCCGCGGCCCGCGAGCGCGTCGATCTCCTTGGGATTGTACGAGAGCGCGCGATCGAACGCGACCAGCGCGTTGTCGAGCTCCTTCTTCTGCATGAAGACAAGCCCGCGCCCGGTGTGAGCTGCGGCATTGCGCTCGTCCAACTCCACGGCACGATCATGTTCGGCGAGCGCTGCCGCCAGGTTTCCCTTCAGCCGAAACACCTGCCCGCGCCCGACATGCGCGAGAGAGTTTTTCGGATCGAATGCCAGCATCTGGTCGAAATCGGCGAGCGCCTTGTCATGCCGGCCGACGATTGCGAAAACCGCACCGCGGATGTTGTGCACGCGTTTGAGTTCAGGATCGAGCTTGAGCGCCGTGTCGAAGTCCTCGATCGCCTGCGACGTCTGCCGCTTCTCCAGGCGCATCATCCCACGCAGCTCGAACGCGATCCCCAGTTTCGGATTGGCCGCGATGACGCGGTCGAGTTCGCGGATCGCTTCATCCGTTTTGCGCTGGCCCATCAGAAGCGTGGCCTTTGACAGCACATTGACGGCATCCGCAGTGGGCGGCATGACCGAGTCGAGGATCTGCTTCGCGCCGGGCGTGGCCATGAAAGTCTGCGCCTGCTTGCTCAGCCCCTCTGTGGGTGCGGGCGCCGGCGTCATCATGCGGACCGGCGGCGGCTCTTTGGGAGCAGGTGCCGGAGACACAGTCGCCGTCCCGACCGGGGGCGCGGCCGCCGTGCGCGGCGCGAGCAGCGCACTCTTCAGCGTCGCGGCGCGCGTGTAAGCGGGATCGATCGCCAGTGCACGATCGTAGTCGGCAATGGCCCGGTCCGTTTCGCGCTTGCGCGCGTGGGCCCACCCGCGATTGGTCAGAAGTTGCGGCAGTGAGGGGTTCGGGGCAAGGTCGATCGCCTTGTCGAGGTCGGCGATCATGGCATCGAAATCGCCGCGATTGTTTGACAGGAGCGAGCGGTTGTAGAACGCGACCCATTCCTTGGGATTGAGTTCGATGGCCCGGGTGTAGGCCGCGAAGGCCCTGGGTTCGTCCCGGTTTGCAGTTGCCGCGACCGCGAGGAGCGCATGCGTGCGCGCGTCATTGGGCTGGAGTTCTATCGCCCGTTCGAAGTCCTTCATGGCGGCAGCGATGTCGCCTGTCTGCTGGTAGGCGATGCCACGGTTACGCAACGCCACGGTATCGTCGCCCTTGAGTGCGAGTGCGCGCGTCAACAGGTCGATGGCTTCGCCATAGCGCTTGCCCATGAGGGCAGCCCCGCCGTCCGCCGCGAGACGAATTTGTTCGGATGACGCCGGTGGCGCGCCGGCGGCGGGAGCAGGAGCAGCCGCGCGGCTTGCGACCGAACCGTTTCCCGCCGTGCCGCGCGCGGACTTGGCCGCAAGCGCGCTGCTCCTGAGCGCCTGGGCGCGCGGATTGTCCGGGGCGAGCGTCAGCGCGCGGTCCAGGTCCGCGATGGCGCGATCGAAGTCATCCCGCGCGATGTAGGCGTCGCCACGCGCCACGTAGTAGTTCGCGGCTCTTGGATTGAGCGCGATTGCGCGGCTGAAATCCGCGACCGCCAGTTCGGTTTCACCCTTCCGGCGCCGGGCATAACCCCGATTGACGAACCCCTCCGGGATCGTCGCATTCATCGCAATGGCGCGATCGCAATCGGCGATGGCGCGGTCGATTTCGCCGATTTGTAAGAGCGCCATCGCGCGGCCCGAATAGGCGTAGGGATTATCTGGCCGCAACGTTATCGATTGATCGTAGTCGCCGAGCGCTTGCGCCCACTCGTTGCGCACCATCCGCAGATTGGCACGCTGCAGATATGCGCCGGCGTTCTTCGGATCGAGTTCGAGAGCGCGCGCATTGTCGGCAAAGGCCAGATCGAGATTGTTCCGCCGCCGATGGATGCTCGCGCGATCGATCAGCGCGTCGGCGGAGGACGGCGCCAGCCGCACCGCACTCTCGAAATCCGCCATGGCGCGATCGACCATGTCGCGCCGGCTGTACCAGGTGCCGCGGCGACGATGGGCGGTCGCAAGGTCTTCGTCCTTGCGCGCGCGCTGCTCGATCACCGCCGTGCAGCCCGCCATGACCTTGTCGGGAATATCGCCCCGGCAATCGTCCCAGTCATCGGCGCGGGCTGCCGTGGTCGATGCGACCATCAGCAACATCGCACCGGCACAGGACATCAAAGACGAGCGTCGCGGTGCCATCGCGAAGGTCCATCGGAGTGCCGCACCCAACGCGGCACAACCTACATGGGCGCGGCACGGCGGGCAATATTCCTCAATGCTGTTCCACATCGTCGGTGACGTGGCGCTCGAACCGCTTCAGCACGATCAGGATGATCAGCGCGAGCACGAGCCCGAACGACGCCACCAGCCAGTCCGCCAGCCCGCACGCGATGCCGAGCCCGGCCGCGATCCACACCGTCGTTGCGGTGGTCAGGCCGTGCACTTTGTTCTTGTTCATGTCGCGCAGGATGACGCCCGCGCCGATAAACCCGACGCCGACCATCAGGCCCTGGATGATGCCCTGCAGCACGCGGCTTGCCGCGTTCGGATCGCCTGCGAGCGCCGGATAGCGCAACGCCGCGATCGACACCATCGCGGCGCCGAGCGAGACGAGGCCCAGCGTCCGCATCCCGATCGGCTTGTCGCTCAGATTTCGCGGCAGGCCGAGCGCGACGCCGGCCAAGGCGGCCGCCAGCAGGCGGACGATGACCGAGAAGTCCAGGGTTAGAATGCCGATGTCGGACATGGGTTGCCTTCGGTCTTGCCCCGCGCGCCCAGCATATCAGAAGGCTTGCGCCGCCCGCTTCAAGGTCTATGAATCGTCCTATGCAACGGCCCAAAAGCCCAAAACAGTCAGGCGAGGAAATCATGACCACGAACCTCGGCACCATGGAAGAGCTGCCGCTCGACTACCGAAAGGCGGTCGAGAGCGCGAACACCACGCCGCTGTGGCCGCTGATGCGCAAGGCGCTGCCGCACGATACGCCGGTGCCGCAGAGCAAGGCGTGCCTGTGGGCCTACGACAGCATTCGCCCCTTGCTGCTGCGCGCGGGCGACCTGACCCCGGTCGAGAAAGCCGAGCGGCGCGTGCTGATCCTCTCCGATCCGGGCCGCGGCCCGGGCGCGATGCGCGTTGCCGGGCCGATCTTCTGCGGCATGCAGTTGCTGCTGCCCGGCGAGAAGGCCCCGGCGCACCGCCACACGCCGAGCGCGGCGCGGATCGTGGTCGAGGGCGAAGGCGCCTACACCATCGTGAACGGCGAAAAATGCATGATGGAGCGCGGCGACATGATCCTCACGCCGGGCGGCGCCTGGCACGACCATGGCCATGACGGCAAAGGCCCGGTCATCTGGCTCGACGCGCTCGACCTGCCGCTGTTCATCGATCTCGAGGCCGCCTACTCGGTCGAGCGCGAATTGCAGGCGCCGAAGAACCGCCCGGACGCGTCCGAAGTCGAATACGCCACCCCCGGCATGGTGCCGGCACGACGCAACGGCCATGCGCGCCCGACCTATCCGATGATGCGTTACCCGTGGGTCAACGCCGTGAAGGGCCTGCGCGCGCTGGCCGAGCACACGCCGCGCGGCGAGCCGGTCGAACTCGATTACGTCAATCCGGAAACCGGCGACGCCTGCCTGCCCACCATGGGCTTCACCGCCATGATGCTGCGCCCGGGCGAGACCGTGAAGCCGCCGCTGCGCTCGACCTCCGCGGTGCATCACGTCGTCGAAGGCGCGGGCAAATCGACGATCAACGGCGAGACGTTCAACTGGAAGCGCGGCGATACCTTCTCGGCGCCCTGCTTCGCGCTGATCGAACATGGCGCCGCCAAGGAGCCCGCGTTCCTCATTCGCGTGCACGACACGCCGCTGCAAGAGAAGCTCAACTACTACGAAGAGCGGCCGCGGCCGCAGTAACTCCGGTTCCGCTCATGCCCGCGCAAGCGGGCATCCAGAGCCACAAGAAAGAACTGGGTCCCCGCTTTCGCGGGGACGAGCGGACAATGGAGCACTTCGGCGAGGGCGCCAGCGGTTATCCGCGCTCGGCGCGCACAAATCGTTGCGCCGGTGCAACGTGACAATCGGACTCCCCGATGATTGAATACCCGGCGGGCTCGCGGTTGCGCACACAAGCGTACAAAGTGCCGGCCGGGCGGGCGCCTTTTGGGGATCCGTGATGAAACATATCGCACTGGTCTTTTCGTTCGCGCTTGTCCTGGCGAGCCATGCCGACGCACAGACGCCGCGCAAGGGCGGCACGATCCGCATGACCGCGCCATACGGCACGAACATCTCCACGATGGACATGCATACCACGCCGCGGGCGCAGGACGACATCTACGGCAAGGTGGTGCACCGCACGCTCTACAATTACGACTCCGACAAGGGCGTGCCGGTTCTGGAGCTCGCGAAGTCCGTCGCGGTGTCGAACGGCGGCCTGACCCATACGTTCAAGCTGCGCGACGACGCCTTCTTCCACAACGGCAAGAAGATGACGGCGGACGACATCATCTATTCGTTCACGCGCATCATGGACGGCAAGCGAGGCTTTGCGGCGGCACGCTGGGTTCGCATCATCAAAGGCGCGGTCGATGTGGAGAAGGGACAGGCGACCGAGATTTCCGGCCTGAAGAAGATCGACGATGTCACGCTGGAGATGACGCTCACCGACCGCGTCGATCCGGGCATGTATTTCTACAACGGCAACACCGCGATCTATCCGGCGGGCGAAGCCGACAAGCCTGAATTCCTGCAGAAGCCGATCGGGCTTGGACCGTTCAAGTTCGTCGAGCACGTCCCCGGCTCCCGGCTCGTCGCCGATCGCTGGGAGAAGTTCTACAAGCCCGGCATGCCATACGCGGATCGCGTGGTCATCGCCATCATGGGCGAGGCGCCCGCGCGCGATATCGCGTTCCGCAACAAGGAGATCGATCTCTCGGTCCTCGGCCCGGCGCAGTACGTCGCCTATCGCGAAGACCCGAGCCTGAAGAACGGCATCCTCGAGGTGCCGGAGGTGTTCACGCGCCACATGGGCATGAACCTCGACATGAAGCAGTTCGCCGACAAGCGCGTGCGGCAGGCCATCAACCATGCGATCGATACCGATCTCATCATCAAGCGGCTGGTGAAGGACAAGGCCTACCGCGCGGTGAGCTGGCTGCCGTTGACATCGCCCGCCTACGACAAGGAGCGCAAGCCCTACGCCTTCGATCCCGAGAAGGCGAAGAAGCTGCTCGCTGAGGCGGGCTACCCGAATGGCTTCGAGTTCGAATGGACCACGAGCCAGAACGAGAGCTGGGGCCTGCCGATCGTCGAGGCCGTCATCCCGATGCTCGCCCGCGTCGGCATCAAGGTGAAGGTGAAGCAGGTCGAGGTGTCGGTTCTGATCGACCTGCGGAGCAAGGGAGAGTTCGAGGCGTTCATTCTCTCGAACCAGTCCGGGCCCGACGCGCTTGGAGCACTGAAGTGCTTCCACTCGGCGACGCCGATGACGGCCTGCAACTACTTCCGCTTCAAGAATGCGGAGTTCGACAAGCTGGTCGATCAGGCCGGCCAGACCGATAATGCCGACGAGCGCAACGCGCTGCTGCGCAAGGCCGACGGCATTCTCTATGAAGAGGCCCCGGTGTGGTTCTTCAACTACAACAAGGCCGTGATGGCGTATCAGCCCTGGATCCACGGGCTGCAGGCCAATGCGACCGAACTGACGCACCAGTACCCGGAATACATCTGGGTCGACGAGAAATCGCCCGCAAAGTGATGCGTTGATGCTCGCCTTCGCGTTCCGCCGCACCCTTCAATCGTTTCCGACCATTGCGGCGGTCGCGCTGGTCGTGTTCGTCCTGTTCAGCGTGATCCCGGGATCGATTGCGACCAGCATGAGCGACGACGGGCGCGGCGCGATGGACGCCGAGGTCGTCGAGCGGATGCGCAAGGAGCTGGGGCTCGACGACCCGATCTACGTGCGCTTCGGACATTACATCGCGAAGCTTGCCGTCCTCGACCTCGGTGTGTCGTTCCGCTCGCGCGAACCGGTGTCGCAGCTCCTTGCCAAGCGCATGTGGCCGACCATGCAACTGGTCCTCGCCTCGATGGGCATTGCGATCGTCATCGGCGTGCCGCTCGGCTTCGTCGCCGCGATGCGGCCCGGAGGCGTGATCGACGCGGCATCGATGGTCATAGCCGTTTCGGGCTTGTCAATTCCGAAATTCTGGTTCGGCCTGCTGCTGATGTACCTGTTCGCCCTGAAGCTCGGATGGTTCCCGACCTTCGGTTACGGCGGCTGGTGGTATCTCATCCTGCCGGCCGTCACGCTCGGCGTCTCGCCGCTCGCGTTGCTCGCGCGCACGACGCGCGCTGCCGTGCTAGAGGTCATCAACGCGGATTTCGTCCGCACGGCGCGCTCCAAGGGCATGAGCGAGACGCGCGTGGTGCGCTGGCATGTCGTGCGCAATGTCGCGGTGATCGTACTCACGACGCTCGGGCTCCAGTTCGGCTCGCTGATGGGTCAGGCGGTCGTCGTCGAGAAGCTGTTTTCGTGGCCTGGCATCGGTTCGCTGCTGGTCGACAGCGTGTTCGCGCGCGACATCCCGGCCGTGCAAGGCTGCATCCTGCTTGTCGTGCTGTTCTTCCTCGTCGTCAACACGCTGGTCGACATCGCCTGCGCGATGATCGACCCGCGCATCAAGTACACATGAAGCTGGGTGCCAACCTCACGATCGGCGGGGCGCTGTTCCTGATTGCGGTGCTTGCGGGCGTGCTCGCGCCATGGATAGCGCATACCGATCCGGTGATGGACGCGAACCTGATGGTCGCCGAAGAGCCGCCGGGCCGCGAGTTCTGGTTCGGCACGGACGCGCAAGGGCGCGACATCTATTCGCGCGTGGTGCATGGCGCGCGCATCTCGCTCACCGTCGGCATCTTTGCGCAACTCATCAACACCATCATCGGTACCGCCCTGGGCTTGAGCGCGGGCTACTGGGGCGGGTGGTGGGACGATTTCGTCACCGGCCTGACGAACCTCTTGCTCGCCATCCCCTCCTTGATCTTCGCACTCGCCATCATGGCGATCCTCGGGCCGGGCCTCACCTCGCTGCTGATCGCGCTCGGGCTGACGAACTGGTCGTTCACCTGCCGCCTGGCGCGCGCGTCCGCGCTGTCGCTGAAATCGCAAGGCTACGTGCAGGCTTCGAAAGTGCTCGGCTACAGCGACGTCCGCATCATGCTCACGCAAGTTCTGCCCAACATGCTCGGACCGTTGATCGTCATCGGAACACTCGGCATGGGCGGCACCATCCTCGCGGAGGCGGCGCTCTCGTTTCTCGGCCTCGGCATCCGCCCGCCCTATCCGAGCTGGGGCAGCATGCTGTCGGAGGCGCGCGACCAGATCACGACCGCGCCGTGGCTCTCCGTGTTTCCAGGTCTTGCGATTTTCCTCACCGTGCTGGGACTCAATCTGCTCGGCGATGGCCTGCGCGATATCCTCGATCCCCAGTCGCGGAGCCGCCGGCTATGACGTTGCTGGCGGTCGAGGGCCTGCGCATCGACCTCGCTGCGGGTGGCAGCACGCACGCGGCGGTCGACGAGGTCAGTTTCGAGATCGCGCGCGGCGAGACGTTCGGCCTGGTCGGTGAATCCGGCTGCGGCAAGTCGATCACGGCGCTCGCCATCATGCGGCTGTTGCAACGACCGCTGCAAATCGGCGGCGGTACGATCCGGTTCGACCAGCGCGCGATCGAGAATCTCGACGCCGACGAGATGCGCCGCTTGCGCGGCAAGCGGCTCGCGATGATCTTCCAGGAGCCGATGACGGCGCTCAATCCGCTGCTCCCGGTGGGACGCCAGATCGCCGAGATGTTCGTCCTGCACGAGGGCGCAAGCTGGCGAGAGGCGCAGCGACGGGCCATCGAGGTGCTGGCGCGCGTGCGTGTTGCCGCGCCGGAGCGGCGCGCGCGCGACTATCCGCACCAGCTTTCCGGCGGCATGCGCCAGCGCGTGATGATCGCCATTGCGCTCGCCTGTTCGCCCGATCTCCTGATTGCCGATGAACCGACCACCGCGCTCGACGTGACGGTGCAGTCAGAGATCGTCGACTTGATGCGCGACCTCTGCGCCGCGAACGGCACCGCTATCCTGATGATCAGCCACGACCTCGGGCTTGTCGCGAGCATGTGCCGCCGCGTCGGCGTGATGTACGCGGGACGGCTCGTCGAGCTGCGCTCGTCCGCCGACGTGTTCAAGACGCCCGCGCATCCCTACACGCGCGGGCTCGTGGCCTCGCTGCCGCGGTTCGGGTCTCGCGCTGCCGCCGGGCGCAGCAAGCTGCAGGAAATCTCCGGCATCGTCCCCTCGATCGCGGATTTCCCAGCCGGTTGCCGCTTCCATCCACGCTGCGGCCGTTCGACCGGCATATGCAGGACGACGGAGCCCGCTGTGACGGCGCTTGCAGGGAACGGGTTCGTCCGTTGCCATCATCATGGCTGACGAGCTCCTCTCGGTGCGGGACCTGGCGGTCGAGTTCAGCGTCGGCGGCCATTTCTTCGGCCTCGGCGGCAGTGCGCGCACCCTTCAGGCGGTGAACGGCGTGAACCTCACGCTGCGCGCCGGCGAATGCCTCGGTCTCGTCGGCGAGTCCGGATGCGGCAAATCGACGGTCGGGCTTTCGATCGTTGGCCTCGTGCCGGCCACGCGCGGCGCGATCACGGTCGACGGCATGGCGATCGGCGCCGATGCCGCGATCGACCGCCGCCGCCTCGCGCGCACGGTGCAGATGGTGTTCCAGGACCCCTACGCCTCACTCAATCCGCGCCAGACCGTGCGGCGCACGCTCGCCGACCCGCTACGCCTGCATGGCGTGACCAATGCGGGCGAGGTCGAGGATCGCGTTGCCGACATGATGCGGCATGTCGGTCTTACCGCCGATCACGCCGATCGTTATCCGCATGAGTTCTCGGGCGGCCAGCGCCAGCGTATCGGGATCGCACGCGCGCTGATCCTGCGACCCAAACTGGTGATCTGCGACGAGCCGGTATCCGCGCTCGACGTTTCGATCCGGGCTCAGATCATCAACCTGCTGCTCGAGCTGAAAGAGAGTCTTGGCCTCTCCTACATCATGATCAGCCACGACCTCGGCGTGGTCGAGCACATGAGTGACCGCGTCGCCGTCATGTATTTCGGCAGGATCGTCGAAACGGGCGACTGGCGCACGATCTTCGAAAATCCGGGACACCCGTATACGCGTGGACTGATCGCGGCGATTCCGGATGTGTTTGCGCCGGCGGGGGCGTCGGCGAACAAAGTCCGGGGGGAGATCCCGAGCCCATTCGATCCGCCGGCCGGATGTGCGTTCCATCCGCGCTGCCCCATCGCGGTGGACAAATGCCGCACCGTCCCCGGCCCCGAGCTCCGACCGCTTGGCAGCACGCACGAGGTCAGTTGCTGGCGGGCGTAGAATGACCTTCAACATGGCGAAATCGGAATTCGCCATCTCATACGCCTTGACTCGCCCCCCTTGGCGCTATTTCCTTGCGCCGCCTAACAAAAACGCGGGGAAAAGCCTTGGACGGCAAAGCAACAGTGAGCCCGGCCGTGCCACGGCAGCGGGGCGAGCAGCACAGCATCCAGTCGGTCGATCGGGCAATCACATTGCTCGAAGCGATCGCCGAGGCCGGCGGCGAAACGACGCTGACCGAGCTTTCCCGCCGCACCCGGCTCAACATTTCCACCTGTCACCATCTGCTCTCGACACTGGTGCAGCGCGGCTATGTCGCCAAGGTGCCGGTGCGGCGCTCCTACGCGCTCGGCGCGCGCATCCTCTACCTCAGCAATGCCTGCCTGACGCAGGTCGACCTGCCGGCGCGCGCCGCGCCGTTCATCGAGCAGATCAACGAGAAAACAGGCGAGACCGTGCACCTCGCGGTGCTGCAAGGCGACGCCATGATGAAAGTCGCCAAGCGCGAGTCGCGCCATCCGGTGCGTGTCGACACCGGCACGCTCGGCAAGAGCGACGCCGCGCACGCGACCGCGAGCGGCAAGGCCATGCTCGCCTGGCTGCCCGAGGGCGAAATGAAACGCGTGCTCGCGCACGGCATGACCCGCTATACGGCCAACACCATCACGGAGTGGCCCGCGCTGATCGAGGAGCTGCGCCACGTGCGGCGCAACGGCTATTCGATGGACCGCGAGGAGTATCAGCCGGGCGTGATCTGCGTCGGCGCGGCGATCCGCGACCATAATGGCGCGGTCGTCGGCGCCATCAGCGCCTCCACGCCGACGATGCGGGCGAGCGACGAGCACCTCGCGCTGGTCCGCGAACAGATCACCGGCGCGGTGCGCGCGCTGTCGGCCGAGCTTGGCGCACAGGCTTTCCCAAACCGTGCGCCCATGGCGGCGGAGTGAATCGGGAACAGAACCGATGTACGCACCGACCGGCGTGAAGACGAGCCCGGACATGCCCGTGCCCGACACCATGCGGGCTTGGGTGCTGGGCGATCCGGGCGAACTGAAGCTCACCGACAAGCCGGTGCCGGTGCCCAAGCGCGCCGAGGTGCTGGTGCGCATCGACGCCGTCGCGATCTGCGCGACCGATCTGGAAGTCATTGCGCACGGCCCCCCCGCAATGATCCAGGGCGGGCTGCCGTTCAACAAGAACTGGACACCGGGCCACGAATACATGGGCACCGTCGCGGCGCTCGGCCCCGGCGTCGATGAGTACAAGATCGGCCAGCGCGTGACGGTGGAGATCCACGCCGGCTGCGGCCAATGCAAGCGCTGCCGCGCCGGCATGTACACTTCCTGCCACAACTACGGCCTCAACTACGGCGACGTCGACAAGGGCCACCGCGCCAACGGCTTCACCACCGATGGCGGCTTCTGCGAATACCAGGTCAACAACATCAACACGCTGGTGGCGATCCCGGACGCGATGTCGGACGAGGAAGCAACGCTCGTCGTCACCGCCGGCACCGCGATGTACGGCCTGACCGAGTTGGGCGGGCTGGTCGCGGGCGAGAGCGTCGTGGTCACCGGACCGGGACCGATCGGTTTGCTCGGCGTTGCGGTGGCGAAGGCGCTCGGCGCGCAGCCGGTGATTCTCACCGGCACGCGCGACAACCGGCTCAAGATCGGCCTCGAGCTTGGTGCCGACTACGTGGTCAATGCCAGACAAGAGAACGCCGTCGAGGCGGTGCGAAAGCTCAACGGCGGCAAGGGTGTCGATTACGTGGTCGAGTGCTCGGGCGCACCGAACGCCGTGAACGAGGCGATCCGCATGGTCAACCGCGGCGGCAAGGTGTGCCTCGCGGCCTTCCCGCACGAGGAAACGCCGGTCGACATCGCGCACATCGTGCGCAACAACATCTACCTCTATGGCATCCGCGGCGAGGGCAAGAGCGCGACGCATCGCGCCGAGGCCTTCATGTCGCAGAAGCGCTTCGACGCCACCAAGGTGCACACCCACACCTTCCCGCTCGAAGACTTGCCGACCGCGATCAAGTACGCACGCGAGCGCATCGACGACGCCATCAAGGTGGTGGTGAAGACGCGCGGTTCGGCGGCGCAGCGGGTGGCGGCGGAGTGATCCCGTGAGAGAGGATGGCGTGACCGCACTCACGCGCCGCAATGTTTTGGCTGGCGCCTCGCTCGCCGCGGGCGCGGTCGCAGCGCCCGCGCAGGCCGCCGCACCTCCGGCCGGCAAGCAGGCGCCGAGCATCTACCGCTATCGCATCGGCGAGATGGAGCTGACCGCGATCTACGATGGCGTGTGGTATCGGCCGATCGACGAGAAATTCATCCGCAATGCGAACTACGGCGACGTGCAGCGGGCGATGTCGGACGCCTTCATGCCGGCCGAGAAGCTCGCAACGCCGTTCACGACGCTGCTGGTGAACACCGGCAGGAAGCTCATCCTGCTCGACACCGGCACCGGCGGACAGGTCGCCTCGACGGCGGGCTCGTTCAGCGCGAACCTGATCGCGGCGGGCACCGATCCGAAGACGATCGACCAGATCGTCATCTCGCATTTCCACCCCGACCACATCAACGGCATCAAGACCAAGGACAACGGCCTGATTTTCCCGAATGCCGAGATCCTGGTGCCGGAAGCCGAGTGGGCGTTCTGGAGCGACGACGCAAACATGCGCGCCGCGCCTGACGGACTGAAGACCGTATTCTACAACGTGCGGCGCATCTTCACCGACATTGCCAAGGACGTGACGCGCTACCGGCCCGGCAAGGTCGTCGCGCCCGGGGTCGAGACGGTCGATGCCCCGGGCCACACGCCCGGCCATACGGTCTTTGCGCTCCAGTCCGGCAACGACTCCATGCTGGTGCTGAGCGACACCACGCAGCATCCCGCGCTGTTTGCGCGCCATCCGGACTGGCAGCCGCAGTTCGACATCGACGGTGTGACCGCCGTCACGACGCGCAAGAAGCTGCTCGACCGCGCCGCAGCCGACCGCATGCTGGTGACGGGCTATCACTTCCCGTTCCCGGCCTGCGGCCACATCGTCAAGACGGCGACCGGTTACGAGCACGTGCCGCTGCTATGGAATATCGACGTGTGAGCTGCTCGCGCAATTACATCTTCGACAACTTGGCGACGTCGACCGCCTGCGCGTAGGCGAGCTTGTCGTTCGCGCCGCCCGATCCGCTGACGATCACCATGTACTTGTTGTTGATCACCATGTGGACGTCACCGTTCTGCGCCTGGATGGCGCGCTGGTTGCCGACGCGAACGATCTTGCCCATGGCCCCCGCGATCGCCGGATTGTTCAGTACCGTTGCGTACTGCATCACGGCCGCGGAATCGCCGGTGATCTGCACCTCCACGCTGTCGCCCTTGGCGTTGGTGTAGTGACGGCTCGCGCTCGAGGCGCCAAACCCGACGGCGCCGATGGCCGTCGTTTGCACGTCGTCGGCCTTCCAGCCGGCGAGCGGCGCGGGCAACAGCTTGCCGAAGACGTCGGCATTCTTCTGCCCGATGAGTTGCGAAGCAAGGTCGAGCGACTGCTTGGCGCTCGCGAGATCGCCCCCTTGATAGGCCTTGCGCGCCTGATCGATCGCCTCGATCACTTCGTCGGCGCCGAGCGCCGGCGCCACCATCAACAGCACGGCCGCAGCCGCAAGCGTGCGCAGCAAATGCATGAACCCCTCCCCAGCCCGAGAATCGCTGCGCATTCTACGCTGATGCCAATTCGCCACACAGCCGGGAAGATCATCCGGCCCGCGATTGACAAAAGAGGCGGCGAGCGTCTCACTCACCGGCGGTACAGGTGTGCCGTCCCCCGGTTGGGGCGGCCAAGAGGGAATCCGGTGAAATTGGCCGCACGTTGCGGCGAATCGATCCCGGAGCTGCCCCCGCAACTGTGAGCGGTGAGCGCTTCCTCACGATGCCACTGGGGTGACCCGGGAAGGCGAGGAAGCGCTGCGACCCGCGAGTCAGGAGACCTGCCTGTGCCAGTCACCCTTCCGATGCACGGGGCGTGCAATCGGGGCGGTCTCCGCAGCGGTGACGTGCTGAAACCGTCGCGGGGCATACGGGTGGTACGTCTTCCTTACAGCCAGATGAACGCGCAGCGCCTGCGCTTCCGCGACATGTTCAACCCTCCTGGGAGCATGTCATGTCGACCCGACTCATATCTCTTACGCTACTGCGTACCGGCCTCGCGGCCGGTGCGCTTCTTGCCGCGTCCGGCCTAGCCAACGCGCAAACCGTCCTGCCCGAGCTGCTCGTCGTCTCGCCGAGTCTCGTGCCGATCGAAGCCTCGAAATCCGGCTCCGCCGTCACGGCGATGACCGGCGAGGAAGCACGGGCGAGCGGCTTCTCGCAGCTCTCGGACGTGATGCGCACCTTCGCCGGCATGCACGTCAACCAGTCCGGCCCACGCGGCTCGCTGACGCAATTCCGCGTGCGCGGCGCGGAGGCCAATCATCTTCTGGTGATGATAGACGGCGTACCGGCGAACGCGGTCGGCGACGGCGAATTCAATTTCGCCGATATCCCGATGGACGACATCGAGCGGGTCGAGCTGCTGCGCGGCCCGCAGTCCGGCATCTACGGCGCGAACGCGCATTCGGGCGTGCTCACCATCGTCACCAAATCGGGACGCGGGCTGACCAAGCCGGAGTTCACTGCACGCTTCGAGGGCGGTACGCAGCGCTCAGCCGAGGCTGCCGCAACGTTCCGGGGCGCGGTCGGACCGGTCTATGGCTCGATCACCGCCGTTCATGGAACGACCAACGGCTTCAACGTCGCGCGGGACGGCAACGAGCCCGACGGGGCCAAGCGCACCGCCGTCACCGCCAAGGCCGGCGTCGACCTGTCGCAGAACGTGAATGTCGAAGGCTTCCTTCGTCATGTCCGCCGCGGCAGCGCATACGATCCGCAGGACTTCTTCACTGGCCTGCTGTTCGACTCACCGGGCTTCTACGTCCCGCTCGAGCAGAGCCAGGCCCGCATCGAGGGCACGGTGAAGCTGTTCGACGATCGCTGGATCCAGTCCTTCAAGTGGACGGGTTCGCGAACCAATACCGGCAACATTGAGAATTTCCAGCTGGCCGGATCGTCGCTCGGCACCGCCAACACGCTCACCTACAAAAGCACGCTCCTGCTCGACAGCGACGCGATGGGCGGAGAAAAACACCGCATCACCGGCTTCCTGGAAAATCGCCAGGAGAACTTCAGCTTCTTCTCCAATTTCCTGTTCGGCGCTGACGCCGATGCAGCCCGCAACGGCTTCAAGCGCACATCGACCGGCGTCGGCGGCGAATATCTCGTCGACCTGCTGCGGACCGGCACCACGCTCTCGGCCGCGGTGCGGCAGGACTTCAACGACCCGTTCCAGGACGAACTCACCTGGCGCTTTACGGTGTCGCAAAAGGTCGCCCCGATCGACGGCCGTCTCCATGCGAGCGTTGGCCGTGGCGTGACCAATCCGAGCTTCTTCGAGCAGTTCGGCTTCATCTCGACGTTCTTCACGCCCAACCCCAATCTCGTCCCGGAAAGCTCGATCGGCTGGGATGCGGGCTGGGAGCAGACCTTCTGGAACGGCCGCGTCGTCGTCGACGTGACCTATTTCAATTCGCGGCTCGAGCACGAGATCGTCTCGGCATCGACGAACACCGGAATTCCAACGGTGCGCAACCTCGATGGCCAGTCGACACGCCAGGGCGTCGAGACAACCGCCAAGTTCAAGCCGGTCGACTGGCTGATCCTGTCGGGCACCTACACCTACACCGACGCCCGCGACGACAAGGGCATCGAGGAAATCCGCCGCCCGCCGCATGCGGGGTCGGCCTCCGCGACCGTGCTGTTCGATGGCGGACGCGGCAAGGTGAGCGCCAACTTTGTCTATAACGGCCGGATGAAGGACACGATCTTCACCTTCCCGTCGCAAACCACCACGCTCGCTGCCTATACGCTCGTTGCGGGACAGATCTCCTACGACATGACCCCGTGGTCGACCATCTACGTACGCGGCGAGAACGTGTTCGATCAGCGCTACGAGGAGGTCTATTCCTTCCGCGCCCCCGGCGCCGCGGTCTATGCGGGCATAAAGGTGCGGACGAACTAAAGTCTTGGCGCCTAACGTCCTGGCGGATTGAAACCGGCCCGCAGCCCGGCCGTATCGTCTGGGCTGCCGGCTCTCCGGAACCGCGCGATCACGGCGAGTTGAAGGCCGCCGCCGGAATGCGGCGCGTCGTGCGCATGTTCACGTCTTATGCTAGGAGTCGTGCGCATCACGCTCAGGGAGGAAGCCCGAATGACCCGTCACAATCGCCTTGGTACGCTGGCCGTCGCATCCCTTTTCGCGCTGTCGCTCGGCGTCGGAGCCGCTTTCGCGGCCGGTGAGCCAGATCCGAGGCCGTCGAGCCCGGCGCCGTCGAAGTCATCCGGCGAGCCGAAGGCCAAGAGCTCTAAGAGCAAGAAGAAGGAGCAGAAGTCGGAGCAGGAGTTCCGCAACCAGTATCGCGCCGCCTACGCGCTGGTGCAGGACGGCAAATACGCCGAGGCGTTCGCGGCCTTCAAGGCGATGAACGAGGACGATCATCCCGACGTCGCGAACTATCTCGGCTACACGGCCCGCAAGCTCGGCGACTACGATCTTTCCAAGGTCTGGTACGAGCGCGCGCTCGAATCCGACCCGAAGCATGTCCGCACCTGGCAGTACTACGGCATGTGGCACGTCGAGCAGGGCAACAAGCTCAAGGCCGCCGACTTCCTGGAGCAGATCCGCCTGATCTGCGGCACGGAGTGCAAGGAGTACCAGGACCTCAAGGGCGGCATGGAAGGGACTGTGACTTACTGAAGCCGGTCATTCCGGGGCCGAGCGAAGCTCGGAGCCCGGAATCCATAGCCGCAGAAGGCGCGGTCCTGCCAAAATCGGGAGGCCTGTGGTTATGGATTCCGGGCTCGCGGGCTAACGCCCGCGCCCCGGAATGACAGTCTCCGTCTCCTTCATCAGCCAGTCCAGATACCCCGGCTCGCCGCCCTCGATCGGCAGCACCAGGATGGCCGGCGTCGTGTAGGAGTGCATCTCCTTGACGGCCGCTCGCACGGCTTCGGCGAGCGAGCGCCTGGTCTTGATGATCATCACGACCTCCTCGCCGCGCTCGATCGCGCCCTCCCACCAGTAGTGCGAAATCATGCCCGGCAGGATATTCACGCAGGCCGCGAGCCGGCGCTCCAGCACCGCCTTGCCGATCCGCTCCGCCTCGACAAGGGATGGATAGGTCGTATAGACGAAAACCGCGCGCTCGGCGTTCATGAGCATCCTCCCAGCGGCCGGCTGCGCGCGATGCCGCCAGACCGAGACCGATGACCAAATCCCGCCATCCGCGGATCGCCTTCGTCGCAAGCCCGACGCCCGAGGTGCAGGAGACGCGCGCGCGGCTCGCCAAGCGCTACGGCGACACGCCGGCGGACGATGCCGACGTCATCGTCGCGCTCGGCGGCGACGGCGCGATGCTGCAGACCCTGCACAGGTTCATGACCTCCGGCAAGCCGATCTACGGCATGCATCGCGGGACGGTCGGCTTCCTGATGAACGAATTCCGCGAGGAAGAGTTGCCCGAGCGCCTGTCCGAGGCCGGCACGACGCTGATCCACCCACTCCTGATGTCGGCGATCGACGCCAAGGGTAACCGCCACGAGGCTCACGCCATCAATGAGGTGTCGCTGTTTCGCCAGACCTACCAGTTGGCGCGCCTGCGCATCCTGATCGACGGCAAGGAACGCCTCGCCGAACTGGCCGCAGACGGCGTGATGGTCGCGACGCCCGCAGGCTCCACCGCCTATAATCTCTCCGCCCAAGGGCCGATCATCCCGATCAACGCGCCGCTGCTTGCGCTGACCCCGATCAGCCCGTTCCGTCCGCGCCGCTGGCGTGGCGCGCTGCTGCCGGATACCGCGCGGGTCGGGATCGAGGTGCTCGAAGCCGACAAACGCCCGGTCGCGGCGGTCGCCGACCATGACGAGGTGCGCGATGTGCGCAGTGTCGAGGTCAGCATGGACCACAAGATCGCCATTCCGATGCTGTTCGACCCCGGCCACAGCCTGGACGAGCGCATTTTGCGCGAGCAGTTCGGGTATTAGGGTCATCCCGGGGGCACGCCGAAGGCGTGAGCACAGCCCTATCCGTGGTCTCAGGCGAAGATTCAGCTCTTGGTTCGTGGTTATGGATTCCGGGCTCGCCGCTGCGCGGCGCCCCGGAATGACAGCATCCTAAACGGTTCGTTAACGACGATTCCCTAGCCTGAGCGCAACGTGCCGGCTATCGCCTTCGCGCGTCCTCAGGCTGCCCATGGTCCGCATCGACTTCAACCGGCTGCGCTTCCTCGTCATCGACGACAACGCGCACATGCGCCGCATCATGAAGACGCTGCTGCACGGCTTCGGCACGCGCGAGGTGTACGAGGCGGAAGACGGCGCGGCGGGACTGGAAGGCTTCACCCACTATTCCCCCGACATCGTCATCACCGACTGGGCGATGCCGATCTTCGACGGGCTCGAGCTGACCCAGATGATCCGCCAGCCGGGCGCCAACAATAATCCCTATGTGCCGATCATCATGCTGACCGGCCATTCGGAGAAGAAGCGCGTGATCGCGGCGCGCGATGCCGGGGTCACTGAGTTCCTCGCCAAGCCGATCTCCGCGAAAGGCTTGTATCAGCGCGTGCTCAACGTGGTCGCCAATCCGCGCCCGTTCATCCGCACCAAGAGCTATTTCGGGCCGGACCGGCGGCGCAACGCCAATCCGAATTACGCCGGCGCCGAGCGGCGCAAGGGCGGCAAGGCCGAAGTGATCAAGCAGCAGCCGCTGCTCGAAAAAGCAATGACCACCGCATGAGTGAAGCAGGAAGGCACGAATGAGCGAGAGGAAGGCCAATCTGGCGGCGGTGTCGACGTTCGCCGACCATGAGGTGATCGTGCCGCCGAACAAGCTCAAGAAGGCCGTGGAGAAGCTCAAGCCGGGCGCCAAGGTCGACTTCGATCCGGTCGCGCGTGCCGAGGCCGCGCTCGCCGAGCTGGCCGACGATTTCTCCGTCTGGATGGATCAGGAATGCGTCCGGCTCGACATCGCGCGCAACACCATCAAGGCATCCGGCATCACGCCCGGCAATCGCGATGTGCTGTTCCGCGCCGTGCATGACATCAAGGGACAGGCCGCGACATTCGGCTTTCCGCAGGTCGCGCCGGTCGCCGACAGTCTGTGCCGGCTGATCGAGCATACGCCGGACATCGAGCGCTTGCCCCTGCGCCTGATCGATCAGCACGTCGACGCGATCCGCGCCATCACGCATCGCAACACGCACGGCGACGGCAACAAGTATGCGGCGGAGCTCGCCGAAAAGCTGCGTCAGGTGACGGACGAGTTCCTCGTCCGTGAGAACCGCGACCGGCCGGATACGCTGGAATCGATCCTGTCGCCGGCGCTGTCGCCGTCCGGCTGAAGTCTAGGCGGCTGCGACAGCCGCACGCCCGATATCGTTGGCCGGCACGATGTGGCTCATATCGCCCATCTCGACGAGGTCGTCGCAGAACAGCCGCGCCTCTTCACGCGCGGCTTCCGTGGCATAGCGGCGCAACAGCGTCATCAGCGGTTCGACATCGCCCGCCGGCATGCGTGCGCAGCTTGTCAGCACGCGTTCCACCATGCGGCGCTTGAGCCGCGTGGTACCGCCGGGCTCCGCCTGCACGCCGGTGTCCTGCATCGCCTCGATGGCGGCGCGGAACGCCGGATAGACCGAGGCCGGCAGGCCGGCACGCTGGTAGACCGCCTTGAAGCCGGCCGCGCGGCGGTCGTGCAGCAGCGCACTCACGCGCGAGGCCGGCAACCCGGTCAGCTCGGCCAGCGCCTGCTCGAAGAAGTCGATGTTGCCGGAGAGCAGCGAGCGCAGCACGAGACCGGCGGTGAGTTGGCCGGTTGCGCGCAAATGACCGATCAGCAGCGAGACCTCGGTGCTCTCGGAGACCGCGGCGAGGACCACGGTCGCCTTTTCGCAGGCTTCCTGCGCGATGCGCTGAGCCCTGCCCTCTTCGAGCCAGTTCCGCGCGACCACGAACCCGGCGAGCGTCTCGGACAGCTTGACCACCAGCACCTGTCGGATCGCAACCGGCAGGTCGGGCCATGCGAACAGCGATTCCCGGATCGCCCCGAGATGGCCGAAGCGCTCCACGATGCGGTCGAGCGAGAACGCCGCCAAATTGGCGCCGGCGTTTTCGATGAGGATCAGGCACGCCTCGGCGCAGCCGACTTCGGCGATGGCGGCCGAGACCGAGCGCGGCAGCGCCGCGCGCCGCGCGATGGCGCTCTGGATGTCGGCACCACCGACCGCGATCGAATCCACCAGATCGGAGTCGAGCAGCAGCGGCGAGCGTTCCAGCACGATCGCGGCAATGTGCGGCTGATCGTTGACGAGCGCATGCACCACGGCGGCCGGCGCGTCGCGGCTCGAGCCGAGCGCGTCGGCAAGCGCGTGGCGGACCAGCGGCGACGGATCGTCGAGCAGCATGATCATCGCGCCTTCGGCGGCGATGCGGTCGTCATGCGTGAGATCGGAATAAAGATAGGCGCGTGCCAGCGCTGACGTCGCTTCCGCACGCTCGGCGGCCTCGGCCGTCCGGATCCACTGGAGAAAATGGCGAACGATCATGACAGACGCTACGAACCCACAAAGCCGCGAGACGCACGGCGATGGATCGCAGCTTAAAGCCGGCGGCTTAACAAACGGTTCACCATAACTCTTTGGGATTCTTGCCGAATTATTAAGGCGGCAAAACCGCTGGCGCCCTAAGCCGGGCGCCGCGCCGACGGCCGCATGAACTGGAACAGGTCGAGCGGCGCGTTAAGGCTTGGCCGCGGCCGGCGCTGCGCCGAAATATCCGTCGGCGGCGCGACCGCCGCCTCGGTTTCGGAGGCGGCGTGGCGGGGACCCCACAATTCGCGCACGACCGGCGCGACGGCGCCGCGCTGGTCGGGGTGATAGAGCGTCTCGAACAGCGGGCCTTGCGTAGTCTTCGATGGCGCGTCAGCGAAGGCCGCGACACGATCCGCGAACGTCGCGGACTCGTTTGCCGTCACGCTTGCGGTTGCACGCGCGGGCGTGACGGCCTCCGCGCTCACGGCCGGACTCGCAGGTGCGACCGCGGATGCAGGGGATGCCGGAGCGATCGCGACGGTCTTGACCGTCTTCGGCGTCAGAACGCTGGTGTCGGCAACCTGCATGACCGGCGGCGCGGCCGGGACGGGAGCCCTCGTGGCCGCGACCTGCGCGGCGGGCTTGACCACGTCGGTCGGCTTCGCCTCTGCAATCTGCGTCGCGCTGCCGATCACGTTGTGGCGCGAGACAAGCCCGGCATACACCTGCTTCAGGCTGCGTGCCGCCCCCGCCTTGTCATAGAAGATCGCGTTGTTCGCGTGCGCGGCGCGCGGGAACAGCGCTGCCGCCTTGCCGTTCGGATTGGCTTCCGCGGCCTTGATGAAGCGCGATGCGCCCGAGGCGCCGAGAAAATGCGCCATGTAGAGCTCGCCGTCGGTCGGCTTGCGCCCGAGCCGGTCGGTCAGCACCTTGGCGTTGGAGTTCGCGAACGCGCCGGCCATCACGGCATTCGCGGCCGGGTCCTTGCGCAGCGCGAAGATTTCGTTGCGCATCGCCGGGTCGTTGACGACAAACCGCCCCGAGGAGGTCTTGCTGATCGCGTCGGCGTACTTGCCATAGCCGTGCGCGGCACCTGCCTGCTTCATCGTGCCGAGCCACGTCTGGTCGATGAACTGGAACAGGCCGGTCGCCGAGGACGTCTTGGCCTTGGCGTCGGGATTGAGATTGGATTCGCGCAGCGCCGTATTGAGCAGATACTCGAAACCGGCGCCGGTCTTGCGCGCCGCATCGCGGATCGCGCCGGTCATGCGCGTGGCGAGATCCGTCGTCGCCCCGCTTACCCGGGCCGCAATATCGATCGCTGCATCGGTGCCCATGGGCGCGCCTTGGCTGGCCGGAACGCCTTCCCGCCGCCTTGCACCATCGGCCGTTATGGTAAATGACGGGTTAATTCGGAACCGCGTCCGGCGATCCAGGTTCCGAATCGGAGAGAGTAGATGGACCAGATGGCAGCCATGCGAAGCTCGCGCGGAGGCATGTATTTCGAGGCTTTCGAGGTCGGCAAGGTCTACGAGCACACGCTGCGGCGCACCGTCACGCAGATGGACAACATGCTGTTCTCCAACATGACGCTCAATCCGCAGCCGCTGCACATCGATCGGGAGTTCTGCGAGAAGGAGACCGAGTGGGGCCAGCCGCTGATGAATTCGCTGTTCACGCTCGGTCTCATGGTCGGGATCCAGGTCTCCGACATGACGGTCGGAACGACCATCGCCAATCTCGGGATGACCGACGTGAAATTTCCCCACCCGCTGTTTGAGGGCGACACCATCCATTGCTCGAGCGAGGTGCTCTCCAAGCGCGAGTCGAGGTCGCGCCCCGGCGCCGGCATCGTCGACCTGCACATCCGCGCCTACAATCAGGACAACAAGCTGGTCGCGGAGTGCAAGCGCCAGGCGTTCATGCTGATGCGGCCCAAATAATGCGCTCATTCCTCTTCGTCCCCGCCGACAGCGAACGCAAGCTCGCCAAGGGGGCCGAGTCCGGCGCCGACGCGATCATCCTCGATCTGGAGGACTCAGTCGCGGCCGACCGCAAGGCTGGCGCGCGCGAGACCGCGCTCGGCTACCTGAAGCAGCACGCCGCGCGGACGAAGCGGCCGCGCCTCGTCGTGCGCGTCAACGCGCTCGATACGGGCCTGACCGATGCCGATCTCGACGGCGTGGTGGCGGGCCGCCCGGACATGATCCTGCTGCCGAAGGCCGAGGGCGGCGCGGCGGTCACGCATCTCGACGCCAAGGTCACGGCACGCGAGGCGCTGCACGGCCTGCCCGAAGGATCGATCAAGATTCTCGCGCTCGCGACCGAAACGGCCGCCTCATTGTTCGTTTGCGGCACCTACCGCGATTCAAGCCCGCGGCTCATCGGCATCACCTGGGGCGCGGAGGATCTGTCGGCGGAGCTCGGCGCCGAGACCAACCGTGACGAAGGCGGCCGCTTCACCTCGCCCTACTGGCTCGCGCGCAATCTCTCGCTCGCGGCAGCATCCGCGGCGCGCGTGCAGGCAATCGACACGGTCTATGCGGATTTCCGCAACATGGACGGCTTGCGCGCGGAAGCGATCGAGGCGCGGCGCGATGGCTTCACCGCCAAGATGGCGATCCACCCGGCGCAAGTCGCGATCATCAACGAGGTGTTCACGCCGGCCGCGGACGAGATCGCGAAGGCGCAAGCCGTGGTCGCGGCTTTCGCGAACAATCCGTCGGCTGGCGTGGTTGCGATCGGCGGCGTGATGTACGACCGCCCTCACCTCACCCGCGCCGAGCGGCTGCTCGCGCGGGTCCGCTAGACGAAGCTTGGCAGCACGATCACGGTGAGCACAGCGCTAATGATGCGCCGCTGCTCCGTGCGCGATTTGTCATGATTGCCGCAGTTCATGGCCAGGACGAGGTCGAGCGTGGGCAAGACGGACACGCATTGGCCGCCCCAGCCGATGCCGCCGATCCAATGATGCGATCGCGGCGGTGCGCCGGCGATCACCGCGCCGACGTACCAGTGATAGCCGTAACTGTAACCACGTTCGATCGCGATCGCGGGCGTCGTCACGCGCTTGATCCAGTCCGATGGAACGATCTGCCTGCCATTCCACGCGCCGCCGGCCAGCACGAGTTGGCCGACCTTCAGCAGGTCGCGCGGCAGGACGCGTAAGCCCGCGGCGCTGAGACGTTCTCCGTCGCTGCCGCTCATCCATTCCGCGGGACCGAAGTTCAGGGGATCGAAGAGAACGCGGCGGGCATAGGCCAACAGCTCCTCGCCGGTGCCCTTGGCAATCATCCGGCCGAGCAGCACGGTGGCGCCACCGCAATAGGTCCACGTTAGGCCAGGTTCGTCGACAATGGGGCGCTCGAGCACGAAGCGGAATCGGTCGGGCGCCGCTTCCATCGCCTGGTCGCTGTTGTCCGCGAAGGAGGCCGTAAGCTCGTCCCATTCAAGGCCGAGTGTCATGCTCAGCACGTGTCCCACGGTGATTCGTTCGCAACCGGGTTGCTTGCCGAGGTCGGCGTATTCCGGGAATTGGTCGTAGAGTTTTGCTTCCGGCGGGGGCACCTTGCCGGCCGCAAGCGCAATGCCATAGAGCAGAACGACCACGCTCTTGGTCACCGAGCGCAGGTCATGCAACACGCCGGGCGCGAAAGACTCGTACTCGCCGCGTCCGTAGTAGTCGAACACGAGCGTCCTTCCCTGACTCACGAGAAGCGCGTGCAACCCGCTCACGCTGCCGTCCCGCAGGGCTTGCGTCAGGCGCTCCCCGATGGCTTGCGGTGACGCTTGTGCGAAGGCGTGACGTGCGTCGATCACCCCGGCCCCAAGGGCGGCCAGCACGTGCCTGCGATTGAGATTGGTCATCGGTGATGCCCTCATCGTGCCAGGCAAGCCGTCGGTGATTTTGTACCAATCCGGCTTGAAACGAACAAGGTCGCGTGGCCTGGCGCAACCGCCTCAGCCGGCGCGACGTGCGGTGCGTCGAATTCGGTCCGCAGTCGCTTCGGGTCCAAGAACGAACATCAAATCGGGCTTGGTATCGTGCAAAGGGGGCCGCCCGGTCCGATGTTTGGATCGGGCATGCTGCTAGTTCTTGTCCCTGTGCAATGCTTGTCGAATTGCTATTTCGACAGCCGAATAGTCTTCGTTTTCCCGGTCTAACCGGAGGGGCTCGGCTGGGTGGAGCGGCGGTTGCGCCATGAACCGTGGCGCCGACCCATGATGTCGTTGGGCAGCATGAACGAGAAACGGATGGCACAAGTAGACAGTGCCGGCCTCGCCGGTCGCCAAGGCCTGCGGTCGATCGGCCCCCGTTTGGTCCAGCACGAGGTGCGATATGCCAGCCTCTCCGGCCGGAGCAAGAAACCTCGCCATGTCGAGATGCGATCCCACGCGTATCCGCGTCGGCGCATCCAGTTCACCCACATCGGAGAACAGGAACAGCATCAACAAGGCACGACCGCGCGAGGTGACGTTCACGCGCCAGGCGGAAAAATCCCGCTGTTCGTTTGGATCGCCAGACTCGCCGGGAAAGCTGACATCGACGTGCCAGCCCGCGTCGCCAGGATCCTGCGGACTGGGAAAACGCACCGGAAAGGTTCCAAGGTTGGGACGCGGACGCCAACGTCCTTTTCCGACGAGTTGGTCGAAGGCCGCGTAGAGAACAGGACTGTTTACTGCCTTCTTGAACGGCTCGTCATCGTAGTAGCCAAGCCGGATGACCGGCTGTGTCCAAGTCGCCGGATCGTTCGGATCGCATGGTAGATCGCGCCAGAGAATGGCGCGGCCTTCGTCGGCGAGCTGCCGAGGAAAGGCGCGATCAATTCTGACAAAACCATCTTGAATGAATTGCTCTATCTGCGCGCTGCTAAGCACGCGCGTGGGCTCACGTTCACCGGTCGGCATGAAAATCCTCATATCGCTTGGCCAACAGCCATGACCCGCTCGAAGCAGGTTGGTGGGCGAGTTCAGTCTGTGACAACGCGCGAGCCACGTGGCGGCAACGCACATCGCCGTCCTCCGCCTGCGGGCGCAGGCAATGCCGTTAGCGGCTAAGGAAGAAGACCGAAGCGATACTGGATTTGCAGTTCGTCATAGTGTGCAATCG
The DNA here is from genome assembly GCA_034669145.1 of Hyphomicrobiales bacterium. Classification (GTDB taxonomy): domain Bacteria; phylum Pseudomonadota; class Alphaproteobacteria; order Rhizobiales; family Xanthobacteraceae; genus PALSA-894. The sequence continues at coordinate 40,507 of JAXDNY010000035.1, forward strand.
CTATCATCTGCGCCCTTGAAGTACAATATTTCGTTCAATCTCCGAGATGGGTCAAACGGCGAGGTCGGCGCATTCTCGTGCCGCGTCTGCTGCCGACATTCCTGCGCCGCTCATGCGTATCCTAATCCGACTGACCGGCGCGTCCGATCTGCCGGTAGAACCGGATGGCGCCGGGGTGGAGCGGCAGGAACGTATTGCGCTCCATGTTGGCGGGCACGGTCGCGGCTGCCGATGCGTGCACCTCCATCATCTCCTCGTGCTTGTCGAACACGACGCGGACGATGTTGTAGACGAGGTCGGCCGGCAGGTCGGCATGCGCGACGGCGAAATTGTAAAGGCCGAGCGTCTGATAGTCGCGCAGCAATGACGGATAGGTGCCGGCCGGAACGCGCGAGGGGCTGAGCTCCGGCATCGCCAGCCGCAGCGCGGCGATATTCTCAGGGCTGAGCGTCACGTAGCGGACGCGGTTCTTCGCTTCCAGTTCGATGAACGACGGAAACGGCACGCCTGCGCCGACCGCCAGCACGTCGATGGTCCGCGCGTTCATCTGCGCCGCGAGATCGGACCACTCGCCGAAAACGAAGGTCGCGGCGACCTTCAGCGTGTTGAAGAACTCCGGGATGTAGGTCGCCGACGTTCCGCCGCGCGGGCCGATGCCGATGCGCTTGCCCGCCATGTCGGCAATCGAGCGGATGTTCGACTCCTGAAACGCCAGAAGCTGGAATGGCGTGTCGTACATCGGAAACATCGCGCGCATCGATCGCGCCGGCTTCTTGCCGGCCCAGACGCCGGTCGCATTCCAGGCTTGCAGCGCGATGCCGCTGGTGACGAAAACGACTTTCGCTTCCCCCGCTTCCAGCAATTCGATGTTCTGCGTCGGGCCGTCGGTCGGCCGCATCGTCACCGGCACATCGAGCGAGCGCGTGAGGATTTTTGCCAGGCCCTCGCCGTAAACGTAATACGTCCCGCCAGGTGAAGCCGTGCCGATCGTCAGATGATCCGGCCAATTGGGGTCAGCGGCCCGGCCGGGGGCCGCTGCCAGCAATGCCACAACGATGCCTGCGATCAGCTTTGCGATCCGCATGATGGCCTCTCCGGTTCAGGCCCGGCCGGCGCTTGGTAACAACGGGTCGGGCGGGCCCATCGCGGCCTCGGGATCGGAGGCTTCGGTCTCGGTTTCACGATCGAGGACGCGGCGCATGCGATCCTCGTCGAGCGACTTCTCCCACTTGGCGACCACGATAGTGGCGACACCGTTGCCGACCAGATTGGTCAGCGCCCGCGCCTCGGACATGAAGCGGTCCACGCCGAGGATCAGCGCAATGCTTGCGACCGGAATGGTTCCGACCGAGGCGAGCGTCGCCGCCAGCACGATGAAGCCCGATCCCGTGACGCCGGCCGCGCCCTTCGAGGTGAGCAGCAGGATTCCGATAATGCCGAGCTGTTGCCACAGCGTGAGCTCGGTGTTGGTCGCCTGCGCCAGGAAGATGGCGGCCATGGTCAGATAGATGCAGGTGCCATCGAGGTTGAAGGAGTAGCCGGTCGGCACCACCAGCCCGACCACGGACTGCTTGCAGCCGAGGTTCTCGAGCTTCGCGATCATCCGCGGCAGCACGGATTCGGACGAAGAGGTGCCGAGAACGATCAGCAGCTCCTCCTTGATGTACTTGATGAACTTGAGAATGTTGAAACCGGCGAGCCGCGCGATCGAGCCGAGCACGACGAGCACGAACAGCAGGCAGGTGAGGTAGAACGCCATCATCAACTGCGCGAGCGACAGCAGTGTTGCGACACCGTACTTGCCGATCGTAAACGCCATCGCGCCGAATGCCCCGATCGGCGCTGCTTTCATGATGATGCCGACGATGCCGAAGAACGCATGCGAGACGATGTCGATGAGGGCGAGCACCGGCCGCCCGCGCTCACCCAGCATGGACAGGCCGAACGCAAACAGGATCGCGAAGAACAGAACCTGCAGGATCTCCCCTTCGGCGAACGCGCCGACGACCGTGTTGGGGATGATGTGCATCAGGAATTCGACGGTGCTCTGCTGACCCGCCTTGGTGGTGTAGACCTGAATCGACTTGGTATCGATGCTGCGCGCGTCGACGTTCATGCCGACGCCCGGCTGCAGAAGATTGACGACGATCAGCCCGACGATCAGCGCCAGCGTGGTCACGATCTCGAAATAGACCAGCGCCTAGAAGCCGACCCGCCCGACCTTCTTCATGTCCTCCATGCTGGCGATGCCGTGCACCACGGTGCAGAAGATGATCGGCGCGATCAGCATCTTGATGAGTTTGACGAAGCCATCGCCCAGCGGATTCATCGCCTCGCCGAGCTGCGGATAGAAATGCCCGAGCAGAACGCCAAGCACGATTGCGGTCAGCACCTGCACATAGAGGTGCGTGTAGATCGGTTTTTTCGGGAGCGCCGCAGTGCCTGCCGCATCCATGGTATCCCCCCATCGGTTCGGCGCCGGTCGGCCGGTTGCGCAAAACATACCGCCCTATCCGCGCGACTGTCCACGGCGGGCGCCCAAACGTGAACGAATGGCTCGCGGAGTCGGAGACTCAGCGAATTGCGACTGTTAATGTCACAACCCGACAGGCCGACGTGGCGCCGTGTGCCTGTCGCCGCCGAGACGGTGTCGAACAAAAATTTGGCCACGGGAGACGCGACACCCGGGCCGGGCGCAACAGGGAGGCTTCCATGAATCGAAGGACCGTCGGGATTGTCTTCGCCATAGGCGTTACGATTGCGGCATTCGCCGGCACCGCGAGCGCACAGAATTCATCAGCGAGCGCGGCCCTCGACGCCAGCCTGCGCGCCGCGGTCGAGCGCAAGGATGTGCCGGGCGTGGTCGCGCTGGTCACCGATCGCGAGCGCGTGATTTATCAGAGCGCATTCGGCGTGGCGGACGTCGCGTCCGGGCGCCCGCTCACAGCCGACGCGCTGTTTCGTATCGCCTCGATGACCAAGGCGGTCACGTCGCTGGCATTGATGCAGCTCATCGAACAGGGCCGCCTCGGTCTCGATGACCCGGCCGAAAAATACCTGCCGGAGCTTGCGGGACTGAAAGTCTTTGAATCGTTCGACGCCGCGAACGGCGCGTACAAGCTCCGCGCGGCATCAAGACCGGCGACAGTCAAACACTTCCTGACGCACACATCCGGATTGGCCTATCCGTTCACCAGCGCGACCTGGCGCGATTTCAAGCCGCGCGCCGGCGAAACCTATCCGTTCGGCGGACCGCTGCTGTTCGATCCGGGCGAGCGCTGGCACTACAGCACCTCTACCGATGTGGTCGGGCGGCTGGTCGAGGTCATCTCGGGCCAGAAGCTCGAGGATTATTTCCGCCAGCACATCTTTGCCCCGCTCAAGATGGATGACACCTCCTACAACGTGCCGGAGGCAAAGGGGCCGCGCCTCGTCGCCCAGCAGCAGCGCGCCGGCGACAAGATGGACGGCGCGATTGAACTGCAGAAGACTCAGCTCGGGCTCACCATTGCGGCGCCGATCGGCGGCGGCGGCCTCGCCTCGACGGCGAATGACTACGGGCGCTTCGTGCGCATGCTGCTCAACGGCGGCGCGCTTGATGGAGCGCGCGTCCTCAAAGCCGAGACGGTGGCGCTGATGGGCCAGAACCACATCGGTGCGGTCTCGGTCCCCGCACTCAAGACCGCGCTGCCGCGTAGCGCCGACTTCACCTTCATCGACGATGGCAAGGACAAGTGGGGGCTCGGCTTCCTCATCACGGTCAATCAGGTGCCCGGCAAGCGCTCCCCCGGGAGTCTCAGCTGGGGCGGCATTAACAACACATTTTTCTGGATCGACAACACCCGCGGCATCGCGGGCGTGATCATGATGCAGTATTTGCCGTTCGCCGACGCCAAGGCATTGGCCGTCTACGACACGTTCGAGCGCGGCGCCTATCAGCTCGTGAGCGCCGGGCAGTAGAAGTCCTGCATCGTGTGGCCGACATCATGCCGGCCACACAAAAAAAATGCGCGGGGCGAGCCCCGCGCATTCAAAAACTCAGCTCAGCCGGCGGCGGATCGCTCGGCTTACCAGCCGCAGGTGTTGCAGCGCGGGCGAACCGGCACGACGACGGTGCGCGCGGGCGCGACCATCTGCGTGCGCTGCACGGTCGCGTATTGCGGCGGGATTTCCTCGTACTGGACGCCTTCCGGCTCGACCATCACGGTTTTCGGCACCATGACGGTTTCGTAGCGCGCCGGCGTGCGATGCGCGATGCGGCGGCCGGGCGAGACCATCACGGTCTCGTTCACGGTCTGGTACTGCGGCGGGATCACCTGCTGCTGATAACAGGTGACGCACGGCTGGGGCGGAGGCGGAGGAGCGCAGCCGTAGCAGCCCGCCGAAGCGGCGGTCGGAACGGCGGCAAGCGCCAAAGTGGCGGTGGTGATAAGCGCGGCAAGAACGCGTGACATGGGGTTACCCGCTGGGTTCGAGATGGCCTCCGGCGCGGGAAACATCGCGCCGATCCGAGCGGGGAAACTAGTCGCGAGTGCGCAGGCGCTCAACGACGATCGCGAATTTACCTTGATGAGGATCGTTAATGGCGGGCGAAGGATTCAGGTCGCGTTCGATCAATCGGCCTTCGGCGCATACACCTTCGCGGGATCGAACGCCTTGTCGGCCTCGCGAAACTCCAGCGTGAGCGTCGCATCCGGCGCCTTGCCGAGCGGAACCGCGCGATAAAAACACGAGCGCCGCCCGGTATGGCATGCGCCCGGTCCCGCCTGCTCGACCTTGATCCACACCGCGTCCTGATCGCAGTCGATGCGCATCTCGGTCACGCGCTGGACGTGGCCGGAGGTCTCGCCCTTGCGCCAGAGCGCGCGGCGCGAGCGGCTGAAGTACCAGGCCTCCCCGCTCTCGATGGTGCGGGCGAGCGCCTCGGCATTCATGTGCGCGACCATCAGCACGTCGCCGCTCGCAGCGTCCGTCGCCACGCAGGTCACGAGCCCGTCGGCGTCGAACCTGGGCGCGAGCCTGGCGCCTTCCTCGACCGCCTGCGCGGAGCCGCGCTCGGAGAATGTGTAGGTGGTCACCGTAGCCTCGCCGGGATCAGCGATCAGCGCGCGCCTCCGCGCACCATCGTGATGAAGCGCGCCTGTTCCTGCGGATCCTCGAACAGGCCGGTGAATTTCGTCGTCAGCGTCATCGAGCCGGACTTGGCAACGCCGCGCATCGACATGCAGGTGTGCTCGGCTTCGAGCATCACGGCCACGCCCTTCGGCTTTAGAATCTCCTCGATCGCGGTCGAAATCTGCGCGGTCAGATGTTCCTGCGTCTGCAGCCGCCGCGCATAGACGTCGATCAGCCGCGCGATCTTGGACAGTCCGACCACCCGGCCGATCGGCACATAGGCGATGTGCGCCCTGCCGGTGAACGGCATCACGTGGTGCTCGCAATGCGAATAGAACGGGATATCGCGCACCAGCACGAGGTCGTCGTAGCCGCCGGTCTCCGAGAAGGTGCGATCCAGCACCTCGGCGGGGCACTCCTGATAACCGCCGAACAGTTCCTCATACGCGCTCACAAAGCGCTTCGGTGTCTCGACCAGACCCTCGCGGTCCGGATTGTCGCCGATAAAGGAGAGCAAGGTGCGCACCGCGGCCTCCGCCTCCGCGCGCGACGGGCGCGGTTCGACCGGCACGGGCGCGGCGCGCACGTGGTCCGACATGGGCTTTTCGGGCGCAGTGGTTTTCGGAAAATTCTTGACGACAGCGTCCATGACGGTCTCTCCGTTCGACCGGCACAAAGTGCCGGGTGTCACCGGGGTGGCCGCGGCTCTAGTGCACCGGATGGAACCGATACGGACGCCGCTTTCCTCAAGCTTCGCGCTTCGCCTTTAGGCGAGACGCCCCCAGAACCGAAGGCCCCCTTTTCCAGCCTGCGGTTCCGCTCCTATATAAGTTGCGAGAAGCTGGCCGGCAATCAATGCCCCCTGGCTGAATTTGCCGGAATCGAGCCAAATCCATGCTGAATGACGTCTACAACCGCCGGATTCTCGAGTTGGCGGGCACAATTCCCCGAATTGGTCGGCTGGAACGCCCGGACGCGTCTGCGACCGCCCATTCCAAGCTGTGCGGCTCGACCGTGACAGTGGACCTCAGGATGGAGGGCGACACCATCGCGGACTTCGCGCACGAGGTGAAAGCCTGCGCGCTCGGACAGGCGTCCTCGTCGATCATGGCGCGCAACGTGATCGGCGCGAAAGCAAGCGAACTCAGGGGCTTGCGCGAGACCGTTCGCAAGATGCTGAAGGAAAACGGCGCCCCGCCCGCGGACGACAAATGGGCCGACATCGCGGTGCTCGAGCCGGTGCGCGACTACAAGGCGCGCCATGCCTCGACGCTGCTGACCTTCGACGCGGTGGTCGATGCGATCAACCAGATCGAATCCAAACGTGACGGAGCGACGCCAGGAAAAGTGGGTACCGGTTTTCCGCAAGACTTAGGGCAGACTCGCGGCGCGACCACCAACAAGGCGGCAGCGGAGTGAAGCTGCTGCACGCCCCTCGCCTCACCGGCCGCGGGCTGGTGAAAATCTACCGCTACACCCTCTCGCCGCTGGTCGGCTTTCATTGCCGCCATCTTCCGACCTGTTCGGAATATGCCGACGAGGCACTCGACCGTTATGGCCTCTGGGCCGGCTCATGGATGACGCTTGCGCGGCTGTTGCGCTGTCAGCCTTGGGGAACGTCCGGCATCGACCGCGTGCCGGAAGCCGCGCCGCAGGGGGCGCACTGGTACGCCCCTTGGCGGTACGCGCGCTGGCGGTAGCACTCTCTTCGCTTATTCCCGCGTAAGCGGGAACCTAGCATTTTCTTTTCTTGGCTCGCTTTCGCGGGAAGAGCGGTCGGGTTCAGCGCGCCGACTGAGCGAATTGCTCCAGCCGCCGCTTCGCCTCGCCCGAGCCGAATTCCGCTGCCTTGGCGTACCACTCGCGCGCCTGGCCCGGGTCGGCCGCAACGCCCAGCACGCCGAGCTTGCGCAGCACGGCTGATTCAAAGGTCGAGCCGAGCACCAGCGCTGCGCGGGGATCGCCCGCTTCCGCCGCGCGCGTGAGCATCAACCGTGCCGCCGCGATGTCGCCCTGCACGATCAGTTCCTCGCTCCGCTTCACCAGCATTGCGATTTCCTCGCGATCGAGCGCGCGCAGGGTCGGCACCGGTGCGGGCGCCGGTTCCACCAAGACGGGCGATATTGCGACGGTCTTTACCGCTTGCGCGGGAATTGGCATCTCGCGCGGCGCCTCAGGCGCCGGACCTGCCGCCGCAAACCGCTCGGCAAGCGCGACCGGCATGCTCCCGTCGGCCGAGGCCAGCTTGAACTCCTGAGGCGCTTGCCGCTGATTGCCGCTCTGCGCGGCGAAGCGCGACCAGAAGGACGCCGGAGCCGCCTCGCCGTCCGCCTTGACGGCGAGCGACAGCGGCGCGGTGCCGACCATGAAGAACGCCGCGAGCGCCGCCAGCCCGACGGCGCCGGCGACGCGTGCCAGGATGCCGACCGTCGGCATCGGCGGCATCGGCGGCATCGGCGGCATCGGCACGGCGACCGGATCGAGCGAGGGCCGCTCGCGCAAGTGCCGCGCCGCGATGTCGCCGTCGAACGGCTTGTCGCGCCAGCGCCGCTTGCCGTTGGCCGCCTCCAATGGGGCCGCGGCCGGCAAGGTGCGGCGGAATGCCTCGCTCGCATTGAGCGCCTTGTCGACCGCCGCCATGCCGGCATCGCCCGGCGCGTCGCGCGTTTCCTCACGCGCCCAAGGAGGCGCATACATCGTCGGGAACATCGTGGGTATATCGGCATCGCTTCGGATTGGAGCACTCATGACTTTTCCTCCCGCCGTCGGGTGACGGCCTCACGCAACATGCCCCCTGGAGGATCGTCGGCGCGCGATCGAAGCGAGTACGCGCTCGATCGCGGTATCGTTTACCTGCGCTCGCGCGCCTTCCACTGCAGAAATTCCTGGAACAGCCGGTCGCGTTCCTCGGACGGCAGCGCGACCGCCTTCTCGCGTCTCCCCGCGACGAACTGATCGAACTGCTCGCGCTCGCCTTGCGCCATGCCGTCGCGCTTGCGCAGCCATTCCTCGGCGCCCGCAAAGCGCGTCCAGCCCGGCAGCACCGCGGCGAGATTGGCTTCCTTCCACTTCGGATGACGCGGCACCTTCTGGAATTCGGCGAGTTTTGGGAAAAATGCCTCGACGAATTTCTGGATGCGCCGGTAGCGGTCAGTGCCTTTCGGCCAGTTGAATGCGATCAGCACCGCACCGACCGCGATCGTCTCGACCTTCTGGCCCGGCGCGATCAGTCCCGGATAATCCTCCGGCGTGAGCGTGGCCGGCAGATACTCGTTCTGCAGCGGCTTGGCATACGCCACGGGAAGGATGCGGAAGCCGTCCGCGGCCTTGAGCTTGATCATGGAGCCGGCCGGTTTGCCGGCGATCAGGATCGTCGCGGCGATCTCGCCGGTCTTGAGCTTCTCGAACGCATCGGCCTGCCCCATGTTGACTTCCTCGGGTTTGACGCCGAGGCGCTCGAAGATGTCGCGCGTGGACAGTTGCGTACCCGAGCCGATGTCGGAGAAATTCACGCGCTTGCCGGCAAGCTGCTCGACCGACGTGATCGGCGAGTCCGCGCGGACGATCAGGTGCATCTCTTCATTGAACAGCTTGGCGATGTAGACGATCTTGTCGTCGAGTGAGCCGATTTCGTTTGTCTTCTTGAAATACGGCAGCAGGTTCGACTGCGTGATGCCGAGATCGACGCCTTTGAGGAAGCGCACATCCTTGATGTTCTGGCCGCCGCCCTTGCCGATCACCGGCAGAATGCGGAAGTCGTCGCCGTCGTCGAGCACGGCCGACATGTCGTACGCGATCGTCATGTAAGTGGCGTTCGGATTGCCCGAGACGATCGCGAGCGTGTTGGCGTTGATGCGCTCACCGAGACTGCCGAGCTGCGGCTTGTTCGGCACCGGCGCGCCGGAGCGCTGCGACTGCGCGGCCCCGCAGCCAAGCATTGCGGCGCATAGCGCGCCAAGAAAAAAGCAAACAGATGTCCACCGCCGGCAAGCCGGCGTTCCGTCCCCACTCATGACCTGTCCCCGTGCGACGGATCTACGCCAACGCAACACACACAGAACGCGTTACGCTTAACCCGCATTGTCTGACGCTGTTTCACGCGGCGTGCCCGCACCGCGCGGCTTGAGCAGCGCAGCGTGCCCGCACTGCGCTGTTGAGAGATTGAGGTTCTCTCT
>JAXDNY010000036.1:0-29419 GCA_034669145.1 Hyphomicrobiales bacterium
TAGTCGTGCGCCGGAAACAGCAGCGTATCCTCCGGCAGCTTGAGCAGCTTGTTGAAGATCGAGTCGTATTGCGCGCGCGGATCGCCGTTCTGGAAATCGGTGCGGCCGGTGCCGCGGATCAGCAGCGTGTCGCCGCTGAACACGCGGTCGCGCATCACATAGCTGTAGGAATCGTCGGTGTGGCCGGGCGTGTAGAGCGCGTCGAGGCAAACGCCCTCGACGGTGAGCCTGTCACCCTCGGCGAGCCGCATCGAGACGACGTCCGCCTTCGTTTGCTCGCCCATCACGGTGATGCAGTGGGTACGGTCGCGCAGCGCGCCGAGCCCGGTGATATGATCGGCGTGCAGATGCGTGTCCACGGCTTTGACGAGTTTGAGGTCAAGCTCATGGATGAGCTGGAGATAGCGATCGACCTTTTCCAGCACCGGATCGATGATCAGTGCTTCGCCGCCGCGCCGGCTGGCAAGCAGGTAGGTATAGGTGCCGGATACGCTGTCGAACAACTGGCGGAAGATCATGTCCGCCTCCAGTGCCTCAGGGCTTGCCGGTGACGATCGGGGTGTCGGGCCGCGCGCCCCATTCGGACCATGAGCCATCATAGAGCGCCTTGGGCTCCTTGCCGAGCGCATCGAGCGCGAGCCACAGGATTGCGGCCGTCACCCCCGAGCCGCAACTGGTGACCACCGGTTTTGAGGTATCGACATTGCCGGCCGCGAAAGCGGTCGCGAGCGCCTCCTTCGAGGCAAGTCGGCCATTCTGGATCACGGACGCCGATGGAACATTGAATGAGCCCGGCATGTGTCCGCCGCGCAAGCCGGGACGCGGCTCCGGCGCCTCGCCGCGAAATCTGTCGGCGGGACGCGCATCGACCACCTGCGCGGTCTTGTCGAGCAGGACCCTTTGGACATCGTCGACCGAGGCGACCATCGCGCCGTTGAACTTTGGTGAAAATGTCTTCGGCGCACGGTTCACCGGGCCGGACTCTGTCGGACGTCCTTCGGCTTTCCATTTGGGAAGGCCTCCGTCGAGCACGAAAACATCCTCCGCCCCAAACACCCGGAACGTCCACCACACGCGGGGCGAGCCACCGAGGCCGGTGCCGTCATAGACGACGATCGTCATGCCATCGCCAATACCAAGCTTGCCGACAGCGGCTGCGAATTCGTCGGCACCCGGCAGCATGTGCGGCAGTTTAGTCGAGTGGTCGGCGATCGCATCGATGTCGAAATGAACGGCGCCGGGAATGTGCGCCGCGAGATACTCCGCCTTCGCGTCACGCTTGAGCGTGGGCAAGTAGAACGAACCGTCCACCACCACGACGTTCGGATCATTCAGGCGTTCGGCAAGCCATTCGGTCGAGACGAAACGGCGGCTCGGCGTTGTGTCGGTCATGGACGCTCCGCTCACGCAAACGAGATCCGCACGCGGCGGTTCTGCTTGCCCTTTTTCTCGATCGTCGTCACGCGGATCGCGCCGATCTCGCCGGTGCGGCGTACATGCGTGCCGCCGCAAGGCTGCAGGTCATAGCCGACGATCTCGATCAGCCGCACCTTGCCGGTGCCGATCGGCGGCTTCACCGCCATGGTCTTGACGAGAGCCGGATTGGCTTCGAGCTCCTCGTCGGTGATCCAGCGCGACAGGACCTCGGCATCCGCCTTGATCATTTCGTTGACCTTTGCGGTGATCTCGTCCTTGTCGAGTCCGGCTTCCGGAATATCGAAATCGAGCCGGCTGTCGTCCTCGTTCACGGCGCCGCCGGTCACTGGATAGGGCAGCACGGCGGAGAGCAGATGCAGCGCGGTGTGCATCCGCATGCGGCGGTAGCGCGGGCCCCAATCGAGCTTCAGCGTGACGGTATCGCCGGCGGCCGGACGTTCGCTCACGCCTTCGGCGGGCACATGTGCGATTTCGGTCTTGAGTGCATCGTTGTAGACCGCGGTCGCGAGCGGAAATTCGCCCCTCGGTGTTACCAGCACACCGCTGTCCCCCGGCTGCCCGCCCGAGGTTGCGTAGAAGCAGGTGCGGTCGACCACGATGCCGCCCTTCTCGGTCAAGCCCAGCACGGTCGCGGGCGTCGAGGTGAGGTAGGCGTCTTCGCGGAACAGGCAGTCGGTGGGCATGCAGTCTTCTCTTACACGAATGGTGGCTTGATCCTGGACTTCCGCTCCAGCCAGGCCGGCACGGGCAATCCCTTGGAGCGCAGGAAATCCGGATTGTACAGCTTCGATTGATAGCGGGTGCCGGAATCGCAGAGCAGCGTGACGATGACTTTGCCGGGGCCGAGGTCTTTCGCAAGCCGCACGGCGCCCGCGATGTTGATCGCCGACGAGCCGCCGAGGCACAGCCCTTCGTGCTCAAGCAGATCGAAGATCAGTGGGATCGCCTCCTCGTCGGGGATCAGGTAGGCCTTCTCGCACTTGATGTCCTCGATGATCGGCGTGACGCGGCCGAGCCCGATGCCTTCGGTGATCGACCCGCCCTCGCTTGGCTTGGCCTCACCATGTGCAAACAGATTGTACATCGCGGCGCCGCGCGGATCGGCGACTCCGATCACGATGTCCTTCTTCATCTCGCGCAAAAACGTTGACGCACCGGCCAGCGTGCCGCCGGTCCCGACCGTCGACACAAATCCATCGACCTTGCCGTCGGTCTGCTGCCAGATCTCCGGACCCGTCGAGGTGTAGTGCGCCAGCCGGTTGTCGAGGTTGTTCCACTGGTCGGCGAAGATCACGCCGTTCGGCTCGCTCTTCTTCAGGCTTTCGGAGAGCCTTCGCCCCACGTGCTGATAGTTGTTCGGGTTGCTGTAGGGGACCGCCGGCACCTCGACCAGTTCGGCGCCGCACAGCCGCAGCATGTCTTTCTTTTCCTGGCTCTGCGTCTCGGGGATCACGATCAGGGTGCGATAGCCGCGCGCGTTCGCGACCAGCGCGAGCCCGATGCCGGTGTTGCCCGCGGTGCTCTCCACCACGAGCCCGCCGGGCCTGATCTCGCCGCGCTTCTCCGCCTGCAGGATCATCTCGCGCCCGGCGCGGTCCTTCACCGACTGGCCGGGATTGAGGAACTCGGCCTTGCCGAGGATGGTGCAGCCGGTTTGCTCGGACACGCGTTGCAGCTTGATCAGGGGCGTGTTGCCGATGGCTTCGACGATGCCGTCGCGAACTTGCATGAGAAAAATGACCCGGTGAGGCGTGACGGGACCCTAGAGGAGGGCCCCGGACCGAACAAGGCAGTGCTTAGCATGTAAGCATCGCGCAAGCGGCAGAAAGGCTGCTCGGAAAGAATGGTTTCTCCGAGAAGGGTGGGGCGCAAGAAGGATATTGCCCGGATAGCCAGCGCGGCAGCCGAAACGCACTACGGCCGCATCGGCGTCGCCACCGGCCCGGGCTCGCGCAGCTTCGCCGCCAGATTGGCGAATTCGCACAGCAGCGGCCGCGTATCGCGCGGGTCGATGATCTCCTCGATCAGAAAGGTCTCGGCCGTGCGGAAGGGCGAGCGATAGCGGTTGAGCCGTTCCTCGATTTCGGCACGCCGCTTCTCGCGATCCGGCGCCGCATCCAGTTCGGCGCGATAGGCTGCCTCGATGCCGCCTTCGATCGGCAGCGAGCCCCAGTCGCCGGACGGCCATGCGTAGCGGTAATGCAGCCGCTGGTGCGGCGTGTGACCCGCGCCCGCGACGCCGAACACCTTGCGGATAATCACCGAGCAGAACGGCACGCGCGCCTGATACATCGCCGCGAGCGCGCGGGCGCCCTGACGGATCGTGCCGGCCTTCTCGGACTCGATGCCGATCACGAAGCCCGGCACGTCGACGAGATGCACGACGGGAAGGTGGAACGTGTTGGCGAGATCGATGAAGCGCGCGACTTTTTGCGAGGCATCCGCCGTCCAGCCGCCGCCATAGAAATACGGATCGCTCGCCAGCACCGCGACTGGCCAGCCGTCGAGCCGCGCCAGCGCCGTGATGACGGGGCCGCCGAACTTGCGGCCCATCTCGAACAGCGAATCCTTGTCGACCACCGCCTGCAAGATGCGGCGCATGTCGTAGACCTTGCGCCGCTCGGGCGGCACCGCCTCGATCAGCCACGGATCGCGCCGCGCCGGATCGTCCGTTGGCGCGATGCGCGGCGGCAGCTCGTACACCGACGACGGCAGATAGGAGAGGAAGCGTCGCGCCCGGGCGAACGCCTCCGCTTCGCTTTCGACCACGTCGTCGACCGCGCCAGCGCGCGCATGAATCTCGCTGCCGCCCAGTTCTTCCTTGGTCAGAGTTTGTCCGGCGCGCGCCACCACCGGCGGCCCAGCGATGAACATGTGCGAGAGGCCCTCGACCATCATGGAGTAATGGCTGCTCACCAGCCGCGCCGCGCCGAGGCCGGCGACCGAGCCAAGGCCGAGCGCCACGACCGGCACGGTGCCCATGTTCGCGACGACCCAATCCCACGCCGGATTGGCCGGCACATAGGTGTAGCCCATCGTCTCGATGGTCTTGACCGAGCCGCCGCCGCCGGTGCCGTCGACCAGCCGGACGAGCGGCACGCGCAGCTCGTTCGCCATCTGCTCGGACATCACCTGCTTGCCGCGGATCGCCGCATCGGCCGCGCCACCGCGCACGGTGAAATCGTCACCGCCGACCACGACCGGCCGGCCGTCCATCCGCCCCCGCCCGAGCACGAAATTCGCGGGCTGAAACGCTTCGAGCTCACCGTCGTCGCCATATTGCGCACGGCCGGCGAGCGCGCCGATCTCGTGGAAGCTGCCGGGATCGAGCAGTTGCCCGATCCGCTCGCGTACCGTGAGCCGGCCGGCATCGTGCTGGCGCTTGACCTTGTCCGGCCCGCCCATTTGGCGCGCCAACGCCTCGCGGCGACGCAATTCCTCGATATCGGCTTCCCAGCTCATGCCTCGACCCCCGGACGGCGCGACTATAGCATCGGGCAAGGCAAGCGCGGGCAGGGGGCCATGGCTGAAGTCACGGTGCGATCGGAGCTCAACGCGATCGTCTGGAAAATCGAGGTCGGGGCGGGCGCCACGGTCGGCGCGGGCGAGACGTTGATCATCCTCGAAGCGATGAAAATGGAAATCCCGGTTGCGGCGCCGCGCGCCGGTACCGTGAAGTCGCTACTGGTCGACGAGAAGCAGCAGGTCGCCGAGGGCCAGCCGCTTGCGATTTTACAATTTTGACGCGTTGCCCGAATTGCCGCGACTGTCAGCCGAATGAAGCCACGGTTCCGCCGGAACTCCGCCGGTTCCATTCCTCGACCCTGCCGTAGAGGAAGCCCAGGTTCCGGGCCCAGGGGCGCTTCCGGAGGGATTCCCATGCATCGCAGAATCTTGACTGCGCTGGCGGCTTCGTCGTTGACGTTCCTCAGCCATGGCGGCACACCGCGGGCGGACGAGTACCGCGTCAGCGGCCCCGTCGTTCACGAAAACCTTGCGATCTATCTGGTTCACGGAAAGTCCGCGGCCGGGCCGGTGCCGCTCACCCTCGCCGAAGCGCTGGCGAAGAGCGCCGTCAAGGTGCATGAGACCGGCAACGTCAACGAGCTGCAGATCGAGAACCTCGGCAATGACGAGGTGTTCGTGCAGTCCGGTGATATCGTGAAGGGCGGCCAGCAGGATCGCGTGCTTACCGTCAGCCTGATCCTGCCGCAGAAGTCCGGCCGCATCCCGATTGCGTCGTTCTGCGTCGAGCAGGGCCGCTGGTCGGCGCGCGGCAAGGAGGACGTCAAGACCTTCGCGACGGCCTCGGCCGCTATTCCCTCACGCGAAGCCAAGATCGCCATGCGGGCGCCTGTGATCGCGGCAGCACCGACGGCCTACGCGGATCCGACGGCCGGCATTCGCGGCGGCCAGGTGAGCGCCGCTCGCGCAGCCTCGGATACGGGCGACCGGCAGCAGGAAGTGTGGCGCAAGGTGCGCAAGGTGCAGGACGGGCTGTCGGCCAGTCTCGGCGTCCCCGTCAATGCCGCGGCTTCGCAGAGCAGCCTGCAGCTCGCGCTTGAGAACGAGAAGCTCAAGGACGCGCAGGCGGCCTACCTGACGGCGCTGCAGCGTGCCGGCGAGAAAGAGGACGTCGTCGGTTACATCTTTGCCGTCAACGGCAAGCTCAACAGCGCGGAGGTCTATCCGTCGAACGGGCTGTTCCGGAAAATGTGGCCGAAGCTGTTGCAGGCGAGCGTCACTGAGGCGATCGGCCACAAGAATGCCGACAGCGATCCGGCGCCGTCGAGCGCCGTTGCGATGGCGTTCCTCGACGAAGGCGCGAAGGGCAAGGCGAGCGAAAAGCCGCTTCCGGCTGCTGTGCAGCTTGAAGTGCGCGATGGCGACAAGGCGTTGTACTTCGAAACGCGGCGCGCGGGCGGCGCCTGGGTGCATCGGAGCTATCTCGCGAAGTGACGCATGGCAAATGGCCCACCGTGGGACACCACGGTGGGCAACCAACAGGCGCTTATCGCGGCGTTCGCCTTCTGCTAAGGGACGCACGCCCTAATGCGCCTGTTGAAAGCAAAAAATGCCCGTAAAGCCCGACAGCGGCCAACTGGAGAAGGCGATTGCCTCCGGCCGCTTTGTGATCACCGCCGAGGTAACGCCGCCGGTCTCGTCCAGCCGCGACGAGTTGCTCGCCAAGGCGCTGCCGCTGAAAGGTCTCGCCGACGCCGTGAACGTCACGGACGGCGCTGGCGCGCGCGCGCATCTCGGTGCGATGGCGGCGGCTGTGATCCTGCACCAGGCCGGCATCGAGCCGGTGCTGCAGCTCACCTGCCGCGACCGCAACCGGCTCGCATTGCAGAGCGACCTGCTCGGCGCGGCCTCGCTCGGGATCCGCAATCTGCTGGTGCTGCGCGGCGACGATCCGAGCGCGGGCGATCAGCCGGACGCGAAGCCCGTGTTCGACCTCGACTCCGGCGCGCTGATCGCGACCGCGGTCGGCATCCGCGACCGCGGCGAACTGCCCTCGGGCCGCAAGGTCACCGGCAGAGCCGATTTTTTCATCGGCGTGGCCGACATGCCGATCGACCCGCCAAAAGACTGGCAGCCGAAAAGTCTGAAGGGCAAGCTCGCGGCCGGCGCGCAGTTCGCGCAGACCCAGTTCTGCATGGATATCGACATCGTGCGCCGTTACGTCGCGCGGCTTGCCGAGCACGGGCTGACCGATCGCATCGCGCTGCTGATCGGCGTGGTGCCGTTGCGTTCCGGCCGCTCGGCGCGCTGGATCAAGGAGCAGCTTTACGGCGCGATCATTCCGGACGACATTGTCGAGCGGCTGGAATGCGCCGGCGATGCCGCGGCCGAGGGACGCCAGATCTGCGTCGATTTCGTCGAACGGTTGGCGAGCGTGCCCGGTGTCGCCGGCGCGCACATCATGGCGCCGAACCACGAAGAAGCGATCCCGGACGTGATCAAGCGCGCGCGAAGCGTCGTGAAGGATCGGGCGAAAGCTCCAGCCAAAGCGCGGCGAAGCGCCGGATAACGCGTTACGGGCTGGACGCATCCTCTTCGTCGAACACCGAACGGAGCGCCGGATTGAGTGCGAGCACACCGGCGCCGCCGGCGGTCGCGATGGTGCCGATCATGAGAAAGAAGTGCACCTTGTTCATGGTGCTCCAGAACCCGCCGAGCCAACCGCCGAGAATCTCGCCGGGAAAGCTCGCCGCGAGCCACAGGCCCATCATCAGAGAGAGAACGCGCGCGGGTGCCAGCCGTGAGACCAGCGCCAGCCCGACCGGCGCGAGATGCAACTCGCCGATGGTGATGATGACAAAATAAGCGATCAGCCACAGCGGGCTTGCCTTGCTGCCGGGTTCGAGCGTCAGGGCAGCGGTCGCCATCAGCGCATTGGCGAGGCCGATGCAGAAGAAGCCAAGCGCAAGCTTGCCGATGGTCGACATCTCCGTTCCGTTGCGGGCTTGCCACGCCCACAGCTTGATCAGCACAGGCGTCAGCGCCAGGATCATCAGCGGGTTGAAAGCGAGAAACCAGGTTGTCGGAATGTGGCCTTGCCAGAAGCCGAGGTTGATGCGCCGATCCGTGAAATCTTCTGCCCACAGCATCAGCGTATTGCCCTGCTGCTCGTAGGTGGCCCAGAACAATGCCGTCAGGAGAAAGATCGCCAGCAGCCCGGAAATCGCCAGGCGTTCGCGCTTCTCAAACGGAAGCGGAAGCGCAGCCGCCTGCGGGTCTCGTGAGGCGCGCCGTTCGTCAGGCGGAAGATGACGCTGACCGGCGAGATAGATCGCGAGACTGATCAGCATTCCGACGCCGGCGGCGGCGAAACCATAGTGCCAGCCAAGCTCGCCGCCGAGCGTGCCGGCGACGAGCGGCGCAAGCAGCGCGCCGATGTTGATGCCCATGTAGTAGATCGAATAGGCACGGACGCGGCGCGGATCGCTTGGGCCGTAGAGCGAACCGACCTGCGTCGAGACGTTGGGCTTGAACGCGCCCATGCCGAGGACGAGGAAGCCGAGCGCAATGAAGAGCAGCGACTCGACGGCCATGAGGAAGTGGCCGACGGCCATCAGCAGCGCCCCGATGATTGCCATCTTGCGCTGGCCGAACACGCGGTCGGCGAGATAGCCGCCGAGGATGGGCAGCAAATAGGCGAATCCGGCGTAGAATCCGTAGATCTGTGAGGCGAGGGGCTGAGGCTCGAGCGGCCCGAATAGGCCTTCCAGCCCTGCTTTCACGGCGCGATAGCCGATCACGGCCTCAACCTGGCCGGGCAGGAGGAGATACTTCACCAGATAGAGGACGAGCAGCGAGGCCATTCCGTAATAGGAAAACCGCTCCCACATTTCGGTCGCGAATAGCACCGAGAGCCCTTTCGGATGACCGAAGAGATGCGTGTGCCTGCCGGCCGCGGCGCGTGTGTCCGTCGTTTTGTGCATACGCGCGCCGGCCGAGTTGCGGGTTTTCCGAGCCCCATTACCGGCTATAATCGCCGCCCAGACAAGAAGCCAAATGAGGAACGATATGCCCGCCAACATCCCCTTCGACGCGAACCGCCTGGACCGGCTGATGGACGAGGCCGGCATGGACGTGCTGCTCGCGACCTCGAAGCACAACGTGCAATATCTGCTCGGCGGGCATCGCTCGGTCTTCTTCGACTACATGGATGCGATCGGGGTCTCGCGCTATCTGCCGATCCTGGTCTATCCGAAGGGCAAGCCCGACAAGGCCGCCTACTTCGGGCACCGGCTCGAAGGCTTCCAGAAAGAGGTGAAGCCGTTCTGGACGCCGGAGGCGCAAACCAATTCATCCGGCGCGCTCGATACGATGAAGCGGGCGACGGACTATCTGCGTAGCTCGGGAATTCCGAACAAGCGGATCGGGATCGAGACGACATTCATGCCGATGGATGCCGGCGCGGCGTTGCGCAAGTCCATGCCGGACGCCGACATCCAGGACGCGCTGGTGGTCCTGGAGCGGCTGCGGCTGCGCAAGTCGCCGGAAGAACTGGCGATGCTCAAGACCTCGTCCGAGAAGGTCATCGACGCCATGATGGCGACGATCGCGCAGAGCGGGCCGGGCACCACGAAGGCCGAATTCACCGAAACGCTGCGGCGCGAGGAGGTGAACCGCGGGCTCACCTTCGAGTATTGCCTGATCGCGGCCGGCGCGAGCCACAATCGCGCGCCGTCGCCGCAGCGCTGGGAAAAGGGTGACGTGCTCTCGGTCGACTCAGGGGCGAATTATCACGGCTACATCGGCGATCTTGCCCGCATGGCAATCCTCGGCGAGCCGGATGCCGAGCTTGAGGATTTGCTTGGCGAGATCGAAACGATCCAGCGCGCCGCGTTCAAGCCGATCCGTGCCGGCGCCATGGGCGGGGAAATCTACGCGGCCGGCGAGGCGCTGGTCGCCAAGTCGAAGCATCACAACAATATGGAGTTCCTCGCGCACGGGATGGGTCTGGTCAGCCACGAGGCGCCGCACCTGACCAATCACGGCCCGGTGCCCTACACCGACGAGGACGCGCATCGTCCGCTCGAAGCCGGCATGGTGATCTCGGTCGAAACCACGCTGAAGCACCCCTCGCGCGGGTTCATCAAGCTGGAAGATACGATCGCCGTGACCGACACCGGTTTCGAGATCTTCGGCGAGGGCGCGCGCGGTTGGAACCGCGGCGGGACGGCGGTGCGGCAGTAAACTCGTGTCCCGCACGCGGTGCAGCGCGCAGCGGTGCACCGCAGATGCGGGACCCCGGTTCCTTTCTTTTCAAGAAACCGGGGTCCCGGGTCTGCAGCGCATCATTGCATGCTGCGCTGCGCCCGGACACAGAGCTCAACTCCTTAAATGGCACGCCGCCCAGTGCCCGTCGCGTTTCTGTTCGAGCGGCGGGACTTCGCTTGAGCACAGCGGCAGCTTGCGGATCGGGCAGCGCGTGTGGAAGTGGCACCCGGTCGGCGGGTTCATCGGGCTTGGCACCTCGCCCTGCAGAACGATGCGCTTGCGCCGCGCCTGCGGGTCGGTGACCGGCACGGCCGAGAGCAGCGCCTCGGTGTAGGGATGCAGCGGCGTGGCATAGAGGTCGCGCGCGGTTGCGATCTCCACGATGCGGCCGAGATACATGACCGCGACGCGCATGCTGATGTGCTCGACCACCGAAAGGTCGTGCGCAATGAACAGATACGTCAGGCCGAATTTCTGCTGCAGGTCTTCCAGCAGATTGATCACCTGCGCCTGGATCGACACGTCGAGCGCCGAGACC
This sequence comes from Hyphomicrobiales bacterium, assembly GCA_034669145.1. GTDB lineage: Bacteria > Pseudomonadota > Alphaproteobacteria > Rhizobiales > Xanthobacteraceae > PALSA-894. Next base: position 10,709 of record JAXDNY010000036.1, read on the forward strand.
GGCTCGTCGCACACGATCAGCTTCGGTTCGACCGCGAGCGCGCGTGCAATCCCGATGCGCTGGCGCTGCCCACCGGAAAACTCATGCGGATAGCGCCGCATGTGATCGGCCTGCAGGCCGACGGTTTCGAGCAAGTCGACGACGCGGTCGGCGAACGCGCGCCTGGTCGGCGCGAGCTTGTGGATGGTCAGCGCCTCGCCGATGATCGCGCCGACCGTCATGCGCGGGTTGAGCGAGGCGAACGGGTCCTGGAAGATGATCTGCATGTCGCGGCAAAGCGATTGGAAGGCCGCCGGGTCGAGCGCGGTGACGTTGCGGCCCTCGAACCAGATCTCGCCCGAGGTCGGCTCGATCAGGCGCAGGATGCAGCGCCCGGTGGTCGACTTGCCCGAGCCGGATTCGCCGACCAGCCCAAGCGTTTCGCCAGGGGCGATGTCGAAGCTCACGCGGTCGACCGCGTGAACGATATCGGCACCGCGCGAAAACAAGCCGCCCCCGATCTGGAAATTCTTCACCAGGTCTTTGACGCGCAGCAGCGGCTCGGTCATTGCGCAGCCACCAGTTCGTCCTGCACCAGCACACATGCCACACGGTGCCCGCCGCCGATATCGGTCAGCGGCGGCACCGCTTCGCGGCATTTCGCCATCGCGTAGCGGCAGCGTGGCGCGAAACGGCAGCCGGGGGGCGGATTGAGCAGGCTCGGCACCGTGCCCGGGATGGCTTCGAGTCTGGTTTTGTGGGTCGCGGCCGTGTCGATGCGCGGGATCGAGCGGATCAGGCCCTGCGTGTAGGGATGACGCGGGTTGGCGAACAGCGCCTCGACCGGCGCCTCCTCGATCACCTTGCCGGCGTACATCACCACGACGCGCTGCGCGGTTTCGGCGACCACGCCCATCGCGTGGGTGATCAGCATGATCGCCATGCCGAAGCGGGATTTCATGTCCTGCAGCAGTTCGAGGATCTGCGCCTGGATGGTGACGTCGAGCGCGGTGGTCGGCTCGTCGGCGATCAGCAGTTTCGGATTGCACGACAGCGCCATCGCGATCATCACGCGCTGGCGCATGCCGCCGGAGAACTGATGCGGGTAGTCGTTGAGGCGGCGCTCCGGATTGGGAATCTGTACCAGCCGCAGCATCTCGACGGTTCGCTCGAGCGCTCCCTTGCGCGACAGGCCTTCGTGCTTGCGCAGCACCTCCGCGATCTGCTCGCCGATGGTGTAGACCGGGTTGAGCGAGGTCATCGGTTCCTGGAACACCATGGCGATGTCCTTGGCGCGGATGCGATCCATCTCCTCGGTACTGAGCGGAACGAGATCGCGGCCCTGATAGAGGATCTCTCCGGCGACGATCTTGCCTGGCGGCACCGCGATCAGCTTGAGCACCGAGAGCGCCGTCACGGTCTTGCCGCAGCCGGATTCGCCGACCACGCCCACGGTTTCTCCGCGCCCGATCGTGATATCGACGCCGTCGACCGCCTGCACCATGCCGTCGTCGGTCGCGAAATGCGTCTTCAGCCCGCGAATTTCGAGCAGCGGTGCCGCCATTACATCACCTTGCGCGGATCGAGCGCGTCGCGCAGGCCGTCGCCGATGAAGTTGATGGACAGCACGGTGAGGAAGATCGCCGCGCCGGGAAACAGTGCCCAATACGGTGCGATGTCGAGGTAATCCTTGGCGTCGTAGAGGATACGGCCCCAGGTCGGAATGTCGGGCGGAAAGCCTAAGCCCAGAAACGACAACGTCGATTCCGCGATGATCGCAGCCGCGACATCGATGGTGGCGGCGACGATCACGGGGCCCAGTGCGTTGGGCAGAATATGCCGCACCACCTGGCGCAGTTTCGTCGCGCCGAGCGCGCGCGCAGCCTCGACGAATTCCTTTTCGCGCAGCGACAGGAACTGCGCACGCACCAGCCGCGCCACCGGCATCCAGCGCAATCCGCCGATCACGACAACGACCATGATGAAGACGCCACCCTCCACGCCGAAGGCTACTTTCAAGGAATCGCGGAACAGGTAGATCACCAGCAGCAGCAGCGGCAGCGCCGGCAGCGACAGGAACAGGTCGGTGAGCCACATCAGCGCCGGGCCGACCCAGCCGCGCGACATGCCGGCGATCGCGCCGATGATCGTACCGACCGTGATGGCGACGAACATGGCGGAGAGCCCGACGGCGAGCGAGATGCGTCCGCCATAGAGCATGCGCGCGAGCAGGTCCTGGCCGAGGTCGTCGGTGCCGAACGGATGCTTCCACGATGGCGTCTGCATGCGCGCCGAAAAATCGATGTCGTTGATGGCGACCTTCCAGACGAACGGCCCGAGCGCGATCGCGAGGATCATCGCGAGCAGCACGATCCCGCTCGCGAAGGCGAGGCGGTGCCGGCGGAAACGCCGCCATGCGTCGAGCCACGGCGAGAACCGACGTGCGGGACGCTGCGGGGTCACCACCTCAGCCGAGGGTGATGCGAGGGTCGAGCCATCCATAGAGGACGTCCGCGATGAGGTTGAACAGGACGACGAGGCAGGCGAACACGAACGTGACCGCCATGATGACCGGGGTATCGTTGGCGAGGATCGCGCTGATCAGCAGCGATCCGATACCGGGAATGCGGAAGATCTGCTCGGTGACGATGGCGCCGCCGAAGATCGCCGGCATTTGCAGCGCGACCAGCGTGACCACCGGGATCAGCGCGTTGCGCACCACGTGCTTGACGATTACGACGCGCTCGCCGAGCCCCTTGGCGCGCGCCGTCGTCACGTAGTCGAGGCGGATCACGTCGAGCACCGCGGAGCGCACATAGCGCGTCATCGAGGCGGCCTGGAACAGCCCGAGCACCGCGATCGGCATGATCGCCTGGCGCAAGTTCTCCCAATACCAGCGCCAGCCGGTGGCATCGACGTCGCGATAGACGAAGGGGAGCCAATCGAGCTGCACGCTGAACACCAGAATGAACAGCAGGCCGGTGAAGAACGTCGGCAGGGAGAAACCGACGAAGGCGAGCGTGCTGGAAATCTGGTCGAAAATCGAATAGGGGCGCGTCGCCGCGATCACCCCGACCGGCAAGGCAATCATCAGCGCGAGCACTTGCGCCGAGCCGATGACGAACAGCGTCGCCGGCAGGCGCTGCAGGATCAGCGTGTCGACATTGATGCGGCTGGCGAAGGAGAAGCCCCAGTCGCCCTGGAACATCGCGGCGATCCAGCGGAAGTAGCGGATCGCAATCGGGTCATCGAGGCCGAATTTCACGCGCAGCGCCGCGCGCACTTCCGGAGGCACGGCCGGGTTGGTCGCGAGTTCGCCGAACGGATCGCCCGGCGCGAGCGCCAGCACCGTGAACAGAATGACGCTGATCCCCAAGAGGCTCGGGACGGCGATGACAAGGCGCTTGATCAGATAGCGTCCCATCGCTCATCCCGATCCGGCCGCTCTTTGCCGGGACACCGGCACTCAGGTTTTCCGGTACCAGTCCTGCAGATTCCAGAAGTCGCTGTCCCAGCCGCTGCCGCGCGACGCGAGGTTGTTCGCGATGGCTTGAACGCGCGGGCGGTAGACGACCCCAATGACCGCGTGATCGTTGCAGGCGAGATCGTTGATCTTGATCAAAAGCGCGGCGCGCTTGACCGGATCGAGCTCCGACTGCGAGGCCTTGAAGGCATCGTCCGCCTCCTGGCTGGTCCAGCGCGTGATGTTGCGGCCCTGCCACTTGTTCTCCTTCGTGGCGACTTCCCACGAAACGAACTGAAGCAGGAACGTTTCCGGATCCGGCTGCGTCATCGTCGTCGTGTACATCTGGATATCGCAGTAGAAGTGCGGGTAGGTGTCCGGGTTGGCGACATCCGAGGAGAAGAATACCGACGCGGTCACAGACTTCAGCTCCATGTCGATGCCGGCCTTTTGCGCAGCCTGCTTGACGATTGCCTGGGTCTTCTGGCGCGGCGTGTTGATCGAGGTCTGATAGACGAACTTCAGCCTCTTGCCGTCCTTGGCGCGGATGCCGTCCGGCCCCTTCTTCCAGCCGGCGTCCTCCAGAATCTGGTTCGCCTTGTCGACGTTGAACTCCCACTTGGTGTTCTTCGAGACGAACTTCGGCGGGCCGTTGACGAAGTTGCCGGTCGCGATGCCGGTGCGGCCGTAGATATGGTCCTCGACCGATTTGCGATCGATCAGCAAGGCCATCGCCTGCCGCACGGCCTTGTCGGTCAGCGTCGGGTGCTTGGTCTTCATGCTCGAACGTTCGCCGTCGACTTCCGTCCAAGGATCGGTCGAGTTGAGCTGGATGTGCTCGATATTGCCGCCGGGCGACATGTCGGTCTTGCCCTTGCCGCCCTTTTCGAGGCGGAGCAGGATCTCGTCCTCGACCTGCAGGTTCCAGGCGTAGTCGTATTCGCCGGTCTGCAGCACCGCGCGCGCCGCCGAGATCGCGTCTCCGCCGCCCTTCATCTCGATGGTGTCGAAGTGCGGCCGGTTCGGCATGTGGTAGTTCTGATTGAGTTCGCCGCGCACCATGTCGCCCGGCTTGAAGTCGACGAACTTGTACGGGCCGGTGCCGACCGGCTTCAGGTTCGCCGGCGCGTCACGCGATTTTGCACCCGTGTAATCGGCGTAGAGGTGTTTCGGAATGATCATGCCGCGCACGCCGACGAAGGCGTCGGCCCAGAACGGCGTCGGCTTGTCGAACAGCACGCGCACCGTATGGCTGTCGACCTTCTCGACCTTCACGTCCTTGTAGCTGCCGCTGGTGGTCGCGGCGGTCTCCGGGTCCTTGGCGTATTCCCAGTTGAACACGACGTCGTCGGCCGTGAACGGCTTGCCGTCATGCCATGTGACGCCCTGCTTGAGCTTCCAGGTGACGGACTTGCCGTCCTTGGCGAGCCCGTTGTTCTCCAGATCGGGGATTTCGGCGGCCAGCACCGGATAGAGCGCGCCGTCCGGGTCCCAAGCGGCGAGCGGCTCGTAAAAGATGCGGCAGCCGTCCTGGTCCTTGGTGCCGACCGCGAAATGCGGGTTCAGCAGCGTGGCGCCCTGCCACCACAGCGTCTTGAGCGGCCCGCCGCCGCCGCGCTTGGTCGGCTTGTAATCGCTCGGCTTCGCCTGGGCGTGCGCGGCGCCGGAATAGACCAGCATCTGGGTCGCCAGCGGCGCCGTGAGCCCGAGCGCGATCATCTGGTTGATGAAGGCGCGGCGCGAGAGTTTACCGGTTTTGACGTCCGCGATCAGACCCCGCAGTGCGTGTTCGTCCATGTGATGACCTCTCGAATTTGCCCCGGTGCTGGTTGCCAGAAATGCCGCGAGCGCAGGCCCAGCCGGTTTGGGGACAAGGAGAACAGGTTGCCGTGAAACGGTCAACGTTTCGCCGGGGCGGGGAACCGAATTTGTCGCAGGGGGGAGGGGGCGGCGAGTCGGGCCGCACGATTGGGGACGGGTGCCGCCTATGCGATCATGACGCTGGCATGACGCGCGCCGGTCCTGCGCACCTAATCTGCGGCCAACGGTACTGGACGGCCGATCATCCCAATGCGCCTGCTTCGCGTAGAGTGGACTTCTTTCCGATAACACCGATAAGCTGCATGCGATCGTCGCATCCATCCGCGCGGGGAAGACATGCGTCCGTTCGAAGAACAACAATCGTTCAACAAGAGCCCCCTCGATGACGAGACGCTCCTGAGCGGACAGTTCTGGGGCGAACTGCGGGTCTTTCTTGCTGTCGCGAAAACGAAATCATTCAACCGCGCCGCCGAGATCACCAACACCAGCCAGCCTACCGTAAGCCGTCAGGTCAAGCGCCTGCAGGACGTGGTTGGCTCGCAGCTATTCATCTCGACCCCGCGCGGGGTGAAACTAACCCAGAAGGGCGAGGCGCTCGCCAAGGCGCTCGCTCGGCTCGATCATACGCTCCATTCGATCACCAGCGATTTGAGGGCAGAGACCAGCGAAGCGGAAGGCATCGTGCGCGTCAGCATCACCGATGGATTGAACGCGCTGTTTGCCGCGCCTGCGCTGCCGCAGTTCTCCGCCCAGTATCCGAGAATTCAACTGCATCTGAAAAACCCGCTCAACCTCGTCAGCTTACGCGAGAATCAAACGGATATGATGATCGGGCTTGTTCCTAACATATCATCTGATGTTCAATTCAGGAAACTCGGTCAGCTTCACTTCATTCCGGTCGTCGCTAAGGACTATATCCAGAACCGCGGCCTGCCGACGCGCAGCAACCTGGAACAGCATCTCTTCATTCAGTCGGAATACTATCTCGGGAAGACCGGGATGTGGGATAGCTGGCAGCAGGTTGTGGCAAGTGGACGCATCGCACATTACTGCGACAACTCGTTTGCCTACGGCATGTTGGTCAAGTCCGGACAAGGGATCGGACTGCTCGGCAGCTACGTGCTTGTCGAGCCGTGTCTCGTGCCCTTGGAAATCGGTCTGAGGATTTCGATTCCACTTTTTCTGGTTGCCCTCACCGAGCGCCTGAACGCCCGCCCGGTTCGTCTCGCGTTCGACTGGCTCAGCGATGTCTTCGGCAATAACCCGTGGTTCAGCAACGAATTCAGGTTGAACAATCCACCAAGTGAATATGATGCCGGGATGAGAAGGATGTTCAATCTTGAAGGTGTAGACAGTCCTCGCTGATGCGCGCCGCGATCTGCTGGTACGTCTTGCCGGCGTCTTGAAAAAGCTCGGCCAAGTCCTGACCGACTGCGGCATCCTCGTCGAACAGCAGCTTCTCGAACATCGCCTGGTGGATCGAGACCACCTGCCTCAGATACGTGCGGGAAAAGTCCACGGTCTTGCTCGCATTTTCACGGGATCATCTTGCGCTGGCTATGCGACCGCCTCGTACTCCGAGGGCGCGTCCGCGTGAACCAGCTGCTCGTAGGTCGTGACGACCTCCGTGCGAATTCGATTGTGGCTGGAGGCAAGCGGGCGCAATTCTTTTCCCATCTCTATTTACGCAGCGGCGACTTCGAATTCCGACGGTGCATCCCAGTATCCTTCGGTTCGGAACAGAACGGTCGCGTCTGTATGCTCCGAGATTGCGTTAAGCGGGGGTGTAAGTTCCTTGACGAGTTCGATGCACGGCTCGTCGATGCCATCAAAATAAACCGGTTTCTTGCCTTCGGTACTCTTGAATCCGAAAAGTATCTTCCACAGCCGCGCATGCTTCGGTAGGGCGTGAGTGATGATCTTGTCGTAGCCCTTGCGGGCGACGTGATCGAACGAAAATCTTGCGAGTGCTTTTAAGGCGTGATTGTCGCGATAGGCCTTGCGAAAAGCGGTACGTTCGAATTTGGCGAAATCCTTGAACCATCGAATGCGCAGGGCCCCAATCGGTTCGTTTCCGGAGTACACGATCACATGGGTGGCCTGATAGTCGTTTCCATCGAACATCTGCTGAGCTTTCATGCCATTCTCTTCGATGAAGCAGATGCTGCGGATGGCATAGGCATGGAGCAGTTGTTCGTACGTCGTCACGATCTCGACGCGAATTTGGTTGTGGTCGCGGCTGACGCCCCGCACGTTATGTTCCATCTGACAACTCCTCACCACCGTAAGGTAGTGACGAAGTAAATCGGTCCGAGGCATCCCACGGAAGGCGGCAAGATGTGCCGCTGTTCTTCACGTTCGTTGAACTCACGGTAGGGATCGCCCGTCCGAAACCATCCGGAGAACCTGCGGAAGACGTGACTTAATCCAAGAAACCCAACAAAAATACACGCGGACGGGGAATAGCCATAGCGCCCGACACCGACTGAGCGCTCTAAAAAACAGCATAACGAATCTGTGACTAACGTATTTAAAATTGCACGATGATGACCGTCTTCCTCAGGTCGTGCAGTGCGCAATGAAGCGAAAAAAGAGACGGCCGAATTCGACCGACATCCAGGTCGGAGAAGCCATCTGCGCGCACCGGCTGATCGCGGGCATGTCACAAAAGGACCTCGCGGATCGGCTCGGCGTGTCGTTCCAGCAGGTGCAGAAATACGAGAAGGGCGGCAACCGCGTCGGCGCCGGGCGGCTCCCGCAGATCGCCGCGATGTTCGGGATTCCGATCGGCGCGCTGTTCGATGCCAACGCGGACACGTCGCCCGGCGAGAGCACGTCAAGCGCGGCGCCGGTCAGGCTCATTCCGGACAAGAGCGCGCTCCGCCTGCTGACGTCGTTCGCAGGCGTCACCAACGACGCGATCCGCCGCAGCCTCATCGAACTGGTTGATGGAATCGCGAAGGCCGAACGGAAACAAGGAGAGCAAAAATGACACCCGGAAGCGAAGGCAGCGACCCGACGAAAAACGGGCGGAGACGGAGAGCGCCGACTGCGCCGGGCGTGCCGTCCCACTCGACCAGGAAGCGCCGCGCCGGCGCCGAGGATATCGAGATCGGCCGCAAGATACGCGCGCTGCGGCTGGAACGCGGGCTGTCGCAGTCCGGCCTCGCGGACGGCATCGATCTGACGTTCCAGCAGGTGCAGAAATACGAGAAGGGGACCAATCGGGTCTCGGCCGGGCGGCTGCAGCGCATCGCCGACATGCTCAACACGCCGGTGACGTTCTTCTATGCGGGCATGGGTGCGAAAACGAAGACGAGCGATCGCCGCGACAGCGGGCTCGACCTCATCCAGACCAAGGGCGCGATGCGGCTGATGCGGGCCTATTCGGAAATCGGCGCGCGCACGACCAAATATGCGCTGGTGGTTCTGGCGGAATCCCTGCGCAACAAGGAACGCGGGCCGCGCGGGGCTTGAGGCCGCGATCCGCAGACGGCCTTCCGATGTCATCTGGCTGCTCTTGACGGTCGTCGTCCTTGCGTTCAACGGCCAACTGGCTGCAACATTTGCGCCTCTGAGCCCTTCGGCCCGACGGCAGTGCCCATAATCAGTGGAAATTGCTCATTGCGATCGCCGCAAGGGGTCGCGGATCGCGGTGGGCCAGCACCGACGCGTTGGTCGGACCGCAGTCGCTACGATTTTACTTTTTCCGATTGCCAATCGGGTGTACGATACATCCTCAAATTGAATGCATGCGACCGGAGTCTCGGCAAAGCGCGCTTCGTGTTCCCGAAGCGCTTCCCTGTGTTCAGGAGGGCTATCATGCGGATCATGCGGGTTCTCACGCTCACCTTAAGTCTATTGGCGACATGCCTGATCACCACGGAGGGCCGAGCCCAGTGGGGCGGTTGGGAGAGTCTCGGCGGCGTCATTCTGGAGCAGCCGAGCTGTACTTCCTGGGGCCCGAACCGCATCGATTGCTTCGCCCGCGGCACCAATGCCGCCATGTGGCACCGCTGGTGGAACGGCAGCGCCTGGGGCGGCTGGGAAAATCTCGGCGGCGTCATCATCGAGCAGCCTGAGTGCGTGAGCTGGGGTGCCAACCGCATCGACTGCTTTGCCCGCGGCACCGACGGCGCCATGTGGCACCGCTGGTGGAACGGCAGCGCCTGGGGCGGCTGGGAAAATCTCGGCGGCGTCATCCTCGAGCAGCCCAACTGCACGAGCTGGGGTGCCAACCGCATCGACTGCTTTGCCCGCGGGACCGATGCCGCCATGTGGCACCGCTGGTGGAACGGCAGCGCCTGGGGCGGCTGGGAGAGCCTCGGCGGCGTCATCCTCGAGCAGCCCAACTGCACGAGCTGGGGCGCCAACCGCATCGACTGCTTTGCGCGCGGCACCGACGCCGCCATGTGGCACCGCTGGTGGAACGGAGCCGCCTGGGGCGGCTGGGAGAGCCTCGGCGGCACCATCCTGGAAGCGCCGAACTGCGTGAGCTGGGGCGCCAACCGCATCGACTGCTTCGCCCGCGGCACCGACCGTGCCATGTGGCACCGCTGGTGGAACGGTGCCGCCTGGGGCGGCTGGGAGAGCCTCGGCGGCATCCTCCTGGAGGCACCGGTCTGCGTCAGCTGGGCGGCAAACCGTCTCGATTGCTTCGGCCGCGGCACCGACCGCGCAATGTGGCATCGGTGGTGGCCGGCGTCGTCGGCGGCAACCGGCCAGCGCAAGTCGATCAACGCGCTGAGCGCCGCTGAGCTGATGTCGTTCCGCCGTGGCGTCGCCACCATGATGTCCCGCAACACGGCGCCGCGCGACAGCGCCGACTTCCGGCGCAGCTGGCTTTTCTGGGCCAACGCGCATTCGCATTTCGGGGCGGATTGCGCCGGGCCGATCTCCGGTTCGGGCATGGCAGGTGTGACGACTTTCACCGCTATGTTCGCGGCCGAAACCGCGACCTGGTGCCGCTGTGAACACGGCACCGAACCGTTCCTGACGTGGCACCGGATGTATCTTTGGTATTTTGAGCGCGTCCTGCAGCAGGCGGCCGGCGACATGTCGCTGCGGCTGCCGTTCTGGGATTATGCGACCGATCCGACCCTTCCGGCGGCCTATCGCGACGCGACGTATGTCAACGAGTCGGGCAGTACCGTGCCCAACCCGCTGCGTGTCGCGGCCCGTCAACCAGGCCTCAATGCGGGCACGTCTTCGCTGTCAGCCGGGGCTCGAACGGCGTCCGGAGCGATGCCGTCGACCTCCTACGTGCCGTTCAACAACGCGATTCAGGCTACCCCGCACGGCTCGGTTCACTGCGCGATGGTCACGGGGAGTTGCCCGAACGGTTTGATGGGTTCGGTGCCGGTCTCGGCGCTCGATCCAATCTTCTATGCGCATCACACCAACATCGACCGGCTCTACGAATGCTGGCTGAAAGTGAATGAGCCGGCGCGGCTGCCGGGCAATGCGACGCATCTCAACACGCAATTCAGCTTCATCGATTCCGACGGCACTACGAAGCTGCGGCGGGTGAGCGATATGCTGCGCCTCTCGCAACTCGACTATTCCTACGCGACTGGGGGAGATTGCCCGGCGGTCCCGGCGGTCGGGGTGGCCGTGGTGGCGGAGGGACCGCGCATGACCGAAGCGACCAGCCCCGCAGCGACCAGCCCCGCAGCGACCGGCGCGGCCGCCTCCGCAGCGAGCGGGCGCGCGATCGCGGCCACAGGCGAGACGCGTCTCGAGCGCGGCGTGACGACCGTGCCCCTGAGCGCCACCAGGAGCGCGACGGAGGCTGTCGCCACGCCCGCCGCGCCTGCCGCGCCGTCGGCCGGAGGCCAGGTTCATCTGGTGATCGAAGGCCTCAAGTTCGATGCGCAGCCGGGAACGCTCTACAATGTCTACGTCGTAAATGCCGCCGGCGCGCGCGAGCAGGTGGGGGTGATCAATTTCTTCACCTTCACGGCGCCACGCGCCGGTGCGCACGCGGATCACACCGGCGACGCCGGCCGGTTCGAGTTCAATGCCACGGAGGCGCTGCAGCGGCTGGGCATTGGTCCCGGTGCCCAGCCGTCGCTGGTGTTCGAGCCGACCACCGGTCTTGCCGAGTCGGCGCCCGAAGCGGCCGCTGCGCTCATCAGCCCGCAGGCGAACGTTCGCTTCGACAGCGCCCGGCTTGTAGTCGTGCAGTAACTCCGGCGACCGTCAATGAGGTTGCCGAAAACGGAAATCGGGCCAGCCGGCCCGATTTCAATTCCGTATTTGATTGAGTTTGGCTCCCCTTCCTGGACAGGTATAGAACCGTGCTAGCCGGTGCTCACGATGAAATCCGCGTCCGATTCCAGATACTTGAACAAGGTTTCGAATCACCGTGCAGGCCGCGAAATCGCAAGATTCCACCTAGTCGGGGCCAGCGAGGCCAGAATCTCGAACCATGACCCGTGAAGCTCCCGAAAGTTCGAGCCGCTTTCCCGCAAACGCACCGTGACAGCCCAGTAGCCTCACCACGCCTTTCCTCGTCTCTGGTTTGCTCTATGGCCACGCTATGGCCCCGAAACTGCTCCAGCGACGCCAGTGCGACCTAGAAGTCCCGGCGTCGCTTTGCGCCGCGCCGTCGGCCGTGCCCGAAACTTGGTTTAGGCATGCCATCGTATGCATTTACAAAGCGCGGAGTTTCAACGGCTTACGCTGAAATTAAGCCTTCGTAATCGCCGTTTTCGTAGGCTTGTCCGGTGGGCTTAGCTATTGCGCGCCTTTGCTACGAGTTTTGATGACGACAGACATTTCCTCACCGGGCCTCACCGAGGCAAGCAAGGTTCTTTACAGCGCGATCAAGGAATACGCGGCGAGCAGGCACGTCTATGACATCGGTGCTGGCGACATGGACCGGATGCTGAGCGCTGCGCTCAGCAAGGTAAGCACACTCGGACCCGCAGCTCTTGCGAACCTTTCATCGAGCGGGGCCACCGTTCTCGACGCGGTGCAGAGCGGTTTTGCGCAGGTCTACGGCACGCCCTCTGAAACGCAGCGGCAGGCGCAACTAGAGCAGCGCGCCGCCGCGAATGCGGCCGGCACGGGCGCGCTTGCGGACGGCTTCCCGGGCACTCTGGCACGCGGCGGCCGTGCGCTCGCGATGCAAGACGATGGTGGCCAGGGCGGCCGCAGCGAGCGGGTCTCGTCAGCTTCGTACAAGGAGCGCCTTGGCGGCGATGCAAGCGGCCTAGCTTATGCGAAACAGCTTGGCATCGATCCGGCTTACGCGGGCTTCTTCTCGGGCGGTTCGCCCGAGGTCCGGAACGCACTGCGCGACGCGTTGCGTAACGGCACGCCAATCGGCGAAGAGAAGATCAAGAGCATGGGCGACGTGCAGACCGTCGTGGGTGCGATACGCGCAGGCAAGTTGAAGCCGGATGATCCGCGCATCCCGGATTCTGTGAAGAAGGTCATTGCCGACATGAAGGGCAAGGGCATCGATCCGGCAACGTCCAACACAAAGCTGATCAGGAAATACTTCAAGGAGAATCCGAACGCGCTCAAGGATGTCCGTAGGGCAGCAGACTCCGACCTGGCCGCTCGCTCGGCCGCCTCGCGGCAGAGCATCGAGGACGAAAGCAAGCGGATCGAGGCCAAGCGCGGCGCGACGGCCGATCCGGCAAAGCCCGGCACGAAAGAAACGAAGTTAGGCAATCCGCCAGCCGCAAAGGCGCATAAAGCCTCCAGCACGCTCTAAATGTTACTGTCTGGACCGCAGGGCGATCAGCTTCAGCCGAAACTCGCCGAACGCCGTTTCGTCCGTATCGGTGTCGCGGTTGAAAACGGTGTTGGGATCGCAGCTCGAGACTCGAAATTGCCGGAAGCTCGACGCCAGCGCGGGACTGATGGCGTACTTCGTCATTACGGAATTTCCGATGACTAATGCGTCCCGACATTGCGCAGGGGTGAAGCTCATTTGAGCCTTCGCGGCAATGGGACTCAGCAAGATTGCAGCCGCGACCGCATGTATTGCCACACTATTGCGCATGATGCTGCAGCCCCGCGGTTACCCCCTTTCTTGGTTGCGCAAGGACTCGGCCAATACCACGAGCGCGTATTTGGTCGTGTGTGAGCCGATTTCAGAATATGCCCGCAACAGCCGCATGGCTCCTTTGGTCTGAATGAAGGAAAGCCCGCTGTTGCGTTGATCGCGCTTCTTCGCGCTGGCGCCCATGCCGCTATAGAAAAACATGATGGGCGTATTGAGCATGTCGGCAATTCGCTGCAATCGTCCGGCAGAGATGCGGTTCGTTCCCTTCTCGTATTTCTGCACCTGCTGGAAGGTGAGGCCGATGCCGTCCGCAAGGCTGGACTGTGAAAGGCCCCGCTCCAGCCTCAACGCGCGAACCTTTCGGCCAATCTCCATATCCTCGGCACCCGCACGCCTCTTCTGACGCGTCAGTTCGACCATCGAATCCACTCCCAGTTGCCGGAAAGCTTAAATCCGGCGGTTGAAGCTATTCTTGGCGTTTCTGTAAGATTTAGCGGCGTCCTGTACTTTCAACAGATTTGCTTATTCTGTTCAGAGTCAACTTTGTGCCTTGGGAATATTGATTTCACGCAAAACCTTTGGTAGCGTTCGCGCTGCTCTGAGTTCTGCAAAGGCCCGCCATCAGGGGCTTTCCGCAGCGTTCAACAGAATAAGCAAAACGGTCGCGTTCGGGCGTCGGCTGCTAGCCGATGCGAGGGGCGACGATGCGTGCGGATCAATACCGGCCCGGCAGCCTCTACACGGCCGCCGGGCAGCGAAAATATCTGACCGCCGCCGAACGCGCGCGCTTCATGGAAACTGCGTTTGCTTGTCCGCGCGCAGAACTCCGCACGCTATGCCTGACACTCGCCTATAGCGGGTGTCGAATTTCTGAGGCGCTGGCGCTAACCGCTGATCGCATAGAGCGCGAGGCGGGATTCATCGCCATACGCTCGCTCAAAAAGCGCAAGCGGGCCGTTGTCATTCGCGAGGTTCCTGTCCCCGCAGAATTATTCCGCGCTCTGGACGAGGCGCACAAGTTCGAGGATCGGGGCGCACGTCTTTGGCCGATTTCACGTAGTGGAGCGTGGCAACTCGTGAAGGGCATCATGCGCGATGCCGCCGTTCCCGAGGGGGCGCACATGACCCCGAAGGGGTTGCGGCACACCTTCGGAATTCATGCCATCCGGTCAGGGGTGCCGCTCAATCTGGTGCAGCGTTGGCTGGGGCACGCCAGCATGACGACGACCGCCATTTATTTGGAGGCACTTGGGGAGGAGGAACGCGAGATCGCGGCAAGGATGTGGGCTAGGAGTGGGTAGCGGACAGAGATCATCCTAGGCCATCACCCACCTGATAATACAATTCGTTCAATGGCTTATGACACCCTTCTCGATTCAGCTTGCATGTCTGAAATTCAGACATTATAGTTTTGACATGTCGCCGATTCCAACGACGAGGGTTCCATGAGCACCGGAACGATCACGGCTCCACCGAGCGCGGTCACCACCGCATTTCCGACGGCGGCAGTCGAAGCGCAACTGCGTTCCTCTCTAGTCGATGTTGTCGACGGCACTGCGGCCATCTCTGGCATCGTGTTGCCAGCCGATCCCGTTGGCAAATGCGCCGCATCGATTCAGGTCGACTCACTCGATGTTGTCGACATTCTGTGCGGCGTTGAAGGCATCGTTGGATTTGAACTGAAAGACAGCATCGTCAGAGCGGGAGGCTACAAGTCCATCAATGAAGCGATCGGGCATGTCCTCCCGCGCATTCAGAGCGCTTGGCAGAAACAGCAAGGTAAGGGGTCCAAATAATGGTCAGTCAGCCAATGACACGGGTACAGGACGAAGCCGATCGCAAACGCTTAGGCGAAAAGCTTAGGGATGCGCGCAAATATCTTGGCCTCAAGCAAGAGGACGTCGCGACCGCGCTTGGCGTTCAGCGCACTGCGCTGGTCGATATTGAGAGTGGGCAACGACGCGTCGAGGCCATCGAACTGACACGTCTTGCGAAGCTCTACCGACAGCCGGTGAGCTACTTCACTGGGGAGGATGCGGCCGCGTCGGAACTTCCAGCCGAGGTTGCCCACCTTGCGCGCAAGGCCGCCGAGCTTTCCGATCAGGACCGTGCCGAATTGAGCCGGTTCGTCGAATATCTCCGAACTCGGTCGCAAGAGGCATAGCGCGATATGGCTACCAACTACGCCAGCGCCGTCCGCAACGGGTCCATGGCTGCCGCCCGCCTTCATCAGGCGATCGGCACGCGGGAAGCAATGGTGGCTCAGGGTGGCAGCGTTGACGTGTTCGACGCTTCGCTGCAACTCAAGCTGCCGCTTCTGCTTCGGCCGCTTAAGGGTCTTCTCGGTGCTTACCTGCCGCTGCCACGGCCCGGTGTTCTCGTCACCACGGAACGGCCCCTCAGCATCCAGCGTTTCACGGCGGCGCACGAGCTGGGGCACTATCGCCTGGACCATCTTCCCAGCCTCGACGACGAAAACATCCTGCGGCGTATGGCGATGCCGAATGCGCGCGAGTTGTTCGGCCCCAACATGCAGGAAGTGGAGGCTGACGCCTTCGCCGTCGCGTTCCTGATGCCGCGCTGGTTGATCCAATGGCATTGCGCGCGCCAAGGATGGACCGCGCCGAACTTGGCCGACCCGGCGATTGTTTACCAACTCTCGCTCCGGCTCGGCACGAGCTACGAAGCCACGACTTGGACGCTGCAACGGCTGAACCTGATTTCCGAAACCGCGGGCAAGGCCCTTCGCCAGACGCAGCCCCGCCAAATCAAGGTTGCGCTTCTTCAGGCGTATCGGCCAACGGATTATCGCGGCGATGTCTGGCTGTTGACCGAACGCGATGGCGGAACGCGCATCGCCGGTAGCCGCAACGACCATTTCGTGCTTCGTCTCAACGAACATAGCAGCGGCGGCTATCTCTGGAATATCGACGAACTGCGCGACAGCGGCTTTGCCGTGGTGCGGGACGATTGTGGGTCGACCGATCACGAGGGGATCGGCAACGCAACAACGCGAAGCGTCACCGCTGCGCTTGAAGAAGCTCGCTACGGAAAGCTGGCGCTGACGGAGACGCGCCCGTGGCAGCCAGACCCTCCGCTTTCGGAACTCGTTCTCAACTACGATTTCTCCGGCCCAGAAGAAGAAGGCCTCTCGCGCGCGGAGCGCCGCCAGGTGCTGGCCGCCGCATGAGTATCACCGCCACAGTCGATCTACGCCATCTCTTTGGGCCAGCGCGCGATCAGGGGCCGCGCCCGACCTGTCTCGCGTTTGCGGCAAGCGACCTTCACGCTGCCCTGCGGGAAGGCTGGTCGACATTGTCCTGCGAGTACATATTCTACCACGCCCAACAGCGCGCCAAGCGTACGGTGAATGAAGGGGCGACTCTGGCGAGCATGCTCGCCGCGCTCCGTGAGGATGGCCAGCCTGCCGAGGGCGGTTGGCCCTACCTGACAGGTACACCGGTCGATCCCTCGCGTTGGAAACCGCCAAGCGGTGCGTCTCCCGTCTTTCGCCGTGCGGGTGCGCCGGGTGCCGACACGGTCGATGCGATAATCGCCGATCTCGATCAAGGGCAGCCCGTTATCACGCTGATGCGGCTATCGCGGTCATTTTACCGGCCGGGACCCGGCGGCGTTGTGGACGCCGGGCCGAACGAGCAGCCGGAATTTCATCGGCGGCATGCGGTCATCGCGCTGGGGCACGGCACCGCGCCGGGGCAGCGCGTCGTTCTTGTACGGAATAGCTGGGGCAGTGGCTGGGGGGTCAGCGGTTACGCCTGGATAACGGAGAAGTTTTTACGACCCCGCGTGTTTCGCCTTGCAAAGCTCATGGAGGATCTCAGTGTATCTCCCAGTTTCGCAGCAGCCTGACTGTGCCTCAGCTTGGCTTGCGGCCGTTCGTCGTGTCGATGAACAGCCAGGGCACGCCGCGCACAACGTCGTCATCGATGTCCTGAACCCCGGTACGGGCGCGGCGCTCTCGCATCCCATCGTGCAGCGCGTCAATGCGTTCCTTGAAGCACGCGATAAATCCGTCAGCTGCATCGCGAACACGATCTTTCCGCAGGCGCTCTACGCGCGTTACGGGATGCCGAACTTCATCGATGCATTCCACAAGAGAGTTCTGCCGAAGGTCAGAACCAACGCCCGCTGGTCCGGGTACTATTTCGAGCGGATGACCGACTATCCGGCCCCGGATGGCAAGCGCATCGATCAGCTTTCGCGCATGATCCAGCGTATCAACGATCCGAACAACAAATCGAACAACAAGCACGAGATCACCCTTTTCGATCCTGTGCGGGATGTGACCGGCTCTCCCTATGGCGGCCAATGCCTGAGCTTCCTGAGTTTCCACTTGCAGCCGGGTGACCCGAAGACGCTGCTGCTGACCGCGCAGTACCGCAATCACTACTATGTCGAAAAGCTGCTCGGTAACCTGATCGGCCTCGGGCGGCTTATGACCTTCGTCGCCAAAGAGACCGGCTTGAACGTCGGGTCGCTGACGGTCATCTCGACCCATGCCGAGATTGACCTGCCGAAGGCGACGCGCGCGGACCTCGCGACGCTGCTCGACGATTGCGATCACGCGCAAGCACCGGCACAAGCCGCCGCGTGATGGGACTTAGAAGCCGAGCTGCGGCTGAGGCGCGGCGGTCTCTTTCACGCCGTACATCTTGTAGAGCGTGGCCATGAACTCGGTCTGGCCTCCGTAGCTGGGGTGACGCACGGTCTTAACCGGCACGCCGATGTCGTGCAGCGCAAGCTGCGCGTCGCGGCCGATCGCGACAAGACATTCCGGCTGAAACATGTCGATGAGGCTGCGAAGCAGAGGCATCGTCAGGTCGCGTTCGCTTGCCGTATGGCACCGATTGGAAAACGGATCGCCGGGATCGTGCGGGTGGAACGGGAACACGTTCCACAGCACCACCGGCCGCCCGATATGCGATAGCACTTTCCACACGACGGCGGCGGTCCTCTCCGCAACCACGGGGCCGCGTGTCGCACGTTGCATGTCGATGCCGCCGAGCAGTTGACCGGCCTGTTCGAGGTGGACTTCGTCGGTAAGGGGCACGCCGGTTCGGCGGCCTCCCCGGTATCCAAGGTCGCGCGCGACCCAGATCGTATCGACCCGGGCCTCCAACGCAGCTTCTAGGAACAGCAGGAGGTTCTTCTTTCGCTGCCGCACCGCGTTGGACCGATCGTGCACGTCGCAGGAGTCCGCATAAGGATTGAACACCGCTGGCAGGTGCATGTCGGCCAGCGCGGCGACGAAGTGGCTAGGATTCACGAGGCAACTCTCCGACGATCAGCTTTCGATTGGCCATGTCCAGCCGCAGGCGAGCACGGCGCGTCTTCTGCAGGTACCGAAATGCATCATAGCCCTGAAGAATCGCGTCTTCCCACAGCCATAATGGACAACGCTCAGGCT
>JAXDNY010000037.1:0-48419 GCA_034669145.1 Hyphomicrobiales bacterium
GACCGCGCGCTGCCGAACGCCCGCAAGGGCCACGTGCATGACTTCGCCGAATACGACCGCGACCTCGAAGCCTTCGTGAAGGAGGTCGTGCTGCCGGATTGCCCGCCGCCGCACTTCGCGCTCGGGCACTCGATGGGCGCCGCGGTGCTGATCCGCTCGGCCTATCACGGGCGGCGCTGGTTCGACCGCATCGTGCTGTCCGGGCCGATGATCAATCTCAGCGGCGCGGCAGGGTCGGCCTATGCGCGCGCTTCCGCCCGGGTGTTTCGTTTTCTCGGGATGGGAAGCGCCTACGTGCCGGGCGGTGGCGGAACGCCGATCAACACGCTGCCGTTCGCCGGAAACAGGCTCACCTCCGATCCCGTGCGCTATGCCCGCACTGCCGCCATCATCGAAGCCGAGCCGGCGCTTGCGATCGGTTCGCCCACGGTCGGGTGGATCGATTCAGCCTTCAAGGTCATGAACGAGTTTGCCGAGCCCACATACCCAAGCCGGCTGCGCCAGCCGCTGCTGCTCGTGGCCGCCGGGCAGGACCAGATCGTCTCGACGCCGGCGATCGGGGCGTTCGCGGTGCGCCTGCGCGCCGGCTCGCATCTGGTGATCCCGGGCGCGCGCCATGAACTTCTGATGGAGCAGGACCGCTATCGCGAGCAGTTCTGGGCGGCGCTCGACGCGTTCGTGCCGGGCTCGCCGCTGTACTAGCGAGCGAGCAATGTCAGCGCCGCCGCATGCACGCGCTTGTCGCCCGCCGCCACCACGCGGCCGCCTTTGACCGCGCTGCCGCCTTCCCAGCTGGTGATGATGCCGCCCGCGCCCTCGATGATCGGGATCAGCGCCACGATGTCGTGCGGCTTCAGGCCGCTCTCGATGACGAGATCGACATGGCCGGCGGCGAGCATGCAGTAGGGATAGCAGTCGCCGCCGTAGCGCGACAGCTTCACGGCGGCCTCGACGCGGCCGAACGCGGTGCGGTCCGCCGCGTTCATCAACCGCGGGCTCGTGGTGAACATCATGGCGTCGGCGAGCGAGGCGCAGGGGCGGACATGCATCGCGCGTTCGCCTGCGGGCCCACGATACTGCGCGGCGCGGCCATCGCCGGTGAAGCGCTCGCGCACGAACGGCTGATGCATCATGCCGAACACCGCAACCCCGTTGCGCGTGAGCCCGATCAGCGAACCCCAGGTCGGCATGCCGGAGATGAACGACTTGGTGCCGTCGATCGGGTCGAGCACCCAGACATATTCGGCCTCAGTGCGCTCGTTGCCGTATTCCTCGCCGACGATGCCGTGCTCGGGAAAATTGCGCTTGATCAGCGTGCGCATCGTGACTTCCGCGGCGCGGTCGGCCGCCGTCACGGGATCGAAGCCCACCGCCGAGCCCTTGTCCTCGACGCCCAGTGAGGTGCGGAAGAATGGCAGGATCGCGTCTCCCGATGCGCTCGCGAGCTCGTCGACGAAGGCGGCAAAATCGATGGCGGTCATGCGAGAGCGTTTCCGGGAGGCGGCGTGTGGGCTTATCGGAGACGGCGCGGCGGAGCAACCGGCCTTGCGAGTTGCGGCGTCAACCGCGGTGTGTCAGGGGACGCTTGCCCGGTGAGGGGCACAGGCCGGAATGATTGTGATGCTCAGCCCAACCGGGCCGTCGGTAGCGCGTGGCGTGGTGACCCTGGTCGGCGCGCTGGCGGCGATCTACCTGGTCAGCCAGTTCCTGCGCAATTCGGTCGGCGTCATCGCGCCGGACCTCGCGGCGGAGATCGGGCTTTCGGCCGGCGAGATCGGGCTGTTGTCGAGCGCGTTCTTCTTCGCCTTCGCGGCCGCGCAGCTGCCGCTCGGCATTGCGATCGACCGCTATGGGCCGAAGCGCTGCATGCTGGCTTGCGCCGCGATTGCCGTTCTCGGCACGCTGCAATTCGCAATCGCCACCACACCGGCCGGGCTGGTCACCGCGCGCGTGCTGATGGGGCTCGGCTCGTCGTGCTACCTGATGGCGCCGCTCGCGCTCTATGCGCGCCGCTTCCCGCCCGAACGGTTCACGGTGCTCGCCGGCATCCAGCTTGCGATCGGCACCATCGGCACGCTGTTCGTGACGGCGCCGCTTGCCTGGGCGAGCGCGACGATCGGCTGGCGCACGACCTTTCTTGTCGTGGCGGGACTGATGGCGGCGTGCGCGGTTCTGGTCGCCATCGTGGTGCGCGAAGATGGGAAGGATCGGGTGCATCCGGGCTCGGGCGAGACGTTCGGCGAGAGCCTGGCGGGCGTCCTCGAGGTCGCGCGCATGCGGGGGTTCGTGCCGCTCTTCCTGATGCACGCGATGTCGTATTCGAGCTACGTGCTGATCGTCGGGCTGTGGGGCGGGCCGTTCCTCGCGCATGTCTACGGCTA
Organism: Hyphomicrobiales bacterium; assembly: GCA_034669145.1. Lineage (GTDB taxonomy): Bacteria > Pseudomonadota > Alphaproteobacteria > Rhizobiales > Xanthobacteraceae > PALSA-894. The sequence goes on from JAXDNY010000037.1 coordinate 2,382, forward strand.
CGACCTCACCACGCGCGGCAACTTGCTAATGCTGCCCGCGATCAGCCACATCATCGGCGTGGTGTTATGGGGCCATGCCGAGCGCATCTTCGGCACCTACAAGCCGCTGGTGCTCGGAGGCGCGCTTGCGACCGCCGGCGCGCTCCTGCTGCTGGCCGTGGCCGGGAGGCTGGAGCCGTTCTGGCTCGCCGTCTGGCTGGCGGGGTTCGGGTTCCTGCCGGCCTACTTTCCGGTGCTGGTGGCGCACGGCCGCTCGCTGCTGCCGCCGCATCTGGTCGGGCGCGGCATCACGCTGTTCAATGTCGGTACCATCGGCGGCGCGTTCCTCGTGCAACTGGTCAGTGGGGCACTGATCGACCTCTTTCCGGCGCAAAATGGCGCCTATCCGCTCGACGCCTACCGGCTGGTGTTCGGCGTGCAGGCGCTGGGCATCCTGGCCGCCTGCGCCGCCTATGCGGTGCGCCGTTAACGGGGTGTTGCCGCTAGGTCACGAGGGTTCCGCAATCGACCTTTTTCCCCAGCGGGGCCTCTTGCGCTTTGTGCGCTGCGGTGTATCTTGTTGCAGCGCGGTACGCGATTTGCGTCGCCTACCGCCGCCCTCCTTGGGCGTTTCCTCCCTAGACTTGGGCCGCTTGCTTGCAAGCGGCCCTTTTTCTTGTGCGGCAGCCAAGCCGCCTAATTTCTGGACCGGCCTGCGGCCTGCCCAATGCGGATGCATCTCGTACGTAATTCTACTCGGCGGCGGCGCGGTACGGCTTGAGTTCCTCGGGCGGGATTTCGGCAAGCCGGTCGGCGAGCAGGCTGATGTGGCCCGCGAGCCGTGCGAACGAGGCTGAGCGCTCGTAGCGGCGCTCATCCATGTAGAGCGCGCGATTGATCTCGATCTGGATCGAGTGCAGCCCGGCGGCCGGGTTGCCGTAATGCTCGGTGATGAAGCCGCCCGCATAGGGCTTGTTACGGCTGACCACATAGCCGAGTTCCCGGAAGGTCGCCTCGACGGTTTCCGATACCATTGGCACGCAACTCGTGCCGTAGCGGTCGCCGAGCACGATGTCGGCGCGCGGGCGGTCGTCCTTGGCGCCGGCGGTCGAGGGCATGGAATGGCAGTCGACCAGCACGGCCGCTCCGAAATCCCGGTGCACGCGGGTCAGCAGGCGGCGGAGCGCCCGGTGATAGGGCTTGTACAGCCCCTCGATGCGGCGCAGCGCATCGTCGATCGGAATGCGCTGATGGTAGATTTCCTGCGCGTCGCCGACCACGCGCGCGACCGTGCCGAGCCCGCCCGCCACGCGCATCGAGCGCGTATTGGCGAACGAGGGCAGGCGCCCGTCGAACATGCGCGGGTCGAGTTCATAAGGCTCGCGGTTCACGTCCACGTAGCAGCGCGGGAAATGCACCCGCACCAGCGGGTGACCGCGCGGCACCACGCCGGCGATCAGGTCGTCGACGAATGAGTCCTCGGAGCGGCGTAACGTCGCGAGATCGAGCTTGGCGGAGGACAGGAACGCGCGGGGATAGACGCGCCCGCTGTGCGGCGAGTTGAACACGACCGGCCCACGGCATTCCACAGGTTCGAGGATCTCGAAGGGGGGATCGAGTTCTGCCTCCAGGGGACTGTCCATCGCGATTCGCGGACCTTTCTCAAACGTTTCGCTCGCCCGAGCGCTACATTTCCATGCGGGCGCGGCTCTGCCAAGATGAGATATGGAAAGCCCGGCAGGGCTTCACCCCATATTTACCGGCCACCCCGCTTATGGGGTGCTCAAGACATAGGACATGCCGCCGCTCCATGACCAAGACTCTGCCGAAGATACTGCTTGCCGAAGACGACAACGACATGCGCCGGTTCCTGGTCAAGGCGCTGGAGAACGCCGGCTACGAGGTGACCGACTACGACAACGGCATGTCGGCCTACCGGCGGCTGCGCGAGGAACCGTTCGAGCTGCTGCTCACGGATATCGTGATGCCCGAGATGGACGGCATCGAGCTCGCCCGCCGAGCCGCCGAGCTCGATCCCGACATCAAGATCATGTTCATCACGGGGTTCGCGGCCGTGGCGCTCAACCCGGATTCGCAGGCCCCGAAGGACGCCAAGGTGCTGTCCAAGCCGTTCCATCTGCGCGACCTCGTCAACGAGGTGCAGAAGATGCTGGCGGCGTAATTTCTCCAAAACTTGCCGGGCTGTTGCCGAGCCGATATAGGGTGGCACCCCACAAGGTCAGGGCGCGTAGCTCAGCGGTAGAGCACTTGGTCGACATCCAAGGGGTCACAGGTTCGATCCCTGTCGCGCCCACCAGCCACTCTCGTAAGTTGTATATCTATATACATTCTCGCAGAGACTTTAAATATATCAAAGACTTAGCTCAGTATTGCGATCGTATTCCGGTCTCTAGGAGCGAGCATTCCCGCAATCTAGGGCTTCCGTCTCTGGCCGCAAAAATTCCGTTCCTGGCAGTCATACGGACCGAGCAAAAATGGGAGCTGACCAAGAGACGGTTCGATACGACTGCGTGGCGGGCATCCAGTTTGGTCCCTCCCACGTCCACCAGCCACTCCGGTGTTTCCTAGCTTTCGGAGACGGTCGAGAAAAAGCGCGCGACTGGCGGGCTTTTTGGTCCCTTAGCCTTAGCGCTGTCGGTCTCTGTGGTGCGGCCACCCCCGATTTGCCGCCCGGTCTCCACCGGCAAAATTCCCGTTCCTGGCGCAACGACGTGGCGTTGCCAATTCACAGGCGGTCGAGGCCCAGTCTTGCAAATTGTTGCGACCATTCGGCTGGCGGGTCGCGAAGCTGTGCGATCCCAATGCCCCTCGGCAGGCGCCCTTCGATGGCCGCCGCGACGAGAGCGGGCGCGAGAAAGGCCATTGAGAGTGTAAGGTTGATCTGGCGGACGCTGCATTTTTGCCGGACCGCGAGGTCCTCCACAGACACCTTGGCTGCGACAATCTCATCGAGCCACGATCTAGCTCGGGCTAGGGACCGAATTAGACCTGCGCGTCGCTCGGCACGTATCGGTCTCACCCGGCACGTGCCGGCGGATGCGGGTTGAATGACCGGACGGAATTTCTTGGCGGGTGGCTTGGTCCAGGGAACCGCGATCACTCGGGTCCGAGGCTGATCTGGATTCGGCTGGTCAGTTGCAGACGCCTGATCGCCATCATCGACTCCGCCTGCAGGCAAGTCTCTGAGATGGATCGCGAGGACCCTCTCTTGGACTTCAATCCTTCCGATGTGCGCGATGACGTCGCGGTCGGGCGACGCCGGTAACTGCTCACCCGAGGCGATCAGGTGATCTCGCAGCGCTTTTGTGACGACCGCTTGAATGACCTCGGCCGGTACGCGCGAGACGGATCCGAGAGGGAGCGGGGAATGGCCACGCTGCAATGGCCGCGAGATGTAATAGCGATAGCGGACGCGGTTCTTGGTGGCGTGCGTTGAAATCATCTCGTTGCCAGCGTCATCGTAAAGCAGGCCGGATAGCGGGGCCTGCGATCTGATGCGCTTGATCGTGCGATGGGACCACTGCTCGGTCAATCTGGCCTGAACGGTGTCAAATAGTCCTCGTTCCAGCAGAGCCGGTTGTGGTCCGGGGAGAATCTCGCCCTTGAAGTTAATCTCGCCGACGTAGAAGCGATTGCGCAAAATGTAGAACAGCGGTCCCTGTGTGAACGGGACGCCGCCGCGGGTTGCACCGGTGGAAAGACGCCGAACCTTGGATTTGAGCCCCCTCTCACCGAGGTCCCGAACCAGTCGATTAACACTGCCAAGTTCGAGATAGCGCTCAAAGATTAGCCGGACGATCTTGGCTTCCTCGGCATCGATAACGAGCTTGCCCTCCTTGAGCTGGTAGCCGAGCGGCACCATCCCACCGACCCATAACCCCTTGCGCTTAGACGCCGCGATCTTGTCCCGGATACGTTCGGCCGTGACCTCTCGCTCGAATTGGGCGAAGGATAGGAGGACATTCAAGGTTAAACGCCCCATGGAGGTGGTCGTATTGAACTGTTGCGTGACCGAAACGAACGACGCGCCATTGGCGTCGAAGAGCTCGACCAGTTTTGCGAAATCGGCGAGCGATCGGGTCAGCCGGTCAACCTTGTAAACGACGATGACATTGATGCGTCCTGCCTGGAGGTCTGTCAGCAATCGCTGGAGAGCAGGGCGGTCAGTTGAACCGCCCGAGAACCCGCCGTCATCGTAGCGAGCCTTGATCAGATTCCAGCCGGCATGAGCTTGACTGCGGATATAAGCTCGGCACGCATCATACTGGGCATCAAGTGAGTTGAACTCCTGATCCAGTCCGGCATCGGTCGATACGCGCGTGTAAATCGCGCATCGGACAGACGTCTGTGCAGAGGGACTCATGGCTCGGCCCGCGCAGTGTTACGCGCCCGAAGTCCGAAGAATCGCGGACCATTCCATTTGGTCCCCGTGATTGCGAAGGCAATTTTCGAGAGGCTGTCATAAGTCCTGCCCTCCCAGGCAAAGCCATCCGCCAGCACCGTCACCGTATGATCTCGTCCGTTCCATTCCCGGGTCAGGATGGCTCCAGCAAGCAGTTCCTGATTGCGCTGGTCCAGCTTGTCGGTCAATGGCGTTAACTCCGCGGCGGAACCAGCCCTCGCGGCGCGTTTGAGCAATTGAGCCGCGCTTGCATCAAGGTCACCAAATGCGTCGGCTTGAAGCCGATACGCCAGCATCGCAAACAACAGATGCTTTGCCAGATGGGTCGGCGCCGCGCGGCCAGTTACGCTCTGCCACCGAGTGCGGAGCGCACTGAGGTCGAGATCACGCAGCCGCGCGATCTCGACCTCGATCGAGTCCGGGTCCAGCAAACGACGAGAGGACGCCCGCCTCGCCACGTCTAGACTGCCTTCGTGGTTGCGGGAGTGCCGTTCAGTGATCCTTCACTGTCGATGAGGTACCAGCGAACAGCAGCTGACTGGCGCACCATGTCCGTCACGCCTTCTGGCGACGCTTGCCTTTAGTCCGTTTGAGCTTGCTCTCGGCCACGATGCGATAGACGCGGTCGCCGTCGGTCTTCTCCGACTCGAGCGTCAACCCAAGCTTCTTGCGCACGACGCCAGCGAAGAACCCGCGCACCGAGTGTTGCTGCCAGCCGGTCGCTTTCTTGATGGCCGCGATGGTCGCTCCCTTGCGACCGCGGAGCAGTTCGATCACGTGGGCCTGTTTGGAGTCCGTGCGGCTGCGGCGCGGCCGGCGCTCCACTGCTGCGGTGCGGCCCTTTCGTTTCGGAGGAGTAGCGGCGGGTCGACGAGTCTTGCGTCCGCGCCGGGCTGCCGCCTTGCTTGCGCGCCCAACGTACGCGCCACTGTCGGCGGAGCCGTCACCATCGTCGATCTGGATTGCGCTAAGTCCGCGCTTGGTGACGAGCAATGCGAATGGGCCTTCGGTCTCATCGCGACGCCAGACGGGCAGATCGCCGTTGGCGCGGATTTCTTCGACCAAGCCGCCGGCTAGTAGCTTGCCGGCGACCTTGTGGGCCGCTCCGCCTTTCAGGCTGGCCGGAAGAACAATCGCGCGATCCTCGCGCTGCGAGGCCGCGGACAACAGCATCAACTGCGTGTCGGTGAGTTTCATGGGGAAGCCCTCTCTTCGGTTGCGACGGGCTGATCGCGCCGTCACTGCCGAAGCGCCGCCGAGGCAGAGGGGCACTGGCGGAAAAGAGAGGGAAGTCGAAGTAAGGCTGAGGTCAGGACTTCGATATACGGCTGACCGCGAGAGTCGCCTCCAGCAACTTATTGACCTCGCGCAGATCCTGACCGAGGTCGGACACGATTTCGATCCCTTTCTCCGGGCTGCCGGCCATGGCGCAAGCATGGGCTGCCTTGACGATGTGCGCTGTATGTTCGAGTTGCTTGCGCATTCCCCTCACGAGGTCCTTGATCACGATCTCGGCGGTTTCCGGGGTCATGGTCGTCTCCGCGTTAGGTCACCACACATGCTTGGCGTGCCAACGAAGTCGAGCGGATAGTGAGCAATCTTCTGGCTTTGTTGGCGCCTCACGGATCACGTTGCGATCGCGGCTCGACGCGGCTTGTTGAATCTAGTCGCAGTTCTGATCCTGGGGCTTGAAGCCGTGTTGCAGCAGCGTTGCGCCGTTGAGCAACGTGTTGGCAGCAAATACGAGGGGCTCGACGTCCATGACAATCTCGACTGCCTGCTTTGGATTTCCGGCATCGACGCAAGCTTCGGCGGCCTTTGCGATGCTGACGGCCTCGTCGAGCCGCTGGCTGATCTCCTTGAGAAAATCCGTAATGACGATGTCGGTGATCTCGGGCGTCATTGGCGTGTGCTCCCTATTAAAGGACACGACACACGCTTGCCGTGGCGGGCAAGTCCAGAGCAAAGAGAGCAATCTTGTGGCGCAGTCGTCGCCGAACGGATCATCTTGTGACGCGACCAGGCGCATCGGCGGGGGTTTGAAACCGAAGCGAACAGGCCTATATTTTGGGCGGTATCGCGCATTTCAATCGGCCACTACGCCTTAGGTCATTTGAACGGCATTCAAGAGGTCGGCGGTTCGACTCCGCCTGGCTCCACCAAATCGCTCGATGAAACGGCCATTATCCCGCTCGCTGAATGTGTCCCGTGCAGTTTTGGCGCATTTGGACGGGATTTGAACGACAGAACGGAAGAATCGCCCGCGGCCTATTCCAGTTGCCCGCGCGCGAAGCCTATTCGGAGATCGGCTCGCGCACGACGAAGTACGCACTGGTGGTGCTGGCAGAGTCCTTGCGCAACAAGGAGCGCGGATAGCTTCAGCTACCACCACAGCGCCGCCCATGGACGCAGCAGCGTCCAATAGGTCACCGGCGTCAGCACGCGGATTCCAAGCTCGCCTTCGATGTGGGCAGCATTTTTCGGCAGCTTCCGTTCGACGGTGAGGAAGGAATCGCACTGGAAGAAGATCGCGTCCTGAAGCAGGACCCGGTCGCCGGCGCCGAGATAGCCGAACTTCGGTTCGTCAAGCCGCGCGGCGAGCGCGACGCTCTCGGGTGAAGGCCCCGTCTCGTCGAGGAAGGTGCGCGAGTAGTTATCGATTTCGAAAAGCCACCGCAGGTGCGCATCATTCTGCTTGGCCTCCACCTCGGCGCGGCTCGCGTCGGAAACGATCCACTGAAAGAGCGCACGGCCGGTGACCTGGCAAATGACGCGCAGCGCCTCGACGTTCTCCAGGCCGTCCGGCACGCGGTGGATGACGTCCTTTGCCCCGATCCAGCCGCCATCGAAGATGTACTCGCCGTATTTCTTCATGGTCTGCACAGTGCAGGTGTCGATGAAGATCCGACGCGGCAATGCCTCGAACGAGCCGGCTGGCGGCCCCGGGAGCGGCTTTGTTCCGGCGATTCGCGAGCCCATCCCCGCAGTATAACGAATGAGGGATCGCTTAAGGATGTCGCCGGGTTTCACTGGACGACTCAGCCTGGGCCAGGTGATGGTGGCCCGCCGGCGCGTGAAGGAACTTTTTAACCATAACCGGGCACCCTGCGCGCATGGTCAGGTGGCGCGTCAGTGAGCAAGCAGGCATTCATCGATCTGTCCGCCGACGCGCAGGCACGCCTGGTCGCGGGCGCACGCGATAGCGCACCGGTCACCGGCCTCACCCACAGCTTCTACAAGTACCCGGCCCGCTTCTCGCCCGCCTTCGCGCGCGCGGCGATCGAGGCGTTTACCGAGCCCGGCGACCTGGTCCTCGATCCTCATGTCGGCGGCGGGACCAGCCTGGTCGAAGCCATCGCTGCCGGTCGTCACGCGATCGGCATCGACATCTCCGAACTCGCCGAATTCGTGGCGACGGTGAAGACGACGGTCTACGCCGAGGCCGAACTCGACAAGCTCGACACCTGGTCGAAGCGTGTCGCGGACTCGATCGGTCTCCGCAAGCGCACCGCTACCTTCGAAAATTACATGGAGCGCGGCTACTACAAGCATCTGGACCACCCGTCGCGATGGCGCCTGCGCAAGGCGATCGAACAAGGACTCCTGTCGGCGCTGCGCCTCGAAACCGACCGCCTCAAGGCGTTCGGCCGCTGCGCCGTGCTGAAGACGGCACAGTGGGCGCTCGACGGACGCGCCCGGCCGACCAACGTCGACGGCTTCCGCACGATGATCGAGATCACCGCGGCCGAGATGGTCGAGGGCGCACGCGCGCTGCGCGACGCGGTGAAGGCCAGCGGCTGGGATCCAATCATGGTCGAGGTCATCAACCGCAGCGCCGCCGGACTCGAGGACGACGCGCGCATGAAGCCGTGGCGCGCGCCGAAGCTGGTAGTGACGTCCCCACCCTACCCCGGCGTCCACGTGCTCTATCACCGCTGGCAGGTCGACGGCCGCAAGGAAACGCCGGCGCCGTTCTGGATCGCCGGCAAGCTCGATGGCTCGGGCGGCAGCTACTACACGATGGGCGACCGCAAGCACACCGAGCTCAGAACCTATTTCGACAACATCCGCGCGACGATGACGTCGGTCGCGGAGGTCGCCGACGCGGACACCGTCGTCGTGCAGATGGTCGCGTTCTCCGACGTGTCGTGGCAACTGCCGCGCTATCTCGAAACGATGGAAGCCGCCGGCCTGCAGGAGGCGTTCCTGTCGGCGCTCGACGGCGACCGCCTATGGCGCTCGGTACCCGGCCGACGTTGGTACTCCGAGCAGCGCGGCGACACGCCGGGCAGCCAGGAAGTCGTGCTGATCCACCGCAAGGCGGCTACGCAGCAACTCCGACCAGGTCGCTCAGGTCGACTTCCTCTTCGGCAAGATCACCGAGGGCTTGAATCATCGGTATGATGATCGGCGCAACCGCCCGGGTGAAGATCGCGGCGCGTTTAAACACCTCTTCGTCTTCCTTCTTGCCGTCGTTCGAATCCTTGGCCTTCTCGCCGCCGTGCTGCTTGTCGTCGTGGATCAGGGCCATGCCCATCAGCACGACGCCGATCTCGTATTGCTTCCTCACCGCGGCCGCGGACAGCTTGGTGGACTTCAGTTCGGTCTGCAGGGCCTTGTTGGTCTCGTTGAGGTAGAACTTGTACTCGGGCTGCCACTTGCCAGCGACCGTGTCGCCGTCATCGATGATCGTGAGGCAGTCGTCCGGGGACTTGAAGTAATTCGGCCAGGTCGGCGCGCCCTCCTTCACCCAGTGGACCTTCGGAAAGGCGATCCCTGCATTGCCGTCGGGCTGCTCGCCGGGCGTCTGCCCCGGCGGATCCTTCTTTTTCGTCGTCGGCTTTTTGTCGCCGGGCTCGAACGCGGCGAGCACCGCGAACTTGGCGCGGTTGACGAACTCGTTCCCCATCACGGGATCGCGCACGATGAATTCCATCTCGACCACGTCGCCGGCCTTGACGTCCTCGGGCAGGTCGAACGTCAGGTTAGCCCTGCCGTCGGAGAGGTTCGGGCCGACGAAATCGAGCAGCGGCACGCGCTTGCCGTCGACGATGCGGGCGAAGTCCTTGACGCCCCGGTCGACCTTGCGCGTGAAATATTCATCCACGACGTCGGTATCGAACGGCACGCGCACGCGGCTTTCGAGGTGTGCGGCCCGGGCGAGCACGTCACCCTCCTCCTTGCCGGAGAAGCGGAAGAAGGTCGGATGCGGCTTCCCGACGAACGGTTTTTCTGACGGCTGCACCGCAGCCGGCTTGAACGGATTGTGCAGCCGGGTGCCCATCCCGAAGATGCGCGCCAAGGTCGGCGATGTCCTGAACACACGCTTCAGCACATCCTCGATCGGCTTGTTGTCGGCGAGCTGCTCGTCGACGTCGAGCTTCTGCCGGAGATTCTTGAGTTCGCGCAGTCCGCCGTGGTCGTGCAGCATCTGCTCGAGCTTCTTCTCGATCTCCGCGGCGAAGGCGTTGTCCTCCACCAGCCGATCACGGCTCGGCATGAACATGTCGTGCTGCTCCATCGCGGTCAACGACGAGCAGTCGAGCACCACCAGCAGATCCTTGGCGAGCCGCTGCAGCCCGACCTTCTTGCGGGCGAAGACGGCCGCCTTGATGTAGCCCTGCGCCTGGCCGTTGATCGTGAAGATCACGCCCTCGTTGTTGCGATAGGTGTCGGAGTGTCCGGGCTTGAAGGCGAAGATCCGGGCGACCATTTCGTGGCCGCCCACGGTGATCGTGACATCGGCCGGCTTCACCTCCTCGAGGTTCGCGTTGCCGTTGAGCCGGGCGAACAAGCCGCTCATCGTTTCCGCCTGCTCAGTGCCGAACTTCTGGTGGTCGCGGCATTCGTGGAAGCGCATTGGGAGTGCCGGCTCCGGCAGCAGCAAGTCGATCTTCGGCCGAAGGCCGCTGCGGCGCAGGATGTTGGAGACGGTGGTGAGGTTGTACTCGTAGAGCTTCACCAAGGTGCCGTGGCCGACCGGCCGCTCGTAGGCATCGTCGCCCTTCGGGAAAAGCGGCATCTCGTCCGCCTTGAAGCGCAGGACGCGGCCCTTGCGCGGAGCCGTGTCGGCGCCGATCGGCGCGAGATAAGAATAGAACGGCGTCCGGATGTTGAGTCCCTCGCCCTCGCGCCGTACGATCGTGAAGCCCCAGCAGTCGTCGCTGTCGTGCTTCGGGTACGTGTCGGAGACGGCCGCGTTACCGACCAGCTTCGGGTGCCGGCGGGACACGATGAGCTGGAGCTTGCGCTTACCGCAGAACCGGATCGCGCCGGTGCTGCCCTGCCCGTACTTGCCCTGCGCGAAGTTCACCCGGATCTTGTTGTGCTTGCCGAGGCTGAGCAGCGTGTCCGGAAACGCCTCGGGCGTGTGACCCTCGCCGAGATCGGCGACATTGACCGAGGGCTTCTGGCCCTTCGGCCCGGTCACGAAAACGGAGATGCCCTCGGCGATCTGCGTGCGGAATTTCGTTGGCCACTCTTCGATGCGGCCGCCTGAAACCTTGAGCGTGCCGCCCCACGTCTTCTCGATGAAGCGGTTGACCGCCTCCCGCATCGTCTGCGGAGCCTTGGGGTCCTCCGGCGGGAGGCCGGCCAGCATGCATTCCAGCATCAGGCGGGAGTCGATCGTGTTTACGAGCTTCTCATTCACCGCAAAGTCGGAGCGCGCCTGCTGGTTGCCTGCCCGGTTCCAGTTGAGCTCGTCGTCGCCGTAGTAGCGCCAGCAATCCGGGTTGTCCCACAGCCCCTTTTTCTTGAGGACCGCGACGATCTCGTCCTCGCCGTCGGTGCGGACGAGCTCAAGGCATAGCTTCTTCGCTTCCTCATATTTCACGGGATTCCCCAGGTCGCCCCTCAGGCTAACACAACTGAAAAGTTCACAGCTTGAAATCCACTGTCTCTTTGCCCCCGCTCGACGTCATCCGCGCCTTGAGGGCTTCGATCTCGCGGGTGAGTGCGCCGGCGATGCGCTTCACATCGGTTTCGCTGTAGTCGTAGGCGTTCTTGTTGCCCAATTTAGCGATTACACGGATCGTCTTGATCGCATTTTTGGTACGTTTTTCGGCCAGTTCCACGAACTTTTCACGCCTGCCGCTGGTTTTTTCCTTGGCGTGCGTACTGGATTTATCGAGCATTTCAACCTCCTACCTGGCGCTGATGGCAACATTCGTTGAGAATAAATTGTCTAATTTAGCGCGAATTCTGAGTCAAGGAATTCCGCTAGGAGGTGTAAATTAGAAGGTCGAGATGGCGTCCAGAGCGCCGGCATCCATCGCCGAGCGCAGCTATTCGGCGATCGAAGTCACGGCGCGACCAGCGTTCGCGTGTGAGTTCGGCTATGCGAGCCGAGTCTTATGGACTGGTCCCGGACGGGACGAATGCATGAGTGAGCGCGGACGCGCGGAGCTGTTACGTCCCGCTCTGCCTGTCCGCGTCTGGCCAGACCCGCCGCGCAAGCCGCTTGAATTCAGGAACGCCGAGAGCGCCGCGATTGCGCGCCCTAGAGCCGGGCAGGGGCGAGCCGTTCTTCAACTGCGGTGCCACAGGTCGCGGCGGTCGCGCTTGTGCAGCTCCATCAACGCGAGGAGTTCGACCGAGAGCGACGCATCAATGGCTATAATCGCGCTTGGTTTGAAACCAAGCACGAAGGTGAAGCGGAAGCGCGCGTCCATGCGCTCGTGAATCAAAAATGGAGGGAGTCGATCGCGTCCGTGCGTGGCTTGCTTGCACAGGACTAACGAAGCATGATTGATGAGCATCCCGACGCGCCGAACCAGTCCGAGCTGGAGAGTCTTCCCCGGAATCAACAGCTTACCAACCCCTACAATTGGCTCCATGCAACACGGGCGCGACATAGCGAATCATGGTCTGTTCGCGTCACAGTCGGGCACGAGCTGATCCACCTATGGCGAAAAACAATCCGTTCAAAAATCGACCCGAGGACTTCATCAACAAGGGGATGAAGGCCGCAATCAGTTCGTTACCGGTGGTCGGAGGTACTGCTGCGGAATTCTTCAACTTCGTTGTTGGTGACCCTGCGCAGGAACGACGTGACGACTTTCTGACCGCTACCCACAATCGCCTGATCGATCTTGAAGATCAATTCGACGCCCTACGACCCGAGAAGCTCAGGGACAACGAACAATTCCAGGCAACCGTCGTTCAGGCCGTGCGGATCGCGAGTACCACAGCATCGGCAGAGAAGAAAAAGCTGCTCCAGAACGCGATCTTGAACTCGGCATTTGGCACCGTTGACGAGTTTTACCGAGAGCTATTTGTCAGGCTGCTAGAGGACATCCAACCCGAGCATGTCGTCTATCTGCACTACCTCGACAATCCGAAGGCATATCCAGCGGCAGTGGAAGCGGCCAAGAACATTTACATGGGAGCCCGCTCGAACGTAGTTGAGAAGTCGCTGCCACAACTCACGAACGACAAAGCTCGTTTTGCCCGAGTTTCCTCGGATCTTCATCGTATGGGATTGGCCGACACATCATCAATGAATTCAATGATGACGGGCGGCGATGGCATGTTGACACGTATCACCACAGACGTCGGGCGCTCGTTCCTCAAGTTCGTGAGCGAGCCCGGAAGCGATCAGCCGCCGGTCTAGCAACACGTGATCTCCTACGCGAGGGCCAAGGAAGAATCGGAGGCGATGTTCGCCGACGAGCAAGCGGGGGCTGCGATCGCGCCGTCGGACGAGACCACTTCGCCTGAGATTTCTCCCGAAATCAGAAATTTCTCGTCGCACTTGGGCGGAGATGCCCCACGTTTCGTTCCGGTTGTGAAAGATGAAATACGACTCTACCGGTACTGCGCCGATGGCGTTCTCCAAAGAGTGAGGCTCTCCGGCGGGTCGATCGTATTGGCTGGTGCATCTGGGAGTGGCCAAGACTACTTCTTACGGCTGAGTTTCATGCGGTTTGGAGCAGCCCTGCTAGCGGCCTCGTGGACATCACCCCGAAACCGCACGGCGAAAAGAGGATTATCTTTATCGCTGACTCTGCCTATCCGCCCGACTTCGACTTTGACAAACGACCACTCAACAAACGCTACAAATTGTATCGCGGGAAGGACCGGTCGGCGGACATTGAGACAAAGATTCACGCAATGCGGCTGTCACAACTGCGCTACGAAGAGAAACGTGCCGCAAAGGCGGGCATTCCTCTGCGCGAATGGCTCGGTCAAAAGGCTCCTGAAGATCCGATGACTCCACAAGTAGATGAATTTATCGACGTCTGTGATGCACTAGAGGCACTTTTGGAGACTGTCCCAGGCACCGGCGTGGTTCAAGCGCCGCCTAGATATGCAGATTTAATGAGGAGAAAAATTGGACTGCAAATCGCATTAAAAAAAGCCCTGAAGAGCCCGCCGCTCTGACCGGCGCGCCGTCTAGCCACAATCCCTAGCGGCTTGCCGCCCCGCCCGACTCACCTCAGCCTTGCCGGATGATCGGCGGCTACAATTTCCATGCTGTCTACATGGGCATCGGCGTGCTGCTGGTCGAATGCAAAGCGTGCAATCGGCGTGCAGCGCTGACCAAGGCTGACGGCCTGCCGATATGGCAGGGGAACATGGACGAGATCAGGAGCAAGCGGCTGAAGTGCCGGTGCGGCTGCACAGACGTGCGCAGCTACATCCCGTCGACGCAGGATCAGGCTGATTTCTTCCTGACCGGCGACCCGGCCGGCACGATGCGGCAGGCGAACTAAGCCACCTGCAGTTCGTACCGTTTGCGGAGTTCTTCAACCGCCCGCTGCATCTTGGCGTGAATGTCCGGCTCATTTTCCGGAGTGTTCATTGCAAAGGCGTTCCAGCCATAGACGGTGTCGGATAGCACCGTCACGGAAAGAGCCTCGATGCCGAGGTGCTCCTTTACAATTTCGGCCAGGTCGTATTTCCCCAGCTTCTCTTTAGTCATTGCATCACCGGCCGCGCTGCTAGGCGCTTCTGCTCGTGCGGATCGTCTATGCCGTGCTCGCGAATGGCGCCCTTGATCGCAGCCTCCGCGCTCGCCACCGGCAGCGTGCATATTTCGCGCGCGGCATTCCCGACAATTCGGATCACGCGCCACCGCGGCAGGTCTTTGGGTTTGCGGGCCATGGCGGACATCTAAGCAGCTTCGCCGGGAAATTGGAGTCCCGGCGCGGTTGCCAAGTCGTTCCGTTTTCTCGCTATGTTCCCCTAAGGGGTGAGTAGTCCGAAGTGATTGGAGTCTTCGTACCGGCTATGCACCTGGCGGTTTGCTCGCTACGTGGCGACCGCTCTCATCTCATCAATGGGTTCATTCTATGCCTCTTCTCGTGTGTCATATCGGCTGGATGGCTGCCTACGAAGGGCAAGTCGGTCAGCCCGACCAGATAGTCGGTGGCGGGGCGTGGGTCAGAAAGCACAAGGACGGTGGTGAAACGTGCAATTTCCTCAAATGCGACAACGGCTACGTTTACGGTCATGTTGAAACCGTCAAAGGTAATCTTGACCGGCCGATCTCAATCGAAATGCTCGGAGCCAAGCCCAATGCAGCTTTCGTCGATAATGTCGACGTAGTCTGGACGGCTACCGATCCGAAGCGGAAAGGGCGCTGGGTCGTCGGTTGGTATCGCGACGCCCGCGTCTATCGTGACCGCGTGCAGTTCGACAAGCTGCCATCCGCCCAGCATCGACTTGAGAAGCACAAGCAGAGTTATCGCATTAGGACCAGGGGCGCGAATGCGGTAGCCATTCCGATTAAGCGGCGTGACGTCCGTTTGGGGAGGGGCAGGGGTTGGATTGGACAGGCGAACTGGTGGTTTCCGGAGAGGCAATCCAATGTAGGCATCAGACGTTTCCTCGATCGTGTTAGCGCGCTGCTCGATGCGGGGCTTCCGCCCATTCAGAAGGAAGCAAGCGCTTCACACGGTGGTGGTTGGGGCGGCGGGTCCAATCCGCTTCGCAACGCAGAAGTGGAGCGAAGGGCAATCTTGAGAGTGCGCGAGCACTTCGCCGGGTATGACATCCGAAGTGTCGAAGAAGAGAATCTAGGATGGGATTTGGAAGCGCGCCCCAACGGCACAAAGAAGGCCCTGCGGCTTGAAGTCAAAGGCCTGTTTGGACGCGACTTACAGGTTGGACTTACGCCGCGTGAATACCGCGCGCTGGTCTCTCATACGGAAGGCCACATGCCGCAGTATCGTCTCTGTGTCGTGACAAGGGCTTTGTCTGGTAAACCGAGACTCGTCATTTTTCGCTATGATCGCGACAAACGAACGTGGGCAGACGATCATTCGCGACGGACCGTGTCACCGAAAATTACCTGCGTGCAGGCAGCAATTGTTTCCTTGAACTGACGCTGGTTTGCCAATCGTCAACCGCTAAAGATGCCCCACGACGGGTTTGGTCAGGGGGGTCGGTCTATGGAGGACGCGGCAGACCTGCGCGAGCACCGAAGCAGCGGTGCGAAGCCTTTCTCTTAGGAGTGGGAAACGGTCGACGCTCGCGGTCCACCCTTAGCAACGAAAGGGGTAACGAGCATAACTTCGGATTACCGAACGCTGTGGCCTCTCGTTGCGCGATGTCTGGTACGACAGAGCTAGGCCAGCACTAGACTGGCGGACCTCCTTGCAAGCCGTAATTGTATAACGTACAGTGCACTAACCGTTAGGATCGGTCCAAGCGAACAAAGAAATGCCTTAGCGGAGCCGTCTCCTTGTCGTATCAAATGCAAGCCATGTTTTTGAACACGGATTGCTGTCCTAGGGATAGCGCGTGAGCGGTCGCACACTAATCGAATTGAGCACGGTTAGCGGCCAAATTGACTTCGGCATAATCACCATTCGCGCTGATGAGTTTCGTGCAGTAATCGACCAATTCCAACCAAAGTGGTTGGTGAAAGGCGAAAGGCACTACCGCATCGCTGCATTCTCGACCTCGACAGGATTCGAGTACAGTGCGGCGATAATCCGAACCCCCGAGCAAGGTGAGAATTCCGCGCAGCAGGCGGCAAACGACCTCATCAACGAATTGAATCCAACTTGTTTGGTTCTGATCGGTATCGGCGGCGCAAAGCCGGAGGATGATTTTACGCTTGGCGACGTTGTCGTCGCGACGCGGTTGCACGCCCTCACTGTGCGAGCTGCGTTGCCTGACGGAACGGTCGAATATACCGATATGGGAGGCCCTATCCATCCCATCGTACAATCAGCAATTTCGGATCTTGAAGCCGCGCAAGAAGAGCTAGGCGATTGGTACAGTGAGCGGAGAATTGGTCAACCCAGGCCGGCGGTCGAGTTGACGGACGCCAATTTCCAGGGCGATGAAGCTTGGAATAAGAAGGTTCGCGAGTCGCTTGAGCCAATTTTCGGCTCACCTGAACAGAATCGGCAGCCACGCGCGATCGCGGGCGCGATCGCCGCGGCGAACGTTCTCGTGAAGGACTCGGCCCTGCTGGAGACGTGGTTACGCACTAATCGCGACTTGATGGCGGTCGAAATGGAGCTTCCAGGGGTTTACGCGGCGGCGCGTAGCTCAAAGGGTCACCTACCAATCTTGGCGATCCGCGGCATTAGCGACGTGATCGGATTCAAGCGCGATGGACGATGGACGGCATATGCATGCCGTAGCGCGGCATCATTTGCGCGTGCCTTTCTGGCTGCTGGAATGCTGAACATCGCGCCAAAGCAAAAAAGGGGAATACTCAACATAGCCAGCGAGCTCAGCTCGGTGAGAGCATCTCAGTCCGAATTGCAGGCCGCTATTTCGCGACCATGCATGCCCGGCCTGCCGGTTGTCTTACCGAGCTTTCGTCGTAAGCCGTGGCCAGAAAATATAGTGACGCGGCTTGCGTTGGATCGAACTTCGCTTGCTGCTGTAACGGTGGGCGTGCAGCCAAGCGTATTGTTGGACTCATGTATTCAGACCGAGACGCTCTTGGATCGAGCTTCAGCCGATCGGTTTGGGCGGCGCCGATGGGGAACTTGGGGATCGACGCAGTTTCCGCCGCGCACCGAATCCGAAGCGCGAGGAGTGATTTGGTCGATCCAGGCTGGCGACGTCTCGATGGAACAACTTGAGGAAGCAGTTCGGACGGTCCTGCTGAGAAAGAAGGGAGAGCGCGATGTCGGCGATGTCCTGGTTTTCGCTTTGGATGAAGATCGGGAAATTGATGCAAGAATCTACTTGGATCGCTTATCTGAACTGGTGCAAGACCTGGGCGTTGACGTCGCTGTGCATGGCTGGTCGGTGAGCGCCTATCTTGCGCTTCAGCGGTCACTCGCTGGCAGCGAGAGTCCAGCCTCGGTAGACGCCTACGGTATCGAGCGAGGAGAGCAAGAGCTAATTCAGTTGCTTCGTGCTTCACGCGATGCCCGGTTACGCCCTCAGACGGTGAAAGCGCTCGACGCCAAATCAGGATTTTTGTCGAGTGACCTGCGTGCCCTTTGCGACTGGGCATGCGGCAATCAATCTGTGGCCGACTTCAGGCGCTTTTTGAAGAAAGCAAGCGCAGAAGCGTGCCGCGTGGCGGATCTGGCAGGCCTGCTTGTTCGAGAACCCGGCATGCCGACGCTAGGCGATGCGGAACGGGCGGGCGAAATCATTGGCGCCGCCGCTGCAAATGCCGAACTCAGAATTGCTCTGGTAGGCCTACCAGTCCTGAGCTCCTCTATTGAAGCTCTCGTTTCTGCAGACGCTGTGGTACGCGCCGCCGTGGGTTTGGTTACGCGATCGGAAATTTGCACCGTGCCATCGCCATGGTCAGGATATCCGGTTGATCTATGGAGGCGGGGGCGCGGACTATCGCCTTCATGCGGTGCTCAGCATCGGGAGTGAAGGATGGCGTCGAGCCTGCTTCCGGATTGGTATTTCGCAACGCAGCTCGGCCTCTCGCCGAGTGAAATGAATTTGTTTCTAACGATCATCGACGCGCTGCGCCGCCCAAGCGTTAGGCGCAATGCAGATGCCTCTCGAGCAATCGACGAGATCGCATTGTTGGAGGGCTGGGCGCACATCTACACCTTACCCGACGTGGTACGGCAGTTGCAGTTATTAGGCCCGGAGCGGGCCGGCCGCATTTTGAGTCATATCATCAATCCTATCATTGAAGGCGCGTCTGACGGCATTCGCGCGCCCCTGGAAGCCGCACTCCGGGCCTTTGCGAAGGGCCTTCCGCCCGCGGATACATTCCAGCTGCTTGACCAAGTTGCGCGCGGTTTGGCGAACTTGCAGACGGTTGCGTTTCCAGTGTCGTATATTGATATCGAAGATTACGCTGTCGAGGCCTTGCTGCTTTCGTTAGCGCTTGCTTCGGCGGTAGAAACCCCCGGTTTTATTGCGAGTGCATTCGGACGCGGCACCGACGATGAGCAGGAAACGATGCCCTCAATGGAGCTCTTGTTCACGGCGGCTCTTGAGGGGCGTCTCGGCAGATGGTGTTTCTTGCTGGCTTTGGATTTGTGCTTTGAAATTCCGACACTAGCACTCCCCGACGAGATTGAAGATGCAATATTGCGATGTTCGACGCGGCAATTGCTTTCGGCACCTGACCTCATCAGCCGCTGGATCACGTTGCAATTTGAGTTTAAGCCAAAGAGGCGGGGGGTGAGCGTTGGGCGAATAATGGATGCGCTATATGAAGAACTGATCACCTTCAAGCAATGGCGATTACTAGCCGCGCGCTTTAATAGGAGCGCGGCGACCGTTATTGCGGATGAGCCGAACGTATTGACATTTTGGCAGGATAGCCTTTGGCAGGCAGCTCTGGAGATTGATCCTGATGAGACCGCCAGGCGGCTTGCTCTGCTTTGGTTGCCAAGGGTGTTTCGATGGCCGGATGCGAAGCGTCCAATTCTGGTACCGAGCAAAGGGCAGCTTGATGAAATTCGCGTAACTTACGAACGGCTCGCGACCCAAATGGATCCGCGAATTAGATTCGTTGCTATCGCAAGCGGATCACCCTCTCGGTTTGCCGGTCACTGGACGGCACTATCGCCATGGATTATGGCACCGTTGCATCAGCCAAGACCGCATGTTGGGCAATCGGATGCCCCGGCCGACGGGGGTTCGCAGGAATCGGATGAAGTCCGAACGAGCCAGTTGCTGCGGTGTCTGACCGCAGGCCATTTCGCCGCGCGACTCTTATTGGCAGCCGCCGGCCGCGCCGACGGTACGACCCGCTGGCGGTATTACACAGCGCATGTGCTGCATGCCTTACGAATGTGGGACCGCAACGCGAGCCAGCACGATCCAAGAAAAATAGGAGATAGCGCTGGGCGCAATGCGGCGACACTCATGCAGGTGTTGGCGGCCAGTTTGGAAAAGGTCGCTGGAGGGCGTTTTGAGTATCCTTCTCCAGAGCTGTTCTTTGAGGTCGTTCTAGCCGCCCAGGAGCATCGGTTAATCGATCCGGTTCCAGAAGGCTTGATAGTCAAGGGAGATGACGTCGAAGCCGTCCGCGACGGACTGGTTTCGAGCGCGCTGCGGTTAATAGAGTACGCCATGATCGCCGGGAGCGACGATGGGGGTCGACGACGCTGGTTGATGCTGGTTCGAAACGTTACAGAACTTCAGGGCAAGCGACTTTCAGACCGGCGAATACGGTTTCTGAAGAAAATGCTACAGCGATACCTGGTCTCGCCGACGCCTCCCGCTGCGGCATGGATCGAGGATGGACTGGCCGCCGTACGTGAGAAAAAATCATGGAGAGTGCCCCATCGGCAGCTTTTGCTTACTCTTACCGACTCGGCAGAATCGTGGCATCTGCCCAACTTCGCTGGGAGCGAGATTTGGGATACAGGCGCCTTGGCTCGCGGATGCCAACGCGTTGCGGCGGCGATAAACGACCCGACTTGCGACGACAGTCTTCGAGTCCAATGGATCGACGATCTTCGAGTGTGCCTTTCCCAAGTAAGAGAACGGACACCGATGGATCGGTTTCTGCGACTTCGCCTCGTCGAGTTGATCGGTGACGGAACATTTTCAGATCGGTCGTTGTTTATCGCTGCCTTTTCACGAATAGTCGAATTCGGTCAAGCATTAGACCTGCGACTTCTTGTGCGAAGTATTTGCAAAGAGCCAATCACGACGCAGCAACAATACGATGCACGCCACGCTCAATTTCAGATCTTGCAGCAATACAGATGGCGTACGACTGCGGATCCTATGGCAGAGGCGGCCGATCCCGATTCTAGGCGTGATCAATGGTGGCGCCAAAGATGGATCGACCGTTTATTTGCCAGCTGCATCACTGCAGCTCGCGAGGATCAAAACGATGCAGCAACACGACTCATTGAAAAAGGTCGGCTGCAACGAGATGATGCTATGGGGCAACGTCGCCCCAGCATTGGCTTGCCGGTACATACGGAGACTGACTTTAGCGGACGAGTACGCCTTTCAACAAATCTCAATGACCGATCACGTTATGGGATTGCGGCCATGGTTGCCGTCGATAGGAACAGTGAGCGAGCGCGGTTTGTTGACCCTGCCGAGTCCAGCGGGATGGCCGTCAATCTGTTCTCCAATCCATACATGATCCCAAGGCGGGACCGGGACTATGTCGGCGTGACTTTGGCTGCGGCTCGCGAGGGTGGAATTTCCAATTTGAATGTAGCGTTGTCTAAATCGCAGGCAATTGAGGTTCAGGCTAAGGCCGCGGGCTTTCGACTGGGCGACTATGTATCCGTTCGGAGCCCTCCGTTCGACCGAAACCGCCCAATTCGAGCGGAGGAGATTCGTAGGGTCACGCCGCTGAAACTCGGAAATGATCCTGTGCGAGCGCGGGCCACGGTTTGGTTGGAAGCACCGCAAGATTCTTCGAGGAAGTTGCGTGCCAGACTAGGCACAGACGGGCGAGTGCTTGAATGGTCGCGATGGACAGTCAATTTGCTCGCCTTTCACGGATTGCTCGGTGAGGCCACCTTTCCGATCTATATTGATGAACTGCCAGAAGCGGATGCCGACTACAGGACGGCACAGGCAAGTCACGAGCCATTGACACTCGATCTTGTCGATTTGCTTCTTGATCACCATGGTCCGGCGGTAGCTGAACAGCCTATCATCCTCTGCTTCGAGCACGTGGGGGGAGCTCTGTCGCGGGAACTAGACTCGATCATTGTTGAGGTGCTTCCCAGCCAACGGTATCGACTCTTCCTTGAGGCGGACTTCACTGCGAACTCGCGAGCCACCCTTGTCGAGAAAGTTAAAGAGACTATTGACCGGGGCCAGAATCCATCTGGATTGCTGATAGGAGTGGAGGTAGTCGCGGGCGAGGAGGGCCCGCGGCTCACGTTGAGCCGTTCGATGCCTTCGCAGTGGAAAGGTGCAATAAGCTATCCTGCCGACCTCGTGTTGCCATTCGACGATCGGAACTTGCGTTGGCGCGACTTGTTCGCGCACCTAGCACGCGACGCTGATGATGACGAAGCTGCTCAATTTGTGCTTAGTGCGACGAGAGAGCAAAATCTCGAAACGACGATCGCCAGGCTCGGTGAACTAACTGTGTCCGGATTTCCGGACCAAGTCCGGGTTGATTTAATGGGAGGGCCGGGAGGCCGCGGTGAAAGCCAGTTCAGGGTATTAGTCGATGTGGGTAGTTGGAATCCACGCTCAGCGACGATTCGAGGAGAACGCATAAAGGAGAATCGCCTCAATGTGGTTGGCGGATTGGAAAGGGTTATTTCTGAAATTCGCTTTTTAGCCCCTGGGCAGCAGCTGAGAGTTGAACAGTATCAACGTAGCATCCACAACACCGGTCAAGTCTCGGCTTATACCGCTTATAACCTTCACATATTTGTGCGCGCCGAAAGCCTTTCAATGCGCCCACTACTCGAGCCTCTGCCGCAACTTCGGGCTAGATGGGTCGAGATCGGCAGAGTGGATTGGAATCGCTGGCCGATCCTGCCCGACATCGATCCGGCTGAAATTCCCGGTCATGCGTTCATTGATGATTGCGCAGTAGGCATTCTTGCGGCCGTACCGGACGCTGGCAGCGCCGAGCGCGTCAGTACCACTGCGATCGTGGTTTGGTGCGGGTCCGGTCCGGTTACCGAGCAATCACTCGAGATACGGAATCTCGGAGAACTCCAGCGGTCTGGTTCGGGCCAGCGTCGCCGGATCCTCTCCCAGGGTACGCGGATTACCGTGACGCGGCAGGGCACGGCGGTATCGGCCGTACTAGATGTGCCGCTCATCTATGCCGAAGCGCTCTGGGAGCATGATCAGAACGAGCCTGCGGGGCAGGAGATCCACCGATACATCGGGGAGACGAACTTTAGCGGTCAAACCTGTGAGATTTTCGAAATCGTAGAAGGGATGTTTGCCGCAAGGCCCAAAGGGGAAAAGCAATCAGTCCCCCTGTGTGACTGGCAGAGATTTCTTCGTGAGTCGAACGTCTGGGAAACACGAGGCAGAAACAAGAGTTCTAATCCATCTCGAATCCGCTTTGAGTTCAAAGCGTCAGATAACGATGACGTCCCTATCTTATGCGGCCAGTCATATGATGGGCGGTCTGTCGAGGAGGGAGATCTGATTGGAATCAACCTTTTTGTGCGCGCGAGCACGCGCGGCGCCGTGAGATCTGAGAGGTATCACCTTCGGCGGGAATTGCGGCTTCAGCCCGTTGTACGCCGCGCCGAGCCCGTACGTCGACAGGTACGGAAAGACTCCGCAGGCGATCTGAGTTTAGAGGAAGCAAGATCTCGACAGTTCGCCCTTTGGCTCAGCGCCCGCGAGCTCCTTGAGGGAAATCACGATCGTGACGATAAACGCATGCAGCTTCACGCCACTTGGCGTCGGCTGTTTCCCCTAGGCTTTCCTGTTGCCGAAGACAAAATTTCTCATGTTCTGGATCGGCTCTCGCAGTCCGAATATATCAAAAGTGATGCTCGCGGAGTCCTGGTTAGTCAAACGCCACCCTATTTATCCTATGTAGACGCTCCGCCGCTTACATTGGCAGATCTCAGAGAGACACTTGATCACCCAGCCAGTGATCAAGTGATCGTGCTGGAGCCATCCCGATTTCGTCTTTTCTACGCAGGATGCCGCACGGCTCCTCATTCGGAGGCGGAGGGGAGCAGACGAGAGCATATCTTTGAATGGGGCTTCGGCCATTGGGTTGCGATTCCCGAATCCAGACTTCGCTTCAAAGAAAAGGCGATTCAGAGTGGTGACCTCCGATTCTATAACGGAGATCGTGTCAAGGCGCTTCAGTTCATTGATCAGAAGCGAAGGCTTCAAGATCCGAGCGACGGGTTGTTACTGTCGATCGAGGATGTCGGACTATCCGCCGCGCACAGGCTCTACCTGCAAGCGAGGGACGACCGCATCGTGCATGCAATTCATGTACGTGTGCCATTCCGCGGCGTGCCGGAGATTGCGTATGTTGAGGGTTTCGAAGCCCGCTGGTCGGGTGATGCACGGCGTCGCTTCGATGTTCCGCGCGCTAGGCTGGACGCTGCTGGAGTGAAGGCGCTAAGGGAGCGTGCTCACCAATCATCCGGAGACTCCGGGCAGCCATGGGAAGGCATCATACTGGGGCGTTTTGATACCGATACCTACAACAAGTCGTCTGGCCAAGACGTTTGTTTCAACTATACGCGAATGGATTTAACACCGCGTAACGGCGCCGGTTGCTTGGGGCACCGGGATCGCTTTTTCGCACTCACTGACTCGGTAAATCGATACGGAGACAATGATATCGCAATCGATCTCCACGCAATTCCCGGATTGGACCTTAGCGATATCGGTCCGGAGTTTGCACGAAGGAGGTCGGGGCGCTACACGGACTTTCTTGTCACCAGACGACATTTCTCGTATTCGGAAGACACGCTTGTCAGACTGCAACGGGAGTTGCAGGGTCAGCGCGACGGTCGTTACGTCATGGTCCGCATCAGGGTGGAGAAGGACAAATTTATCCTTTACATCCGTGATGGAACGCCGCCGCGGCGGTCGGAAATCTTGGACGCCCTCCACAATCATTCGGAGGGCGGTGTATTTGCGATCTATGCGGGGTTTCCCGATGGGTCGCAAGACAGACATAGATTCGAGCTGCGACCAGGTGTCGTCGTCGATCTTGCGCCGAGTTCATTGGACATGCAGGGGTCCATGCTCCGCGGAGATGTCGTTCGTATCGTTCCAACAAAGAGTGAAAAGCCGACAGATCCGAAAACCAACTCTCGGTACCGAATAGCGCGCGCGACGTACAGCGATATCCGGTACACATCCGCTCGCCGACCTGTGGTCGCCCTGCCGATGCAGAATCTCTCGCGCGAGAGGCCCCCGTTCGCGGACATTCGCGACCTGACTCGCGCTGCAGACTCCTTCACCATCGGCGATTTTCCTGGCTTGCGGGCGCATCTTCGCCTGTTGGCAACTCGCCCTACCGGGGACACCGCGCTCAAGGACGAGCGGCGGCAATATACTCTGCCGACTCTTCGGGATTGGATGTCCTTCATGTCCGCCCCCCACCCAAAGCTGGCATGGTTACAGGAAGTCGAACAAACTGAGGAGCAGCTGGCGATCGTTATAATTACGCCGGATTTTACGAAGAGGATATTTGCTGGCAGATTGAAGGTAACATATCCCGACGCCGCGACCGGTAGGGATGCTGAATCCCAGTCAATGGAGGTGTCTGCCGGGTTGGATGAGATTGTGCACTGCAATTACAAGGTATCGGCTGAGGCGCTTTCAAACGCTTCAAGCAAGTTGAGTGAATTTCGAACGGATTGGCCTTATCTAAGCTTTCGCGATGAGACGGCCAAGGCACTGACGGAGCTTGCCGTACAAGCAGCTTGGAAATATCACGATGAGGTAACAATTGATTGGAAAACGGACGATCAAACTGGCAGTGTGTTGCCGATTAAATCTGACATAGCTGCCATGAATGCGCTTGTCGGGCCTTCGTTTTTTTCCATCAAAAATGACATTGCGACTCTAAGATATTCCGGTGACGAGCTCCCCGAGCGTTCGATCGGCTACAAGAATCTGCTTCTCCACCTCATCGGTCCGCATGGGGCTGAGCCGACCGAGTTTCAGTGTGTCGTTGCCGGCGTCCCGAGGGACGAGCCAGCCGGCGAACACGCCGGTGTTTACTTGGAGCTGCTCCCCGGCCGCATCGTGGAAGTCCCGCCAGAGATGATTAGCTGGCAGTGCAACGGCGATACGGTGCCATTGAACTCGCTGGCGTGGCATCTCTTTGCAGCTGGCGACCGGGCGCGCGTCCGCAAGCTTCCGCAATCTGATCGCTATGCCCCGGAGCGGATCCTGCTGGACTGGGATCAAGGAGTTCGCAATGCGTTCGGACCCATCGGAGCGATCTTGCGTCGGGCCGATCTCGATGTTTCCGCCGGTGCCGCGATTTATGGAGAGGGGCGGTTCAGGGTTTCCATTCCGTCCGCAGATCCGAGAAGTCTTCCAAGCCTTGCGCTGGTTGGTGGAGACGTCAATGTGGAGGTGGCTCCGTCGCAGGATCGACGTATCCAGGGCGCAACGGTCCTGCTCGTCAAGGGAAAGAGTGCACAGATCGAGATTTTCGGATTGGAAGAATGGAAGTTCTTGCCCGACAAGAATTGGAATTGGTCGGACGATACGGTCATGAAGCCGGTGATATCGGTGGGCAAGAACGATTTGCTGTCCATTAGTTCGGCAAAGCTTCTTGATCGAATCGAAATTGCGGGTGGAGCTCTTCCGGCCACCGTGGAAGGCGTTTACCGCCCCGCTGCGGTCCAAGGCGAGGAATGGCGGCGCCCGACCGTATATTTGTCTCGGCGTTACCAGGATCCAAGGTTGAAGGAAGGACAGACAGCGCTCGCTCAAGTACTCGGCCAAATTCCGGTTTCCGGATGGGTGATGCTTGGTGTGGGGGCGTGCTCATTCGCAATGCCAAGCGAGCGCTTAGTCCTTGGAGCTCCTGAGGAGAAACGCGGAGCGATAATCAATTATCTAAAAGAGCAGAAGACCCGTATATGGGTCCATCGGACGAAATTCGGATATGGGGTCGGAACCGCACCACCTCAAGCTGGCTCGATATCTGTGCGTCCAATTGGATTACCAGACTTTGAGGATGGTCGATTCCATGGGCTACTTTGTGTAAGCATCAACAATCAGGCACTGCGCTGGCTGTCCGCGGAGCGAGCAGCCGCCGCGCCGCTGACGTGGGCGCAGGCAGCCGCTGTATTCCGCGACCGCAACGCGCGAATGCCGGTGTGCGTAATGCCGGATCAAGGAGTTTCTTTACTTGAAGAGTCAAAAGCAAAACATGAGATCAACAAACTCAGGATTGGTTACAGGCTACGCGTGGAGGAAATTGAAGGAACGGAGGCGACCGAGCCGTTCCTGCCGCCGGGTAGAATAGCGCCAAAGGGCAGACTCTGCCTGGTCCGGTCACGCCAAAGCGGCGTAATATTGGCCGGAGTGCTGCCGGCTCGGACGCTAAGCGGCGGGCCCCGTGCATTGATAGCCGAAGTTGCCGAACGCCAGCTTAGGGGGGCGAAAATCAGCGTACTTGTTGTTCCGAGCGGAGAGCGTCGGATCATCTATGACTTTCCTAAATGGATTGCTCTGGCTACGACCGATCATCCCTTTACTGAAAATGCGCAGTTTGTAGTGAATGCGGACGAGCCTCTCGGCGGCGTTACCTCGCGGTCAGTTGTAGACGCTTTTGTCGAATTCGTAAATCACGGCAAGCGGCTCCTAACCACCGATAGTCTTGCTCGATTTAGGTCGGAGTACAAACGTGCCCGTACAGTTAGTTTGCTGGCCGGAATCGCCGCAGTTTGTATCGAGCCCGCGGGAGCGGATGCCGACCGATCTAGCAACGGTCCGCCTGCGAGAGCGGTTACCGTGCTCGATGTCAATCTGGTCCGGGACATTGGGAATCGAGCGTTGAGAAGCCTTCATCTTGAGGTGCTAACGAGGCGCAGCGGCGAGCGGCATAAAGGATACATTCCGACGTCTGAATCAACAGCAATTGCCTACGGTGTTGATTCACTGTTGAACGAGTTGGTTGAGGGAAGCTCACCAGAAAAGTGCGGGCTCGCATTACGTCATCTTGTTGATTGTTTGGCGCTCGATGGTGGGTCGGATCACGACAAGGCGGTGGTCCACGCATTAGCGACATCGATAGGAGAACCGATCGACCTCTATACATTGATTGACGCGGCCAAGGTTACGTCAGAGGTTGCCAGGATCAGCCGGCCGCTACTCGCCTTCGCATCCGAAGGCATCAAGGATTATTCAGAGATAATCAACGAGCTTACCGCGATTGGGAAAAGTCTGATCGAATCCAATATGGACGTTCCTCTTATGGAATCATTGATTTCTGCATCGGAGTAGGTGCTAGAGCCGACTTATGTGCCTTTCGAAAACCACTTTGGGATCGCGGATCGCCTCCAATCTTTTCGACACGTCAAATCAGGTTCGTTCTGTTCGAGGTACTAGTTGGAATAGAGGCCAACATTTGATCGCCTAAGCCTGTTCGCTGGGTCTGCGAACGTTCGACCTGCTAATCGGGGTTGCGACTAGATGGATCGCGAAGTCGGTTCCCGTGAAGCACGAGCGTCGTGGTCATTCGCAGCGTATCGCAGCAGAGGGGCCAGATCCGAATCCTTCTAGCCAGAAGTCGCGATAATTCCAGGTTATTGCCCGGCGGGTGGGGTGCACTGCCGTTCGATCCGGATACACAATCTTTGCCGGCAATGGGACGAGCGACTCCGGAACGACAGGTCAAGCGGTGGAATGATGGGCATCAACTCGGGCGCAGCGCCTTCGTCGTAATCCCCGCCAATCGTCGAACTCCCTTGAAAAAGCGCATCTATTTTTTCATCTGCATGATCGGCTGGCTTCGCCGCTCAAATCGCGTGCCAACCCGCCCCCGGATTGAGGCCGGCGCCCGCCGACAAAAGGCTGGTGCCGTTCATCAGCCACACCGCGGCCATCCCGTTGTCGTGCTGCCACAGGATATCGGCCTTGCCGTCGCCATCGTAGTCGGCCGCGGTTTTGACGTGCCAAGACGCGCCGGGATTCGTCAGCACTTGGCCGGTCGATATCACGTTCATGCCGTCCATCAGCCAAATGGCTGGCGTGCCGTCGTCGTGCTGCCACAAGATGTCGGCCTTGCCGTCGCCGTTGAAGTCAGCCGCGTCCTTGACGTGCCAGGACGCGCCGGGATTCGTCAGCGCTTGGCCGGTCGATATCACGTTCATGCCGTCCATCAGCCAAACGGCTGGCGTGCCGTTGTCGTGCTGCCAGAGGATGTCGGCCCTGCCGTCGCCGTCGAAGTCGGCGGCTGCCCTGGCGTGCCATCCGGCGGACATCGAGAGAGCGCCCCCGGTCTGGGCGACGCTGTTGCCATTCATCAGCCACACGCCCGCGCTGCCGCTATCGTGATCCCACAGGATGTCGGCCTTGCCGTCGCCGTTGAAATCGGCCGCATCCCTGACGTGCCAGGACGCACCCGGATTAGGCAGCGACACGCCGTACGTGGCGACATTCGTCCCGTTCATCAGCCACACCGCCGGCGTGCCGTCGGTGTTCTGCCACAGGATGTCGCCCTTGCCGTCGCCGTTGAAATCGGCCGACGTGCGCACCTGCCAGCTCGGCCCCGGATTGTACAGCGCCGGACCCGTCGACAGCACGCTGGTGCCGTTCATCAGCCACACCGCCGGCGTGCCGTCGGTGTTCTGCCACAGGATATCGCCAAGGGAATCGCCGTCGAAGCTGTGCGGCTCCGGCCGCTCCACGACGATTGGCGTGCCGCCTGGCTGTGCCGGATGAATGAAGATGCTGATCGTCTCGCCGGCATGGACCCCTTCGAGCCGCGCCATGGTGTTCCAGCCGCCGCTACCGCCATCGAGCACTTTCACGATCGCGCCGGTGCCGGACGCGAACGCCTTCACGATCGTGCTCGTGGGCGTGTTGCCGTAGGTCGACCACAGCAATTGCGAGAGATCGACCTTGTCGCCTTCCGCCGGGTTGAACGTGCCGCTGCCGCGATTGAAGTCGGTGATGTTGTCGAACCAGCCGGTCGAGACCGTCTGGTAGTACGCATCGACGTCCACCACGAAGCTGTCGGCCCCGCTGCCGCCGGCAATGGTATCGATGCCGTACCAGCCGTCGATGATGTCGTTGCCGCCGAGGCCGAAGATCGTGTTGTGCCCGGGGTCTCCGGTGATCGAATTGGCCGCGTCGTTGCCGAGGAAGACCCCGATCGCATAGGACGCATTGTTGGACTCGTTGCCCTCGCGAACCTGCGCGTCCTTGTCGGCCATGACGCCGAGATAATAGACGCCCGGCGCGAGATTGCCGGGGAACGCCAGCGGCACGCTCTTGCGGTCGTATCCGCCGGGATTGAGCGCCGAGATTGAAACCGGAGACAACAAGATATCGGATGTCGACAGCGCGGTGTCGCTCGACAGATAGATGCCGGCGGTGGACGCGGAGGCCGTGGCGCTGCCGTTATTCCAGACATCGAAGTTCGCCAGGTTGCGGCTGAGCGACCAGCCGACCGTGAGGTCGGGGTAGGAGGGCAGAGCCGGTTCCACCTGCGGCAGGATCGGGATCGTGGTGCCCTGCGGCTGTGCGCCGTGGATGAAGACATTGATCCAGCCGGTGCCGAACGGCACGTCGTCGAGCTGCAACAGGGTCGTCCAGTTCGCGCCGTTCGCCGCGCCGTCGCCATCGGTCTGGATTTTCACGCCGGGGCCGTAGGCGACCGCGCGCACCACGTCGCTCACGGGCAGCACCCCGTAGATCGACCACAAGAGCTGCGAGAGGTCGACCTGGTCGCCCTCCGCGCCGTTGAATGCGCCCCCGCTGCGGTTGTAGTCGGTGACGCGATCGATGATGCCGTTCACGGCATCGAACCACGCGGGGTGGTCGACCGTGAAATGATCGGCACCGGTGCCGCCGGTGATTACGTCTGCGCCGCCGCCTCCATTGATCCAATCGTTGCCGCCGAGTGCATAGAGGATGTCGGGGCCGGCCGAACCCGCGATCGTGTTGGCGGCGTCGCTACCGAGCACCACCGGGGTGACGGACGAGGCGTTGTTGGCCTCGTTGCTCTCGGCGACCTGCGCGGTGTGATCGGCGATGACGCCGACGTAATAGGTGCCGGGCGTGAGGTTGCCGGGGAACGTCACCGGCACGCTCTTATGGTCGTAGCTGCCGGGATTAAGCGCCGAGATTGAAACCGAGGACAACAGAATATCCGCCGTGGTGAGCGTGGCGTCGCTTGAGAGATAGACGCCCGCGGCCGAGGCACCGGCCGGGAGCTCCGAGAAATTGTACACGTCGAAATTCGCCGCGCCGTTCGCGAACGACCAGCCGACCGTGAGGTCGCGCCGGAGCGGCAGGTCGAGCGCCATGTCGTCGAACTGCAGCCGCTCGACCTGCGCGAGCTGGTCCGCGCCGTCCGGCCCGGTGACGCCGACCACGCCGTTGCCGAGATCGCTGAAGGTGTAGGACCAGCGCGAGCCGGCGAACACCGCGATGTCGAAGTCCGCGCCGCCCACCAGGATGTCGTTGCCGGCGCCGCCGATCAGGACGTCGTTGCCGGCGTCGCCGCGCAGGCGATCGTCGCCGGCGCCGCCGCTGATGGTGTCGTGGCCGGCGCCGCCGATCAGGTAGTCGGCGCTCGCAGTGCCGTTGAGGCTGTCGTTGCCGGCCCGGAAATCGCCCGCCGGCTGCGCATCGAGCCCGAGTTCGCGCGCCTTGAGCAAGGTCAGCACCCAGCCGGCCGTGAACGAACTCTCGGGCGCCGCCGCCATCATCAGGTCGATCATGTCCTTGTCGTCGAGATAGGCGCGGTAGTCCTTGGCGACCTGCAGGTCGAGCGCAAAGGCGGAGGGGTTGGTGGCCTCCGAATGCGTCCAGGCGTACTGCACCAGCGGGTCGCCGCCCGCGACCGTGACGCTGTGCGCCAAGGTCATGATGCCGGTGCTGGTGAGCGGCGCGAGGTCGTCGGCGCTCTGCACGTTGTGCACCAGCGCCGCCGGGCCCTGATACGGCAGGTTGATCATGAAGTCGCGGTCGTCCTGGGTGTAGATGAGCTGCAGCCCGAGCGCGTTGCTGATCGGGTTGGCGTCGACCGGGAAGGCGTTCATTTGCACGCCGGCGAAGTCCGCCAGCGCGTTGACCACGTTGCCCGTATAAGTCGCCATGTTCATGAAGGTGTTGCCGTTCGCCCCGTGGTCGCCCCAGAACGAGGTCGGATCGGGATAGAAGCGATGGTCGGTGAAGAACACCACCCGGCCATGCGACACCGGGTCGTTGCCTGCGAGGTCGCCGATGAGCGAGCCGGCCACGCCGCCGACGAACGAGCCGAGGAACGAGCCGACGATCGGCCCGACCACCGGGATTTCCACCAGCAAGATCGCGCCGAGCGTAGCGCCGACCGAGGATCCGACCTGCTGGCCGATCGCGCCTTCCTGATGTTGCGGTACCACCACGTGTCCCGCGAGGGTCGAGCCGAGATAGCCGCCGACCGCGGCGCCTAGATTGGTGGCGATCGACACCGGATCGAAGCCGGTGACCATCGTGTATGGCAGGTTGTCGGGGCCCCAGGTCGCACCGGTCGCGACGCCATACGCATTGGTGACGAGTTGCGCCGTGATGGTGGTGCCGACGGTGGTGAACAGTCCGCCCTCGAACCCATTGAGATGCAGGGCGTGGGCCAGTTCCGACATCAGCAGCGAGGACGCAGCCCCGATCGCGGCGCTTGGCAGCGCGCCGATGCCGCTGCCGCCGCCGAGCGTGCCGAACGCGTCCTTGACGGCAACATCGAGCGTGTACGCGCCTCCGTAGGTGAGTGCCTGGCCGATTTCCTTGCCGATCGCGCCGATCACTGTTCCGGCCGCGACCTGCCCGACCAGCGAATTGCCGCCGAGCAACTTGCCCAGGCTCGACCCGAGCGCGGAGCCGATCTCGCCGGTCAGCGTGGCGCCATAGTAGGTGGCGAGGCCGACCGTGCCGTCGTCGTTGACGACGATGCGGTCGAGGAAGTCGGGATGGATCGCCGCGATCTCATGGTCCCAGCTGAAGGCACCGAATTGATCGTATGTTGTGCTCATCGAGAGGCCAGCCGACCCCTCCTGCTCGATTTCCCACCGGCCATCTGAATCAGTCATCAGGTTGTTATCGTATGCCGTCGTTCGAGCGTCGGGCGGCAGGAACTGCGTATAAGCCCCAGCCTTGTCACTCAGGATCGTTGGTACGTGCTCCCCGCTGATCGAGTTCCAATTGATGCCAGTAACCGACGGTTTGGTTAGAGGATTGGCATTTAATTCATCCTTCGCCAGCGTTAAACCGATCTGCTCGTCCGGGGAAATATATCCAAATATCCGTTGTGTCGCCGATATCGTGAGCAATCGAAAAAACAGCTCGCCGGCAGCATCTTGTCCTTTTTCTAGATCGGTAGTAGCTGGCGTATCCGAATTGTGAAATGTACCTTTTCCAGTAAGTTTTGGATAACCTACATGCATGACCTCGTGAACTGCATTTGCTGCGAAAGCCTTCTGATCTTCCGCGCCGGGCGCAAGAACCAGCTCACCATTAGCAAAGCCAAAACCTTTGCCGAGATTAAATGTAATACTAGGGTTACTTGTGTCTAAGCCTGTAGCTACGGCAAGCGCATTCTGGTTTGCACCGGTTAAAAATCCGAACTTTAATGTCAGTGCTCCGCTCACCTTAAAATCTATCTGATCTCGAATATCTGGGTCTGCCAAAATTTTATTGATGGCGACCTGCGCCGCTGGCCGAAACTGATTTGGTAACCCTGCCCATAAGACCCTAATGTCGGCTGGCATATCGTCGCCCCTCTCGTTTGTCAGTATCCCGTCAACCTACGGGATAATTCCGTGCACCT
Source organism: Hyphomicrobiales bacterium (assembly GCA_034669145.1). GTDB lineage: Bacteria > Pseudomonadota > Alphaproteobacteria > Rhizobiales > Xanthobacteraceae > PALSA-894. The sequence continues at coordinate 35,615 of JAXDNY010000037.1, forward strand.
CGAAGATGTTCTTGTAGCAAGCTGGGTAATTGCGGTGCAGGTTGAAAGAAAAATCTAACGCTGAATAACCTGACCGCACACTCTGTGCCTGTTTCATGGTTTCCCGATTCCATGGCACGCCGATCGGCAGGCGCTGGAAATCGAAAAAAGCGATCAACCGACGCTCGCGTCGGTCCATAAAAATATACGACCTGGAGCGTTTTTCCTGAAAACCATCGATAATTTTCGGTTGACCGTAATACGGCTCCGCGATGAAGTTCTTTCGATACGAAAAATCTATTAAGTCAAATCCGTCATTCCGCGGAAGAACTGCTGTTCCCACGCAGGAGCGCTCGCAATCTCGTGCCGGAAAGATCAGTGACAGATTTGGTTCAGGCTCCCAAGAGTGACGGCTACGATACAAGTAGATACGTGCCTGATTGGGGTCTTTTCGCGCGCTCAAATAATGAGAAACATTAATGCGCTCCCGCTCCGTTAGCGGTAGGGCGGAAACGCCACGGGCGAAATAGATTTCGAGCAATCGAGGCCCGATCGCGGTGCACGTCGGACGTGGTGTATCATCGGCGCTTACTGCTGCAGCGAAAAGAAGGGCCGGTAAGCAGATTAGGTATAGAAGCCGACGAGATAACACATTCACGCAATTCACCATCCATGAATAGTTGCAGTCCCTCGGGTTCGCCGCGGGGTTCACACCTGCATCGACGCACTCGTCTCCGCCTCTCACCGATTGCATCGGTCGCTCGCCGCGTCAAACCCGACTTCTGCTTGCAATTGAATGCCGAATTTACTACAGCCTGCGGGGTAATAGCGATCAAGAAACTCAATACAACCCTTAGTTATCCACAGGCTATGCGAGCTATTTTGACGACGTTCGCGCAGAGAGAGAGCTCCAAGCGCCCGTTGCCTTGCGTTCTAATCCACCATCTCCTTGCGCCAACCTGACCGATCCGGCGGGTTACACCTATGAATATCCTAACTTGGGATACCACGGAATTGGGATCTGGCGCGAGGGCCGCCTCAACTAATCCTGATCTGGGATAATCCGATCCCGGGATCAGCCTCAGGCTGATGAGTCCCTCGGCGCGCCGCATCCGGAAGTCGGTCCATTCGCCCGAACAGCAAGCGCTTCGCAAGCTGTTGATTGAGGCGCGAGGTGACTTGACTCAGCAGAAGCTCGCCGAGCGCCTTGGCACGCATCAATCGTTCGTTGCGAAATACGAGGGTGGCGAACGCCGGCTCGACGTGGTCGAATTTGTGGTGATCGCGCGGGCGATAGGTATCGATCCGGTCCGGCTGCTGCGTACCCTTATCGGCAAGATCGGCTGATTGCCGCCTCCGCCACCGTCCGCCGAGGTGAATGGCGGGCGCACCCCGCTCCGTTTTTGCAGCAGGCCGTTGCGGAAATTTTCCTTGACGGCGTGCGAGACCTACAGGCGGCGCGCCATTTCCCGTTCCGCTTTTGCGGCGATCTATTGCAAGAACGGAGCACCCATCATGGTACCTCCCGGCGCCGCGTCGCTGCCTTTCCGTTCCCGCTTTATTGCGGCCCGTTCCGTTTTTGCAGCGCCCCGTTGCAAAAATCGAGGCCTGCGCCGGACCCGGCGGGCACGCTATATCGGACGCGCTGTCCGAGGCGTCGGGCTCAGCAGGCACGTAGTCGACGTAATGCGCCGCAACCGCCCCTCGTGTCGAACGCCCTGAAACCTCCAACACAATGAAAAATGGAAGCCAAGGCGAACTGCTGCGTTCCCTCCAATAGGAGCGAAGCATGCGTCACGCGCGACCGGCAGTCCGCATGCCGATGTAAGCTCGCTGATCGACGTTTGAGAACCTGCGAAGTTCTTAGTCACCCTCTTGACCGTTGAGAGGGCATCGTCCGTTCGGGCAAGGCATCTGCCTTCCACTCAGTCGATCTGTAACGCTGTCTGCGAATACGATTGGCCATTGTACCACGTGTCATGTCTTCGATGGCTCAAACGCGCGAATCCGCTCCAAAGCATCAGGCCTCAGAGCCGGCGTCAGGGTATCGGCGAACTCCGGGCGTCCAAGATCAATCCATTCATTTCGAATCCGGCTCTTCAACTCGCGCATTTTCAGGCCGCAATTCTTGCAATGCTGAAGAAAGTACTGGTCTTCGTCGAGTTGCATTCTCTTCGGCAACGCCATGTTGAGCAGCATAGCCAGTAGGCCCGACAGGAAAATCGGTGCTTGCTCCAGGCGTCCCTTGAAATATCGTTCGTCTTTGACTGACTGCAACATATGCACGTCCCGCAGTCGAACGACGTGCTGCCAGTTCCGACGGGCCTCCGCCGGATCTCCTCCGCGAAAGAGTACGTGGGAGGCGTCTTTGAAGATGATATCCTCCGGGTGGATCCAGTCGAGCGGAACGGGTTCGCCCTTCTTCTTCAGCGCTGAAACGGCCTTGTGATACGTGTCGATGTAGTCCCTCCAACGCGCGTGATCTGCGTCGATCTCCGCTTTCAGCTCGTTGCGGTACCGCGCCTCCCTTTCGATAATGCTCCTTTGTGCATTCGGGCTTCCTTTTAGAGCCGCGACGGCCTCGGCGCGGATCACGGCGTCGAGAAGAGGGATTTCGACGACACGGTCGTTCTCACGCGACATCTCGCCGGACGCCATCGCGAACTCACGGTGGCGAACCGTACCAAGTCCGCAGACATTTCCATCAATACGCACGTTATAGGGAGGGTCGGTGAAGATCAGGTCGGCTTTTTCCTCCCCGAGCAAGAGCGCGTAGTCCGCACCGTTGCGCGCATCGCCACAAAGGAGGCGATGGCGTCCGAGCGACCACAGATCACCGCGCCGCGAGACAGGGGAGGGGAGTGGTTCTGGGACGACGTCTGCGGGCGCAACCTCGTCGGGCGCACTCTCATCGGCTTGGTCCAGCGCGAAATCGACCTCGGCTAGCGAGAAGCCTGTGAGAGACAAATCGAAGTCGATGTCGATGAGGGCCTGCAATTCGATCGCCAAGATCTCATTGTCCCAGCCGGCATTCAGCGCGAGCTTGTTGTCCGCAAGGACGTAGGCACGGCGCTCTGCTGGCGACAAATGGGAGAGCTTGAGCGTTGGAACTGTTGCAAGACCCAGCTCCTTGGCCGCCATGACGCGGCCATGGCCCGCGATGATCTCGTCGTCGTCACTGATAAGTACTGGGTTCGTGAATCCGAAGCGCTGGATGCTGCTTGCGATCTGCCGAACTTGTTTCTTGGAATGGACCCTCGCGTTGCCGGCGTAGGGCCTCAGAGACTGAATCTTGCGAAGCTCGATTTGAGGCGTTTGGGCGACCATTTCATCACTCCATAACTTGCAACGCGAGGCCGCCCGGACGATTCGCCCTCTCAAAGGCAAGACTGCAAATGAATGCGCTGATTGCAAGTTAACGCGAGCAATCGAACGAAAAAATCTTGTTTCAGTTATGCGGATTCGGAATGACACGGGATTTTGTGGGAAGTCGAAAATGAATGCCTGACTGCGCTCAAGCCAACCGCACGTCGGAACATTGATCCCGATTTGGCGAATGCTGATCCCGCTTACGCACTCATCTTCCCATTTATGCGCGCCGATCCCGGTTCTGCGCACGTCGATCCCACTTAAGAGCAAGCGATCCCATTTATGCGCGAGCCTTCCCGCTTAGCGAGGCTCCTATCGGTCGTCTGACTAGGCGAGATTTCGGACCGCGTCGGGAGCGATCGGCCAAACCGATGGGCGCGTTTCACGCCTCAAAGGAGCGGAAGGCGCCGTTTACTGCGCGCACTGGGCGGTCTCTCGTGCTGGCGGGCTGCCTGGTCTGCGGCCCAGGTGAGGGGGCCTGGCGCATCCGAGGCGGCCGCGCTTTGCCGCGCGTCACGACCAGATCGTAACCGTGCGCGTCGAACGGCCGGGTGGGCGACTTGATCGTCAATACTTTCAGATTCTCCGGGCTGACTGTCCGAAAATCGACGGACGCCGTCGTCGAGCCCGTCTCGATTTCCCTGCTCCGCGCGCCCCGCAAGCGCCGCGATGGGCAAACTCTCCCGCCGGTGATGGGCGGGTTCATTGTGGGCTGGAAGGACGGTGATTAGCGGAATGTCTTGAGTTCGGCCCGCTGAAGGTTGTGGATGACGATAATCAGGTCGATGCCATGAAGCGTCGGCGTTTGCAATCGCCGTATAGAGCCTCCGGATCACCTCGGCATTGGATGCTGGGTTAGACCGGTGTTGAAGGCGTTCTCTAAGTCGGCGTTAGGCCACCTTGCAGATCGCCCGTCACCACCAGGGCGAAGTCCTGCGGCACATGCAAAAGATTGGTGGCGGTAATTTGGATCAAATACGGGCCCGCTTGTGGGTTGGCGATGCGAACGATCTCGATGTTATTATCGACGTCCGGGATCCCAAGAGAATGCCGGAGCTGATGATTTCCCATCAGCTTCTGTCCGCCCGGGGTTTGGACAAACAAATTCAAGTTGTTCTGCAACCCCCGCCCGGGAGCATCCGTGTAAGCGAGGCATATCCTAAGAGAGCGTCCCGCTTTTACCGTGACGCTATACCGTCTTCTCTCACCGGTTTGGCGAAACTGATCGCCAGACTTCTTCCAGTTGTCTACGAAGGCGAGTGTGAGGTTTGGAGCCGCCGGATGAGGCACGGAATTTGCCATATCAATGCAGCCAAAGCCCTGGTCGAAGTTGGCGGGAGGCGTAGCTGGAGGGGGATTGCTGTTGTTGGCGTCGACGCCTGTCAGCCATCGCGCTCCGTTAATTAACGTCGCACGAATTAGTGCCGCCGACGGATCGTGGTGGTTCTGCGTGCTGTGGAAGTACTCGCGCACCAAGGCTGCGCAGCCGGACGTCAGGGGCGCCGCCATGCTGGTGCCGCCCATGAACGCATACTGTGGATTTGCTGCGAACGGGCCCCAGAAGTTCTTAAGAGGCGCGATTTTCGACTTGCATGAAAGAATATCGGTGCCTGGAGCGACTACATCGGGCTTGATTCGTCGGTCGTCTGATGGGCCCCGACTGCTAAATCCTGCGAGGCATTCCGGATTGCCAGATATGCGGTCATTTGCGATCGGCGGATCTGGAAAGTCACTTGGCCAAGCCTGGCTCCAAGTGAAGGTGCTCAAGCCGCCGCTCGTCCGATCGCTTCGGCCCGCTCCTACCGTAAGGGCGTTCTTTGCCGTCGCCGGCGAGCCGATGGACAGCCAGTCAACAAACCCGACAGGCGCGTTTATCCGGTTCGCCGCCTGACCTTCATTACCGGCAGAAAATACGACAAGCATATCCCGCCGCTTCCCCACGTACTCATCGACTTCGCTAGAGTTAAACGTGTATGTGGAAGACGTCGCCGATCCCCAACTGTTATTATGGATGCGCGCACCTTGCAGATAAGCCTCCTCGAACAGATCGCCCAGATCGAGCGGCAGTCCGCCAAGCCCCCCGGCGCTGTCAAGAAGCGATTGGAAGACCAGTTTCGCACCCGGAGCGGTTCCCTTGAAGCTTCCGCCCGATGCGCTGCCATCGCCAAGCACCGAGCCGGCGACGTGGGTGCCATGACCGTGAGGATCGGTCGCGTTGCCGGGTCGGCCTCTTGCGATCGTCGCAACCATACGACCTTGAAAATCCGCATGGGAGTCGTCCAAACCTGAATCGGCAACGCCGACGATTTGCCCGGTGCCGTCGAAGGGCAGCACGGCTCCAGCCGCGCCGTTGATCGTCATCAGATGCCTTGCGCGATCATTCGCGAACTTCGGTGGAACGAATTCTTCAAAGCTCTGAATTTCTGGAAGCGCTGCGATGGCCGAGAGCACGTCGTCACCCTCAAGCACGTAGATGCGTATCTTTCGCGCGGAAGAGCCTGCGATGGCGATGTTGCGGTCCTTTAGCCAGCTGGTCACAGAAGGCAGATCCTCCGGGCGATGAAGGCGCAGGTCAATCGTTAGCGATCTCCGGCTGTCCTGGGATGCGACCGCCTCGCTTAACGGAGCTAGGTCGGTGAACGCTCCTGGCACGGTGTGACGGGCGTCGTAAATGGTCGCAGAAATAATGAACGGGAGGCCTCGAACGGCTGCCGCTTGGCTCTCGTTCAGTCTGGCCGTGTAAGAGTCGCCGCCGAACCGCTCCAGGAGCTCTACGCCTAACGCGTCCAGCTGGTTCCTGAACGCCGGAAGCAGCGGTCCTCTCACATGCAGGAGGTAGATGTTGGGCCGGGTTAGATCGACCTCATCCGACGGGCTAACTCGGCTCGTCGTGAACGCAGTATTCCGCTTGAGGCCGGGAACCGGGGAAGCGCCCAAGCCGGGTGTTTCAAGGAGCACATCCAGCGAGCCGCCCCCCGCGTCGATCTCCGTCTTTTGGACAATCAAGCCCTTTTGCTCGAGCTGGGCAATTTGCGCGTCATCGGCTTCACCTAGCGCGAACGCCTCTGTTCTCTCCGGCTGCGACAATATCGTCATCGCTGCGTTAATTTCCGTCTCATGCATTCCGAATGCGATCACGCGATACTTGGATGCCATTGCCGTTGTCCTCTTCCAGGAGACTAGAAAAGTTTTACATAGGACGCTCGCAGCGTCGGGTGCTGCGGCGTCGCGTGTTGGAGCGCTCTACGCCGTCAACATCTCAGCCCCGTGGGCACGCGGGGCATTCGTCCGGAGCGTGCACCATAAGATGCGGCGCTCGCCCGAATATCGCGGCAAAGCGATCCGGATCGGCTCTAAGGCCCGGCATGGCCGCGACGAGCTTGCTCCGCGTGGCCGCCGCAACTTTCGGGTCCACGTAGATTTTCACTTCGTTCGTCTTGCATTCCTTGATAAACTCATCAAGGTTGCCTGCGGCCCGCAATATGTCGAACGTGCGAACTAGCGCCTCGACGTCATAGTCGGCGAGCTTGGAAGGGTCCGACGTCGTTGCCATCGTCTTAGTCTCCTTCTAAGGATTGACTCTCTGCAGGGTGGTAGAAATCTCCTGTACCTTTTGTTGCGTCCGGTAATCGACCTCTTTGTCAAGAGCCATATTCTTGAGAGCCTTGCGGGCGTCCTTCGCAGCAACCAGACGCCCGCTGTCATCGAACTTCGGAAGCTTGGAAGGATCGACCGGCAGCTGAAGCAGGATGATGATTGTGTGGATGTCCTGCCGATAGTTATCCGAATTAACTTTTATCGACGAAGGGATGACTACGTTTGTAACGCCGTCGCGGTTGAATTGAGGTGAGAAGTTGCCCGTAAATTTGGTCGTGAATACCATCGTGTCAGCCATCTGGGCAGTAGTGAAATCGTCTTTTTCGCCCCCGAGATTACCCACTTGATTTTGAACGACGAAGTTGCGCACCAATGAACCGATCCGTAATAGGCCGGTACTCGGGTAGATAGCATTGATCTGCCGTGGAACGCCGGCGCAGTACCGATTTGACATCTTGCGAGCGAGCGTATCGAAGCTATCGAAGACCCGGAAATGCCTCGTAACCTGGCGGGTGCGGTCATTCTTGGCGACAATGCCGAGGGAATTTGATCCCCCGCTGAGCTTCTTCAGAAACGTAAGATCAACTCCCGCGCCATTCATTTCCGACGAGTCGATCGAAAAGTCGTAGCTCACGGTCACGTCGGCGTAGAATGCAAATAGCCTCGCCAAGTTAGGGACGAATGCCGTCCATGTTAGATCCAGGAACCGATCTGGATTCTCCGCGAACCAGGTGGCGGCCTGGGTGCCCGTCAGCGCGCCGTAGACGCGCTTGTCGCCTGATGCGTCCAATTGCCGTATGATCTCAGCTCTGATGGCATCGCGCGTCTGGCACCGGATGATGGTCGCAATGTTCTCGCTTTCAAAGCTCGTCACATCGTCCGGCTGCGGATAGATCGAACAGCCACCGAGGCTCGCAACGACCGTTATCAGGCATAATCGCCGAGCAAAGTGATACATCAGTCGCTCCGCGCGTGTATTTTGCACGGTAATGATACTCTAAATTTAAGCGGATGCTGTAACCCAAACAACACAGCTAGGTTGAATCGGAAGGCGGTTACCCGCGCCGCTCTCCACCGCACCCAAGGCAGGATCTCCCGCTTCGCGGAGAGCGGTGTCCGGACGACGGTCCGCTCTCTCTGCCAACCAAGGACTTTGCTTATCAAGTGGGGCTGTACTATTCGGTTTTGGCCTGGGCGATTTGCTCGGCCAAATCCACGATCGTGCTTCGCAGGGCCGGAGTTGGCAGCCGCGCATAAGCCTGAACGAGTCGAACTGCCCCCGGCATGGATAAGCACTCGAGCACGTTAGAGTCCGCGGAAGATGACTGAGTCTTCGGCCGATCGACATCGACTCCAAGAAGCGCACCTACCGGTATCCCCAGTATCCCGGCGATCCGCGTAAGGCGGCCAGCGCCGACCCGATTGACCCCCTTCTCGTATTTCTGCACCTGCTGAAACGTGACCCCGAGTTCGTCGCCGAGAGCGGTTTGCGACATGCCTCGTGCATTGCGGTGAATCCGGATGCGATGCCCGACCTCCGCATCGATCGGGTCGCGTGCTTTCGATTTCTTTGTCACTGGAGCAGTTCCATTGCAGGTCTATGCTTAGCGGCGCTTTGCTTCGGTTTGTTCGATGAGCCGTGCGTTGATGAGGATGGGTAACTCGACAGAACGCTTTGATCAGCCGCATCCCTTCGTCAGTTGTCGATTCAGCGCCACCACGGGCGCCGGGCGTCGTCGCTTCGCCGCACAGCGTCCGCTCTTTCAATGCAACCGCTTTCGGACCATCAGCAATCGGTGGCTTCAACTCGGGTCAGGGCGTTGAACCGAGAGACTCAGTTGGGTAGCAATGAATGTCTCCCCACGCGGTTAGGTTGTCATTATCGCCGTGCGCGTGATATATTCGATGGCATCGAATAAATGGCCGACATCGAGCTGCGAGTTTTCAGGTACTTTGTCGTGCTCGCCGAGGAGCGGCATTTCGCGCGCGCCGCCGAGCGGCTTGGAATTTCGCCTTCAACGCTGACTCATCAGATCCAGGGGCTCGAAGCTCGCCTCGGTGTCACGCTGTGCCGCCGCAAGCCCAACACTCGCGTCGAGGTTACGGACGCCGGAGTGAGATTTCTTGACCAGGCGCGGCAGGTCCTGCGTCAAGCAGAAGAAGCCCAACGGGTAGCGCGTCAAGCCGCGCGCGGCGAAATCGGCCGCATCGAGATCGGCCACATGATGTCGGCAAGCTTTGCGGGATACATCCAGGAATTCGTCGGCGCGTTTCGGCGAGCCAACCCGGCGATAGAGATCGTCTTGCGCCGCCAGGAGACGCTCGGTCAACTGAATGCCATCGTGGAGGGCAAGCTGGACATCGGGTTCACGCGGCCGATGCGGCAGTATCCTCCCGAGCTGCGCGGCTTCATCGTCTACGAGCAGCCGCTGATCGTGGCGCTGCCAGGCGATCATCGGCTCGCGCAACGCAAACGCATTCGACCTGCCGCGCTCCGCGACGAGAAGTTCATCACGGCCTCGCTCGAATTGGATATTGGGTTTCCCGTCTATACGGAATTGGTAACCGTGCTTGCGGGCTTCAAGCCCAACGTCACCGTACGCGCCCCCGACATCTCGTCAGTTCTCACCTATGTTTCGGCGGGATATGGCATCAGTGTCGTCCCGCAATGCATGAGGCGATTGGGGCTTCCGAACGTTGCTTACCGCGAACTGGACGTGGCTTCGCCACCGCTTTCGCCCATCGCCTGCGTCTATCGCCGCACTGAATCCGCACCCGCGGTCCAAGCGTTCATTCAGGTGATGCACGATCGAAAGCTAAGGGACTAAGACATTAGAGTGCGCCGGTACATGCCGAAGATCGCTTCCCAATCGCGATTGGTGGCCTGTTTGTGGTGCACGTCGCGGTCCGGAAGCGCATAGCCGTGTTCCGCGCCTGGATGGACGCGGTAGCGGTATCGCACAGTCGAGCAGCCTTCGAGCGCTGCTGAGAGGGCGGCGATCGTGGCGGGCGATGCGTGCTCGTCGCGCTCGGCGAAGCCGCAATAGATTTCACCGCGATAGGCGTCGGCCAGACGGTGCGGCGAACCCGGCGTATCGCTCACAAGCGTGGTGCCGTGCAGGCTCGCCGTCGCCCGGAAATCGTCCGGGTACGCGGCCGCCACGCAAAGCGCGTGCCGACCACCCATACAGTAGCCGATTGACCCTTTCGCTCCGCCTTTGACAGGCTGTGTGTTAAAGAACGCGAGCACCGAGTTGATATCCTCCACGACCATTTCGTCGGTAAGCGAACGCCGCTGTGCCACTATGCGCTGCTGCTCCTGCGCCGGCAGCGCGGCGAACGACTTCATGCGGCCGTCTTCGCCAAAGACCGCGAGCCGTACTTTCCCCTGCCGGTAATAGAAATTCGGCACCGTGCAGTGATAGCCGACCACGGCGATCTTCCGTGCGATGTCGAAGAGCTCTTCCCGCAGGCCCCAGATATCCATGAACAGCACGACCGCGGGGAATGGTCCGTTGCCCTCAGGATGAGTCACGAAAGCATCCATTCGGTCGGCGCCTGTCGCGATCTCGGTCATGGATTCGATCATGGCTGTCCAGCTCTGCCGACGATTGCGCTAATCGAGCTTGATGTCGGCTGCGCGGATAACCGGCTCCCATTTGAGCCGGTCTTGCCGGACGGCTTGCGTCACCCGCTCGGGCGGCCCGCCCAGCACCCGCATGCCGATTTGTGCAAACAATCGGCTGCCCTCTTCCGATTTTAGGTAATCGTTGATGGCGGCGTTGAGCTTCAGCACGATGTCGCGCGGCATGCCGGCCGGGCCCGCGATCGCGGTCCAGCTGCCGGCGATCACATCGAAGCCGGCCTCACGCGCAGTCGGCACATGCGGCAGAAAGCCGGCGCGCTGCTCGCTGGTTACTGCCAGCACGGTCGTGGACTCGACGGCGGGCGTATATGCCGGGGATCCCGCAACGATCTGTCCGCCAAGCAGGTCCGTAATCAGCGGCGTCGTACCGCGATAGGCTATAGGGGAGCCATCGATTCCGGTGCGCGCCAGAAACAATACCGCGGTGAGGTGCCCCATCGTTCCCGCGCCGGGATGTCCGATCGTTAGTTTGCCGGGGTTCTCCTTCCCATACGTGACGAGCTCCGCGAGCGTCTTGATCGGCAGTTTGGGGCTGCTGATGATGGCCTGGGGCGTATCCGAGAGGAGGATGATCGGATCGAAATCCCTGTCGTGATCGTAGGGAAGGGATTTGTACATGAGCTTATTGAGTACCGCCGGACCGATAGCCGTATAGACGATCGTATAACCATCGGGTGCCGCCTTCGCGACCTGTGCCAATGCTACGTTGCCGCCGGCACCGCTTCTGATTTCAACGATGAATGGCTGTCCGAAGCGCTCGCTCAAGGCTTTAGCGATGAAACGAACGGAAGCGTCGGTCGCCCCCGGAGCCCAGGGATAGACGATGGTCACCGGCCGGTTCGGCCAGTCGCGCTCCTGCGCCGACAACGGTAGCACAGTCGCGATGGCCGCAATCAAGGCACAGGTAAAACGGCTGAAATTTCTCACAAGGAGACTCGCCGGAAAACAAACACGACGTGGGAACGCATGATGAAACGCCCCGCCGCGAAAGACGAGTCCAATCTCAAGGTCGAAGAGGCGGGAAGCCCGTAAGCGGCCCCACGTTTGCCCACCCGACCTTCGCGGCTTGTGAAGGTATCATGCGCCAGGCCATCGGCCGAAAAACATGCCGCGATTAGCCCCGCTGCTTGTTGCGCAAGGATTCCGCCAAGACGACGAGCGCATATTTTGTGGTCCGCGAACCGATCTCCGAATACGCTCGGAGGAGCCGCATGGCGCCCTTGGACTGGATGAAGGCTAGGCCAGTGTTGCGCGCGTCGTGCTGCTTCGTGCGGGCTCCCATTCCGCCATAGAAGAACATGATCGGCGTGTTGAGCAGTTCGGCGATCTTGTGCAGTCGGCCGGCCGAGACGCGGTTCGTCCCTTTCTCGTATTTCTGCACCTGCTGAAACGTCAACCCGATCCCGTCCGCGAGGCCGGACTGCGATAGTCCGCGTTCCAACCTCAGGGCGCGGATCTTGCGTCCGATTTCTAAGTCCTCGGCGCCGGCCCGGCGCTTTCTGACCGAGTTAGGCAGTTCGTTCGTCACGGTATCTTCTCTCCTTTTTCGCATGGCTTCGGTGATCCCGCGGTTGTGCCGGCTGTCCCATTATTCATGGCGCAGCCGACGTTTGAGGCGGACGCAGTGCCAAAGGCGGGCGTGTAGCGAGCGCTGCATCAAGCAAATCCGTATTGATATGACATATCATATATAGAAATTTAAACCGTTACAACCATGAATGTGGGGAGGGCCTCGGCAGCTGATCAACCGGACGGATTCTTTGGCAACTGCGGGCCGAACATTGGCCCGCAGGATTCTTACCGGCTACACCGTCAGCGGCGCAGTTGGGCTTCAAACAACTCGGCGAAAGGCACTTCGAGCGCGGCCGCCACTTTCTCCAGGATCTCGACGGTCGGATTCGCGCGCCGGTTCTCAATCAGGCTGACCGCCATCTGCTCGATTTCGGCCGCGGCAGCGAGGTCGTCCTGGGTCCATTTGCGCTTCTTGCGCAAACGCTGGACGTTGCGCGCAAGCACCGCGAGCACAACGGAATCGCGCACCGGAAACCTGTCGCCGAATCTCCTCAACCGTGCCATCGGGCACGATCAACCGCCGGCTCACGCTCGATCCATATGACATGTCATATATCTGCGAATGCACCGAGGAGTAGTGCCGAGGCATGCCTGGCCGTTCATGAGATTGTTGCCGTGAGGGGAGGTAGTAACTTTGGTGAG
>JAXDNY010000038.1:0-4532 GCA_034669145.1 Hyphomicrobiales bacterium
CCGCATTGCGGACTCGCTGCGAGAATGATGCGGACTTCTGAACCGCCACACTAGTGGCGCGCCCCGGGATACACAAGGAAACCGGCGCATCCGGCGATCATTCTTTGTTGCCAATGACTTACGTCGCGGCGCCACGCCGCCGGGCGCGCCAGAACACCACGGCCGAAATCAGGATCACCAGGGCGAGCCCATACCAGGTCACGGCGTATTGGAGGTGGTTGTTCGGCAGGCTGGGCTTAAGGGGGCCGACCTTGGGCAGGCCGCCCGGCGCGGGCGGCGCTTCCTGATCGATGTAGAACGGCGCGACCTCGCCCCAGTTCTTCGCGGCGGCCATGCCCGCTGGATCGCGCGCGAACCAGAGGCCTTTGGCGGGGTCGTCCGGCGGCGTGAAGAAACCGCGCGCTTCCGGCCAACGCATCGCCCCGACGATCTGGATGGTGCCGGAGGGAGTGCCCTCGGGCCGGGTCTTGCGATCCTGCCGACCCTCGGGCACGAAGCCGCGATTGACCACCACGACACTGCGGTCCGGGAGACGCGCCGGCGCGAACACCCAGTAGCCCGGCCCCGTAGCGTCCGGGCGCAGCGGCGAGCCGCTCGAATAAACCAGCGCCTCTTGGCCGGGGATAAACTCCGCCGCAAACCTCACGCGGCGGAATTCGTCCAGTCCCGCATTGAGCTGCGGCCAGCCTTCGCGCGGCGGCAGAACGGCCGGCGGCGCGGAGAGCTTGCGATCGAGTTCGGCGATCAGCGCTTCCTTCCACTCGCGGCGCTCAAGCTGCCAGGTGCCGAGCGCGACCAAGACGGCAAGCGCCGCCAGAATGAAAAACGCAAACAGGAAAGACCCGCGCCGGCGCGGCGGCGCTACGGCGGGCGCCCTCACCGCTTCGATCCGGGCGCAAGCCGTCCTTCGGCTGCCGCATGATGATATTGCAGCACGATCAGCAAGCCCTTGAGCAGGCGCAGCGGCAGCAAGGTCACGGCGAGGATCAGCGGCCCCCACAACACGGCATGCAGCCAGAACGGCGGCTGGTAGATCACCTCGACGATCAGCGCGGCGCCGACGACGATGAACCCCGAAATGAGAATGACGAAGATCGCCGGCCCATCGCCCGCATCGGCGAACGAGTAGTCGAGGCCGCATTCCTCGCAGTCTTTCCGGACGTTAAGAAACCCGGAAAACAGATGTCCCTTGCGGCAGCGCGGGCAGCGGCCGGCGAGGCCGGTTGCGATCGACTGCGCCAATGACGGTTGCTCTGCCATGGCGCGTCTCTAGCACCGCAGCCACGCCGATAGAACGAAAAAGGGCGGCCGCGCGGGCCGCCCTTTCGCGAATATTCCGTTTGGTCAGTGCCCGACCGCCGCAGTGCTCGGTGCCGATCCCCACACATAGATGCAGGCGAACAGGAACAGCCACACCACGTCGACGAAGTGCCAGTACCAGGCGGCGAACTCGAAGCCGAGATGGTGCGTCGGCGTGAAGTGGCCCTTGTAGGCACGGAACAGGCACACGATCAGGAAGATGGTCCCGATGATCACATGCGCGCCGTGGAAGCCGGTCGCCATGAAGAACGTCGCGCCGTAGATGTGGCCCTTATAGTTGAAGGCGGCATGGCCGTATTCGTAGGCCTGCACGCAGGTGAACAGGACACCCAGAATGATCGTGCAGATCAGGCCCCATTTGAGACCCTTGCGGTCGTCATGCAGCAGCGCGTGGTGCGCCCACGTGACCGTGGTGCCCGAGGTGAGCAGGATCAGCGTGTTGAGCAGCGGCAGGTGCCATGGGTTGAACGTCTCGATCCCCTTCGGCGGCCATACGCCACCGAGCAATTCGGTGCGCGCGAAGTGGTGGATGTCGGCCGGGAACAGCGCGGTCGAGAAGTAGGCCCAGAACCACGCGACGAAGAACATCACTTCCGAGGCGATGAACAGGATCATGCCGTAGCGGTGCGAGATCTGCACCACGCGCGTGTGATCGCCCTTGTGTTCGGCTTCATTGATGACGTCGCGCCACCATCCGACAAAGGTGTAGAGCACGCCGAGCGCGCCCGCGGCGAACACCACCGGCGCCGCCGCGTAAAGCTTGTGCATCCATGAGATCAGCCCGACCGCGAGAACGAGGGCCGCCACCGAGCCGACGATCGGCCACGGGCTCGGATCCACGAGATGGTAATCGTGGTGCGGTTTGGCGTGCGCGTCGGCCATCGTCTCTTTCTCCATCGTCCAACGTTTGGGCGCGAACGCCCGCGTTCAGTTCGTCTTCGCTACCGCAGTTGTTGCGCGATCCGCCACTGGCTTTGGCTGCTCGCGCACCGCATAGAACGAATAGGACAGCGTGATCGTGTTGAGATCGTCGAGCTCGGCGTCCTTCGCGAGCGCCGGATCGAGGTAGAACACCACCGCCATCTCGCGCTTTTCACCCGCGCCGAGGCGCTGCTCGGTGAAGCAGAAGCAGTTGATCTTCTGGAAGTAGGCCCCGGTTGTGCTCGGCGCGACATTGTAGGACGCAAGCCCGACCGTCTCGCGCGCCGCCAGATTGGTCGCCACGTAATTGACGGTGACGACCTCGCCGATCCGCGCCTGGACCGCGTTCTGTTCCGGCTCGAAGCGCCACGGCAGGCCGCCCGTCACATTGGCGTCGAAGCGTACCGTGATCGCGCGGCCCACGGGGCCCTGCGGCGCGGCCGTCGCGATCTGGGGACGCCCGCCGAAACCGGTGACGCGGCAGAACCAGTCGTAGAACGGCACGGAGGCGTATGCGAGCCCGACCATGCCGGCGACGAACACGCCGCAGGAGGCCGCGACGACGATGTCGCGGCGGGTGGCTGAACGGTTCGTCGGCTCGGTCATGTCACAACGGCCGGATCAGCACCGCCGGTCCCTTGACCAGCGTCACCACGTAAAACAGCACCACCAGCACGCCGAGCGAGAGCGCGATCGCGATCGAGCGCGCACGGCGCCGGCGCTTCTGCTCCTCGGTAAGCACGATCCCGTCTTCGGGATTTTCGCTCATAGTCCATATCCGAACCGCGCCAGCGTATGGTCGGTCAGCAGCGCGGCAAACAGCACGAACACGTAAAGCAGCGAGAAGGCGAACAGGCGCTTCGCAGCGGTTGGAGTCGCAGGTCCGCTCCGCTCGCGATAGACGCGCCATGCGAGCGCGATCATCATCGCGCCGCAGACGAACGCCACGGCGCCGTAGGCGAGCCCGGCGAACCGGAACAGCGTGGGTGACACGCCGATGGGAGCGAGCACGAGCGAGTAAATCAAAATCTGCTTGCGCGTTTCATCGAGGCCGGAGACCACCGGCAGCATCGGAATTCCCGCGCGGGCATAATCGTCGCACTTCAACAGCGACAGCGCCCAGAAATGCGGCGGCGTCCAGAAGAAGATGATGAGGAACATCAGCACCGGCGCGAGGCCGACGTCGCCGGTCACCGCGGCCCAGCCGATCATCGGAGGAAACGCGCCGGCAGCGCCCCCGATCACGATGTTCTGCGGCGTCGAGCGCTTCAGCCACATCGTATAGACGAACACGTAGAAGAAGATCGTGAAGGCGAGCAACGCGGCCGCGAACCAGTTGACCAGCACGCCGAACACCAGCACCGAACCGACCGCGAGCGTCGCGCCGAAGGCAAGAGCTTCGGCGGGCTGGACGCGCCCCGCCGGAATCGGGCGGCGCAAAGTGCGCGTCATCACGGCGTCGATGTCGGCGTCGTACCACATGTTGAGCGCACCGGACGCACCGGCCCCGATCGCGATGCAGAGTAGCGCCGTAAAGCCGATCACCGGATGCACGTGGCCAGGTGCTACGAGCAGCCCGACCAGCGCGGTGAACACCACGAGCGACATCACGCGCGGCTTCAAAAGTGCGATATAGTCCTCCACGCCCGCGAGGCTCGGTTGCGCGCGCGCCAAGCCCGGCGCCAGCGGCCGTGTCAAATCTGCGCCTTCGCTGACCAGTGACATTCTGGACTTCGTCCTCGCGGCCGGCGCTACTTGATGTGCGGCAGCGTGTTGAACTGGTGGAACGGCGGCGGCGAGGACAGCGTCCACTCGAGCGTGGTCGCACCCGGTCCCCACGGATTGTTCGCGGCGCGCTCCTTGCGCAGGTAGAACGCATCGAACATCCCGTAGAGGAAGATCAGCGCGCCGAAGCCCGAAATGTAGGAGCCGACCGACGAGATGTAGTTCCAGCCCGCGAACGCGTCCGGATAATCCACATAGCGGCGCGGCATGCCGGCGAGGCCGAGGAAGTGCTGCGGGAAGAACACCAGGTTGACGCCGATGAACGTCACCCAGAAGTGCACCTTGCCGATGGTCTCGTTGTACATGTAGCCGGTGATCTTCGGGAACCAGTAGTACCAGCCCGCGAAGATGGTGAAGACCGCGCCGAGCGAGAGCACGTAGTGGAAGTGCGCCACCACGTAATAGGTCTCCTGCAGCGCGCGGTCGATGCCGGCGTTGGCGAGCACGACGCCGGTCACGCCGCCGATGGTGAACAGGAAGATGAAGCCGATCGACCACAGCATCGG
>JAXDNY010000039.1:0-3130 GCA_034669145.1 Hyphomicrobiales bacterium
TGGCGGTGATCCTGTGGCCGAAGCGCCATCAGCTCGACGGCCTCGTCACGATGGACCCGGCGGTCGTCCTCCCGCTGACCAAGACGCTGTCGCTGGAGATGCTCGGCACGGTGGTCGCCATTCTGGCGATCGTCGCGGCGGCCGACTACCTGTTCCAGTACCGACAGTGGTATGAGCGGCAGAAGATGTCGGTGCGTGAACTGAAAGAGGAGTTCAAGCAGACCGAGGGCGATCCCGCGATCAAGGCCAAGATCCGGCAGTTGCGCCAGAACCGCGCCAGGAAGCGCATGATGGCGGCGGTGCCGAAAGCATCCGTCATCATCACAAACCCGACCCATTACGCGATCGCATTGCAGTATGATCGCGGCATGAACGCGCCGCTCTGCCTCGCCAAAGGCATCGACACGATCGCGCTGAAAATCCGCGAGGTTGCGGCCGAGCACAATATTCCGGTGGTCGAGAACCCGCCGCTGGCGCGCGCGCTGCACGCGACCGTCGAGATCGACCATGAAGTGCCGCCCGAGCACTACAAGGCGGTGGCCGAGGTGATCGGCTATGTGATGCGGCTCCGAGGGGCGGTGCGGCATTGAAAAATCAGGCGGAACCCGCAACCTCGCCCCCTTGCGCGGCGCGCGCGCCTCGACACACTGGGCGGGTGATTCGCGCGGCGCGGCGGCCGCAAAACAGGACCGAAACACCATCATGGCGGCGCAGGACGTGAGCCAGGATCGAAGGCCGGCAGCGGTCGACCGCAGCGGTGACCGGGGAGGCAGCATCGGAATGGTGCTCGGCGTCGCGTTGCTGCTGGTCGGCTCGGTGGTCGCCTTCCTGTTCATCGGCCGCGCCAATGCGCAGCCTTATATTTTGGCGCTGCTGTCGGTGCTGGCGGTGATCGGGGTGTTCAGCCTGTTTGCGGGCGCGGCCGGCATCCTGCGGCTCGCCGGGCGCGACACGCAGGAAACATTCGTCAACGCGATTCCCTCGAGCGCGCCGGACGGCATCCTCGTCACCGATCCGGCTGGCCGCGTGGTCTATGCCAATGCGGCCTATCTGACGCTGGTCGATGCGGTGGATGCCGACGACGTGCGGCCGGTCGAGCGCGTATTCGTCGGCGATCCGCTGGTGTCGGAGGCGGTCTATCGCCTTGCCAAGGCGTCACGCGAATCCCGCGCATTGCAGGAAGAGGTGAGGGTGCCCGGCGCCGATGGCACGTCGGCGCGCTGGCTGCGTTTCCGTGTGCGGCCGTTGCAGCCGAGCGGCGCCTATGCGCGCTGGACGGCGTGGACGGTCAGCGACGTGACGCGCGACCGCGACCGGCAGGAAAACGTGTTCCAGGAATTGCAGCACGCGATCGATTATCTCGATCACGCGCCGGCCGGGTTCTTCTCGGTCGATCAGCAGGGGCATGTGAGCTACCTCAACGCGACGCTCGCGGGCTGGCTCGACTACGATCTCGCGCAGGTCGGTTCGGGCGGACTGAAGATCGCCGACATCGTGGCAGGCGACGGCGCGGCGTTGCTGCAGCCGGTCGCGGGCGAGCCCGGCGACGTGAAGACCGAGGTGCACGATCTCGATCTCAAGACGCGCGGCGGACGCACGGTGCCGGTGCGGCTCTATCACAAGGTCGCGTTCGCGGCGGACGGATCACCCGGCGCATCGCGCACGCTGGTGCTCAATCGCGCGCGCGAGGAGGTGGCCGATCCGCTGCGCGCGGCCGAAGTGCGCTTCGTGCGCTTCTTCCACAACACCCCGATGGCGATCGCGACCGTCGACAAGGCGGGCAAGATCGCGCGTGCCAATGCCCCGTTCGTGCGGCTGCAGCACGGCGTCATCAAGGGCGAGGCGCTGCCGGCGGAGGGCCGCTCGATCCTCACCGTGGTTGCCGACCAGGACCGCGCGGCGCTCGAAGCCGCGATCGGCAGGGCGGCGGACGGGCAGGGCGATATCGCGCCGGTGGACGTGGCGCTTGCCGGCGAGGGCAATCGCTCGGCGCGGTTCTACGTGTCGGCGGTGGAGGACGACGAGGCCGAAGGCGAGGCCGCGATCGTCTACACGATCGAGACGACGGAGGTGCGCGATCTCGAAAAGCAGGTCGCGCAGGTGCAGAAGATGGACACCGTCGGCCAGCTTGCCGGCGGTATCGCGCACGACTTCAACAACGTGCTCTCCGCCATCATGATGGCGACGGACTTTTTGCTGCAGGCGCACAAGCCGACCGATCCGTCGTTCGGCGACATCATGCAGATCAAGCAGAACGCCAACCGCGCCGCGAGCCTGGTGCGGCATCTGCTGGCGTTTTCGCGGCGCCAGACCTTGCGGCCGCAGGTACTCGATTTCGGCGAGACGCTGTCGGACCTGACGATCCTGCTGCGGCGGTTGCTGGGGGAAAAGGTCACGCTCGAGATGGTGCATGGGCGCGACCTGTGGGCGGTGAAGGCGGACGTCTCGCAGCTCGAGCAGGTGGTGGTGAACCTCGCGGTGAACGCGCGCGACGCCATGCCGAATGGGGGCAAGCTGATCGTGCGCACCGCGAACGTCACGGAAGCGGATTCGCGCGCGCTGGCCTACAAGCCGCTGCCGCCCGCGGACTATGTGACTGTGGAAGTGACCGACACCGGCAGCGGAATCCCGCGCGAGATCATCGACAAGATCTTCGAGCCGTTCTTCACCACCAAGGAGACCGGCAAGGGCACCGGGCTCGGCCTCTCGACCGTGTACGGCATCGTCAAGCAGACCAACGGCTATGTGTTCGTGGATTCCACGCTCGGGCAGGGCACGACGTTCCGCATCTTCCTGCCGCGGCATGTTCCGGGCGCGGCCGAGATTGCCGAAGCCGCTGCGGCCGAGACGAAGGCGACGCAGCCGAAGCCGATGGCGGACCTCACCGGGCACGGCACCATTCTGCTGGTCGAGGACGAGGAAGGCTTGCGCGGGCTCAATGCGCGCGGGCTCACCTCACGCGGCTACACGGTGCTGGAAGCCGGCAATGGCGTCGAGGCGATCGAGGTGATCGAGAGCCGCGGCGGGGCGGTCGATCTGGTCGTGTCCGATGTGGTGATGCCCGAGATGGACGGCCCGACGCTCGCCAAGGAATTGCGCACGCGCAATCCGAACCTGAAGATCATCTTCG
>JAXDNY010000040.1:0-52827 GCA_034669145.1 Hyphomicrobiales bacterium
GCGTGGTCGCCGCGCTTGCCGTCGCGGCGCTCGCGCTGCCGTTGGTCGTTCGCAACGGCTATGTGCTGCAGACGCTCGGCATCGGCTGGCTTTACGCCATCCTGGCAATCAGCCTCACGCTGGTCGCCGGCACCGCCGGCATGATCTCGCTCGGACAGGCCGGACTGCTCGCCATCGGCGCCTATGCGTCGGGCCTGCTCGCGATCAATTTCAAGCTGCCCGTGCCGATGACGGTCGTGGCCGCGGGCTTCATCACGGCGATCCTCGGCACGCTGATCATCTTTCCGTCGTTCCGGCTGCGCGGGCACTACGTCACCATCGCGACGCTCGGCGTCGGCGAGATCGTGATGCTGGTGATCCTCAACTGGGACGGCCTGACGCATGGCCCGGTCGGCCTCACCGCCATCCCGCCGCTCGCGCTGTTCGCCGGGCCGCTGCTCAGCGGCACCTGGGTCTACGAGATTGCACTCTGCGCTCTCATTGTCCTGGCGCTGTTGCAATGGCGCCTGCTCGGCTCGCATCTCGGCCGCACGCTGCGAGCGATCCGCGACGACGACGTGGCGGCGCGCTGCTACGGCATCGGGCTCGACCGCTACAAGAGCCTCGCTTTCGGCGTCGCGGGTTTTTCGGCCGGCATCGCGGGCGCGCTGATGGCGCACATCTTCTCGTACGTGAACCACGAGACGTTCACCTCGCAGGTCTCGCTGCTCGCGCTCACGATGGTGATCCTCGGCGGGCTCGGCAATGTGTCGGGTGCGATTCTCGGCGCCATCATGCTCGTCAGCCTTCCCGAACTGTTCCGTGCGGCCAACGAGTATCGCATGCTGATCTACGGCATCGCGCTGCTGCTGCTGATCCGCTATCGCCCGCAAGGCCTGATGGGGACGGTGTGATGGCGCCGCTGCTGCAACTCGAAGGCCTCACGCGTCGCTTCGGCGGCGTCACGGCGGTCGATGCGCTCGCGCTTTTTGTTAACGAAGGAGAACTCGTCAGCATCATCGGCCCGAACGGCGCCGGCAAAACCACGGTGTTCAATCTTGTCACCGGCCTCGATACGCCGGACGCCGGCACGGTGACGTTCGAGGGCCGCGATATCACCGGCCTGCCCGCCGAGCAGCTCGCCCCGCTCGGTTTCGCCCGCACGTTCCAGCACGGGCGCGTGTTCGGAAATCTCTCGGTGCTCGACAATGTGCTGGTCGGCGCGCACACGCGGCTCGCCGCGGTGCGCCCGCAATGGCCGGTGTTCGGGCCCATCGCGGAGCTCGCGCTCGCGCTGGTGCGGCCGCGTTCCGTAAAGGCCGAAGAAGCGGCATTGCGCGCCGACGCCATGGAGATACTCGCGCTGTTCGGCGAGCGGCTCGTGCCGCGCATCGACAATCCGGCCTTCTCGCTCTCCTATGCCAACCGCCGCCGCCT
Source organism: Hyphomicrobiales bacterium (assembly GCA_034669145.1). Taxonomy (GTDB): domain Bacteria; phylum Pseudomonadota; class Alphaproteobacteria; order Rhizobiales; family Xanthobacteraceae; genus PALSA-894. Next base: position 1,417 of record JAXDNY010000040.1, read on the forward strand.
CGAAATCGCGCGCGCGTTGTCGCTCAAGCCGCGTGTGCTGTTCCTCGACGAGCCGACCGCCGGCATGAACCCAACCGAAACATCCGAAATGCTCGAGATCATCCGCCGCCTGAAGGGCCGGTTCACCATCCTGCTGATCGAGCACAAGCTCGACCTGGTGATGCAGTTGTCCGACCGCGTGGTCGTGATGGACGACGGCGCCAGGATCGCCGAGGGCCTGCCGCGCGAGGTCGCCGCAGACCCCGCCGTGATCGCCGCCTATCTCGGTTCGCGCGAGGTCGGCCGCACGCGCGCCGCCGCGGAGGCCGCGCCATGACCGATGCCATCCTCAAGCTCGATCGCATCAACTCGTTCTACGGCCCGATCCAGGTGCATTACGATTTCTCGATCGAGGTCGGGCGCGGGCAGATCGTCTGCCTGCTTGGTGGCAACGCCAGCGGCAAGTCGACCACCATGAAGGTGATCCTCGGCCTCTTGAAGCCGCGCTCCGGCGACGTGATCCTCGACGGCGCAACCATCACCGGGCTGCCGACGCCGCAGATCATCCGGCGCGGCCTCGGCTCCGTCCCTGAGGCGCGGCGGCTGTTCGGCACCATGACGGTTCGCGAAAATGTGCTGATGGGCGCCTTCACGCGCAGCGACAGGCCTGAGATCGCGCAGGACTACGCGCGCATGATGGAGCTGTTCCCGCGCCTCGCCGAACGTACCAATCAGGCGGCCGGCACGCTCTCGGGCGGCGAGCAGCAGATGGTCGCGATGGCGCGTGCCCTGATGGGCCGCCCGCGCATCATCGTGATGGACGAACCGACCATGGGTCTCTCGCCGCTGTTCGTCGATCGCGTGCTGGAGTTGATCCAGACCGTGAACCGGCAGGGTATCACGATCTTCATGGTCGAGCAGAACGCGCATCTGGCTTTGCAGATCGCGAATTACGGCTATGTCCTCCAGACCGGCCGCATTGCGCTGTCCGGCCCGGCGCGCGATCTGCTACACGATCCGCGCATCCGCGACGCTTACCTCGGCGGACAGGCCGCATGACTCAGGTTTCCGATCCCGGCCCCACTTCGCTGGCCGAGCTTGAGGCGCGCTTCCGCCGCGACCTCGAATTGCTCGTGCTGCCGCCGACGAAGGATTGGCTCGAGCCGCGCATGCATCCCGACTACGGACCGGTGCTGGATGTCGCGGTGATCGGCGCGGGCATGGCGGGCCTCTCGGCCGCTTTCGCGCTGAAGTGCCTCGCGGTGCGCTCGCTCAAGATGTTCGACCGCTCGCCGGCCGGCTTCGAGGGTCCCTGGGCGACCTACGCCCGCATGGAAACCCTGCGCTCGCCGCCGGAACTGACCGGCCCGGCGTTCGGATTTTCTAACCTCACGTTCCGCGCATGGTTCGAGGCGCAGTTCGGCGCGGCGGAATGGAAAAAGCAGCATCGCATCCCGCGGCTGCAATGGATGGACTACCTGCGCTGGTACCGGCGCATGATCGACGTGCCGATCGAAAACGAGACCGAACTCGCCGATTTCAACGGCGATGGCGACTTCGTTGTGCTGACGCTGCGCTCGCGCGCCGGTACCCGCAAGGTCGCCGCGCGCCGCGTCGTGCTGGCGAACGGCCGCGACGGGCTCGGCGGGCCGTACACGCCAAAAATGTTCCGCGGGCTTGATCCGCGTTACGTGCGCAACTCACTCGACACGATCGACTTCGGGGCGCTGCGCGGCAAGACTGTCGGCGTGATCGGCGGCGGCTCGACGGCGGTCGACTGCTCGGCCGAGGCGCTCGAACACGGCGCGGCGCGCGTCGCCATGCTGGCGCGCCGGGACGACCTGCCGCGCATAAACAAGAGCATGGGCATCGGCAGCGCGGCCTTCTGGGAAGGCTTCCACACCTTCACCGATCAGCAGAAATGGTCGATCGTGAACTACGTCGACGAGCAGGGCGTGCCGCCGCCGCGCGGCTCGACGCTGCGCTGCACACGTCACGACAACTTCTCGATCTTCGCGAACTGCGTTCCGCTCGGCGCCGCGATCGAGGACGGCCGCCTGCTTCTCGACACGACGCGCGGCAAGCTCGCCTTCGACTTCCTCATCCTGGCGACCGGCCTCGGCGTCGACTGGTCGCAGCGGCCGGAGCTCGCCGCATTGAAGCCGCACGTCGTTCTCTGGCGCGAGCGCTTCACACCGCAGGGCCACACCGACTATGTGCAGGCCGAGCACCCCTATCTCGGCCCCGCGTTCGAGTTCCTGGAACGGCAACCCGGCGCCGCGCCGTGGGTCGCGCGCGTGCACTGCTTCAACTTCGCAGCGACGATGAGCCACGGCCAGATCTCTGGTGACGTTCCCGGCATCAGCATCGGCGCCGCACGCGTTGCAAACGGCGTTGCGAGCGCGCTGCTAGCGGAGGATTATGAGAAAATCCGGCAGCGCATGGTCGGATGGAGCAATCCGGAGCTGCGCGGCGACGAATACACATTGAGCGAGGACGTGACACCGTTCCTCGCCGACCAACAGGTCGGGGCAAAGTGACATGAGCGATGTCGACGTCATGGATTATCTCGCGGGCCTGCCGCCCGGCTCACTGCTGGCCGGATTGCGGCGCGAACGGCCGGATGTAGTGAAGCATCTGCAAGGCAGCGACGATGTGATCTTCTCGCCGCAAGATGATGGCGGCCTGACGCGCGCCGAGCGCGCCGCGGCAGCGCTGAGGATCGCCGAGTTGCTGCGCGACGACGCGCTCAAGGCACATTACCGCGCGCGGCTCACCGCTCTCGATCCGTCCGGCGCGCTCGCCAAGACCGTCGAGGGCAAGGCAACGATGACCGAGCCGCGCTGGGACGCAATCCTTGCGCATGTCGATCTCGTCACGCGCGGCCCCGGCAGCGCCGAACGCAAGGATATCGACAATCTACTCGCCGCCGGCCTCTCGTCGCACGCGGTCGTGTCGCTGTCGCAGCTCATCGCCTACGTGAACTTCCAGTCGCGCGTACTTGCGGGGCTCCGCATGCTCAAGGGTGCCGCATGAGCAAGCCGATGCGCGATTTCACCCACGGCGAACTGGAATGGCGACCCTGGGTCGCGCCGCTCGATCTCAATGTGGCGACCGAAGCGCAGCTCGTCGCGCTCAAGGTCACGCCCTCGAACCGCGCGGTCGGCGCCTATTCGCTCGTGCTCGCACACGATCCGGAGGCGCTCTCCGAACGCTCGCCGCTCTATAACGGCATCATGTTCGGCGCCAAGGGATTGCCGCGCGCCGACCGCGAGCTTGGCGCGGTCGCGGCGTCGCGCATCAACGGCTGCGCCTACTGCGCCTCCGTGCATGCGCTGCGCTTCACCCAGCTCACCAAGGAGCCGGAGGTGATGGAGCGCATTCAACGCGATGGTGTGGACGCCGCGCTCGATCCGCGCCGCAAGGCGATCCTCGATTATTCGGCGAAGCTTTCGCGCGATCCCGCGTCGGTCGATCCGGCGGACGCCGCGCCGCTGCGTGCGCAGGGTCTGACCGATCTTGAAATCCTCGATCTCACCCACGCGGTCGCGATGTTCGCGTGGGCGAACCGGCTGATGCAGACTTTGGGCGAGCCGGCCGCGCCCGCGCACGAAGGCAATCCGCCATGATCCCGGTCGTGTTCCTGCACGGCATCGGCGGCGGCGCGCGCTCGTTTGCGCCGCAGATCGCGAGCTTCGCATCCGCCGGCTATCACCCGGTCGCGCTCGACCTGATGGGCTACGGCACGCGCGAGCCGGTCGAGGCATTGAGCTTCGAGGCGCTGGCCGAGGACGTGGAATTCGCCATCGGCGAGTCCGGGCTGGAGCGCCCGGTGCTGGTCGGCCACTCGATGGGCGGCATGGTGGTGCAGACCATGCTGCGCCGCGCGCAACTAGACTACGCGGCGGCCGTGCTCTCCTGCACCTCGCCCGCCTTCGGCAATCCGGCCGGCGACTTCCAGAAGAAGTTCGTCGCCGACCGCCTCGCACCGCTCGACGCCGGCAAGTCGATGGCCGATGTGGCGCCCGGAGCGGCGGACAACGTCATGGCGCCGAACGCCGATCCGGCCGGGCGTGCGCTGTTCATCGAGCAATACGCCGCGGTGCCCGAGGCGACTTACCGGGCGGCGGTGAAATGCCTCGTGACATTCGACGAGCGCGCCAATCTGCCGAACATCAGCATTCCGGTGCTTTGCCTCGCCGGCGAGCACGACCGCAACGCGCCGCCGCCGGTGCTGGAGAAAATGGCCGGGAAAATTCCCGGCGCGTACTATCTCTGCCTGTCCGGCCTCGGCCACATGCCGAACCTGGAAGCCCCCGCGGCTTTCGACGGCGCGATCTTCAACTTTCTCGCTCATGCGCTCGGCGAGAAGTCCTGATACACATTTCGCATGAACCATTCGGTCCTCGATACGGCTGACCGCGACGCGCCGATCTTCGGCGCGGAAGCCTTTCGCCTGGGCGAGGAAGAAGCCGCGCTGATCGACAAGGCGCGCCGCTTCGGCGCCCGCGTGCTCGCACCCCGTGCCGCGCAGCACGACCGCGACGCGACCTTTCCGATCGAGAATTTTCGCGACATGCACCCCGAGGGGCTGCTGCGCATCTGCGTGCCGAAACAGCATGGCGGCCTCGGCGCCTCGTTCCGCACCTATTGTCTCGCCGCCGCCGAGCTTGGCCGCTACTGCGGCGCGACTGCGCTGTCGTGGAACATGCATGTCTGCTCGACCCTGTGGACCGGCGCCCTCTCCGATGATCTGGAGATGAGTGCGCCCGAGCGCGCCGAGCACAACGCGCGGCGGCCACTGCACTACCGCCGCATCGTCGAGAACGGCGCGATCTACTCGCAGCCCTTCTCCGAGGGCGGCGCGGCGGCAGCGGGCGCGGCGGCTTTCGGCACCGAGGCGAAGCCGGTCGATGGCGGCTTTCTGGTCAGCGGCAAGAAGATCTTCGCATCGCTGTCGGGCGCCGCCGATTACTACGGCATCCTGTGCACCGAGCGCGGCGAAGGCGAGCAGGCGAGCCGCCGCAACACGCTGTATCTCGCGGTGCCGGCGAATGCGCCGGGCGTCAGCGTCGTCGGCGACTGGGACCCGCTCGGCATGCGCGGCACGGTTTCGCGCACGCTCCTGATGAAGGACGTGTTCGTGCCCGAGAGCGAACTGTTGATGCCGCACGGCGTCTATTTCCGCGCCGCGACCTCGTGGCCGCACATGTTTCTCACACTGTCGCCGACCTATATGGGCCTCGCGCAGGCGGCCTATGACTTCACTGTCGCGTATCTGCGCGGCGAAGTGCCCGGCACGCCGCCGGTCAAGCGGCGCATGTTCCCGACCAAGCAGATCGCCGTCGCCGAAATGCGCGTGATGCTGGAGCAGACCAAGGCGCTCTGGTTCCAGGCGGTGAGCGAGGCGCGCGCCAATCCCACCAAGGAACAGGTGCTGCGCGCCTATGCGGCGCAGCACACCGTGATGGAAAACGCGAACACGCTCGCCGCGAAGGCGATACGAACGTGCGGCGGGCAGGCGATGCTGAAGAACCTGCCGCTCGAGCGCATCTATCGCGACAGCCGCTGCGGCTCGCTGATGCTGCCGTGGACCGCGGAGATTTGCATCGACCGGCTCGGTAAGGAAACGCTGTACGAGCCGGGCGAGGAGGACGACTGAGGTCATGGACCTCTCCGGCCTTATCGACCGCAATGCCGCCTTCGCGCCCGACAAGCCCGCGATCCATTTTGCCGGCACGACGCTGACCTATGCGGCGTTCGCGGAGCGGATCGCTCAAACTGCGCGCGCGCTGAAATCGCAGCTTGGCATCGGCCGCGGCGACCGCGTCGCGATCCTCAGCCTCAATCATCCCGACTATCTGGTGCTTCTCTACGCCTGCGCGCGGCTTGGCGCGATGCTGGTGCCGCTCAATTGGCGGCTCGCGGTGCCGGAGCAGGTGTTCATTCTGAGTGATGCGTCGGTAAGGGTGCTGGTGGTCGAGCAGGGTTTCGCGGCGGTGATCGAGCCTTTGAAGCAGGCGCTGCCGGACGTTCGCATCATCGGCCTCGACTTTGCACCGTCCTTCGATGAGCTGCTTGCCGCGGGCAGCGGCGACGGCCGCAACCCGCATGTCGATCTCTCGGCGCCGCTTCTCATCGTCTATACCTCCGGCACCACCGGGCGGCCGAAAGGCGCCGTGCTGCGGCAGGAGGCACTCGTCTGGAACGCCGTGATGAGCCAGCACATGCACGACATGACGGCGCGGGATCACGTGCTCACCGTGCTGCCGCTGTTCCATGTCGGCGGGCTGAACATCCAGACGACACCTGCCCTGCAAATTGGCGCGACCGTGACCCTGCATCCGCGCTTTGCGCCGGATGCGACGCTGGAGGCTTTTGCGAAGGACAAGCCGACCCTCACCGTGCTCGTTCCTGCCACCATGCAGGCCGTCATCGAGCATCCGCGCTGGGCCGCGACCGATCCGACCTGCCTGCGCGCGCTCACGACCGGCTCGACGCAGGTGCCGCAGGGCCTCGTCGACGCGTTCACGGCGCGCGGTGTGCCCGTGCTGCAGGTCTACGGCTCGACCGAGACCTGCCCGATTGCGGTCTACACGCGCCAGAATGGCGACCAGCGCGCGGGCTCGACCGGCCTCCCCGGTCTCGTATGCGAAGCACGCGTGGTGGATGACGCCGGCAACGAAGTCGCGCCCGGCATTGCGGGCGAAGTGGTGGTGCGCGGACCGAACGTGTTCTTCGAATACTGGGGCAACGCAGCCGCCACCGCCGAGACCTTGCGCGACGGCTGGTATCATTCGGGCGACATCGGCACGCGCGATGCTGGCGGGCACTTCTTCATCCACGACCGCAAGAAGAACATGATCATTTCCGGCGGCGAGAATATCTATCCGGCCGAAGTCGAGCGCGTGCTGGTCGCGCACCCCGAGGTGGCGGAAGGCGCCGTGATCGGGCGCGCCGATCCCAAATGGCAAGAAGTGCCGGTCGCCTATGTGGTGCGGCGGCCGGGCTGCACGATCGATGCGCGCGCGCTTGAAGCGCATCTTCTGGCACAGCTCGCGCGCTTCAAGGTGCCGCGCGACTACGTGTTCGTTGATGCGCTGCCGCGCAACGCGATGGGCAAGGTGCAGCATTTCCGCCTGCGCGAGATGGATCGCTGATGCGCATCGCAGTCCTCGGCGGCGGCAACGGCGCGTTCGCGGCGGCGGGCGACATGGCGCTCGCCGGTCATGACGTGCGGCTGTGGCGGCGCGACGCGGAGGCCGTGAAACAGCACAACGCAGCCGGTGGCACGATCACCGTGAAAGACTTTCGCGGGCGGCATGAGGCGAAGCCGTCGCTCGTGACCAAGGACATCGCGGCGGCCGTGCAGGGTGTCGAACTGATCCTTTGCCCCGCTCCGGCAACCGCACAGCACGATATCGCGCACGCACTGGCGCAGCATCTCAAAGACGGACAAGTCGTCTTTCTGCCACCGGGCACATTCGGTTCGTACATTTTCGCCAAGGCGGCGTGCGATGCCGGCAACCGCGGCGCGGCGTTCGCCGAAACCGGCACCCTGCCGTGGCTCACGCGCAAGCACGGCCCGCACGAGGTTGCGATCACGATCCGCGCCAAGCGCCTGCCGACCGGCGTGCTGCCGCTGCGGCGCAAGGATCACGCGCTGCAAGTCATCGGCCGGGCGTTTCCCGGCGTGATCGAGGACTGCGGTGACGCGCTCTCCGGCGCGCTGATGAACGCCGGGCCAATCATCCATCCGCCGCTCATCACCATGAACGCTGCGCCGCTCGAACATTTTCCCCGCTGGGACATCCATAAGGAAGGAACGCAAGCCTCCGTGCGCCGCGTCACCGACGCGCTCGACGCCGAACGCATCGCGGTGCGCGAGGCGCTGGGCTACGGCGCGCCGCATTTTCCGCTCGCCAATCATTACGCGCGCAAGGGGAAGGAGTGGATGTACGGCCGCGGGTCGCACGACAGGCTGACCGACTCGGGCGACTGGCGCGAGCACATTGTGCTGACGCAGCATCGTTACATGCTGGAGGACGTGCGCATCGGGCTCTCGTTTCTTGTTTCGTGCGGCGAGCTCGCGGGCGTAGCGACGCCGCTGGCACGCGCATTTCTGTCGATCGGCGGCGCGGTGTGCGGCGAGGATTTCATGCAGACGGGGCGGACTCTGAAGAGCCTTGGGCTCGGCGATCTGAACAAAGCACAATTGCAGACGATGCTGGCCGAGGGATTGCGATGAGAGATCCCATCGCCTGCCTCGGCGCCGGGCGCATGGGGCGCGGCATTGCGATCGTGTTCGCGTATGCGGGCCATAACGTCACGCTGGTCGATTTCAAGGCGCGCGACGATGCCGCCTTCGCAAAGTTGTCCAGCGAGGCGCTTGGCGAAGTCCGCAAGGTCTTGCGCTTGCTCGCCGAGTTTGGATTGTTCGACCAAGCCGCCGTCGAGACCGTCGCGGCGCGTGTATCCGTTGTGTCCGAGGCACAGGCACAGCCCGCGCTGTCTTCTGCTTTCATCGTCTTCGAGGGCGTCCCGGAGGTGCTCGACCTCAAGCGCGAGGCACTGGCGCGTGCTTCGAAACTTGCGGGACCAAAGCCGGTTATTGCTTCGACTACCTCCACAATTCTCGTCGATGATATTTCGAGCGCCGTCGATCACCCCGAACGCTTCCTCAACGCGCACTGGCTCAATCCGGCCTTCCTCGTCCCGCTGGTCGAGGTCTCGCCCGGCCGGCACACCGATCCCGCCGTCACCGCCCGCGTGAAGGCGCTGCTCGAATCCGTCGGCAAGGTGCCGGTCGTGTGTGCGGCGCGGCCGGGCTACATCGTGCCGCGCATCCAGGCGCTCGCCATGAACGAGGCTGCGCGCATGGTCGAGGAAGGCGTCGCCAGCGCGGAAGACATCGACAAGGCGATCCGTTACGGCTTCGGCATCCGCTTCGCGGTGCTCGGCATGCTGGAGTTCATCGACTGGGGCGGCGGCGACATTCTGTATTACGCCAGCCGCTATCTCACCGGCGCGCTCGGCAGCGACCGCTACGCGGCGCCCGAAATTGTTGAGCGCAACATGACCGAAGGCCGGCGTGGCTTGCGCGATGGCGCGGGTTTTCTCAACTACGAAGGGCTCGATGTCGAGGCATACCGCCGCGAGCGGTTGAAGGCGTTCGTCGGACTGCTCGGGCATTTCGGGCTGAACCGGCCGCCTGTTCTCTGACCTCATCCTGAGGAGCGCCGAAGGCGCGTCTCGAAGGATGGCCGCGGACGCGGAGTCTGTGGCCATCCTTCGAGGCTCGCTACGCTCGCGCCTCAGGATGAGGGTCAGAGTTGAACGATGCCGTCGTTGACGACGACATTCCCATCCACCGTGATCGTGGTGCGCATCACCGGCAGATCGAAATGCCCGGCCGTGTAGCGCCCGGCGAATTCGTTCGCACCGGTCGAGAACAGGAAGTTTCCCGCGACCGCGCGGATCTCGGTGCCGTTGGTGTCACGCTGATCGTACATCGTCAGCGCCTCGTAGCGCGCTTGTCGGTTCAGCCCGAAGCCGACATGCGACACCGCGTAGGCGTTGCGGTCGCCCCATGCCGCCAGATACGAGCGGAACAGCTCCGCGTCCGTGCCCTCGCCGTCGATCTTGGTCACATAGTCTGCCTCCAGCGTGAGCCGCACCGGCTGCTCGAGATAGCGCTTGAAGGTGAGATTGACGTCGCCGCGGTCGAGCACCAGCGTGCCGTTGACGCCGCCCGATTTCGGAAAGCTCACCACGAGGCCGCCCGGCCAGTGCGCGAGCGTGCCGGGTTTCTCGGTCCAGCCCCAGATGCCGACCGTCGGCGCGCCGGTCATGTCGACGTCGAGATTGCTACCGCCCGGCGACGTGACCGTCATGCGCTTCGATCCGCGCAGCAGTTTCGCTGCCGCGCGCACGCGCGCCTCCAGCGCGTCGTCCGGCGCCATGCGCTCGAGCGCCTCGGGGTGCTCGTTGGAGATCACCTGAATACGTGCGCCGGCCTTGAGGATCGCCGGCGTCTCGGGCGCATGCATCAGGCCCTCGACAGTGCAGTCGACCACGAAGCCGGCGGCGCCGAGCGCGCCGATCACGGGCGCAAGCCCGCCGATCGCCTCGCTCGCGCCGGTCGAGCGCACCGGCACCGGATGCCGGTTGCGCGGGGTCGGCAGCACGATGTGAAACGGCTTCGCGCCGAGCCGCAGCAGCGCCAACTCGGAAAGCTGCACGTTGAGCGGACGCGACTGCGTCTCGGACAGGATCGCCGCCGTGTCGCCGCGCTTGACCGCGCAGCGCTCGAACACCTCGCAAAAGGCGTCAATCCATTTTCCCTCGATGCGGTCGGCGAGCATTCGGCACGACTCCCCGGTCAGGTCACTACGCTGGATGCGTCGCGCCCATGGGCCAGATCGTGCCAGTTGGACAATTCGGCAACAAGGCCGACCCTCGTCAGTTCCGCCCTCGCTTCGTCGAACGGAAGGCCTTCCTTCTGGGCTTCGCCCAAGAGGATGAAGAAATCCTGCACGCCTTCCGGCAACAGCGAGAAGTTTTGCGTGAAACAGGCGGACGGGTTGCCGCGGCAACAACGTGCGCGGCAGCACGCGGTGTTGGCGCATACGTGCCACATCTTGAGAAAATTGCTCCAATTCCGCTCCACTGCTTTGTTTTTTTGTTCTCGGGATTGTGAAGGGTTGGATGCGCGTGATTTGACCATGCTGTCCTCGTTTTCGGATTGGTGGAAGGAACGGAAGGCTCGCGCGCTGATCAAAAGCCAAAGCTGCGCCGGCCCGATTGGCAGGGGCGGGTGCCCTCGTCTGTTTTCCGCTCCCTTAAAAATGAGGGGAGCAGAGCGCCGACAGGCGCTGGTGCGGAAGCGCCGCACCCGTGACCCGCCTCGCGGTCGGGTCGATCTCCGAGAACGCCCGGAGATCACCGGCCATTGACGGAGGCCGGCGCGCCTCTCGGCGCCCTGCTGCGGCGTTCTTACTACGGCGGCGGGCCGCGCTTTCGTCGATGGTGCAACGTGCCCATCGATCGTCAGCCAGTTCCTGGCAGGAGGCCATAGTACCTCCGGGCGGAGCCCCGACGCCGCCCGGGTGCCGGTTGCGAGCCGGCAGCGCGGGCGCCGCACCAGCACCAGGCCCGGAATTGCCGGGCGCCGGCTGCCGAAGACGTTAAGGGCCTGTTCTCCGGCCCCGCCTCCGGCCTGCTCCACGCTCAAGACGCCTCATGAGTGCGCCCCTCTAGCCGAGCAGGGTGTGTGATTTGTGACACAAGTCCGATCCTAGGTCAAGGATTATTTACACAAAATTGTAGCCCGGATGAGGGAAGCGAAATCCGGGGCCGCTCTGTCGTTGAAACACCGAACCCGCATGTCGCTGCGCTCATGCGGGCTACTTGCTGCGTGCGCTACTTGGCGCGTTTCCAGATATTCAAGGTCGACGCGCCTTGAATCGATCCGCCCGGATTGCCGAATCTCAATTCATCGCCGCTGATGGATTCGACCGGTCGTTTTTGTTCAGCGCCCTCCCAGTTCGGGAAGGTGGCCGAATCGATCTTGTAGGTCACCGTCTTTGTGGCCTCGTCGACCGTGTAATTGCCGAACAACGCGATGCTGCCCTTTACGACGGCCGCGTTTTCCTCGGCCGTCCCCGTGACGCGGCTGTTCGACGCGAATTTGGGAATGCCGGCGGCGACCTGGATCGAAGCAAAGCGGCCGTCTTCGGTGAAGATGAGCGTGCCCTTGGGCGTGTCGCCGAACGGCCGCATCTTCTTGCCATCGGGCAGCGTGGCTTCGGTGACAACGAAGGTCCACGTGCCGACGATCTGCTGTTTGAGCGTTTGGGCAAGGACGGGATTTGATCCCGCTCCCAGTAACAGCGCCGCCAAAATCACGGCGGCAGGCTGGAAAATCGATTTCATATGTCCTCCCGTGTGGAGAAGAACGCTATCACCAACCTGGCGCGGGAGATACCGGCCGGTAGGCCTCACCCCTCCTCGGCAAATCCCCGCAGCATCCACCGCCGCAGCGCGTTGAACGCCGCGTTCAGCGTCAGCCCCAGAATCGAGATCGAGATCAGCGGCACGAACATGTCGACGGTCTGGAAGTTGCGGCCCGCGCGCACCAGCAGATAGCCCAGCCCGTCGGTCGAGGTGATCATCTCGGCGAGAAACACCACGATGCACGAGATGATCAGCCCGATGCGGCAGCCGGTCAGCACCGAGGGCAGCGCCGCCATCAGCACCACGGTGAACAGCGCGCGGCGCGGCGGGCAGCCGGCGGCGCGCGCCGACCAGACCAGCTTGGTGTCGACCGCGGACGTGCCCTGCCAGGTCGCGAGCAGGATCGGGAACACGGCGTCGGCGACCACCAGCGCGATCTTCGACGCATCGTCGAAGCCGAGGATCAGCACCATCGCGGGATAGAGCGCGACCTTGGGCAGCGGCGCCAGCACGCGCACCAGCGGCTTGATCAGCGACTCGACGAGTTTGCTGCCCGTAGCGGCCACGCCGAGCGTGACGCCGGCGACAAGCGCGATGGAGAAGCCGGCGAACAGGCGGAACAGCGTGATGCCCACCTGTTCGAGGAACAGCGGATTGCCGGCCTGCTCGATCAGCCGCGCGAACACGGCCGCCGGCGGCGGCAGCAGCACCGCGGGCGCGATGCCCGACATCGCGATGCCGTGCCACAGCGCGATCACCAGCGCGATCGGGAGGATGCCGATGGCGATTTCGCCGCTGCGGCGCGCGGCGGTCATGTCGAGCCCACCACGGCGATTTCGTGCACCGGGTCGGCCCAGCCGACCAGACGCGGGCGCAGCCACTCGAACCCGACATCGATCGCGAAGCCGAGCAGGCCGATGATGACGATCGTGGCGTACACGGTTTCGTACTGCGCCATCGCGAGCGCGTTGAACAAAATATCGCCGACGCCCTGTTTGCGCGCGATCATCTCGCTGGTCACCATGGTGATGAGCGCGAGCACGAGGCCCGTGCGCACGCCGACCATGATCTCGGGCAGCGCCGCCGGGAACACGACGCGCAACAGGCGTGCGCGCGCGTCCATGCCCATCGCGGCGGCGGACCACAGCATCTTCTCTTCCACCGCGCGCGCGCCCTGATAGCTGTGATAGATCACCGGCAGGCTGACGCCGAGGAAGATGACCAGCGTCTTCGAGGCATCGCCGACGCCGAGCCACAGCATGATGATCGGCATCAGCGCGGCCTTCGGCACCGGATAGATGATCATCAGCAGCGGATTGAAGAACGCCGCGACCAGGCGCGCGCGCCCCATCGTCAGGCCGACCGGAATGGCGAAGATGAGCGCCAGCGCGAAGCCCATCAGCATGCGGCGGATCGAGGCGAGGATGTTGAGCAGCGCTTCCGGGTCGCCGAGGATCGCCGGGACCTCGCGCAGCGCTAAATGCGCCGGCGGGAGCCCTGAGATGTCGAATGTGCGCGCGGCGAGCTCCCACAAAGCGAGCAGTGCCGCGGCGGCGATCAGCGGCGGCAGGCCGGGGATGGCGGAGATGCGAGTCATGACCACACGCTCGGTGTGCCCCCTCCCCCGCTTCCGGGGGAGGGTTGGGGAGAGGGCCTCGCGAGCCGCAGGAAGAGCCCTCTCCCGGCTCGCTTCGATCGCCACCCTCTCCCGCAAGCGGGAGAGGGGAAGAGGAGTTCGTAGCGCGCTCGCTGCCGAACAATCATGCGGCCCCCACCTGCTCATCCATCAGCTTTTCGATCTCCACCACGGACTCCTGATACCGCCGGTCGACCAGCAGCGCGGCGCGCCTGCGGGGCCTCGCCAAATCGATATCGATGATCTGCTTGATGCGGCCGGGCGAGCGCGTCAGCACCACCACGCGGTCTGACAGGAACACCGCCTCCTCCACGCTGTGCGTGACGAACAGCACGGTCTTGCGGTCGCGCTCCCAGATTTCGAGCAGTTCATGCTGCATGCCGGTGCGCGTGTGCGCATCGAGCGCGCCGAACGGCTCGTCCATCAAGAGGATGCTCGGGCCGTAAGCGAGCGTGCGCGCGATCGCGACACGCTGCTTCATGCCGCCGGACAGTTCCTTGGGATAGAAATTCTCGTAGCCCGTCAGATGCACCATCTCGATCAACGCGCGGGCGCGATCCTCGGCGATCTTCTTCGGCGCGCCCTGCTCGATGAGGCCGTACATCACGTTGCCGAGCACGGTCTTCCAGGGAAACAGCGCGAACTCCTGAAACACCGGCCCGCGATCCGGCCCCGGCCCGGTGACCGCCGCACTCTTCACGCGCACCGCGCCGCTGCTTGGCGTCACGAACCCGCCGACGATATAGAGCAAGGTCGACTTGCCGCAGCCCGAGGGCCCCAGGATCGAGACGAACTCGCCCTCGGCGACATCGAGCGCAATGTCGCTCAGCGCCAGATGGCTCGTGCCGCGCGAGGTCTCGAAGGTCTTCGACAATCGCTCGATGGAAATCATGCCCACTCCGACTGTCGTCCCGGGCGAGCGAAGCGAGACCCGGGACCCATCCTTCTAAAAACACCGAATGAAGTGGTACATGGGTCCCGGCTCTCGCGCTACACGCTCGGCCGGGATGACAGCGGAGATTGGCACTCTCGTTGTCGCACGCTGCACCAGGGCCGATTGACCGGGTGACGGATCAGTATCCGCGCGCCATACTGGCTTGGGGAGCGCTCGATAAGGCAACGGCGCAAAGCCGCGCGAGAACACTTGGGAGGAAGCCATGACTTTCCCGTCACGCCGTGATGTCATCAAGACCGGGAGCGCGCTCGCGCTTGGCGCGGCGCTTGGCACTCCCGCGCTGGCGCGCGACGTGAGCGCGCGCGAGAAGGAGCTGTACGAGCTCGCCAGGAAGGAAGGCGAGGTCACCTGGTACACCGCCCATTCCAACGACACGACCGCGCAGGCGCTCGGCCGCGATTTCGAGGCGGCGTTTCCCGGCATCAAGGCGAACGTCGTGCGCACCACCGCGCAGGTCGCCTACCAGCGCCTCACGCAGGAGCAGAAGGCGGGCGCCATGCAGGTCGACGTGTTTTCATCAACCGACATCGGCCACTACGTGGCGCTGAAGGACAAGAGCCTGCTGGAAAAATACGTGCCGGAGAACGCGAGCCGCGTGATCGAGGTTTACAAGAACTACGACCCGGACGGTTTCTACACGGTGACATCCGCAGGCCTGATCGGGATCGGCTACAACACCGCCAAGCTGAAGGAAGCCGACGCGCCGAAGAACTGGACCGATCTCACCGATCCGAAATGGAAGGACAAGATCGCGCTCGGCCACCCGGGCTTCTCCGGTTATGTCGGCACCTGGGTGGTCAGCCTGAAGAAGCTTTACGGCTGGGGCTTCTTCGAGACGCTCGCGAAGAACAATCCGCAGATCGGCCGTTCGATCAACGACACGGTGACCATGCTCAACGCGGGCGAGCGCATCGTCGCGGGCTCCGGCCCGAACGGCACCGTGATGGAAAGCGCCGGCAAGGGCAATCCGCTCGCCATGATCTATCCGCCCGACGGCACGGTGCTGATCATCGCGCCCTCCGGCATTCCGAAGGGCGTGAAGCACCCGAACGCCGCAAAGCTGTTCATGGAGTATCTGCTCACCGTCGAGGCCTCGAAAATCTGGGTGGCGCACTTCAACGAGTCGATGCGGCCCGAGGTGAAGCCGCTCGGCGGCGCCAAGTCCGCCGCCGACGTGAAGACCATCCGCCCGACGGTGGACGAGATCACCAGCGGCATCCCCGAAGTCATCAAGCAGTGGCGCGACACGTTTGGTGTGTGATGCGGGTGTCGCCGCGCTCATCCAACTGGTCATTCCGGGGCGCGGGCGCAGCCCGCGAGCCCGGAATCCATAACCACGACTCTCTCTTAATCGCACCGCTTGTGGTTATGGATTCCGGACAGCCGCTTCGCGGCTTCCGGAATGACAAAGAGCTTACCCCATGACCGCCGCGGCCGAACAACTCGCCCCCCCTGCACCCGCGCGCCGCTTCCGGCTCGCCGATCCGAGCATGATCCTCTGGCTCGCGATGATCGCGATCCTGGTGTTCCTCATCCTCAGCCCGATGGTGCGGCTGGTCGTCTCCAGCTTCCAGGAGCCCGAGACCGGCCGCCTCACGCTCTCCAACTACGCCGAAGCCTACGGCCGCGCGCGCCACTTGCAGGCGTTGTGGAACACGCTTGTGTTCGGCTCGGGTGTCGCGGTGCTCGCCGTCATTTTCGGCGTGCCGCTCGCCTGGGCGATCTCGCGCACCGACATGCCGGCGAAGGGCTTCATCCGGCTGATGGTGTTCGGCGCCTTCATCATCCCGCCTTACCTCGGCGCGATCGGCTGGATTCTGCTCGCCGGGCCGAACGCCGGCTGGCTCAACAAGGTGTGGATGGCGCTGACCGGCGCCGAAAGCGGCCTGTTCAATGTCTATTCGATGACCGGGCTGATCGTAGTCGTGGCGGTCACGTCGTTTCCTTACGTGTTCGTGTTCACGAGCGCCGCGCTCGATCTCGTGTCGTCCGAAATGGAGGACGCCGCCAACATTCTCGGCGCCGGCACCATGCGCACCACCTTTCGCGTCACGCTGCCGCTGGTGCTGCCCGCGATCGTCGGCGGGCTGATCATCTCGTTCCTGGAAGCGATTGCGCTGTTCGGCGCACCGGCGCTGATCGCGCTCCCCGCGCGCTTTCAGGTCGTGTCGACGCAGCTCTGGCAGTTTTTTGAGTATCCGGTGCGCGTCGAGCAGGCGGCGGCTTACGCGATGCCGCTGCTGCTCATCACGATCTTCATGTTCTGGCTGCAGCGCTCGGTGCTCGGGCGGCGCGGCTATACGACTGTGAGCGGCAAGGGCGGCGAGCGGCGCGTCACAAAGCTCGGGCCGTGGCGCTGGGTGATGCTCGGCTATGCGCTGTTCGTCTGCGCGCTCGCTGTGTTCCTGCCGATGCTGGTGCTGACGCAGGCAGCGTTCGCCAAGGCGTGGGGGCGCGGCTTCTCGCTCGACAATCTGTCGCTGCAGAACTTCCACTACATCCTGTTCGAGCAGACGCAGGCGCAGAACGCGATCGTCAACACCTTCGTCTATTCCGGCATCACGGCATTCGCCGCAATCGCACTGTCGCTCGCCATCGCCTATGTGGTCACGCGCAAGCTGGTGCCG
Organism: Hyphomicrobiales bacterium; assembly: GCA_034669145.1. Taxonomy (GTDB): domain Bacteria; phylum Pseudomonadota; class Alphaproteobacteria; order Rhizobiales; family Xanthobacteraceae; genus PALSA-894. The sequence continues at coordinate 18,569 of JAXDNY010000040.1, forward strand.
TGGAGCAACGTGCTGGCGTTCCTCTGCATGGCGCCGTTCGTCATTCCCGGCATCGTGCTGGCGATCGGCTTCTACGCCGCTTACGCACCGCCGCCACTCGCGCTTTACGGCACCGCGACCATCCTGATCCTCGCCTACACGACGCGCTTTCTCCCCATCGCCTACACGTCGAGCGCGGCCGGCATGCGCAGCATCAATCCCGAGATGGAAGAAGCCGTGCGCATCCTGGGCGGCGGACGCCTGCTGGCGATCCGCAAGGTGCTGGCGCCGCTGCTCAAACGTAATCTCGCAGGCGCATGGATCCTCGTGTTCATTCCGGCGACGCGCGAACTCTCGTCCGCGATCTTCCTCGTCGGCCCGAACACGCGCGTCATCTCGGTGATGCTGTTCGACCTCTCCGAGGAGGGCAATTTCGAGGTGCTCTCCGCGCTCGGCATGATCCTGCTGGTCGCGACCTTGATCATCGCCGCAGTCGGCTTCAAGGCGATCGGCCGCGACTTCATGGTGCGCTCCTCATGAGCAAGCTCGTGCTGCGCAGCATCGAGAAGCGCTACGGCGAGGTCGCGGCGGTCGCCGGCATCGATCTGGAGCTGCGCGAAGGCGAGTTCGTCTCGCTGCTCGGCCCCTCGGGCTGCGGCAAGACCACGACGTTGCGCATGATCGCGGGCTTCATCGAGCCGACCGCCGGCACCATCGAAATGAACGGACAGATGCTGTCATCGCCATCCGGCGTGCTGCCGCCGGAAAAGCGGCAGATGTCGATGATTTTCCAGAGCTACGCGGTGTGGCCGAACATGACGGTCGAGCAGAACGTCGCGTTCGGGCTGGAGCTGCGCAAACTTCCGCGCGAGGACGTGCGCCGCCGCGTCGGCGAAATCCTCGACGTCGTGCACATGGGGCATTTGGCGGCGCGCTATCCGGCCGAGCTCTCCGGCGGGCAGCAGCAGCGCGTCGCGCTCGCGCGCGCGATCGTGATCCAGCCGCAGGTGCTGCTGCTGGACGAGCCACTGTCGAACCTCGACGCCAACCTGCGCGAGGAAATGCGCTTCGAGATCCGCCGCCTGCACGACGAATTCCGCATCACCACGGTCTACGTCACGCACGATCAGGCTGAAGCCATGGTCACCTCCGACCGCATCGCCGTGATGAATCAGGGCCGCATCGAGCAGGTCGCCGATCCGCACACGCTCTACAACCGGCCGAAGACGCGTTTTGTCGCGGGCTTCATCGGCCGCACGAATTTCATCGAGGGCAACAGCACCGGCGACCGGATCGAGTTCGGCTCGTTCGCGCTGCCGCTTGCAGCGCTGGAGGGCGCCCCCGCCTCCGGCAAGGTCACAGTTTCGGTGCGGCCGCAGAGCATGCGCCTGTCGCGTGCGCAACCCGGGAACGGCCAGCCGCAGGTCGCCGTGACGATCGCGGAACGTGCCTATCTGGGCGAATTCTGGGACTATGTGGTCGCGCCGAATGGCGGCGCGATGAAGCTGCGCGTCACCACGCCGCCGCTGGAAATCTATCAGGTGGGCGAGAGCGCGTGGCTCGCCTTCGATCCCAAGCAGATGACGCCGATCACATGAGGACAGGAATGACACGCCTTCTCGCTTTTGCTCTGGCCGTCGCGATGAGCGCCGCGCTCGCGCCGCTCGCAACGGCCGAAGTAAACGAGATCAAGATCGGCAAGCAGTACGGCCTGCCCTACATCCAGTTCGTCATCATGGAAGATCAGGGCCTGCTCGAGAAGCACGCGAAGGCTCAAGGCTTAAGCGACCTCAAGGTGACCTGGGCGACGCTCGGCGGCCCCGCGCAACTCAACGACGGCATCATCTCGGGCGCGATCGACGTCGCCGGCGTCGGCCTGCCCAATTTGATCACCATGTGGGAGAAGACGCGCACGAATGTGAGGGTGCGTGCGATCGCCGGCCTCAATTTCATGCCGCTGATCCTGCTCACGCGCGACCCGAAGATCAAAACCCTGAAGGACTACGGCGAGAAAGACCGCATCGCGGTGCCGTCGGTGAAGATTTCGATGCAGGCGATCCTGCTCGAAATGGCCGCCGCCAAGGAATTTGGCGATGCCAACTACGAGAAGCTCGATCCCCTCACCGTCTCGATGGGTCACCCGGACGCGTTCGCGGCGCTGAATTCAGGCACCGAAGTGCAGAGCCACTTTTCATCCGCGCCATTCCAGAACCGGCAATTGAAGATGCCCGGCTATCATCAGGTGGTCTCATCCTACGACATCATCGGTCCGCATTCGGTGAGCGCCATTTCGATGACGACCAAATTCCACGACGAGAACCCCAAGGTCATCGCCGCCCTGCTCGGCGCCCTGAAGGAGACGACCGCCTGGATCAAGGCGGACAAGCGCGCCGCCGCCGACGCCTACCTGCGCGTCACCAAGGACCGCATGCCGGTCGAGGAGCTGATGGCGATGCTGAACGACCCGAACATCGTGATCACGATTGTGCCGAAGGGCGCCGACAAGATCAGCGAATTTCTCGCCAAGGTCGGCCGCGTAAAGGCGAAGCCCGACAACTGGAAGGACTATTACTTCGGCGACGTGGACAAGCTGGCGGATTAGCACAAATCCTCATCCTGAGGAGCGCCCGAAGGGCGCGTCTCGAAGGATGGCCACAAGCTCCGCCGACTAATTCGTCTCGCGTTTCGCGGATCGCTTGGACAGCGATGGCAATGCGCCGAAGTCTCCTCGGATCAGTGCTTCCTTCTTTGCACGCGACCAGCCTTTGATCTGCCGTTCGACCGCGATCGCGTCCGTGATCCGTTGAAACCATTCGGAATACACAAGCACGACCGGCCGACGCGTGCTCGTGTAGCCTCCGAGCAGGCCTGAATTGTGCTCCGCGACGCGTCGCTCCAGGCCCTGCCGCGCGGTACCGCAGTAATAGCTCCCATCCGCGCAACGCAGGATGTAGACATGCGCCGTTGCTCATTGGATATCAGCGCTTGCGGCCATCCTTCGAGACGGCCGCTACGCGGCCTCCTCAGGATGAGGGCTGAGTATAACTGCTCGGCCCCTCGAAATCGCGGATGCGCGCGTAAATTGTCGCGGCTGACGGGTCGGCTGCAAGCGATGCATTGACCCCGGATCGCCGCCGGGTTCATCATCGCCGAAACAAGGAAACGCCGATGACGCCTCGTCTCTACATCGGGACGGCGGGACTCTCCGTCTGGTACTCAGATGACCTCGGCGAAACGCTGCAGCGTTTCTGGGGCACGTCCGGCCTGTACTCGGAGACGCGTGTGTGGGCGCTCGCGGCGCATCCGCAGCGGCCGGGCGAACTACTCGCCGGCACGGACTCGGGCATCTACCGGCTCGACATCGCGAGCGGGACATGGACCCACCTCCCCTCGCAGTTGGACAGCCTATGCATCTGGTCGGTCACGCGCTCGCCGCATGACCCTGACCTGATCCTCGCCGGCACGCGCCCGCCCGGCATCTTCCGCTCGACCGATGGCGCAAAGACGTGGGAACGCGTCAAGGCGCCGCTGCCGGAGACCTGCCCGGCCGTGCTCAAGCCCCGCGTCACCCGCATCACGTTCGATCCGGACGATCCGGAGCTTGTGTTCGCGGGACTCGAAATCGGCGGCGTGTGGCGCTCGACCGACGGCGGCCAATCGTTCGAGAACGCCTCCGCCGGGCTCGTGTCCGAAGACATCCACGACGTCGCGGTCGTGCGCAACGGCTCGCGTCTGCTTTATGCGACCACAAATATGGGCCTGCACGTCAGCAACGACGACGGCCGCAATTGGACACACCAGCCGCTCGACTCCGCCTCGCAATATACCCGCAGCGTGACGCCGCGCGCCGACCGCAACGGCTTCATGCTGCTGTGCAACGGCGACGGCCCGCCCGGCTCGTGGGGCCGCCTGATGCGCAGCCGCGACTATGGCGCGCACTGGGAAGACGCGAAGCTGCCGGGCGAGCTGCAAAGCTCGGCATGGTGCGTCGCCACCAATCCAGCCGATCCGAAACTGATTTTCGCCGCGACCGCGCTTGGCCAGTATTTCCGCTCGGTCGACGGCGGCGAAAACTGGACCGCGCTGCCGCGCCGCCTGACCGAGACCCGCGCGCTTGCCTGGGTCCCTGCGTAAGGAAAGAAGCATCATGGACTCATCCGACACGCCGATGCGCTATGAGGGTCCGCTCGACCTTGCGCACGCTCATACGAAGCTCAATCACGTCACCGAATCGGACGAAGGCTTCACCCGCGACGGCCCGCGTGCCGACAACGAGTACCGCGATCTCGGCCTTGCGGCGGCTTCCGGCGGGCGCATTGGCGCCAAGCACATCCGCGCCATCCGGCCGTTCGGTGAGCCGACCGGCTGGCACTGGCATGACATGACCGGCCATTTCGTCGTGATCCTGAAAGGCTGGATCACGTTCCGCTTCGCCGGCGTCGAGGGCGATGTCACGGTGAAAGCCGGCTCGTGTCTCTCGCAACCGGCCGGCGTCGCGCACAACGTCATCGCGCGCTCCGACGATCTGGAGCTGATCGAGATCAACCTGCCGGCCGAATACGGCACCAAGGATCTTGGCGGCGCGAAAGACTCAGGCCAGCCGTGAGTGTTGCGACCGATGACGCGGGCGCAGCGCGCGGCACCAGCCTTGGCGCATGGCTCAAGCGCCGCGCCGCGCCGCTGATCGTGTTCGCGCTCTTGTTCGCCGTGTGGGAGTTCGCCGTTCACCTCACGGGCGTCAAAGAGTACCTGCTGCCGCCGCCCTCGAAGGTGTGGACCGAGTTCCTCAAGCGCTACGACACCGTGATGGGCGGCGCCTGGGTGACCACGCAAGAGATCATCGCCGGTTATCTGCTCGCCGTCGTGGTGAGTATTCCGCTTGCGCTCACGGTCGCCTACTCGCGCTTCGTCGAGAACGCGATCTATCCGGTCGTCGTGTTCCTGCAGATCATCCCGAAGATCGCAATCGCGCCGCTGTTCATCATCTGGTTCGGCTTCGGCTTCACGCCCAAGCTGCTGCTGGTGTTTCTGCTGTCGTTCTTTCCGATCGTGGTCGCGAGCATCGCGGGCTTCAAGTCCGTCGACCCCGAGATCATGGACTTGGCGCGCACCACCGGCGCAGGCGCGTGGAAGATGTTCGTCAAGATCCGGCTGCCGCAGGCGCTGCCGGATATCTTCACCGGCCTGAAGGTCGGCGCCGCACTGTCGGCGACCGCCGCGGTCGTCGCCGAGTTCGTCGCCTCGGATCGCGGGCTCGGCTACCTGCTGCTGCAATACAACGGCAATCTCGACACCCCGATGGTGTTCGCCATCATCGTTCTGCTCAGCCTGATCGGCCTTGCGGTCTATTACGTCGTCGAGGTCATCGAGCGCATCACGATCCCGTGGCACGTCTCGCAGCAGACGGCCGACATGACGATCGCGTGAGATAAAAAACGAAATCGAGGGAGGACACGATGAAATTCAGAACGATGATGGGGGCGCTGACGGTGCTGGCCGCGGCCTCGACGTCCGCGCTGGCGCAGGACGCGGTCAGCCTGCGGCTGAACTGGTATCTCGGCGGGCTGCACGTGCCGTTCTATTACGGCAAGGAGCGCGGCTTCTACAAAGACGAAGGCATCGACCTCACGATCAACGAGGGCCGCGGCTCGGCCAACACCGTGCAGGTGGTGGCGGCGGGCTCCGACACGTTCGGCCTGGCGGATTCCTCCAGCGTGGTCGCGACCGCCGTCAAGGGCGCGGACGTGAAGTCCGTGATGTCGCTGTTGAACTCCACCGGCTTCTCGGTGGTGTCGCTCGCTTCGAACGGCATCAAGACGCCGAAGGATCTGGAAGGCAAGAAGCTCGCGGTCTCGCCCGGCGATCCGCTCGGGCAACTGTTCCGCGCGCTTGCGGCGCACAACAAGCTCGACATGTCGAAGATTTCCTTCGTGCAGGTCGACCCCGCCGCCAAGGTCGTCGCCGTGCTGGAGAAGCGCGTCGATGCGCTGCTCGGCGGCGCCGACGATCAGTTCTTCCTGATCAAATACAAGGGCGAGGAGCCGGCCGCGCTGCGCTATGCCGACCACGGCGCCAACATCGTCGGCATGACGATCCTGACGCAGGGCGCGATCATCAAGGGCAAGCCCGACCTCGTCCGGCGTTTCGTGAAGGCGACCGCGCGCGCGTGGGACGAGGCGAAGAAAAATCCCGAAGCCGCGGTCGATGCCGGCCTCAAGGCGAAGGCCGACCTCAACCGCCAATCGACGCTCGATCAGCTCAAGGTCGACATCGAGTTGATGGATTCGCCGAACTCGAAGGGGCGCACCGGCTGGGGCGACCAGAAGGACTGGGACCAGACCATCGCGCTGCTCAAGCAGTATCGCGATGTCGCGACCGATCAGCCCTGGACCGCGTTCCACACCAACGAATTCCTGCCGAACTAAGTGGACCGCGCGGCTCGCCCATACATCGAGGCGAAGAGCGTCAGCCAGATCTTCCGCCGCGGCGGAACGGAAACGCACGCGCTCGACCGCATCGACCTGACGGTTGCGCGGGCTGAGTTCGTCGCCATCGTCGGGCCCTCCGGCTGCGGCAAGAGCACGCTGCTGCGCATCGTCGCGGGGCTGCTGCGCCAGACCGGCGGCACCGTGCTGCTCGACGGCAAGGCGGTGAGCGGCGCGCAGACCAACCTCGGCATCGTGTTCCAGAGCCCGGTGCTGCTCGAATGGCGCAACATTCTCGGCAACGTAATGCTGCAGCTTGAGCTGCGCGGCCTTGATCCCAAGACGTATCTCGCGCGTGCGCACGAACTGCTGGAGAAGGTGGGCTTAGGCGATTTCCACGACCGGCGCCCGCGCGAACTCTCCGGCGGCATGCGCCAGCGCGCCGCGATCGTGCGCGCGCTGATCCACGATCCGCCGCTGTTGCTGATGGACGAGCCGTTCGGCGCGCTCGATGCGCTCACCCGCGAGCAGATGCGCATCGATCTCGAAGAGCTGTGGATGCAGACGGCCAAGACCGTGCTGTTCATCACCCACTCGATCGACGAGGCGGTGCTGCTCGCCGACCGCGTCATCGTGATGTCGCCGCGCCCGGGGCGCATCGAGCAGGTCTACGATATCGCGCTGCCGCGCCCGCGCGGGCTCGCGGCGCGCAGCCATCCGCTATTCATCGAGGCGGCCGGGAAGATCACGGAGCTGTTTTTGTCGAGGGGGATTTTAAGGGGGGACCAAAGGTCCTCATCCTGAGGAGCGGCCGAAGGCCGCGTCTCGAAGGATGGCCACGAACACGGCGCTCGCCGCCTCCTTCGAGACGGCCGCTGCGCGGCCTCCTCAGGATGAGGCCGGAGTGAATGGAGCCTCAGGATGACGACTGAGTCACGCCCACCCCGGCGTCTTCATCCGGCAGTATTGCAGCGTGTAAAGCCCGCGCTCCATCTCGGCGCGCGCGCCATGCTTGGTCAGGTCAGCCGCGAGCAGTCTGTCGCACGCCTCGTCGGCCGCCTCCGGCGTTCCGCTTTCGATCATCACCAGCCAGTTTGGGATATCGACCTTGCGGTCGCCGCGCTCGGTCGTCTTGATGTCGCTTCCCGCCCGGTCGGCGACCGCGAGATGCACGCCGACCACCTGCACGATGTCGATCAGCGGCGGCAACGCGGTGTGGCGCAGATACTTCTCCAGCTCCGCCTCGCGCCCATCCTCGGGGCCGAAGCGCAAGGTGAGCATGCAGCCGCCCTGCCCCAGCCCTTGCGAAAACTTCACACGGCAGATGCCGCGCGCGGTATCTCGAAAGAACGTCGGCGGCACCTTCTGCGTCCACGGCGTCGGGTTGTTCAGCCGGTTGAGATAGTCTTGGCCTACGAGCACTTCGGCGCTGTCGGCCTCGTAGAGCGTGAAAAACTCCGGGTGTCCGTATTTCGCGATGTAGCGCCGTCCGCGCCGGAAGCCCGGAATGCCGACGCGCTCCGGCATGTGCTCGCGATTGTGCCACTCGTAGAATTCGGTGCGCCCCTCGGGCGCGATGCCGTTCCAGATCGCGACGACGGCCTGTCCCGCGAGACTCATGTCAGCTTTCCATCCAGTTCGGCTTGCGCTTCTGCAGGAACGCGTTGACACCCTCCTGCCCCTCCGGCCCGCGCAGGCATTCGGCGAAGGCGTCGGCGGATTGTTCGAGCAATTCTTCGCGTGGCATTGTTCGACTGCCCAGGATCAGCCGCTTGGTCACCGCGTTGGCATGCGGTGAGCAGCGCATGATCCCGGCCATCGTCTGCGCCAGCGCCGCATCGAGCGCGGCGGTGCCGTCGCACGCCTGATCGACCAGCCCGATACGCTCGGCCTCGCGCCCGTCAAACCGGTGCGCGGTGAGCGAGAGCCGGCGCGTGCGCGCGACGCCGATGCGCTGCGCAACGAACGGCGCGATCTGCGCCGGCGGCACGCCGAGCGTCGTTTCGGAGATCGAGAATTTCGCATCCGCCGCCGCCAGCACGACGTCGCCGCCGCACATCAGGCCCAAACCGCCGCCATAGGCCGCGCCCTCGACCACCATGACGATCGTCTGCGGCAGAGCCTCGAAGCGCGACATGATCGCGCCGAAGCGACGATTGTGCAGCGCCACTCCGTCCCGCTCGCCGATCTTTGGCAGCGGCGAGGAAAACAGCTCCTTGAAGCCATTGATATCGCCGCCCGAGCAGAACGTGGCGTTCGCGCCGCGCACGACCGCCACGCGGATGTCGGGGGCGCCCGCAAGCAAGTCCGCGACCGTGGTCAGATCGCGCACCATTGGCTTGCCGAGCGCGTTTTTCGTCTCCGGCCGATTGAGCGTGACATGCAGCACGCTGCCCTTGCGTTCGAGCAGCAGGGTTTCGAGTGTCGGCAAATTGCTCATCAGTGATTCTTCTTCTGCCCGGGCAGCGTGCCCATGCCCTTGCAGATGATGCCGAGCATGATTTCGTCGGCGCCGCCGCCGATCGAACTCAGGCGCGAGTCGCGATACATGCGCGAGATTTCGCTCTCGGTCATGTAACCCATGCCACCCCAGTATTGCAGGCAGCTATCCGAGACCTCACGCACCAGCCGCCCAGCGGTGAGCTTCGCCATCGAGGCAAGCTGCGTCACCTCCGCGCCCGCCAGGTATTCCTCCACCGTGCGGTAAACGAGCGAGCGCAACAGCTCCACCTTGGTCTCCAGTTCGGCGAGGCGGAAGTGAACCACCTGATTGTCGAGGATACTCTTGCCGAACGCCTGCCGCCCCGCCGTGTATTCGATGGTCATGCGGATCATCCGCTCCATCTTCATCAGCCCCGCGGCCGCGGCCCACAGCCGCTCCTCCTGGAACTGCTGCATCTGATAGATGAAGCCCATGCCCTCTTCGCCGATGCGGTAGCGCTGCGGCACGCGCACATTGTCGAAGAAGATTTGCGCCGTGTCGGAGGCGCGCATGCCGAGCTTGTCGAGCTTGCGCGCGATTTCGACGCCCTTGGTCTTCATCGGCAGGCAGATCAGCGTCTTGTTGCGGTGGACCGGGCCTTCGCCGGTGTTGGCGAGCAGGCACATCCAGTCGGCCTGCGTGCCGTTGGTGGTCCACATCTTGCCGCCGTTGATCACATAGTCGCCGCCGTCTTTCTTGGCGGTCGTCTTGATCGAGGCGACGTCCGAGCCGGCGCCCGCTTCCGACACGCCGAGGCACGCGACGTACTCGCCCGTGATGCTCGGCTTGAGGAATTCCTCGCGCAATTCATCCGAGCCGTTTTTCGTGAGCGCCGGCGTCGCCATGTCGGTCTGCACGCCGATCGCCATGACGGCGGAAGCCGACTTCGCGGCGCCGAGCGCCTCGCAAAACGCGACCTCGTAGGAATAATCGAGCCCCTGTCCGCCGAATTTCTCCGGCTTGTGGATGCCGAGCAGGCCCTGATCGCCCATCTTTTTGAACAGCTCGTGCGCCGGAAAAATGCCGGCCTCTTCCCACTCCTGCGCATGCGGATTGATCTCGGCTTCGACGAATTTCGTCACCGAGCGCATCAGTTCGCGGTGCTGTTCGGTATAGAGCATGCGTTTCGCTCCAGGTCGCTGCGGGTGTTTTGCTTGACGTAGCATATTGCATCGGACAAGACTTACAAAGCATTTGCTTGGTACGCAGAAAACCGATGGCACCTTACCGATCCGTCTTCCGCGACGGCCTGTTCGCCGGGCAGGCCGGCATCGTCACCGGCGCAGGCAGCGGGATCGGGCGCTGTACGGCGCATGAACTCAGCAGCCTCGGCGCACGCGTGGCGCTCATCGGCCGCAAGGCGGAAAAGCTTGAAGCGGTCGCGCGCGAGATCACGCAAGCGGGCGGCAGCGCACGCTGCTACGTCGCCGACATCCGCGAGGAAGAGCGCGTGGCCGAGCTCGTGCGCGCGGTGCTCACCGATCACGGGCGCATCGATTTCCTGGTCAACAATGCGGGCGGGCAGTTCTCTTCGCCGCTGGAGAAGATTTCCGCGAAAGGCTGGGACGCCGTGGTGCGCACCAACCTCACCGGCGGATTCCTCGTTGCGCGCGAAGTTTTCACCCAATGGATGAAGGGCCACGGCGGCGCGATTGTGAACATGCTCGCCGACATGTGGCACGGCATGCCCAACATGGGGCACTCGGGCGCGGCGCGTGCCGGCATGCTCAACTTCACCGAAACCGCCGCGCTCGAATGGGCGCCGGTGCGCGTGAATGCTGTCGCGCCCGGCTGGATCGCGTCGTCCGGTCTCGATCACTATCCGCCGCAGATGCGCGAACATATCCGCGCGCTGCCCGGCAAGGTGCCGCTGAATCGGCTCGGCACGGAATCCGAAATCTCCGCCGCGATTACGTTCCTACTCTCGCCCGCCGCAGCGTTCATCTCCGGCTCCTGCATCCGCATCGACGGCGCGGTGCCGAACGTGAAGCCGAATTACACGCTGCCGCCGCGCGGCACGACACAGGCATTCGACGGATTTCATCTGGCGACCAAGCCGAAGGTGCTGGAGTAGCTCTTGCCCGCCATCGAATCCAAAATCGACACGGGCGGCGAAGCCTTCACCCGCAATCGCGATCACATGCTCGCGCTCATCGCGCAACTGCGCGCGCTCGAAACGCGCGCGCGCGACAAATCTGCCGAAGCCAGGCCGCTGTTCGACCGGCGCGGACAATTGTTGCCGCGCGACCGCGTCGCGCGTTTGCTCGACATCGGCGCGCCATGGCTCGAACTCTCCTCCATCGCGGGCTACGGCCTCGACACGCCCGATCTTGAAAAATCCGTGCCCGGCGGCGGCATGATCGCCGGTATCGGCTACGTGTCGGGCGTGCGCTGCATGGTGGTGGCAAGCGATAGCGGCATCGATGCCGGCGCGATCCAGCACATGGGGCGCGAGAAGCTCTTGCGCGCGCAAGAGCTGGCGCTTCGGAACAAGCTGCCCTTCGTGCATCTGGTCGAATCCGCCGGTGCGAATTTGCTGCGTTACCGCGTCGAGGGCTTCATCCACGGCGGTGCGATCTTCCACAATCTCGCAAAGCTCTCGGCGGCCGGCGTGCCCGTCGTCACCGTGGTGCACGGCTCATCGACGGCGGGCGGCGCCTACATGCCGGGCCTCTCCGACTACGTCATCATGGTGCGCGGGCGCGCCAAGGCATTTCTCGCAGGCCCCCCCCTGCTCAAGGCCGCGACCGGCGAGATCGCCACCGACGAAGAACTCGGCGGCGCCGTCATGCACACGCATGTGTCGGGCCTTGGCGAGTACCTGGCTGAGGACGACGCCGACGGCGTGCGCTTTGCGCGCGAGGTGGTGGCGCGACTGAATTGGGGCGCTGCGCCGGCCGCGCAGGGCAAGCCGCCGCGCTACGACGCGCAGGAGTTGCTCGGCATCATGCCGCCGGATCGCAAGTCGGCGGTCGACATGCGCGAGGTGATCGCACGCTTTGCCGACGACAGCGATTTCCTCGACTTCAAGCCCGACTACGGCCCCGCAACCGTATGCGGCCACGCCGCCGTGCAGGGCTTTTCCGTCGGTATCGTCACCAACAACGGCCCGCTCGATCCGGACGGCGCAACGAAGGCGACGCACTTCATCCAGACGTGCTGCCAGGCCGGATTGCCGATCCTCTATCTGCAGAACACCACCGGCTACATCGTCGGCCGCGCGTCGGAAGAAGCCGGCATGATCAAGCACGGCTCGAAGATGATCCAGGCGGTGTCGAACGCGAACGTGCCGCAGATCACGCTGATGTGCGGCGCCTCGTTCGGTGCCGGCAATTACGGCATGTGCGGGCGCGCCTACAATCCGCGCTTCCTGTTCTCGTGGCCGAATGCGCAAACCGCCGTAATGGGCGCCGAGCAGGCTGCGCTCACGATGGCGAATGTGATGGAAGCCGGCGCGCGGCGCAAAGGCCAGGAGCCGGACGCCACGCAGATCGACGCGCTGAAGAAGAAGATCGTCGACAATTTCGAGAGCCAGAGCAGCGCATTCGTGACCAGTGCGCGCATGCTCGACGACGGCATCATCGATCCGCGCGACACGCGCAACGTGCTGGGCTTCACGCTGTCCATTTGCCATGAGGCCGACGCGCGACGCTTGAGGCCGGTGCAATTCGGCGTGGCGCGGCCATGAATTTGCTGATCGCCAATCGCGGCGAGATCGCGCGGCGCATCATGCGCACGGCGCGGCGCATGGGGATCCGCACCGTCGCGGTCTATTCCGATGCCGACCGCGACGCACTGCATGTGCGCGAGGCGGATACGGCGGTGCGCCTCGGCGCGGCTCCCCCGCGCGACTCCTATCTCAACATCGCGGCAATCATCGATGCCGCCAAGCGCGTTGGCGCCGACGCCGTGCATCCGGGTTACGGCTTCCTCGCCGAGAATGCGGACTTCGCGCTGGCCGCGATCGATGCCGGGTTCACGTGGGTCGGGCCGCCGCCGGATGTGATCCGCCGCATGGGCGACAAGGCCGAGGCGAAGCGCATCGCCGAAGAGGCCGGAGTACCGACGATTGCCGGCGGCGAGGCGACCGCCGAGACCGCAAAGACCGTCGGTTATCCGTTGATGATCAAAGCCGTCGCGGGTGGCGGCGGGCGCGGCATGCGGCTGGTCCGCGCGGAAAGCGAGCTTGCGGCGGCGTTCGATGCGGCGCGTTCTGAGGCGGAGCATGCGTTCGGAAACGGCCGATTGCTGCTGGAACGCGCACTGGCGAATGCGCGCCATATCGAAGTGCAAGTTTTCGCCGACCAGCACGGCAACGTGCTCCATCTCGGCGAACGCGACTGCTCGGTGCAGCGGCGTCACCAGAAACTGATCGAGGAAAGCCCCTCGCCGGCCGTCGATGCCGCGCTGCGCGAACAGATGGGTGCCGCGGCGGTCGCGCTGGCAAAAGCCGTGAACTACGCCGGCGCCGGGACCATCGAGTTCCTGCTCGATGCGGACAGGCAATTCTATTTCATGGAGATGAACACGCGGCTGCAGGTCGAGCATCCGGTGACCGAGGCGATCACCGGGATCGATCTGGTCGAATGGCAGCTTCGCGTCGCAATGGGCGAGCGCTTTACGCGCCAGCAAGCCGACATCCGGTTTCATGGTCACGCCATCGAGGCGCGGCTCTGTGCGGAGGACGGGAACTTCCTGCCGCAGTCCGGACGCATGGCCTTGTGGCGCCCGGTCGACGGCGTGCGCACCGAGCATGCGCTCGAATCCGGGACTGACGTCTCCCCGTTCTACGATTCCATGATTGCCAAGGTGATCGCGCGTGGCGCGACGCGGGACGAAGCGCGCGAACGCCTCGCCCGTGCGCTCGACGCGACCGTCGCGCTTGGGCTTGCGACCAACAAGGCGTTCCTCGCCGCCGTGCTGCGCGATGAGGAATTCGCCGCTCGGGGCGTCACCACGGATTTCCTCAGCCGCTTTTCGGCTCCCCCGGCGAAACCCGATGCGCGCACGCTTGGCATTGCCGCAATGCTGCTCGCTAGCAGCGCCGGTCACGGCGAATGGACGTCCTGGAGCACCAACCCCGGGCGCGCGATGCAGGTCCGGTTCGGCGAGGATGAGGTCGTGCTGACGTGCGAGCGCGGAGCCTATCGCGCAAGCGTGCGCGGCGAGGACACCGCGCCCGACGCTGATGACCGGCGCGTTGTTCATGTCATCGAGCCTGGCGCGGTTCACCTCGCCCGCGCGGGCCAGAGCTACAGCCTCGAAAACACCACGCACGCCCCGCCCGCGCGACGGCGCGCGGCCGCGAGCGACGGCCGCCTGATCGCGCCGATGAACGGCCGCGTGGTCGCCGTCAATGCCAAGGCCGGCGACACCGCCGAGTCCGGCAAGGCCCTGGTGGTGCTCGAAGCCATGAAGATGGAGCACGCGCTGAGCGTGCCCGCGCGGGCGCGGATCAAGGCCGTTCATGTCGCACCCGGCATGCAGGTCGCCCCGGGTCATCTGCTGGTCGAGCTGGAGCCCGCGTCATGAAGGCTCACCCGGCGCTGACCGACGAGCACGAGGCGCTGCGCGACACCATGCGCCGCTTCGTGCAGCGGGAAATTACGCCGCACGCCACCGCCTGGGACGAAGCGGAGGAATTTCCACGCGAGTTCTACAAGAAGGCGGCGGCCGCGGGCCTGCTCGGCATCGGATTTCCCGAGGAATACGGCGGCACGCCCGCGGATCTGTTCACTCACGTCATTCTCGCCGAGGAGATCGCACTCGCCGGCGTCGGGGGCGTGCATGCCGGGCTGTTCTCGCATCAGATCGGCGCGCCGCCGGTCGCGACCGCCGGCAGCGCCGAATTGAAAGCCCGCGTGCTGCCGCCCGTGCTGGCGGGAGAGAAAATCTCCGCGCTCGCCATCACCGAGCCGGGCGGCGGCTCGGATGTCGCCAACCTGCGGACGTCTGCGCGCCGCGACGGCGGCGACTATCTGGTGAACGGCGAGAAAACCTTCATCACATCGGGCATGCGCGCGGATTTCTACACCGTGGCGGTCCGCACCGGCGGACCGGGCGCGTCCGGCGTCTCGCTGTTGCTGATCGAGCGCGAGCGCGCAGGTTTTTCGCGCACGCCGTTGAAGAAAATGGGCTGGTGGTGCTCCGACACGGCGACCCTGCATTTCGACAATGTGCGCGTGCCGGCCGCAAACCTGATCGGCGAGGAGAACGCCGGCTTCCGCATCATCATGCGCAACTTCAACGCCGAGCGGCTCGGCATGGCGGCGGCCGCCGTCGGCTTCGCGCAAGCCTGCCTCGACGAGGCGGTCGATTGGGCGCGCGGGCGCAAGACCTTCGGCAAGCATCTGATCGAGCATCATGTGGTGCGCCACAAGCTCGTCGAAATGCAAACGCGCATCCATGCGGCGCGCGCGCTTACCTACGACACCTGCTGGAAGCTCGAAGGGAGCCCACGCGATCCGCGCTTCATCGCGCAGCTCGCAATGACGAAGAATCTCGCGGGCCAGACGATGCAATTCTGCTCGGGCGAGGCGGTGCAGATTCTCGGCGGCGCCGGCTTCATCCGCGGCACGCGTTCCGAGCGCGTCTATCGCGAGGCCAAGGTATTCATGATCGGCGGCGGCGCGGAGGAAATCATGAAGGACCTCGCCGCAAAGCAACTCGGATGGTGACCATGGAAGCCGCCGAAACAATCGAAGCCAAGATCCGGCGCCTGTTCGAGGCGAGCGTCCCGTTCAATCGGGTGCTCGGGCTGAGGGTCGAATCGATAGACCCGGATGCGCCGAAACTTCGCTTTGACATGCGGCCGGAACTGATCGGCAATCCGCGCCGGCAGATCCTCCATGGCGGCGTGATCTCGGCGGTTCTCGATGTCGCGGCGGGCTTCGCGGTGCACCTGGCCGTCGCACGGCAAAAATCGGAAGAAGCGGTGGTCGGCCATTTCCCGGCCATCGGCACGATCGACCTGCGCGTCGACTACCTCCGCCCCGGGCGCGGCAATTATTTCATCGCCACAGGCCGCGTCGTGCGGCTCGGCAACCGCGTCGCGGTCGCGCACATGGAGATGCACAACGATTCCGGCGAGCTGATCGCGACGGGAGGAGCGGCCTATATGGTGGGGTGAGCTTGCTTTCTTCCCCTCTCCCGCTTGCGGGAGAGGGTGGCGAACGCCGAAGGCGTGAGCCGGGAGAGGGCAAACTCGCAGCTAAGATTTCCCTCTCCCGCCCTCGCTTCGCCAAAGCCCGGCGCGTTGCGCCGGGCGTCTTTGCGCAAAGAACGCGAAGGCTTTGCCTTCGCTACGCACCCTCTCCCGCAAGCGGGAGAGGGGAAAGGCGGAGAGACCTCAGCCTAGTTCACCAGATACTCCGACACCGAGCGCCATTTGCCGTCCTGGATCTGGCACAGCATCGAGCGGTCGGAGCCGAGGTGCTTGGTGGCCGTGAACGTCTGCTCGTCGCCGCCGAAGAAATCGCCCGGCACGGAGAGGCTCGCGAGCGACTTGGCGAGCGTCTCGGGGCTGAGATCCTTGCCGGCCTTCTTCGCCGCGTCGATGAACAGGGCGGCGAGCTGATAGCCGTAGGCAGACAGCACCGTCGGGTCTTCCTTGTACTTGTCCTTGTAGCTCGCGAACCACGCGCGGACCTTGTCGTTCTTGTCGTCCTCGTAGGGGTAGTTGATCGTGCAAGCCGAATAGAAGCCGTTGACGACCGCCCCGCCGAGCTTGTGAATGATGTCGAAATAGCTCGCAGTGGTGCCGACGAAAGCCGGATTCCAGTCGAGCTTTCTCGCCGTCGCGATGGTGCCGATCGTCTCGCGGATGATGGTGCCCATCACGACACCGTCGCAGCCCGCTTCCTTCATCTTGGCGACCTGCGAGGAGAAGTCGGTGGTGCCGCGCTTGTAGCTCGTCTTCTCGGCGTAGGTCATGCCGAGGTCCTTGAGCGCATGCTCGCCGCCCTGCATCACTTCAACGCCGAAGTCGTCGTCCTGATAGATCGTGCAGACCTTTTTCAGGCCCTTGTCCTTGACGACGCGCTTCATCGCGGCGCGGATCTGATCGTAATACGGCGCCGAGAACGAATACTTCAGATCATGCAGCGGCTCGAACATCTGGCGCGCGCCGGTGAGCGGGAACAGGTGCGCGACTTTGGCGTCGAGGTAGATCGGCATCGCCGCCATCGCGGTCGGGGTACCGATCGAGCCGATTGCCGCGAAAATCTTGTCCTGCTGCACCATCTTCTGCGCGGCGAGCACGGCCTTCTTCGGATCGTAGCCGTGGTCCTCCACCACCAGGCGCAGCTTGCGGCCGTTGACGCCGCCCGCCGCATTTTCCTCGTCGATGCGCATGCGCATGCCGTTTACGGCGGGCTTCGACAGCGAGACGATCGGCCCGGACAAGTCCTGCGCGGTGCCGACGACGATCTCGGTCGCCGACACGCCCTGTTGCGCCAGCGCCGGCGTGGCGGCAAGCAGCGCGAGCGCTGCGACGGTGATGGATTTCATGACGTGTTTGCTCCCCTTCAATTTACTGTTGCGTGCATTCTAAAGACGTGGATGCCCGGGACAAGCCCGCCAAATTGCATCAATTGCCGCACTCAGGCCGCTTCCCGAGCATACATTCCCTCGATCAGGTCGCGGTATTTCTCGTTCACCAGCTTGCGCTTGAGCTTCATCGTCGGGGTCAGTTCCTCGTCCTCGGCGGTGAGCTTCTGCTCGATCAGGCGGAACTTGCGCACCTGCTCCACGCGGGCGAATTTCGCATTCACGCGCGTGATCTCACCCTCGATCAGTTCCAGGACTTCCGGCCGCCGGCACAGGCTCATGTAATTCGAGAACGGGATCGACTGATCCTGCGCGAATTTCTCCACGTTCTCGTGGTCGATCATGATCAATGCTGTCAGGAATGCGCGCCGGTCGCCGATCACCACCGCGTCGGTGATGTAGGGCGAGAACTTGAGCTGGTTCTCGATCTCGGAGGGCGTGATGTTCTTGCCGCCGGCCGTGATGATGATGTCCTTCATGCGGTCGGTGATGTAGAAGAATCCTTCGTTGTCCATGCGGCCGACGTCGCCGGTGTGCAGCCAGCCGTCGCGCAGCGTCTCGGCGGTCTTTTCCGGCTGATTCAGGTAACCCATGAACACCGAGGGGCTGCGCACCAGCAGCTCACCTTCCGGTGAAACCTTGACTTCGGTCTGCGGCAGCGGAGTGCCGATCGAGCCGGGCTTCACGGCGCCGATCGGATTCGAGGTCGCGATCCCGCCGCACTCGGTCTGGCCCCACACCTCCACCATTTCCATCCCGAGCGCCATGTACCAGCGGATGAGATCGGGCGAAGTCGGCGCTGCTCCTGTGATCAGCAGGCGTGCGCGATGCACGCCGATCGCCTTGCGGATGTTATCGAGGACGAGCACGCGCGCGAGCCAGAACGCGAGGCCAAGATGCGCCGGTACCGGCTTTTGCTCCTCGCGATAGGCCGCGACCTTGTAGCCGATCCCGATCGCCACCTTGTAGGCGAACTGCGCGAGAGCCGTCGCCTCGCGCACACGGATCGTCACCACCGAATAGAATTTCTCCCAGATGCGCGGCACCGCGCCGAACACCGTCGGCGCGATCTCGCGCACGTTCTCCGGCACGGTCTCGGGATTCTCGACGAAATTGAGCCGCGTGCCGGACAGGAGCGCCGTGTAGACCCCGACGACGCGCTCCGCGACGTGGCACAGCGGCAGGAAGCACATGCGCTCGTCGTCCGGATGCTGCTCGAAGGCTTCCGTATAGAGTTTCGCGGCAATCAGCAGGTTGGCGTGCGAGAGCATCGCGCCCTTCGGCTTGCCGGTCGTGCCCGAAGTGTAGATCAGCACCGCCAGGTCGGTGGGCTTCGCAATCGCGATGCGCCGCTCCCATTCGCTAGGGTTAGCGGCGTCGTATTGGCGCCCGGTCACGCGCAGCGCATCGAGGCTCATCACCTGCGGATCGTTGAAGTCGCGCAAGCCGTCCATGTCGAAGACAAAAATCTTGCGCAGCTTCGGCAGGCTGGCGCGCACCTCGAGCACCTTGTCGAGCTGCTCGTCGTCCTCGACGAACAGATAGACCGTGGCGGAATCGGCGCACAGGTACTCGACCTGCATCGGCGCGTCGGTCGGATAGATGCCGTTCGACACGCCCCCCGCGCCGAGGATGCCCATGTCGGCGTAGAGCCATTCGCGGTTGGTGTTGGAGAGCACCGAGGCGCATTCGCCCGGCGCAAAACCGAGCGCCGCGAGCCCCATGCCGATCTCGCGCGCGTATTGGCCGAACTCCGTCCAGGTGATGCTCTGCCAGATGCCGAAATGCTTCTGGCGCAGGCTCACCTGCGCGCCGCGCTGCGCGACCGCGCGCGCGAACATCTGCGGCACGGTGTCGGGGGCGCCAGCCCCCGTCATCGCCAGAGTTTCTTCTTTTTCCATCGCCGCGCCCCTCTCGCGCCCGCAGCCTTCATGCCGAGATAGAACTCCTTGATGTCGTCCTTCTCGGCCAGCCGCGCGCCGGTATCCTCCATCACGATGCGGCCGACTTCCAGCACATAGCCGAAATCCGCGATCTTGAGCGCCATGTGGGCATTCTGCTCGACCAGCAGGATGGTGACCCCGCGCTCGCGATTGATCCGCACCACTATATCGAAGATTTCCTTGGTGAGCTTGGGGCTAAGCCCCAAGCTTGGCTCATCCATCAGGATCAGCGCCGGCTGCCCCAGGAGCGCACGCGCGATCGCCAGCATCTGCTGCTGGCCGCCGGAAAGCTGGCCCGCCTCCTGTTTGGCGCGCTCGCGCAGGATCGGGAAATAGCCGAATACCGCCTCCAGGTCCTTCGCCACGCCATCGGCATCGCGCCGGGTAAAAGCGCCCATGCGCAAATTGTCTTCGACCGAGAGCAGCGGGAAGACCTCGCGCCCCTCGGGCACGTGCACGATGCCGGCGCGGACGATCGCGTCGGGGGAATTGCCCTGGATCTCCTCGCCGCGGAATTTCACCTGGCCCTTGAGCGGCTCGATGATGCCCGAGATGGTCTTGAGCGTGGTGGTCTTGCCGGCTCCGTTCGCGCCCAGCACGGTGACGATCTTGCCCTCGGTGACCGAGAGGCTGACCCCGCGCAGCGCCTGCACCGGGCCGTAGTTGGATTCCACGTTGGCGAGCTGGAGGATGGGGATGGTCATGATTTGGCCCGGTTGTCATCCCGGAAGCCGCCCAACGGGCCCGGCCCGCTTGGGCCGGCCCGATGGGCGGCTCCGGCGGCTATCCGGGATCCATAGAGCCCTAGGGTCAAATCGTCCGAGTGGAGGCGCCATGGGTCCCGGCTCTCGCTGCGCTCGGCCGGGACGACAAGCTTCGTTCCCGGCAGCATCACTCCCCTCCCCCGAGATACGCTTCGATCACCGCCGGGTTCGACTGCACCTGCTCGGGCGTGCCTTCGGCGATGACCCTGCCCTCGTTCAAGGCGAGCACACGGGTCGAGACGCGCGAGACCAGATTCATGTCGTGCTCGACCATCAGCACCGTGATGCCGAGCTCCTTCTGGATGTCCTCGATCCAGAACGCCATGTCGTCGGTTTCGTCCGGATTGAGGCCAGACGATGGCTCGTCGAGCAACACCAGCTTCGGCTCGGTCGCAAGCGCACGCCCGAGTTCGATCACCTTGCGGATGCCGTAAGGCAGGCCCGCGACCAGGCTGTCGCGGTAATGCGCGAGATCGAGCAGATCGATCACGCGCTCCACGGCCTCGCGCTGCGCGATCTCGGCGCGGCGCACGCCCGGCAGGAACATGAGCTCTTCGAACAGGTTGGTCGTGCGATGCCGGTGGCGCCCGATCAGCAAATTCTGCAGCACGGTCGCATGCTCGAACAGTTCGATGTTCTGGAACGTGCGCGCGATGCCGCGCTGTGCGACGTGGTGCGGCGCGCCGGTCACTTCGCGATCCTCGAACAGGATGCGGCCCGAGGTCGGCGGATAGATCAGCCCGATCAGATTGAAGATCGTGGTCTTGCCGGCGCCGTTCGGTCCGATGATGGTGTAGACCTCGCCCTGCTCGACCTTAAAACTCACGCCGTCGACCGCGACCACGCCGCCGAACCGTACGCCAAGATTTTCCACCGCGAAGAAGCTCATCGCAGCCGCTCCGAGCGCAGGTAGGAGCGCTGCCGGCGGAATGTGCCGCGGCGGTAGAACGGGAACACATCGAAGTAGGTGCGGATCTTCAGCCAGCGCCCATAAAGCCCGTACGGCTCGAAGACGATGAAGCCGACGAGGATCAGCCCGAAAACAACCGATTGCAGGCCGGCCTGCGGGATCGTCTCGGGGAGCCAGCCCTTCGTAATCGCGATCGCCTGCGGCAGCATGATGATGAAGGCCGCGCCCAGCACCGCGCCATGCAGCGAGCCGACGCCGCCGATGATTACGATCGTCACCAGTTCGATCGACTGAATCAGCGTGAACTGCTCGGGCGAGATGAACCCTACTTTGTGCGCGTAGAGCGCGCCGCCGATGCCGGTGAGCGCGGCCGAAATCGCGAACGATACGGTCTTGTAGTAGGCGAGGTTGATGCCCATGCAGCTCGCGGAGACTTCCGAATCGCGGATCGCCACGAACGCGCGGCCGGTCGGCGAGCGCAAGAGGTTGATCAGCGCAAGACAGCACAGCACCGTGAGCGCGAGGCAGAGATAGTAAAAGCTTTCCTGGCTACCGAAACGATAGCCGAATATTTCAATCGCCTTGAGCAGCTTGCCGCTGTTGCCGCCGGTGACGTGCTCCCAGCGCGTAATGATTTCCTCGATGATGATGTTGAACGCGAAGGTCGCGATCGCGAGGTAGATGCCTTTGAGCCGCAGCGCCGGCAGCCCGACGATGATGCCCACAGCGGCGGAGAACAGCGCCGCGGACGTAAGCGAAATGAAGAACGGCACGCCCGCACCCTGCAGCAACGCCTCGGTGTAGGCGCCGACGGCAAGAAATGCCGCGTGGCCGAGCGAAATCTGGCCGGTATAGCCGACCAGCAGCATCAGCCCGAAGCCGACGATGGCGTAGATCAGGACGAAATGAAGCTGCGTGAGCACGTAGCCGCTGACCAGATAGGGCGCGGCGAGCGCCATCACGAGCAGGAGGCCGTACCAGAAGATCTGTCCGCCGTGCTGAAACAGGCGGATGTCCTGCGCGTACTCGGTTTTGAAGATGAATCTCATTTGCGCATGATCTCATCCGAAAACCGGTGTCCACTTTTCGGGATCATGCGCCTAGACTTTCTTCCGCGCGGTTTCGCCGAAGATTCCCGACGGCATGAACAGCAGCACGACCAGCACGACGACGTAGGCCGCGACGTCCTTGAAACCTTCCGGCAAGTAGAAGCCGGACAACGCCTCGACGACGCCGATGATGAGCCCGCCGACCACGGCGCCCGGCACGCTGCCGAAGCCGCCGACGACGGCGGCGGGGAACGCCTTGAGCCCGATGAAGCCCATGTTGGAATGCACGAACGCGATCGGCGCCAGCAGAATGCCGCCGAACGCCGCGACCGCCGCCGCCAGGCCCCAGATCAGCATGTTCACGCGCCGCACCGGAATTCCCATGTAGTAGGCGGCAAGCTGGTTCTGCGAGGTCGCCTGCATGGCGATGCCGAGCTTGGCGTAGCGGAAGTAAAGATAGAGCGCGAGACAGAGCGCCGCGGTGAGGGCGATGGTCGCGAGTTGCTCGGTCGCGAGCACGGCGCCGCCGAAGCGCAGCACGCTGTCGCCGAATGGCGTCTTCAACGAATAGGTCTCGGTGCCCCAGCCCGGCACCATGGTGACGACGCCGCGCACGATGTAGCCGATGCCGATGGTGATCATCACCACCGTGAAGGTCGGCAAGCCCAGTACCGGGCGGATCACGATCCGCTCGATCAGCATGCCGACGGCGGCCATCACGATCACGGCGAACAGGATCGTCGCCCAATACGGCCAGCCCAGGATGGTGCTCGCGGTCAGCCCGAAGAAGGCGCCGAGCATCATCAGGTCGCCCTGCGCGAAATTGACCGTTTCGGTCGCCTTGTAGATCAGCACGAAGCCGAGCGCGACGAGCGCGTACACGCAGCCCTGCGCGACGCCTGCAAGAAACAGCTGCAGGAACTGGCTGAACACGCCCCCTCCCCGGTCGTTCTTTGACGCTTTAACACGCGCGTTTTCAGAACTGTACCAAGCATTTGCTTTTTGGAAAGCGCAGCCCTACGGTTTTCGCCATGAAATCGGTCCGCATCGGCGCCGGGCTCGGCTTTTACGGCGATAGCTGGCGGCCGGTGCGCGCCTCGATCGAAAGCGGCGGCGTCCAATACATCGCATCGGATCACCTCGCCGAGCTGACGCTCGCGATCCTGCAGAAAGACCGCCAGAAGGACCCCGCCGCCGGCTACGCGCGCGACTGCGTGCCGATGCTGACCGAACTGTGGCCGATGGCCGCGGAGCGCGGCGTGAAATTCGTGATGAACGCGGGCGGGCTCAATCCGCATGGTGCGCGCGAGGCCGTCGCCCGCGCCTTCAAGGAAAAAGGGTTTCGGGCAAAGATCGCGGTCGTGACCGGCGATTCAATTTCCGACCGCATCGATGAACTCCAGAGCAAGGGCGAAGCCCTTGCCAACATGGACACCGGCGCCGACATCGGCTCGGTGCGCGAGCGGCTGCTGTTCGCGAACGCCTATCTCGGCGCGGCGCCGATCGCCGAGGCGCTCGCGCAAGGCGCCGATATCGTCATCACCGGGCGCGTCGCCGACGCGGCGCTCTCGCTCGGGCCGATCATGCACGAGCTGAACTGGCGCTGGGACGACTGGGAAAAACTCGCGCAGGGTCTCACCGTCGGCCACCTGCTCGAATGCTCAGGCCAGGCGAGCGGCGGCAATTTTGGCTCGGCCGGCGAATGGGCCAAGGTGCAGAACTTCCTTCACCTCGGCTATCCGATTGCCGAGGTGAGCGAGGACGGCGCGGCGCTGCTCACCAAGGCGCCCGGCACCGGCGGGCGCGTGTCGTTCGACACGCTGCGCCAGCAGTTGCTTTACGAGGTGCACAATCCACACGCCTACTTCTCCCCCGACGTGGTGCTCGACATGGGCACGTTGAATTTCGACGACCAGGGCAACGACCGCGTGCGCATCACCGGCGCAGGCGGCGCAAAGCGCCCCGACACGCTGAAGGTCGTCGCCGGCTATCACGACGGCTGGATGGGACTGGGCCAGATCGGCTTCTCGTGGCCGGACGCGTATCTCAAGTGCGAGACCTCGGCGAACATCATCAAGGGGCTCGTCGAAGAGCGCGGCTGGAAGCTCGACGACATCAACATCGAGTACATGGGTTACAACGCGCTCCTCGGCGCCAACGCCGACGCATCGCAACGCGACAGCCTGAACGAATGCTTCCTGCGCATGACCGTGCGCACAAAAGATCGCCGCATCGCCGAAGGCTTCAGCCGCCTGTTTCCCTGGCTCGCCCTCTCCGGCCCGCCCTATGCGGGCGGCTTGCGCGGCTCGGAGCGCTCGCGCGAGTTGCTCGGACTATGGCCGACGCTGGTGCGCCGCGAGGCGATCGAGCCGCGCGTCGCGATCGACGTCGAGGCGGTCGCATGAAGGTCGGCCTGTGGAAAATCGCGCATGCCCGCTCGGGCGACAAGGCGGACCGCGCCGACATCGGGCTGTTCGCGTACGATGCGCCCACCTACGCGGTGCTCAAGCGCGAGGTGACGCGCGAGCGGCTCGCCGCGCACTTCGCCGACATCTGCAAGGGGCCGGTGGAGATCTATCCGCTCGACAATCTGCTCGCCATGAAGATCGTGCTCAACGCCGCGCTGCAGGGTGGCGCTTCGCGTTCGCTGCGTATGGACAGTCTCGGCAAGGCGGTCGCGGCGCAGCTGCTGCGGATGGAGATCGAGGCGCCGGACACCCTGCCGCGACTTTCAACTCTGTCCGCTCGTCCCCGCGAAGGCGGGGACCCAGAGCCAAGAACTGGATTCCCGCTTTCGCGGGAATGAGCGGGAGGTTGCATGAATTCTCCCAAGCGCAAACCCCGCCGCAACAACGAGAGCAACCGGCGCGACGAACTGCTGCGCGTCTCGGCGAAACTGTTTCGCGAGAAAGGTTTCGACGGCACGAGCATCCGCGATATCTCCAGCGCCGCCGGCATGCATTCGGGCAGCCCGTTTTATCACTTCAAGACCAAGCAGGACATTCTGGTCGCCGTGATGGAGCAGGGTCTCGCCGAAGGCCTGCGCAAGACCGAAGAGGTGATCGCGCGGCCGCTTCCGCCGGAGCAGAAGCTCAAAGAGCTGATCCGCGCGCAGCTCGGCACCATCCTGGATGAAGGCAACGACTTCATTCCGGTGCTGCTCTACGATTGGCGCGGACTGACGCCCGCAAACCGCCGCCGTGTCGTCGCGCTCAAGGATCGCTATGACACGCTCTGGCAGCAAGTGATCGACGAGTTCCAGCGCGCCGGCCACATACCGGGCGACGCGCAGCTCATGCGCCTGCTCATCCTCGGTGCCGTAAACTGGACCGGCACATGGTATCGCACCGGCGGGCGGCTCTCGCTCGACGAAGTCGCGGAGGGTGCCGCGCGGCTGTTTCTGCGCACTCCGCGATGAACGCATCCGATCCGCCGCAGTCCTCGCGCCTCGCGCGCCTGCCGGTCTTCTATGGCTGGATCATCGTTGCGGCGGCTTTCGTCACCATGGCGATCGGCGTCAACACGCGCACCGCGTTCTCGCTGCTCCTTCCGCCCATCGTCGATGAGTTCGGCTGGGATCGTGGCCTCGTCGCGGGTGCGTTCTCGTTCGGCTTTCTGGTCTCCGCGTTCATCGGCCCGTTCGCCGGCCGCATGATGGACACCCGGGGACCGCGCGTCGTGCTCGGAGCGGGCACCATTCTGGTGGTGCTCGGATTATTGCTCGGTTCGCTGATGCGCGCGCCCTGGCAATTTTATCTGACGCTCGGTCTGCTCGTCGGCGCCGGGACCAACCTTCTCGGCTATGGGATCCATTCGCAGTTTCTGCCCAACTGGTTCGTGCGCCGGCGCGGCCTCGCGATCGGTCTTGCCTTCTCGGGCGTCGGCGTCGGCTCCATCGTGCTGCTGCCGTGGCTCCAGGTCGTCATCGTGCGCGACGGCTGGCGATGGTCGTGCGTGCTGCTGGCGCTCATTGCCGCCGTCCTGCTTCCGCTCAACCTGCTGCTGCGCAAGAAGCCGCAGGACATCGGTCTGCAGCCGGACGGCGATGCCACGCCCGGGGCGAAAGGCGCCGTTGCGCGCCCCAGCAACGTTGTCGATCCGGCCTGGGCGGCGATCGAGTGGACGCTCGCGCGCGCCTTGCGCACGGCGCGTTTCTGGTGGGTCGCGCTGGGCTATTTCTGCGGGCTCTATGCCTGGTACGCCGTGCAGGTGCATCAGACGAAATATCTGACCGAGATCGGCGTCGCGCCGACGGAGGCCGCCTTCGCGCTCGGACTTGTCGCGCTCGTCGGTGTGCCGGGACAGATCGTGTTCGGTCACGTGTCCGACCGCATCGGGCGCGAATGGGCGTGGGCGATCGGCTCGTTCGGCTTCGCGGCTTGCTACGTGGCGCTGATCGCCCTGCAGGCGGGCACGAGCCCCGTCCTCCTCTATACGATGGTGATCGCGCAAGGCTTCCTCGGCTATTCCTACACGTCCGTTCTGGGACCGATCGTCGTCGAGATCTTCGAGGGTCCGCACTTCGGCACGATCTTCGGCACCGTCATGCTGGCGGCCGTTGCCGGCGGCGCGGCCGGCCCCTTCGTCACGGGCGTGCTGTACGATCAGCTCGGCAACTACAACGCGGCGTTCTGGGTCGCGATGGCAGCCTGCGGCGTCTCGGCCGCGGCGATCTTCATTGCGGCGCCCGGCAAGGTGCGGCACGTCGCGGGGCGGATGGGCCAATGACACACAATGCTGCGCTACCAGATTTTGGTAGCGGGGGAGGGACTTGAACCCCCGACCTACGGATTATGATTCCGCCGCTCTAACCAGCTGAGCTACCCCGCCATCCTGACATTTCAAGCACTTAGCCGCAGCGCCCTGTCCTTTTTGCTCTTTTTTGCTCCAAGGCCAGCAAGTCCGGCTCTGCGGACCGCACGACATAAGGGACTAGGCCGGTTTGAGCAAGCGCGGGAACGAGCCAGTCTCGGGGAGAGAGGCTGGCGGTCTGAGCACGGTCGGTCTTTACATAGGAGTTGAAGTCAGCAAAGGCGGCGGCTGGCGCGAGTGACGGCCGCGAATGTTCGTCTCATATGCCGCTATAGTACCATGCCCATCACGTTTTGCGAGGCGCGTATAGGAGCCGTTTAGCAAAGTGGTTGTAGCCGTCGACCTTCATTTCCCAGAGAGGAATCTTGTGAGGTCGAAGCGCGCCGATGATCGCGCGGCGGTGAACGGGCGCTATCTTCGTGCCCAAGTAGACGGCGGTGATCACGTTGTAGTCTTCGTCGAGCCACACCTTCCCTTTCGGCCCGAGCACACGCCACTCGCGCTCGTACTGCCAACCGATCTTCTTCTGCGCGAAAATCTTTCGAGTGGCCGACTCAAGTAGGTCGGCTTCGCTCGCCGAGATAAGCGGTGGCTCGTCAAAATAGCCGACACGGAGCATGTGAATTTTGGCCGAAAGCGCGTCTCGTAGGTTCCGCGGATAATAGGAGACGCAAATGCCTGCGTGATTATCGGCGTAGTGGGCCCACATCAGCTCGCTATGCTTTACCTCTGAGAAGCTCGCTATGCCGAGATCCACCTTTTTCTCTGTGATCGCTTCGACGACGCGTTTGTAGTCCTTCTTGCCTTCAAGGAGAGTTGTAGGGTTGTAGGAACCCTCCATCGGATCGTTCAGGCGAGTAAATTCGGAACAATAGATGTATCCATCGACGATTGCCGACAGCTCCTGATCGAGCGCAGCCTTGGTCCGCGTAAGCGAACGATATCGATAGAGGCGCGGCGGGAGCGCAGGGGCGTCGATCCTAGCTGTCATGTAAAATACCGCCCCTCTACGGACAACCAAAGTGCGTCACGCACATTTATTCTGCGCCTTTAACTCCCGAAAGGTACCAATACGACTGCGAACAGCCGTTAGCTGCTCATCCAAAAGACGCCAAATCGGACCTTTCCCCTTCGGGCGCATGGATGATCCACTCGCCTCTTCAGCGTTGCGTTCAAGTAGTAGCCTCTCTTCCGCGGATGCTAACTCACGAAGCAGGCGATCAAATCCCCGCATCTGAAATCCGGCGACGAATTCACAGTCACTGCGGGCGTCTCAGCCACAAGGGCAATGGTCTCGTCTATCGTGTCGAGGGATGTTTCGGCTGGAAATTGCGTGCGGAGAAACGTGATGTACGCCTTCTTATCGCGAGGCTCTTTTATTTTGAAGTAGGCTGCTACCGCGTTCAGGAGATGTTGTCTTTCGGTAGCTTGGATCTGCGGGCGTTGGGAAGTAGAAAACAATAAGGCCGACGAGCACGAGACAGGCGGTATTGAAAATCTGTGCATAGTGATTGCGTTTGATGTACCGCATTTCAAGCTTCAGCTTCTCAATTTCGAGCTGCTGCTTGGTCTCAGACAAGTCGGCCACTGTCGCCCTTCCACCTCGGGGCGAAAAGTACAACCAAAAGGGTCGCAAGCCAACCGCCTGCACCTCGTCAATCGACCGCACCACATGGCGCGTGCCCGCTAGTTCTGCTCCCGGTCTTGCTCCGGCGTTCTTGCCTGTCATACTGACAAAAGTGAATAATAATCACTCTAATGCTATAGATTGTAGCACAAGCGGAATGGAGCGCCGGTTATGATACTTGAAATGGTGTCAATAAATAGACTTTTGAATCTCGCGGCGGCATCCGTCGCTTCGTTCGCAAAGGTAGGCACAAATCAACTCGTCACGAAGCTTTCGAACCTTGATGACACTATTGAGGCATATGAAACCGCCCTGAAGGAAAAGGACCATCGTGAACTTGCGCGCCGGAAAGCCGAGTTCGAGGTACAGGTCAATTTTCTAAGAAAGCGCTTTATGCAGGTGCTGGAAAAAACGGACGATGAAGAAATGATGCGACAGTTCGAGCGCATGTGGAAGCTTGAAGGTGGCTACGAAGAAGCTCACCTTAGCGGCGACCGAGATCTCCCCGGATTTCAGGAAGACTATTTGATGAGACAGTTAAGCACACTACGCGGCCACATCGGCGGGCTTATGAAGGCTTTGAAACCAGGCGTTGGGGCCAAACGCATGACGCAGCGACGCAAGGTAGGGGCCTCTACACGCTTCGGCAAGAAGAAGATACGCTAGAGCCTGGAACGTTTGGGGAGTCAGATGCTCAAGCGAGCAGGGCCAGCAACCCTCCTCTGCGCCTCCTCAATCGATCTCACCACCCTGTGCATCTTGAACAGCTCCTGCTTCAGAGCCGCAAGCTCCTTCGCCCAACCCGATGATGTCATGCCAGAGGGCGGCCGATGGAAGCCGATAAAAAACTCCGCGAGCCTCGAAGGGTGACGGCGCTTGCGGCCATCCTTCGTGGCCAGCGCTTCGCGCGAGCTCCCCAGAGGATGAGGGGTGTAGCTCACGCCGTCTCCACCTCGCCCGTCACATCGAACGTCAGGTTCACCCCGCCGATGGTGAACGTGGCCTTCGCGGGCAGCGCGCCACCCTTGAGCTTGCCGGCGGCTTCCGCGTCGCGCACCGCCTGCTCGATCTCGCGCTGCGCCGTCACGCCGACCTTCTTGAGGAACTTGCGCACGCTCATGTTGAATGCGTCTTCGTTCATCTGACTCTCCTCATGCGCCCGCGGGAGCGAGCGCTGTCTTGCCGTAGCGGATCAGTGAAAAATGGCCCATCGGCGGCATCGGCCGGCGCTCGATGAAATAGATCCCGGGCGTGCGGTCCTGCCAGGCCGTGAGCCGCCCCCACGGAAACTCGGGACGCCAGCCGAGCCTGCGCGCCACCGGCGCGAACGCAAGCTCGCCCACTTTGCGCAAGCCGCTTTCGGCGCCGATGTGGTTCACCAGAACGATCTCGCCGCCGGGCTTGAGCACGCGCGCGAACTCGTCGAGCGTCGCCTCCGGGTCGGGCACCGCCGTGATGACGTATTGCGCGACGATCACGTCGAACGCCGCATCGGGAAACGCGAGATGCTTCGCGTCCATCACGGCGAGCGCCTCGACGTTATGCAGGCCATGTTCGGCGACGCGCTCGGCCGCCTTGCGCAGCATCGGTGCCGAGATGTCGATGCCGACGATCGAGTTGGTGCGCGCATAATCCGGCAGCGAGATGCCGGTGCCGACGCCGACTTCCAGGATGCGCCCGCCGACCCGCTCGGCCGCCGCGATCGACGCTCTGCGCCCGCGCTCGAACACCTTGCCGAAGACGAGATCGTAGACCGGCGCCCAGCGCGCGTAGGCCCGTTCGACTGCGCCACGATCAAGCGTGTCTGCCATCGTGCCCTCGTTTCGGCAGACGATACCCAATCAAGCGTGCGCCGCAATGCTCATCGGCGGCGCAGCGACGGCCGCTTGCGTGCCACGGATGAAGCCGCCGCCGAGCACGCGCGCCTCGCCGTCCGCGCTGTCGTAGAACACGCAGGCCTGCCCCGGCGCCACGCCCTCTTCGCCGCCGATCAGCTCGACCTCGACGCCAGCGGGCGTGAGACTGAGCCATGCGGGCTGCGGCTCCCGGGTCGAGCGCACCTTGACGAACACCTCGCGGCGCGCCGCATCGTCGATCCCACCCTCGCCGATCCAGTTCACGTCGTGCAGCCGCATCGTGCGGACGTCAAGCGCAGCGCGCGGGCCGACCACGACGCGGGCAGCGTCCGCGTCGAGCCGCACGACGTAGAGCGGCTCGCGCGCGGCGATCTTCAGGCCCTTCCGCTGCCCGACGGTGAAATGGATGATGCCCTCGTGGTGCCCGAGGAGCTTGCCGGAGAGATCGACGATGTCGCCCGGCGCCGCCGCGCCCGGCCGCAGCCGCTCGATGATGTCGGCGTAGTGGCCGGTGGGCACGAAGCAGATGTCCTGTGAGTCCTGCTTGTCGGCGATCGCAAGACCGAACTCGCGCGCGAGCTCGCGCACGCGGGCCTTCGGCAGGCCACCGAGCGGAAAGCGCAGCACGTCAAGCTGTGCGCGCGTGGTCGCGAACAGGAAATAGCTCTGGTCGCGATCGGGATCGTGCGCGCGGTGGAGCGCGTGGCTGCCGTCAGACAGGCGCCGGTTGACCACATAGTGGCCGGTCGCCAGCACTTGCGCGCCAAGCTCGCGCGCGGTGCCGAGCAGGTCGGCGAACTTGATCGAACGGTTGCACTCGACGCACGGCACCGGCGTTTCGCCCGCAGCGTAGCTTTCGGCGAAGCGGTCGATGACCGCTTCCTTGAAGCGCGCCTCGTAGTCGAGCACGTAATGCGGAATGCCGATGCGCTCGGCGACCGCGCGCGCATCGTGGATGTCGCGCCCGGCGCAGCAGGCGCCCTTGCGGTGGGTAGCGGCGCCATGATCGTAAAGCTGCAGGGTCACGCCGACGACGTCGTAGCCCTCGGCCTTGAGCAGCGCGGCCGTGACGGACGAGTCCACGCCGCCCGACATGGCGACGACGACCCGGGTGTCCTGCGGCCGGCCTTCAATATCGAGGCTGTTGAGCATGCGCTCATACGTATAAGGCGGGCTCTTGGGGCGCAATGCGGGGCTTTCCGGAACCCGCATCGGCAGTTCTTGCCGCTTGTGCAGCAAGGGATGCCGGGGACGTGGGTCGCGGCGGCGCCCGATAATTCTCATAACATACTGATATATCTAGATAATAAGACATTGAAGGCCATGGCCCGGCGCTTGCAATCACCTCAGCGCTCCCGTGCGCCTGAGAGGAAAAGGCCTTGCCCCAAGTTGCGTCCGATCCCGCCGTTTCGCGGCCGCTGCGTCCTGAGCCGCTTTCCGGCCGCGCAGCGCCTGCCGGCGAAGCATCCGGTGCGTTCGAGGGGCTGCTCGAGGCGCCCGCGGCGCAAGCCGCTGAGACGGTCGCGCAAGCAGCCCCAGTCCCCCCGGTGGATTTCGCCGCCATCGCCGAAGCCCTCGCGGGAGAGCCGCAAGCGGATGCGAAGCCGGTCGAGCCACCGACCGATGACGCGCCGGTCACGCCGGATCCGTCCAAAGGAAGCGAGGACGCCGTTGTCCTGGCGCCCGACACAACGGTCGCGCCGCCCCCGACTGTCGCAATCGCAGTCGCGCTACCGGCCCCCCTGCCCGCCACATCTCCGCCAGCGGCTGGTAACGGCGATGTCGCCGGCATTGCCTCGGTCGAGCTTCAGGCTTCCGCGCCGGCGATCGCCGCAAATCGCGAGCCGCCCGCTCTGCCCTCCCTTGCCGCGGAAGCCAGCGGACCCGCGCCTGCCAAGCAAGGCGCAACGGCCGCCCCGGTTGAGAAAACCGCTCCGCCGGAAGACGCACAAGAAGCTGCCGCGTTGAAAGGCCTCCCCGAAACGAGCGACAGGAAAGACGCAACCGCCGTCCACGCCGACAGCAAGACTGAATCCGGCAAGGCGAAAGCAGACCACGGCGCTGCGCGCGCGCCGGGGGCGCAACCGCATCCCAACGCGGCAAAAGCCGCGACCGATGCAGCGCCCGAACCCCAGCCCAAAGCCGCGCACCAGCCGCGTCCCGAAGCCCCCGAACGGGCGCCGCTGGCCGCGCATGCAGGCGCCGCGGACGCCCGCCCCGAACTCCCCGTAACCGCTGCGCCGCAGGCTCAAGTCCAGGCTGCCGGACCCCTGCCCTTCGGGCTCGCCGTCCACACCGCAATTCCGCTTGCGGCCCTGTCGCCGCTGACGGCGTTGCGCATCGACGCCGCCGCCGACAATGCCGTTCCGGTCGCCGGCCTCGCGGTCGAGATCGTCGCGCGCGCGCAGGATGGGCTGCGGCGCTTCGACATCCGCCTCGATCCGCCCGAGCTTGGCCGTATCGACGTGCGCCTCGACGTCGATACGGCAGGCAAGGTTACGTCGCGCCTTACCGTCGAGCGCGCCGAAACGCTCGACCTGCTCCGCCGCGACGCGCCGCAGCTCGAACGCGCGCTGCAGCATGCGGGCCTGAACACCGAAGGCGGGCTGGAGTTTTCGCTGCGCGGCCAGAATTTCGCCAACCGCGAGCAGGCGCCGCGCAATCCCGCCACGCAGCTGATCGTTCCCGACGACGAGGCGGTGGCCGCCGAGGCGGCGCGCCGCGGCTATGGCCGGATGATCGGGCTCGGCGGCGGCGTGGACATCAGGGTGTGAGGACGAACCATGGCTGACACGATTGCGCGACTTGCCGCTGCGGTCACATCGCAAACCGGCACCGCACCGAGCGCCGCCTCGGGCGTCCCGACGACCAGCGTCGCCAACAAGGCGACACTGGCGCAGAACTTCGACACGTTCCTGACGCTGCTGACGACCCAGCTGAAGAACCAGAACCCGCTCGAGCCGCTCGACACCAACCAGTTCACCCAGCAATTGGTGTCGTTCGCGGGCGTCGAGCAGCAGATCAACATGAACCAGCAGCTCACCTCGCTGGTGAATTTGCAAAAGGCGAACCAGGCCACCAGCGCGATGAGCTTCCTCGGCTCCACCGCGACGGTGGATGGCGCCACCACCAAGCTTACGAACGGCGCCGCCTCGTGGGCCTTCTCGGTCGACAAGCCGTCGACCGGCACGGTGACCATCAAGAACGCGGCCGGGTCGCTCGCCTACAGCGGCAGCTATCCGCTCACCCCCGGCGCGCAGAACTTCAACTGGGACGGCCGCGGCAACAACGGCGTGAAATGGCCGGATGGCGACTACACCCTCTCGGTCACCGCCAAGGACGCCGCCGGCAACATGGTCGCGATCTCGACCGAGGTGAAAGGCACGGTGGACAGCGTCGACCTGACGCAGAACCCGCCGCTGCTCAAGATCGGGGGCCAGAGCTTCGCCCTCGACAAGATCAAGCAGATCGTCCGCCCGGGCCTCTAAGCGCGGTTTTTCGAGGGTTTTGCCCGCGCGGCGCTTTCCGCGCCACGGTAGGAATTTGTTTCCTATTTACCGCCGGCGCTTAGCTAAATTTTAAATCCGGGCCCGTATTCTCCCGGTTGAGTATCAGTAAGTATGTGTGAGAGTACCAATGACCGAACCTCATCGCCCGAGGGTCAAGTATGTCATCGGGCCCGACGGCAGCCCTCTGACGATCGCGGATTTGCCGGCTCCCGGCACGCGACGCTGGGTTATTCGCCGCAAGGCGGAAGTGGTTGCCGCGGTTCGTGGCGGACTTCTGTCGCTTGAAGAAGCGTGCACGCGTTACACGCTGACCGTCGAGGAATTCCTCGCCTGGCAGTATTCGATCGACCGTCACG
>JAXDNY010000041.1:0-5931 GCA_034669145.1 Hyphomicrobiales bacterium
GTGGAAGCCGGCATTGACCGCATCGTCGATACCGCCAAAAGCAACGCCGTGAAGCTCGTTTGGATCGGGCCGCCTTGCGTGTTCAAGCCGTGGAATATGAATGTTGAAAAGCTCGATGGCATTCTGAAGCGCAAGCTTTCTTCCGGGCCGGTTTCTTATGTAAGCATGGCCGATTCCGCCGTTCGTGACAAAAGCCTGCGCGCAGGGGACGGCGTGCACTTCAATATGCGCGGCTACGCCATGCTGTGGGGGCGCGCGCGCGAAGCCGCCGGTATCGCGATCGACGCGAAGTCGCACGACGCGTCGCGCGCGAAGGTCCGCCGCGTAAAGCACCGGCGGAAGAGCCCGCATCCGTCGGTCGCTCCGCAACTTTCGGCGAGCGCTACGCCGCGTGCTGCCGAGACCAGAACGAGATAAGCCCGAGACGCGTGAATGATGTCTGTGCATCCCTGGTCGCGGCGCGGGTTTCTCCGGCGCGCTTTCGGCATCGGATGCATCGGTGCGGCGCTGGGTTTCGACGGTATTGCACCTGCTTTCGCCGCGCCGTCTGAGGAGGTGCGAATCGCGCTTCTCGGCGATTCGATGATCGACGGTATCTGGGGCGGCCTTCTGCGCGCCGTGCAAAAGGAAAACTGCGCGCAAGGCGGGATAAAGCTCGGTCGCTACGGAATGATCGGCACCGGGCTCACCCGGGCCGACAAATACGATTGGAGCGAAGAAGCGAAGAAAATCCTCGCAAGTTTCCAGCCGGAACTCGTTCTCGTGTCGCTCGGTCTGAATGATCGTCAGGCGATCGTCAGCTCAAGCAAAGAGCGGACCGAGTACAACACGCCGGCATGGACGACGCGTTATCGGGAGGCGGCCACCGCCTTCATCAAGACGGCAGGCGCGGCGCCGGCGGGACTGCTTTGGATCGGTTTGCCCAGCATGCGGGATCCGGTCGCCCACAGCGACGCGCAAGAGAAGAACCGGATTTTTACGGACGCTGTTCACGCCGTGCAGGATCCGCGGATCGAATATATCGAGCCGTGGCGCCTGACCGGGAGCGGCGAGGATGCATTCCAGGCCTACGGCCCGGACGCGAGCGGCTCGCGTATACAAGTGCGGGCCAGTGACGGCGTTCACTTCACCACGGCGGGCTATGACATGGTCGCCGCCTACTTATTGCCAAAGATTATCGCGCATCTGAAGGCCAATAAGGTCGAAATCGCCTATCCCTGCCGAAAGTGAGGGGCAGCGCCGCGACATGATTCATAAGCTGCAAAAACTTTATCTCTCAGCGCTGTTCATGCTCGGCGTGGGGTTGACCGCGTTCTTCGTGACCGTCCTCGTGCGCGGAATCGTTCAGCCCTCCGTGGCGTGGAAATCGGTGGCCGCGAGCTCTCACGCGCCCGAGCTCATCGCCCAGAACTCCCTGATTACCCCTTCACCTCGCGCCACACGCAGCCCCTTTGGGACGCTCGACCGCGAGTCGATGTTCAAGCCCACGCCCGAGCTCGTTGCGCTCGCCGCTCGGTTTCCCGGTCCCCCGGCCTACGACGTGGAACCCAAAGCCGCGCGTCAGGATAAGCTGGAACCGGCTCCGGCGGGGATCGACATAACGGCGATCAGCGACGCGGCGCTGCGCGATAACGGCGATGCGGCCCCCCGGGCCACGTTCACGACTGCCTCGCGCGATGCTCTCGGCGCAAGTCGCGAACAACATGGCAGCTTGCGAATCCTGCAGATTGGCGACAGTCATACGGCTGCCGATTTGTTCACCGGAGAGATACGCAAAGAGCTTCAGGCACGCTACGGCGATGGTGGCGTCGGATATGTCGACATCGGCCAGCCGCACCCGGGCGTGCGCAGTGCGGTGTTGAAGACATCGGTGAGCGACGGCTGGACTTATAATGCCTTGCAGAGGTCGGGCGACGCATCACGCTTTTATCTCTCGGGCTTTGATGCCGAGACCTCCCGCAGCGGAGAGCGCCTCGTTTTCACCTCGCCCCAGCCGATCCCTTACAATGTGATCGAGATCGAGTTCGTCGCCTCGCCCGCCAGCGGCAGTGTCGACATTTCGTTTGATGACCTGCCGCCGATCCATCGCTCGCTTGTTTCCTCGAAGCGGGACCGAATTGTCGAACGCCTCCTGCCGGACGGTTCGGGGCCGCGGCAGATCAGCAAGCTTTCGATTACGACCACCGAAAACAAGCCGGTGATCGTTGCGAGCGTAAGCATCGTCAACACAACCTATGGCGTCTCATACAGCAATGTCGGCTTTCCCGGCGCGACGATCGACATCATAAATAAGTTCGATCCGCGCCTGTTCGGTCATGAATTGCAGCGGATCAATCCACAAATCGTGGTGCTGGCGTTCGGGACTAATGAGGGTTTCGACGACAATCTCGACCTCGCCGCATATCGCGAGCGATATCTCAATGTGGTCGGGATGATCCGCAAGAACTTGCCGATGGTGCGGGTCGTCATCGTCGGCCCCGCGGATGGAAATCGCGTGCCTGGACCTTGCATCAAGGATCCGATGTCGGGCCGGTGCGGCGCAGCCCGGCGCGTCGAAGCCGGGGACGAAGGCGCGTGCCCGTGGCCGACGCCGCCGAAGCTTAGAGGCGTGCGGGACGTTCAGCGCCGGATTGCCGAAGATGAGAGCATCCCGTTCTGGGATTGGGCTGGCATTATGGCGTCAAAGTGTGGCGCCCATGCATGGTTCACGACAAATCCGCGCTTGATGGCCGCTGATCACGTGCACTTCACGGCTGAAGGATATAAAACCAGCGCGCGGGCTTTTGCAGAGTTCCTCATGCCCTTGGTGAGCCCGTTACGCCGAGAGAATTATGCTCTTTCCCACCATTGAATTTCTGCTCTTCTTTCTTGTTGTATTTACGCTGACGTGGCTGCTTAACAGCCGCAACGCTGCCAAAAAGGGATTTCTGCTCGCAGCTAGCTACTTCTTTTACGCGTGCTGGAACTGGCGCTTTGTTTTTGTGCTGCTGTTCAGCGCCGTGCTCAATCATATCGCCGGCCTTCTCCTCGGACGGTTTACCGCAAATGACCGACTGCGAAAAGTTGTGCTGTGGATCGCCGTTGCAGGCAATCTGTCCCTCCTCGGCTACTTCAAATACTGGGATTTCGCCTCCGCTCAGCTGGAGAACCTCGCCGCGCTTGTCGGCATGCCTCTGGAGCTTGGTTATTCCGGGATCGCACTTCCGGTCGCGATCTCATTCCTGACCTTCCACGGTCTCTCCTACATTCTCGACGTCTACCGGGAAAAGGTCGCGCCGACGCGCTCGTTGCGCGATCTGATGCTTTACATGGCTTTCTTCCCGCATCTCGTTGCGGGTCCGATCGTGCGCGCCGCAGACTTCCTCGGTCAGCTGTCGCGGCCGTCCCATCCGCGCGAAATCGAGATCGGACCAGCCGTGCTTCTCATTGTCGGCGGGTTGTTCAAGAAGGTCGTCATCGCAAGCCATCTTGCGACGTTGTTTGTAGACCCGATCTTCACCAATCCGGCAGGCTTCGGAAGCCTCGACCTCGTCGTCGGCGCTTATGCCTACGCCATCGTCATCTTCTGCGATTTCAGCGCCTACACGGACATTGCGATCGGGATTGCCAACCTGCTCGGCTACCGGTTTCCGCAAAACTTCAATCAGCCCTACCAGGCAGTCTCATTGCAGGATTTTTGGCATCGCTGGCACATGACATTGTCGTCATGGCTGCGCGATTACCTCTACATACCGCTGGGGGGCAACCGCAAAGGGCGGCTGCGCACCTACTTCAATCTTCTCGTCACGATGACGCTTGGCGGCCTCTGGCATGGTGCCGGCCTGCAGTTCATCGTCTGGGGACTGATGCACGGGCTCGGCCTCGCGATAGAGCGGTTCATCGGCGAACTCACAGGATTTACCGGCAAGTACAAGACCGCGCTTGGTGCCTTCGCAGGCTGGTTCATCACCCTGAACTTCGTCTGCATTGCCTGGATCTTCTTCCGCTCTCAAACGCTCGCCGATGCCTTGGATTATTTCGTCGCCATCGGCGCCGGTAATCGCACGCCGACTTCCCTGACGCCGCTGATCATGGTGCTGCTGGCCCTCGGCTTCTTGACCCAGTTCCTGCCGCGAAATTTCGGTGCGCGCCTGCAAGGCGCCTTCGAATCATGGCCGCTGCCCGGCAAGGTGCTCGCAACGTCGGGCGCCGTCGCGGCGATCGTGCTGCTCGCCCCGACAGGAATTGCACCGTTTATCTACTTCCAGTTTTAACCTCTTACGGCTAAGGCAGAGGCATGACCGTCCGAGAACCAATTCCCGATCTGGCCGAGGCGGTCCCTGTCGAAGGCGTGAGAATCGACGCCATGATTCCGGAGGCCGGTCCGGTTCAGGCCGGTGCCGCCGGCGGTCGCGCACTCTCGCCGCTTTTTGTGACAACCGTCCTGCTTTATACAACGGGCGTCCTTCTTCTGTTCGCTTTCCCGCGATCCGCGTCGGCATGGCTCGATGACTTCACCCCCAACCCGGTGATCAAGGTCCTCAGAGTGGGAACAGGAGCCCTGGAATATACTGCGGACAGGATTGGCATTTCTTCCGTCCTCGACTCCGCCCGCCGGAAATTTCTGAAGCAAATTCAACGGGAAGGCTGATCGCACCCGGCGCTGGCTGTGCGTGATGTGGCGGCTTCGTCAAGTTTAGCCGCATATAGGCGAGCTCTCTCCGCGCCCCATGCTGATCATTTCACCCCGTCTGGCCATCGAGGAGGCCGAGCTCGACGAGCAATTCGTGCGCGCCTCGGGCCCGGGCGGTCAGAACGTAAACAAGGTGTCGAGCGCGGTGCAACTGCGGTTCGACCTTGCGGGCTCCCCCGCTCTTCCGCCGGAGGTGAAGCAGCGGGCGGCGCGCCTTGCCGGCCGGCGCCTGACGCGTGAGGGCGTGCTCGTCATCATCGCTCAGCGATTTCGCACTCAGGAGCGGAATCGCGCCGATGCGCGCGAACGCCTGATTGCCCTGTTGCGCCAAGCGGCCAGCCCACCGCCCCTTCGCCGTCCGACCAGCGTACCTCGCGGGGCGAAACGCCAGCGACTCGCCGATAAGAAAAAGCGCGCCGAGCGAAAGGCGCAAAGAGGCGCGCCTGTTCCCGACAGGGAATAGGATGGCACGCAAATCACTGTTGATTGTCAGCGTGCCTCCCCAGTTTTAAGCCACGCGAAACGCTAGAGTGCCGTGGAAAGGGCGCCATCAGACATGCAGCTGTCAGCTCCGTCACGCTTTAACGATCCGGCCGCCGACGCGGCAAAGCTGCTTTTTGTGGTCGCGTTTGCGATCCTGTTCATTGCGACGCCCCTCGCGGCAACGATATCGCGGCAGGCGATCTACTCGCTCCTGCCGATCGGCGCGATCCTGGTACTCGTCGCGGCGAGCCTGTCCATTGAGACGAGCGGGCTTGAGGTGGCAAGCACGCGCCTCGTCACATTCACGGCCACGGTTGGAATGTGTCTCGTGCTCTGGGCGGCGCTCTCGATCATCTGGACGCCGTTTCCCGCCGAGGCGGCGGTGCGGGTCGCAAAAGGCATCCTCACCGGGATCCTGGTGATCTCGGCTGCCGCAATACTTGCCTCGCGCCCTGTGGGGCCAGATGCGCTGATGCTGCCCTGCGGGCTCGCCGCCGCGGCCTGTGCGGTTGTCCTCGTCAGCCTGATTGGGATCCCTGGTCCGCCGCAAGTCGAGCCGGACGGAACGACACCGTTCGACCGCGCGGCGATTGTCCTGGTGCTACTCGTCTGGCCTGCACTCGCCGTGCTGGCCCTGCGTGGCTTGCCTGCGGGTGCCGGTGCGCTCGCCGCCGCAATTGCGATCGCGGTCTTTGCGGCCCGCTTGCCGGTCGGCATCCTTGCTCTTGGCGCGGGCGCTCTCGCCTACGGCGCCGCGCGCTTGCGGCGCGGCCGCA
>JAXDNY010000042.1:0-4626 GCA_034669145.1 Hyphomicrobiales bacterium
GCAAGGAGCTCGGGGTCGGTACGCGCGCGTTTCAGCCGATACAGCGCCGAGTGCAGGCCGAGATAGACACCAGCGGTCGTGCCGAATTTGTCTGGCGCAATAATCAGAGCTTCGAGCGAGTTTTCGACGCGGGCGCGTGCATCGGGGGCAAGGACGAGATTGCGCCGCTGCTCAACGAGGGCGCGTGCGAGGGGCTTCACGAAGGGCCGCTGCGGCAGCAGGATCTCAATGGGGTCGCTTACGCCCTCGTTATTCCCTTCATCGCGCGCATGCAGGGTCATGGTCACGCGTGCGCCGGCCCAGGGATTTTCGGCAAGGTCTGCCGTCGTCGTCGCATCGCCAAGCCCACCCGGCCCGGAGGGGAGCGCCAGGCCGACATGCGGCGGATCGACGAGATGGCGGCCGGTGACCGGCTTATCGCGCAGAATCGGATTGTCGAAGCGGGCTTCGGCACCGATGACGCCGTAATCGTCGTCGATTTTGTAGGCGAGGCTCAGCGTACCGCGGACATTCGGCTTCGGCTGCTCCTTCAGTTCGATCGTCGGCGGGCGATCGGGTATTGCCTGAATGTCGAAGACGCCGAGCACACTGCCCGACTGGCGCAGGATCAGATGCGAGTCGCCTTTCAAGGTGAGACGCGTCTCACCAGGGACCTGCCTTGCCGCGGCCCCGGTCGGCTTCGCCTCCGGCGCCTTCTCGGCGGGTGCGAGCGCGCCCTGCGTCTCGATGGCGACAGCGCCCGGCTCCGAGGCGCGGATCACCACGGTCGAGCCGACGGGTGCGGAGAGACCTGCGGCATGCCCCTGCGAATCGGTGGCGCGTCCGATCTGCAGCATGAGCGGGGGCTTGCCGGTATAAGCCGGCGGATCGATCCAGGCGTCGATCCGCACGGCGGGTGCGGCCGCGCTCGGCAGGCGCCAGTCGAAGGCGGCGGCGACCCGGGCGTAGCGCTCCGGTCCGGCGACGATCGCGCTCGCCACCACGAGGACCAAAGCCGCCGCGCGGAGGGCATAATGGTCGCGCTGAGGGACACGTGGCGAAGGGGCCGCCACTTTGAGGCCGGCGATTTCGGCTTCCAGCCGCCTGCGGTGGACCGCCCATAGCGCCTGCGTTGCCGGATCGCTGGAGCGATTGGCGAGCGTGTCTTCCAGGGCGGAGGCCGGCCGGTGCAGGATGCCGGAATCGTGGTCGAGCCGGGCCAGCGCCTCCGCTCGGGAAGGCCAGCGCAGGCGCGCCTCCCGCCAGAGGACGAACAGGATCGCCAGAGCGAAGACTGCCAGCCCGGCGATCCTGGCCCAGTGCGGCAGGACCTGCCAGCCGCCAGCCCAGGAGACCGCAAGGAAGAAGCCGGTGACTGTGAGGACCGGCGCTGCGGCGCGCCAGATGTTCTCCCAGGCGAGTGCCGCCCGGGCCGCGGCGACGAGACGCTGCAGCCTACGCTGGCCAGCTTCCTCTCGTCCGGGCACCTGTTGGTCGCTCACGCCGCTCTCCGCATTGCCCCTGCAAGTAGTGCAGCCCCGCTCCTGCAAAAGCCTGACCAAGCTCCTAGCATATTGCGGCGATTTTGGCGGCAGGAGGCCGCCGTGGCGCCAGCGACATGCGGGAGTTCATCTCCCGACGAGCTCGTCCAAAGCCTAGGCTGAACTGGACAGCCTTTCCGAAAGCTGATCCTCTCGATCAGTTAACGCGATCGGCCAATGTAATCGCGGTCTCGAATGCTTTTTAAGGGAGGGGACAGATGCAATTGCAGAACCTCGTAGCGTTCGCCCTTGCCGCTCTCCTGTGGAGTTCCTCCCCTGGCTTTGCGCAAAAGAAATACGACGTCGGCGCAACCGACACCGAAATCAAAATCGGCAACACGATGGCCTATAGCGGACCGTTGTCGGCATACGCTCTGATTGGCAAGGTCGAAGACGCCTATTTCAGGAAGATCAACGATGAAGGTGGCGTGAACGGGCGCAAGATCACCTTCATTTCTTATGACGACGCATACAATCCTTCGAAAACCGTCGAGCAAACGCGCAAGCTTGTCGAAAGCGACGAAGTCCTATTCATTTTCGGGCCGCTCGGAACGCCGACGAGCAATGCTGTTCAAAAGTACCTCAATCAGAAACGCATCCCGCAATTATTTATCGCGGCGGGCGCCACAAAGTTCGGCGATCCTGAGAATTACCCGTGGAGCATGGGCTGGCAGCCGACCTACCAGACCGAAGGCCACATCTTCGCGAAGTATCTCCTAGAGAAATACCCGAACGGCAAGGTGGCGATGCTTTATCAGAACGACGATTCGGGTAAGGATTATCTCAAAGGCTTGAAGGATGGGCTCAATGGCAAAATGCCCCTCGTCCTCGCGTCTTATGAGCCGACCGATCCGACGATCGATTCGCAAATACTCAGTTTGAAAGGTTCCGGGGCGGACATTTTATTCATCGAGGCGACGCCGAAATTCGCTTCGCAAGCAATCCGCAAATCCAAAGAATTGCAATGGGACGGCGTACGCCTTCTCGCCAGCATTTCCGCCTCGGTCGGCTCCGTGCTGAAGCCGGCAGGACTCGACAATTCCGCAGGCGTCATCAGCCTCAATTATTTGAAGGACCCGACCGACCGGAAATATGCCGACGATCCAGCGATGAAAGAGTGGCTCACGTTTTTGGACAAGTATTTTCCGGAGGCTGACAGGACCAGCACGTTCACTGTCTATGGCTATCTCGCTGCCCAGACGATGGTGCAAGTGCTCAAGCAATGCGGGGACGATCTAACCCGCGAAAATGTGATGAAGCAGGCGACCAACCTGAAAGATTTTGAACTCGGCCTTTTGCTGCCGGGCATCAAGATCAATACGAGTGCGAAGGACTATTTCCCACTCGAGCAAATGCAGCTGAAACGGTTCACCGGCGAAACCTTCGAGGATTTTGGCCCGGTGACCAGTGGAGAGCTGGCGATCAATTAGCGCTGGTTTGCATGGAATCAGCGCTGAGATTTGCGCAGTGTTTCCAGTGCTTCCGGCGTGTCGACGTCGGCGCTGGCGGCGTCGCCGCTAACCGCGATCTCGACAACGTGAATGCCTGGTTGTCGTAGCAGCAGGCGCGCACCGTCATCGCCGGTAAGCTGGGCCACCGCCGGAAAGAGTGAACGCGCGAGCAGGACCGGATTGCCGCGGCGCCGTTGAGTGACGGGGACGATCGCATCAGCCTCGGAGCTTGCTTCAAGACGCCGGACGAGCTGATCGATCAAATCGGCTGCGACAAGCGGCATATCGCCAAGAAGAATGATCGCGCCGGAAGCCGAGGCCGGAACAGCGGCGATGCCAACGCGCAGCGAGCTGGCGAGGCCCGTCGCATAGTCTTCATTGTGGACGAATTTCAGCGGCACGCCGGCAAGCGCCTCCTGCACTAGATCGCGCGCATGTCCGGTCACCACAGTGACCGGTCGCGCGG
Source organism: Hyphomicrobiales bacterium (assembly GCA_034669145.1). Classification (GTDB taxonomy): domain Bacteria; phylum Pseudomonadota; class Alphaproteobacteria; order Rhizobiales; family Xanthobacteraceae; genus PALSA-894. Next base: position 3,438 of record JAXDNY010000042.1, read on the forward strand.
TCGACGCCAGCGCAGTGTCGGCGACATGGCGGACGAGCGGCTTGCCATCTAGCTCTGCGATCAGTTTTGTCGTGCCCGGCTGATTTCCGGCAAAGCGCGTACTGCGCCCGGCCGCCAGTATGATCGCGGCAATCTCAGTCATCGCCGTTGTCGGGCTCAGCCCGCGGCGCCTCGCCACCGCGCGGCTGCGGACGCGACACGATCTCCATCAACAGGCCGCCGGCGCCCATGCGACGAATATCTTGCGGCGTGACCGGGACATCGGCGAGCAATCGGTCGAGCACCCAGTCGAATCCGTTCTCTTTCGGTGAGCGCGCGCAGCCCGGCGCGCCGAGCACCGTCTTGCCCGAACGCGTGCGGCCGAGAAGCAAGAGATTGCCGGGATCGACCGGCATGCCGAATTGCTCGATTGCACCGCCGGCGGATTCGATCGCGGCAGGGATGACATCGCGACGATCTGTAATCGCGGAAGCGCCAAACACGATGACGAGATCGGAGTCCGGTTCGACTGCACCGATTGCTTCGGCAAGGGCCTGCGTCTCATGCGGCACCTCGCGCTCGCTTCCGAGCCTTGCGCCGGAATGGCCGAGCCGTTCACGCAAAATGCGTAGCGTCTTCGTCACCGTGGACGGTTTCAGTCCTGGTAGCAATGTCGATACGACGCCAACCCGCATGCCGCGGAACGGCGCGATACTGAGCTTGCACCGATTCGCCGCTGCGATCGCCTGCGAAAGCGCATCCTCAGGCACGGCGAACGGAATGATCTTCACCGTCGCGATCATCTCGCCTTCGACGACGCGGCGCATCGGCGGCAACGTCGCCAGCGTGATGCGCTCATCCCGCGCATTGATGCCATCGATCGCTTCAGCACTTGCGAGAAGAATGCCGGCCGTCTCCGCAAACAAATTGGCGCGGCCAGTGAAGGGCGCATCAACGCGCACGTGATCGCCGGCAACTTTTTGTGCAAGCCGCAACGCGGCTTCGTCCTCGCCGACATCGCCCGGCTCGAGCTGAGCGATCGTGACGGTCTCGACTCCGGCGTCGCGCAGCAATGCGACGTCGGCCTCGCCAAGCCGATTGCCTTTGCGCAGCGTCAGGCCGGGTTGGCGGATTGCGTGGGCAACAATGCCGCCGATCGCATCGCAGACGCCAACCGGACCGAATTTCAAGCGGCGCGATCCTTTTCGCT
>JAXDNY010000043.1:0-2813 GCA_034669145.1 Hyphomicrobiales bacterium
AAGATGTAGAAGAAGATGAAGCAGTAAAGAATCGCCGCATCGCCGCGATTGATGACGGGAAAGAAACTGCTCGGCGCGTGTGCCATGAAATACCCGACGGCCATATCGCCGGAGAGGATGAAGGCAACCGGCCGTGTAAACAGCCCGACGGCGAGCAGAAGTCCGCCGACGAGTTCAATGACGCCCTGGAACCAGGACAGCGTAAACATCGCGGGATGGGTGCCCGGCGGAAAATTGAGCAGCTTTTGTGTGCCGTGCTCCAGGAAGAGCAACGCGACCATGATGCGCACAATGCTGAGTACGCGCGGTGCCCAGACAACAAGTGAATCCGAAGGAATCATTTCTTCCTCTCCGTTTCCTTCCCCAAATCGATCACGTCGGGGGCGGCCGCTTCACCTCGCCGCCAGCTTTGCTCTGTTGATAGACGGATTCGGCAATCGTCAACAACTGCGTGCGGTCGACCTGCGCTGCAATCGCGTAGCCGAAGCCATCCTCAGTCCAGGTGAAGGCGGACGCGTTTTGGCCCTGCACGAAGCGGAAGGCGGTGCCGGCGTCACCATCGGCACGGAGATACACCGTCAACCGGGCGCCCCCGTCATCCTGGTACATGAGCTGGGCGGCGGCGCCTGAAGTTGCCGGCAACAGCCGTCCGCCCATCAGATGGAAGCCCTGTGCCGAGAGGTCGGGCGCCTTCAGCGGATGATTGAGCCGGCGCGACAGCCATTGCACGAGGTGCGCTTCCTGCGCGGCGGCAACTTCGACCGGATGCACCGTCTCCGCGGTATAGACGCGATGGGCGGTCAGCGCCTCGGCTGCGATCGGCGTCTCGCGCTGCGCGACAGACGTGGCGGCGACGCGCGCATGCGCAAGCCAGCCGCCGACACCGCCCAGCGCGAGAAGGAGGATTGCCGCCGCGATCCGTAGCCACTGACGCGGCGCGGCGCGGCGCTCCACGGCGAGATTAGCAATCCGCAAACGCGCCGGGATCGGCTCCCCCGCTTTGAATTGCAGGCTCTCGCGCAGCGCGTTTTTTGCGGCGATATCCGCAGCGATGCGCTCGGCGAGAGGCGGGTTATCGCCGAGAAAGCGGCAGACGAGAGCGTGACGCTCCGGGCTCAATCGCCCATCAACAAACGCGTTGAGATCGTCTTCGCCGATCGGCGGGTCGGCAATCATTTCACTCTCCGCAATTGCGGCGCCGACCCGGTTTCCATCGCTTGGCGAAACCGCTCGCGCGCGCGGCTCAAACGCGACATGACAGTACCAATCGGAATATCTAGAGCCTTCGCCATATCCGCATAAGAAAGGTCTTCGACGCCGACGAGGAGCAGAATGGATTTCTGCTCCTCTGAAAGCGTATCGAGCGCAGACAGACAGTCACGAAAGATAAGCCGGCGTTCGGGGTCGCCGTCGTGAACCGCTTCCGCCGAATCGGCTTCCTCGATGTCGGCGCGCGTGCCGCGTCGTGAGCGGCGGCGCAGCTCCGAGATGTGGAGGTTGCGCAGAATCGTGAAGAGCCAAGCCTTCGGATTTCCGTCGCGCCGGCGCATGTGCCAGCCGGCAAGCGCATGTTCGAGGCAGTCCTGGACAAGATCATCGGCCGCTTCGCGATCGCGCAACAACGCCCAGGCATAACGGCGCAGCCCCGGAATATGCGGCTCCAAGATCGCGGCGATATCGTCCACGCGCTATCGCTCGGGGTGCCGCAGTTTAAAAGTCATGCAAGGAGAACGCCGACACCGCACGATTATTCCCGAGCTCAGGCCGGACGCTTCTCAGGCGCCGGCGCGCACCGCATGGCGCCAAGCTGCCTCGGCGAGCGGCACGGCACGCGAGGCCTGTTCCACCGCCCGCGCGCTTGCCGCCGTTCCGTCGCGGACACGGCCCGCGATCCCCTGCACGATCCCGCACAGACGGAACAAATTGTAGGCAAAATACCATTCGAGATCGGGAATGCCGTCGCGTCCGGTCTCCTTGCAATAGATTGCAACCACTTCGGCTTGCGTAGGGATGCCGAGGCTGGCGACATCGACGCCACCGAGCGAGCTTCGCCCCTCGTGGGGCATCGACCAGTTCATCAGCACATAGGTGAAGTCGGCCAGCGGATCGCCGAGCGTCGATAGTTCCCAGTCGAGCACCGCCGCGACCTCAGGCGCGTTCGGGTTAAAGATCATATTGTCGATGCGGTAATCGCCGTGAACGATCGAGAGCCGCTCCTGCGCCGGCACCGTCTTCGGCAGCCATTCGATCAGCCGGTTCATCGGCTCGATCGTCTGCGTCTCCGAGGCGCGGTATTGCTTCGTCCAGCGGTCGATCTGGCGCGCGAAATAATTTCCGGATTTGCCGTAATCGCCGAGGCCGATTGACTGAGGATCATACTGATGCAGCCGCGCGAGGGTCCTGATTTCCGATTCGTAGATTGCCCGACGCTCAGCAGGGGCAATACCGGGCAGCGTGCCGTCCCAAAAAATGCGGCCCTCGACCATCGACATGATGTAAAAGGCGGCGCCGATCACGCCGTCGTCGGTGCAAAGCCCGTATGAGCGGGCGACGGGAAACCCGACGCGTCCAAGCGCGGTGATCACCCGGTATTCGCGATCAACCGCATGGGCCGACGGCAGCAATTTGCCGAACGGTTTCCGCCGCAACACATAGGCGCGATCCGGCGTATCGAGGCGGTATGTCGGGTTTGACTGGCCGCCCTTGAATTGCGACACCGTCAGCGGACCGCGATAGTCCTCGACGTTCTCGCGCATCCAGGTGTCGAGACGAGCCTCGTCGAAGCGATGACGCTCCTCGACCGGCTTTGTGCC
>JAXDNY010000044.1:0-24136 GCA_034669145.1 Hyphomicrobiales bacterium
GTCTTCGTCGGCAGCGAAGCCCGGATGCTGATGAAGCTCGTGATCGATGGCGCGACCGATCGCGTGGTCGGCTGCCACATCGTCGGGCCGGATGCCGGCGAGATCATCCAGGCGCTCGGCGTCGCGATCAAGATGGGCGCCACCAAGGCCGATTTCGATGCGACCGTGGCGGTGCATCCGACCGTCGGCGAAGAGTTCGTCACGATGCGCACCATGACGGCGAGCTATGTCCGCGAGGCGGCGGAATAGCGCAGCGCGCTCCGGTTGACTAACAGTCCGTTGCAACGAAAGATGCCTCGCGCCCGGTCGCTGGAGATCGGGCGCATGGGGGAGGAATTCATGACATTACGACGTCTTGTCGTCGGCGCGTTCAGCGCAGCAGTTTTCATGAGCATGTTCGCAGTGGGCAGCGACGCGACCGCTGAAATGAAGACAAAAGCCAAACGCGGCGGCGCCGACATTTGCAAGACCGTTCCGCAGCCTGAGTGCAATCTGTTCCTGAAGGCGACCTGCACGCAGCCGAGCAAGTGCGGCGGCTGTCTGAAGTGGGTGTGCAAGCTTTAGCGCTAGCGATGCTGGTGTCCTGGATCAGGACCTCGCTCACGGTTTCGCCTCATGGCGCGGCGGGCGCTGCCACAGGCGCCAGATGATGAATACGATGAATGCGAGATGGAATGCGCCGTTATGGATGAACAGCGCCTGCGGTCCGATCCAGCCCATCATCCAGGCGGCCGTCGTCGGGCCGACGATCGCCCCGATCGTGTAGGCGAGCAGCAATCCGGTGGACACCTCCACGGCGTTCCCGCGTCCGCCAAGGTCCTGCGCGTGACTTGAGGCAAGCGGGTAGAGCATCAAAGACGACGCGCCGACCGCGGCCGCGAGCGCGATCAGCACCCATGCCTCGCTCCTGGCGAACCACACCAGCGCCCCCTGAGCCGCGATCGCGACCGCGACGGCGACCAGCATGATGTGACGGCGGTCGCTATGATCGGCGAGCCGTCCGACCGGCCATTGCACCAGCGCCGCGCCGACGATCGCCGCGGTGATGAAGCTCGCAACGCCACCCGCGCCGAGCCCGCTGCGCTCGGCGAACACCGGCGCGAGCGACCAGAACGTGCCGTTCGCGATCCCTGAGACCAGTGCGCCAACGACCCCGACCGGCGAGATGCGAAACAGCCAGCCGAGGCGCAGCCGCGGCACCGGCGGCGGCTCGGGCGGATCGCTGCGGGTGTAGGCCAGCGGCAGCACCGACAGCGCGAGCGCGGACGCGACGATCGAGAACGACACAAACGAGGTGGTCGAGATGAACCGGATCGCCTGCTGGCCGGTCGCACTGCCCGCGTAGTGGACGATCTGGTAGAGCGCGAGCACGCGGCCGCGCACCACGTTGTCGGCCTTGTCGTGCATCCAGCTTTCGATCGCGGCGTAGAGCCCGGCAAAGCAGAACCCCGTGACCGCGCGGATGGCCGCCCAGGCTGCCGGCTCGACGAAGATCGGATGCGCGAGCGTTGCGACCGCGCTGATCGCGACAAACGCCGAAAATGCCCGGATATGCCCCGCGCGCGCGATGATGCGCGGCGCCGCGAGGCACCCGATTAGCATGCCGCCGAAATAGGCCGACCCGATCAAGCCGATGGAGAGCGGCGGGAATGACGCCGCGGTCGCGCTCAGCGGGATCAGCGTGTTCGCGAGCCCGTTGCCGGCGATCAGGATGAAGACCGCGGCGAGCAGCGCTGAGACCTGGGCGTAGGCTGGATGAAGGGGCATGGAACTCATAGATGGTTTCCCGACAGCCGCTCCGCGCGGCTTCCGGGATGACAGGGCACGTTTCTGGTGTATAAACCCCGGCAATTGCAAGGAGTTATGCGTCATGGCCGAGCGTTGGGCCCCCGATAGCTGGCGGGGAAAGCCAGTCGTCCAGTTGCCCCAGTACCCGGATGCCGCAAAGCTCGGCGCCGTGGAGGCCAAACTCGCGTCGTTTCCGCCGCTGGTTTTTGCCGGCGAGGCGCGCAATCTGAAGAAGTCGCTCGCGCGCGTGGCGGCGGGCGAGGCTTTCCTGCTGCAAGGCGGTGATTGCGCGGAGAGCTTCGAGGATCACTCGGCGAACTCGATCCGCGACTTCTTCCGCGTCTTCCTGCAGATGGCGGTGGTGCTCACCTTCGCGGCCGCCTCGCCGGTGGTGAAGGTCGGCCGCATCGCCGGCCAGTTCGCCAAGCCGCGCTCGTCATCCGTCGAGAAGCGTAACGGCATCGAGCTGCCGAGCTATCGCGGCGACATCGTCAACGGCGCCGAGTTCACCGCGGCCGCGCGCACGCCCGACCCGCAACGGTTGATCGAGGCCTATCACCAGTCCGCAGCGACCTTGAACCTGCTGCGCGCCTTCGCGCATGGCGGATATGCGAGTCTCGGCCGTGTCCACCAATGGATGCTTGGTTTTGTAAAAGACCCGAAGGCGATGGACCGCTATCGGGAAGTCGCCGACCGCATCACCGAGACGCTGAACTTCATGCAAGCCTGCGGCCTCGATCTGGAAGACCATCCCGAGTTGCGCGGCACGGATGTCTACACCAGCCACGAGGCGCTCCTGCTCGGCTTCGAGCAGGCGATGACGCGGCAGGATTCGACCACCGGCGACTGGTACTGCACGTCGGGCCACATGGTCTGGATCGGCGACCGCACACGCCAGGCGGACCACGCGCATGTGGAATATTTCCGCGGCATCAAGAATCCGATCGGCCTCAAGTGCGGCCCGTCGCTGAAAGCCGACGACCTGATCCGGCTGACCGACGCGCTCAATCCCGAAAACGAGGCGGGCAGGCTCACGCTGATCTGCCGCTTCGGCGCCGACAAGGCGGGCGATCACCTGCCGGCGCTGGTGCGCGCCGTGCAGCGCGAGGGCCGCGCGGTGGTGTGGTCGTGCGACCCGATGCACGGCAACACGATCACGGCCGAGAGCGGCTACAAGACGCGGCCGTTCGACCGCATCCTGTCGGAGGTAAGGACCTTCTTCGCCGTCCATGCCGCCGAGGGTACGCATGGCGGCGGCGTGCATCTGGAGATGACCGGCAAGGACGTCACGGAATGCACCGGCGGTGCGCGCGCGATCAGCGATCAGGATCTGAACGACCGCTATCACACGCTGTGCGACCCGCGGCTCAATGCCGAGCAGGCGATCGAGCTCGCTTTCCTGCTGGCCGAATTGCTCAAGGCCGAGAGAGCAGGGAAGGCGAAGCCGCTGCAGGTAGCGGCGGGGTTGTAAGGATCTGAATTCATGCCAATTCAGCCGGATGTCGCCAAGCGCATCCGGATGGTCCAAACTGTTCGCTTGATTCCACCGCCTATTCACGAGGTTCCATTGTCGGCCGGGACTCAAACCGCTGGTCGAGAGATTGAGTCAACGCGTAGAGGATAGCAATGTTGACGAGGATTTTCTGAATGGAGCTGTTACCGGTTGGACTGGCGGTGATGTCATCATGAGCGTGCCCGGCATGAACAACATGATGATCGGTGGCGCGATTTGCGTCGTCGGTTTGATTGTCACGGTCGTATCGGCATCGAGCGGCGGCAACCGCTTTGTCTTCGCCTGGGGCGCGATCCTGTTCGGTGGGTTCCAGCTGGTGCGCGGCCTGATCGCATTCCTGAACTATTCGCCCGGCGAGGCCGAACCAGCTTCAAGTCGGCCCGCCGTCGCGGCGCCACCGCAGCTTCGCCCGATCGCAAGCTTCCCCGAGCCCGCGCGCATCCTGATCGAGGCGCTGTCGGGCGCGATCCGTCGCCCCTCGCAACCAACACCGCAGGAACTCGCCGCGATCCGCTCGGTGCTCGCGGCCACGCTCAATGCGGTCGTCAGCGATGCCGATCTTGTCGCCGCCGCGAAAGAGCGCGGACAAAGCGCGGAGGGTATGGTCCCGTTCATTGAAAAAAGAAAATCGTTGCTCGATTTGCAGATGCGGCAAGCGATCCTGCGCGGCTGCTTCCTGGTGCTAATGGCCGGCGGCCCGCGGCCTTACGCCATGCCCGCGGTGCTGAGCCTCGGCAAGGCGATGGGGTTGGAGGAAGCGCCGGTAAGGCAAATTGTGGCCGATCTGACGGGTCCGCTCGACGGGGCACCGCGCGAAATCCTCGTGAGGCTTGATTCCAAACGGGCCGAGGAGGGTGGCGCAATCGAATTGCGTTACTCCGCGCTCATGGAGTGCAGTGCGTGCCGCGGCGTCGGAGGCGACTGCAAGACCTGCAATGACGACGGCCGCGTCCCTGTTGAGCAACCGCTCACGATCAAGCTACCCGACAAGCTGAAAACCGGTGATCGGCTCAGATGCGACGGTCGCGGCGACGCCCCGATGTCCGGTGGCCGACCGGGTGATTTGTTCATCCGCATCGCTGTGGACGAAGCCAGGCCGAGCGCGTGAAAGACAATCCGTTCAACTATGTGGCCGCCGTCGCCGCGGCCGTTTCGATGGTCCTGGCGTTCATGCCGTATTTGCCGCGGCACAGGAGGTACATTCGCTACGCCGCGATATTCTTTCTTGGGATGCTGGTGGGGAGCCTGTGCGCCTCCCTGTTCACGCACGCAACGACAGTGTTCCAGTTAGGGATACCCTGGATCTGGCTGCTCGGCGCAGCCGTCGTCGCAGTCATTGTCATCGGCGTCATTCTGTTGCTGGTTAGCGGTTGATACGAGAGAACTGTTTCAACCGCGATGCAGTGACGCCGTTCGTTTCTGAGGTAGAGTGGGTCGCGACTTCGGTTGCGCCCGATTCTCCAACGGAGCGAAGATCTTGTTTGCTCGGATGTGGCGCGCCACGATCAACTCGTGGCGCGGAATTCTAGCCGCAGCAAAGTCCGAAGCCGCGTTCCGCGAGGAACTGGTCGCGCTCGCGCTCAGCGTCCCGCTCGCGTTCCTGATCACGCCGCTCGCCTGGAAGCGCCTTGCGCTGATCGGTGTGATCTTGCTGCTGCTTGCGGTCGAACTGCTCAACACCGCGATCGAAAAGCTGTCCGACTATGTGACCGCGACCCATCATCCCGATATCGGCCGCATCAAGGATATGGGCTCGGCCGCGGTCGGTGTCGCGCTTGCCGTCGCGGGCTTTACCTGGCTGCTCGCGCTCGCCGAATGGCTGGGGCTGCTCTAGCGCGAGATCATGCTCTAGCCACGTTGCGGCGTGCCCGCGCACTCGCTACATCTTTTTCATGAACGCCCGTCCCGCCGACCGCCTCGCCATCGCGCTCGCGCAGCTCAATCCGACTGTCGGCGATGTCGCCGGCAACACTGAGAAAGTGCGCAAGGCGCGCGCGCAGGCCAAGGATCAGGGCGCCGATCTCGTCATTTTCCCCGAGTTGTTCATCGCGGGCTACATGCCCGAGGACCTCGTCCTCAAGCCTGCCTTCCAGGCCGCGTGCCGCTCTGCGGTCGAAGCGCTCGCGCGCGAGACGGCGGACGGCGGTCCGGCCGTGCTGGTCGGCGTGCCCTGGGTGGACGACGGCAAGCTCTACAACGCCTATCTCCACCTCGAAGGCGGCAAGATCGCCGCGGCACGCTACAAGGTCGATCTGCCGAACTATGGCGTGTTCGACGAGAAGCGCGTGTTCGCGCCGGGACCGCTGCCGGGCCCGATCGTGCTCAAGCGCGTGCGCATTGGTATCCCGGTCTGCGAGGACATCTGGGGGCCGGACGTGGTCGAATGCATCGCGGAGACCGGCGGCGAGATTCTGCTGGTGCCGAACGGCTCGCCCTACCATCGCGACAAGACGCAGGTGCGGCTCAACATCGCGGTCGCGCGCGTGGTCGAGAGCGGCCTGCCGCTGGTCTATCTCAACACCGTCGGCGGACAGGACGAGATCGTGTTCGACGGCGGTTCGTTCGGGCTGAATGCCGACCGTTCGTTCGCCTTCCAGCTGCCGGCGTTCCGCGAATGCGTCGTCACCACGCAGTGGGTGCGCGAGGGCGGCGCGTGGCGCTGCCTGCCGTCCGAGAACGCGCTGATCGAGGAGGGCGACGAAGCCGACTACGCGGCCTGTGTGCTGGGTTTGCGCGATTACGTCGACAAGAACGGCTTCAAGGGCGTCGTATTCGGCCTCTCCGGCGGCATCGACAGCGCGCTCTGCGCCGCGATGGCGGTCGACGCGTTGGGCGCGGATCGGGTGCGCGCCGTGATGCTGCCCTATCGCTACACCTCGCAGGACTCGCTGGAGGACGCCGCCGCGGTCGCGAAGGCGCTCGGCATCCGCTACGACATTGTGCCGATAGCGGCCCCGGTCGAAGGCTTCGAGGAAGCGCTGAAGCCGCTGTTTGCCGGCACCAATCGCGACATCACCGAAGAAAATCTCCAGTCGCGCACGCGCGGCACCATCCTGATGGCGATCTCCAACAAGTTCGGCCTGATGGTGGTGACGACCGGCAACAAGTCGGAAATGTCGGTCGGCTACGCGACGATCTACGGCGACATGAACGGCGGCTTCAATCCGATCAAGGACCTCTACAAGACGCAGGTGTTTCGCCTGAGCGCGCTGCGCAACACGTGGAAGCCGGCCGGCGCGCTCGGACCGGACGGCGTGGTGATCCCGGAGCGCGTCATCACCAAGCCGCCGACCGCGGAGTTGCGCGAGAACCAGACCGATCAGGACACGCTGCCGCCTTACGACGTGCTTGATGCGATCCTTGAGCGGCTGGTGGAGCGCGAAACGCCGATTGCCGACATCGTCGCGGAGGGCTTCGACCGCGAGACCGTGATGCGCGTCGACCGCATGCTCAACCTCGCCGAATACAAGCGGCGTCAAGCCGCACCGGGCGTGAAGGTCACGCTGCGCAACTTCGGCCGCGACCGGCGCTATCCGATCGTCAACAAATTCCGCGATCCCGGCACGCCGTTGCCCAAGCCCGACGCGACGGTCAGCGCCGCCGCCATCATGAAAACCGGCGCGCTGGATTTTTGACTCACTCCGCCCTCATCCTGAGGAGGCCGCGAAGCGGCCGTCTCGAAGGATGGCCGCAAGCTCAAATCTCAACTACGCGCCGTGACCGCTTGCGCAGCACTTTCTCCGCCCTCATCCTGAGGAGCCGACCGACGGTCGGCGTCTCGAAGGAGGGGGCGGCCCGTGATCGACGGGGCATATCTCTACATCGTGCGTTGCGCGGATGGCAGCTATTACTGCGGAACGGCGCGCCACCGTTTGGAAAAGCGGGTCGCGCAACACAACGCCGGGCATTTTGGTGGATACACCGCGACACGCCTCCCTGTGACGCTGGTTTTCTCGGAATGGTTTGAGCGCATCGCGGATGCGATTGCAGCCGAGCGGCAGATCAAAGGCTGGTCTCGCGCTAAGAAAGAAGCCTTGATGCGTGGCGATTTTGAATTGCTGCGAACTTTGTCGAAGCGATCTCCGAAGATCAGATCATCCGGGGAAGCCGTCTAAGAGCGTGCGGCCATCCTTCGAGACGCCCGTCTTCGGCGGGCCCTCAGGATGAGGTTTGGTGATTGCAGCGCGCGATGAGCAACCAATTCCGCCCTCATCCTGAGGAGCGTTGCGAAGCAACGCGTCTCGAAGGATGGCACTCGCACAGTCCGTCGCCATGGTTCGAGACGCATCGCTGCGCGATGCTCCTCACCATGAGGATCGTCACCGCGCCGGAATGAATGTCGGGCCGACCGCGCGCACCGGGCGTTTGCCGGGCTCCGTTTCGGCGGTAGCAGGCGGCGCTTCGGCCGGGGCAGGCGCACCAGGCGTAGCGGCGGCAGGATTCGCGGGCTGACGGCCTTTGGTCTGCCCCTTCTGCGGCGGCGGCGCCGACAATTGCTTCGCCCGCTCTTCCGTCACGACCACATCGCCCGGTTCGACCGCTTCGTCCTTGCCGAGTGCGTCGGCCCAGCTCTGTCCTGCCCGTTTGCAGCTGCACGAGGGATTGAACTCCGTCCGGTATTTGAGCGCATTCGGCAGCGCTGAGTAAGGCTGGCCATTGATCGAGGTCGCCTGCGTGATGTCCTCGCCGGTGGTGCGATAGGAGAACAGCATCGCTTCCGATGCCGGACACATGCGCTGACAGGTCTTCTCGTCCTGCGCAAAGCGCGCCGACGAGGTGGCGTACGAGATCGGGAAATAGAAACCGTCGCAGGTGCGCACGCAGACGGTGCGGAAGCTGCCGCTCTGCGCGTCCGGATTGGCGAGATCGCCGGATGGTGTGGTTTCGCTCTCGCGCCCGAACAGCTGATCGAAGAATCCGCCCGGCGCGCGCGCGGCCTGGCGATACTGCGGCCCGCAATTGTTCTGCGCCAGCGCGACCATCACGGAGCGGCGCTGCTCGCCGCGGTCGACATCGCCGCCGCGCAGGCGCTGCAGATCGATATTGATGCGGTCGAGATTGCCGCGCATGCTCGAGATCTGGCGGTTGAGGTCGACGCACTGCTGCGATTGCGATTGCAGCGCGCCGAACAGGAAGAACCCGGTGCCTTCGCAGCCGGCGCGGCGGCTTTGCGCCACCATGCGGTCGAGCTCACCCTGCTGCTTGGCCGATGCCTCTTCGTAGCGCCGCACCTGCTCGGCGCGCGCCGGGTCGGCGCCTCCGCCGCGGTCCATCGCGGCGAGCTGCCCTTCGAGGCGCGTACAAAGCTGGGTCTGATAGGACTGGCCGGGTTGCGGCGGGGCGCTGCCCGGACCGGGCGGCCAAGGCTGCGCGAGCGAGGGCTGAACAAGAACGCCGAGCGCCGCCGCAACAGCAGCGGCCGCGAGCGCACCATATCGGGCCATCAAACGCGAACGCATCGTTGATTCCAGTTGCGGCCCCCGCGCTACGCCCCGAAGAAGCCCGTCAAACGTGTCGAAAATGTGAATCGAAACCGCGGACGATTCGGCTTTTACACGGTGCCTTCGCGCGATGAAACAGGCTTGGCGATTGCGCGTCGCGGTGTGGCAATTTCGGCGCGCAGGTTCCAGACGATGCCCGACACGATGATGCCGGCGCCCGCGAACACCAGAAGATCGAGACGCTCGCCGTAGAACATCCAGCCGACGAACGCGATCAGCGGGATGCGGATGAAATCGAGCGGGATCACGACGATCGCGTCGGCGACGCGCAGCGCATTGGTGAGGCAATAGTGCGCGAACGCACCGCCGAAGGCGAGGCCGAAGGCCCATAGCCACTGGTGGGATGCAAGCCGCGCCGGAAAGGCGAGATCGATCCCGGGCAGCGCCATCCCCATCTGCATCACGTTCATCCAGAAGATGATCGCGATCGTGCTCTGCACCGGGATCAGCTTCTTGGTCGCGATGTTTGAGGCCGCATATCCGAACGACGCAACGAGCACGCCCAACGCCGCGAGCTGAAACGCCTCGATGCCCGGGCGCAGGATGACCAGCACGCCGATAAATCCGAGCGCGATGGAACCCGCGCGAGCCACCGTAAAGCGTTCGCCGAGGAAGAGTACGGCCAACAATCCGGCCCACACCGGCATCAGGAACTCGATCGCGAACACGGTCGCGAGCGGCAGCACGATCACGGCGTTGGTCCAGCAGATGTTCGCGATGAAATGCGTGCCGTTGCGGATGAGGTGCACGCCCGGCTTGCGCAGCGCGAGGTAGCCGAACAGCGAGGGCTGCGCCGCCATCACGACAAGCAGGATCGCAAGCCCGCCGATGGCGCGCACCATCAGCAGCTCGAACAGATTGAGCGTGCCGCCGAGCTGGCGGATCGAGATCGCCATCAGCGAGAACGACAGCAGCGTGCCGATCATCCACACGACGGCGGCCGGCACGTTGGAGGTTCGCGGTGGCGGTTGCTCCGGCTCGCCCAGAGGCCCGGCCTCGACGGGAGTGAAGGTCACGCGGCGTTCCCTTTGTTGTTGTTGTTGTTGTTGTTGTTGTTGGCCGCGTCTATTCGGCGTCCGGCTGGTTCTCCGGCCGCGTCTATTCGGCGTCCGGCTGGTTCTCCGGCCGCGCCTTGTCGAAGGCGGGCAGCTTCAGGCAGGCGGCATCGACGGCGGAGATCTTCGGATACTTGCCCATGTCGATCTTGAAGCGCCGGGCGTTGAACACCTGCGGCACAAGGCAAAGGTCGGCGACCGTGACATGGGCGCCGAACGCGTAAGGGCCGGGCCGGATCAGCCGCTCGACCGCGTCGAGGCCTTCCGCCACCCAATGCCGGTACCAGTCGTCCACCGCAGCCTGATCGTGCTTCAGCGGACCCTTCAGATAGTTCAGCACGGCCAGATTGTTCACCGGATGGATGTCGCAGGCGATGATCTGCGAAACCGCGCGCACCTCGGCGCGCTCGACTGCATCGGCGGGAAGCAGCGGCGGCTCGGGCTCCACCTCATCGAGATATTCGACGATGGCGAGCGATTGCAGCAGCACCTCGCCGGTGGACAGCGCAAGCGCCGGCACGCGTTTCTGCGGATTGATCGCGCGGAATTCCTCGCTCCATTGCCAGCCGCCGTTTTTCGTCAGGTGCACCGACGACTGCTCGTAGGGCAGCTTCTTCAGGTTGAGCGCGATACGCACCCGGTAGGCCGCCGACGAGCGGAAATAGCCATAGAGTTTCACGGACGTTTCCTCGGATATGTTGCGGCGACCATGACGGAAGCGGGCGAGGCGCGCAACGGCGGGGTCAGGTCACGGGCTCGTTCGGCTTCGGCAAGGGAGGAGCCTGCTTGATGTGCGAGCGCCCGGGGAACCCGCGCTTGGCGTGAGCGGACAACTCGTTGATGAACAGTTCCGCGTAGGAGGGCAAAGCACGTCGTGGATTCCAGCAGATTGCAACCCATCGTCCGACCGATGTGCCGCGGTGGACAATCGGGATTGCACGCAAGGGGTCACGAACGGCTGACGTTGATGGCACAACCGCGATCCCATGACCGACAGCGGCCAATTCAGTAAGCGTGTGCGCGGTGGTGCTTTCCACAAGCACGACCGGCCTCACCTGTGCGCTCTCGCATTCGGCATCGAACCAGGCTCGTGAGCCGTACCCGCGTTGCAGCAACAGCAGCGGGTGCTTCGTCAACTCCTCCACTTCGATGACCTTGCGTCGAGAGAGTGGATGCGACGTCAGCAAGACTGCCAGCGCATGGACCGGCGCCAGCAGCCGATAGGACAGTCCCGCGCCACCGACCGGCATGATTGTCAGATGGACCTCGCCCCGTTCAAGACGCGTGCGCTGCTGAGCGTCGCCTCCCTCTATTAGCTGTATGTCAACGGTGGGGTGATCGTGCCGATGACCTGGCAGAAACGGAGCGATCAGGTTGGCGATGATCTGTGGGGTCGCGCCGACTTTGAGTGTCCCGGTCTGTCCGCTGCGCAACGCTTGAGCGTGTTCAGTCAGAAGCTCTGAATGGGTCAGCAGTTGCCGGCTGCGTTGCAGCAGATCTTCTCCGTGGGACGTCAGCCGGAGGCCGCGGCCGACGTGTTCAAAGAGAGCGACGCCAAGTTCGGCTTCCAGGGCCTGGATCTGTCGCGACGCCGCCGGCTGACTGAGATTCAAACGTGTGCAGGCGCGGCCCAGCCCGCCCATTTCGGCGGTCATCACGAACGTGCGCAGTGAGCGAAGGTTGATCATTGTTGCGCTTTCTGCATGATAATTCAGCCGATATTTGCATTCGACACAACTGAATTCGGCGGCACATGATGTGCCCATGTCCACGATCGGAGTCGAACCATGGGCTATTCGAAGAGTCTTGCCGGCATCGCTATTGGGGCGCTCGCGCTTGTTCTATCCGCCGGACCCATTCGGGCACAGGCCACCCAGCCGGACGAGAAACTGGGAAAGCTGAGCTTCCCGACCTCCTGCGATCCCAAGGTACAAGCCGAGTTCGAGCGTGGCGTCGCGATGATCCATTCCTATTGGTTCCTGGTCGCGCGCCGGACCTTCGAGGGTGTGCTGAAGCAGGACCCCACTTGCGCGATGGCCTATTGGGGCGTTGCGATCGATCTCCTGAACAATGTCTTCGTCGCGCCGCCGCAGCGCGTGGATGCGGACGCCGCATGGGCCGCACTCGAAAAGGCGCGCGAGATCGGAGCGAAGACGCCGCGCGAGCGCGATTGGATCGAGGCGTTGAGCGCCTATTACCGCGATCACGACAAGACGCCGGTCAATGTTCGCCTCGCCAACTACAACAAGGCGATGGAGCAACTGGTCCAGCGCTATCCCGACGACTACGAAGCGCAAGTCTTCTATGCGCTCACCTTGCAGGCGTCGGCATCACCCTCGGATACGACCTATGCCAATCAGCTCAAGTCGGCCGGCATTCTCGACAAGCTGTACCAGCAGAATCCGCAGCACCCGGGCGTGAGCCATTTCACGATCCACGCCTACGACTTTGCGCCGATTGCCGAGAAAGGCCTTCCCGCGGCGCGGCGTTACGCCAATGTCGCGCCGGCCGTGCCGCACGCGCGGCACATGCCCTCGCACATCTATTCGATGCTGGGGCTGTGGGAGGATTCGATCGCGTCGAACGCTTCCGCGATTGCGATCCAGCCTGACTACTATCACGCGGCGGATTTCTCGGTTTATGCGTACTTGCAGCTCGGGCAGGACGACAAGGCCAAGGCCCTGACTGAGACATCGGTTGCCACTGCGGACCGCGGTGACCGTCCGGTCGTGTTCGCAGGCTTCACGGCCAAGAACGCGATGCCGGCGCGCTATGTGCTGGAACGCGCCGATTGGGCCGGTGCCGCGGCCCTCCCGCTCAAGCCGAGCCAATACCCGGCGGCAGATTCGCTGACCCGATTCGCGCGTGGACTTGGCATGGCGCGCGGCGGCGATCTCGCCGGCGCGAAAGCCGAGATCGACGCCATCAAAGTCCTGCGCGCGACGCTGGAGAAAGCCAACCAATCCTATTGGGCGGACCGTTCGGAAGAGCAGATCCTGACGATCTCGGCCTGGATCGCCCTGAAGGAAGGCGCGCGCGATCAGGCCATCAAATTCATGCGGGCTGCCGCCGACGGCGAGGACGATAGTATCAAGAGCGTTGCGATGGAAAATCGCCTCTATCCGTTCCGCGAGCTGTTGGCCGAAGTGCTCCTCGAGATCGGTCAGCCGGCCGAAGCCTTGAAGGAATTCGAGGCGGCGCTTCGGCAAACACCAAACCGCTATCGCGCACTCCTCGGGATGGCGCGTGCCGCAAATGGCGCGGGCGACCGTCAGAAGGCCGCCGAGTATTACGGCAAGCTCGCCGAACTCGCCAAGAACGCCGACGGCGAGCGGCCTGAAACGCGCGAGGCCAAAGCATTTCTTGTCAATAAGAAGGCAAGCAACCAATGATGCGCTTGATCGCGTCGGCCGCTGCGTTCGGCGCGCTGGTCGCGGCAGGCTCGTGGTACACGGCGAACGGCTCGGCACGGACAGTTGCGATCGCTGTCGGGCCTGACGCATCGGTCGAAGCAAAGGCTGGGGCCGAGGCCTGGCCGATTTGCACGACGATGACCGAACTGGGGAGCGAGTCCGACTGGGCGCAGCTTGATCCCGACTTCGCGGCCGGCAAGAGAGCGCTTGCGGCGGAAAACTGGGGCGCAGCCATCAAGGCACTTGATCTCGCAATCCTGCGCGATCCGTCCAATGCGGACATCCAGACCTACACTGGTTACGCGCACGCGCGGCTTGGACAACTCGGTCCGGCCATGGGGCACTATCAGCGCGCGTTGATGCTCAGTCCCCGCCATCGGGGGGCTCGCACCCATCTAGGCGAGCTCTTCCTGATGCTTGACGAGCCTCTCAAGGCGCGGGAGCAACTCGCCGCGCTGAAAGAGATTTGCCTCATCACCTGCGACGAGATCGCTTATCTCGAGACCGCAATCGGGTCACGCAGCCTGCCTTGACATGCGGCGCTGACTTTCCTTCGCTGCGCCGATGAACACCACGGGGGAGGCGGTTCGGGGCTTCGCGCCCGACGCGGCGCGTGCGGCGGCGCGCGATTTCGACGTCAAGCGGCTGCCGGCGGACTTCATCGACGATCCGTTTCCGTATTATCGCGCGCTCCGCGAGCACGATCCGGTGCATCGCATGCCGGACGGCGCGTACCTGATCACGCGCTGGCGCGACTGCGATGCGGTCTACCGCGATGCGCGCGTGTTCTCCTCCGACAAGAAGATCGAGTTCAAGCCGAAATACGGCGATGCGCCGCTCTACCAGCACCATACCACCAGCCTCGTGTTCAACGACCCGCCGCTGCACACCCATGTGCGCCGCGCGATCCAGATGGCGCTGTCGAACCGCGTGATCGCCGAAATGGAGGCCGGGCTCATCGCGTTGGTCGACCGGCTGCTCGACGCGATGGCGGAGAAGGGCCGGGCTAACCTCATCGACGATTTCGCCGCCGCGATTCCGGTCGAGATCATCGGCAATCTGCTGGGCGTGCCGCATGCCGACCGCGGGCCGCTGCGTGGCTGGTCGCTCGCGATCCTGGGCGCGCTCGAGCCGGTGCTGACCGACGCGCAGCTCGCGCTCGGCAACAATTCGGTGCGCGATTTTTCGGATTATCTGAAGGGTCTCATCGCGAATCGCCGCCGCAACCCCGGCGATTCCGACAAGGATCTGGTGACGCGGCTGTTCCGCGGCGAGCATGAGGGCCGCCAGCTCTCCGAAACCGAACTGGTGCAGAACTGCATCTTCATCCTCAACGCCGGTCACGAGACGACGACCAACCTGATCGGCAATGCGCTGGAGATTTTCATCCGCTTTCCCGGCGAGCGCGAACGCGTGATCGGCGATTCATCGCTCGTGAAGAGCGCCGTCGAGGAAGTGCTTCGTTTCGAAAGCTCAAACCAGCTCGGCAACCGGATCATCACCGAGGAAACGATGCTCGGCGGTATCCTCATGCCAAAGGGCACCCTGGTGACCATCGGCATCGGCGCCGCCAATCGCGATCCTGATCCCTTCGCCGACCCGGATCGCTTCGATTCCGCCCGCAATCCGACCCGCCATCTCGCCTTCGGCTCCGGCATCCACATGTGTGCCGGCATGAGCCTGGCGCGGCTGGAAGGCCGCATCGCGATCGAGCGGTTTCTCAAGCGATTTCCGCGCTATGCGCAGGATGGCACGCCGATACGAAGTCGCCGCGCGCGCTTTCGCGGTTTCACCGCGCTGCCCGTCCGGCTAAGTTGAGCAACGAATAACAAGCCCGGAGGAATGCCATGAACGAGCTTGTTTCGCCGACGATTGGCCTGAGCAGTTCACTCATCGCGAAATACATGTCCGGTTTCGGCAACACGTTCGAGACCGAGGCGCTGCCCGGCGCGCTGCCGGTCGGGCGCAACTCGCCGCAGAAGGTGAACTACGGCCTTTACGCCGAGCAACTGTCCGGCTCGCCGTTTACCGCGCCGCAGGCCTCGAACCAGCGCTCGTGGCTCTATCGCATCCGCGCGGGCGTGCGCCACACCGGCCGGTTCGAGCGCATCGATGCCGGCCTGATCCGTACCGCACCGCAGCGCGAAAGCGAGTTGCCGATCGGGCAGTTGCGCTGGGACCCGACGCCGGTGCCGAGCGAAAAGCTCACTTTCATCACCGGCTTGCGCACCATGACGACAGCCGGCGATTGCGAAACGCATGCCGGCATGGCGGCGCATATGGCGCTCGTCACCGCGCCGATGGTGCGCGAGCATTTCTACAATGCCGACGGAGAGATGCTTGTCGTCGCGCAGCAGAACAGCTTGCGCTTTCGTACCGAATTCGGCGTCATCGAGATCGAACCGGGAGAGGTCTGCGTTATTCCGCGTGGCGTGATTTTCCGGGTCGAGCCGATCGACGGGCCCGCGCGCGCCTACGTGTGCGAGAATTACGGCGGCGGCTTCACGCTGCCGGATCGCGGACCAATCGGGGCGAATTGTCTCGCCAATCCGCGTGATTTCCTGACGCCTGTCGCGTCGTATGAGGACATCGATGCGCCGCACACGTTGACCGTCAAATGGGGTGGCGAGCTGTATCGGACGCAAGTGGCGCATTCGCCGATCGACGTGGTGGCGTGGCACGGCAACTATTATCCATACAAATATGATCTGCGGCGCTTCTCGCCGGTCGGTGCGATCGCATTCGATCATCCCGACCCGTCGATCTTCACCGTGATGACCTCGCCGTCGGAAACGCCCGGCACCGCGAACATCGATTTCGTGATTTTCCCCGAGCGCTGGGCCGTGGCCGAGAATACGTTCCGCCCGCCCTGGTATCACCGCAACATCATGTCGGAGTTCATGGGGCTGGTTTACGGCGTCTATGACGCCAAGCCCGAGGGCTTCGTGCCCGGCGGCATGAGTCTGCATAACCAGATGCTCCCGCACGGGCCGGACGCGGACGCGTTCAATCACGCCAGCACTGTCGAACTGAAGCCGGTGAAGCTGACCAACACGCTCGCCTTCATGTTCGAGACGCGTTTCCGCCAGCGCGTGACGACCTACGCGGCGGAGTCCGGCACGCTGCAGGACAACTATGCCGACTGCTGGAGCGGCCTGAACAAGCGCTTCAACCCGAACAGGCGCGAGCCTGAATGAAGCTCGCATCGATCAAGCATGGCCGCGACGGTCGGCTTGTCGTCGTGTCGCACGACCTTTCGCGCTGCGCCGATGCGTCCGCGGTCGTGCCGACCTTGCAGGCGGCACTCGACGACTGGGAAGCGGCCGAGCCGCGGCTCACCGAGATCGCGGACTCGCTCGAAGCCGGCCGCATCGCGCACCTGCCGTTGGATCAAGCAAAGTGCTCTTCGCCGCTGCCGCGTTCGCACGGCTGGGCGGATGGATCGGCCTATGTGAACCATGTCGCGCTGGTGCGGCGCGCGCGCGGCGCCGAGCTGCCCGCCTCGTTCTGGACCGACCCGTTGATGTATCGCGGCGGCTCGGACGCGTTTCTCGGGCCCCGCGATCCGATCGCGGGTGATGTCGCGTGGGGCATCGACCTCGAAGCCGAAGTCGGCGTGATTTGCGCCGACGTTCCGAAGGGCGCGAGCGTTGACGCTGCGGGCGCGGCGATCCGGCTGATCGTGATCCTCAACGACGTGAGCTTCCGCAATCTGATCCCGGGCGAACTCGCGAAAGGCTTTGGCTTTCTGCAAGGCAAGGGTCAGACCGCGTTCTCGCCCGTTGCGGTGACGCCGGACGAGCTTGGGCCCGCCTGGGACGGCGCGAAACTGTCGGGGCCGCTGCTGTCGTGGCTCAATGGTGTGCCATTCGGCCGGCCGAATGCCGGCGTCGACATGACGTTCGATTTCCCGACGCTAGTGGCGCACGCCGCCAGGACGCGCCCGCTCGGCGCGGGCGTGATCGTCGGCTCCGGCACGGTGTCGAACCGCGACGCAGACGGAGGCCCGGGAAAGCCGATCGGGGAGGGCGGCGTCGGCTATTCGTGTATCGCCGAACTGCGCTCGGTCGAAACCATCCTGCACGGCGCGCCGAAGACCTCGTTTCTGAATTATGGCGACCGCGTCCGCATCGAAATGAACGACCCGCAGGGCCGCTCGATCTTCGGCGCAATCGAGCAGGACGTGGTACGGTAGAACCTCATGCTGAGGTGCGAGCGAAGCGAGCCTCGAAGCATGGCCCAAGGCGCGGAGTTTGCGGCCATCCTTCGAGACGCGTCCTTCGGACGCTCCTCAGGATGAGGTTCGGAGGTAACAATGCCGGAATCGCAAAAACTTCTCATCCCGCCGCTTGGCCGCCTCTATGCGATCTTCGCGCCCATCACGCTGCCGCTGATCCGCCTGATGGCCGGCGGTTCGCTCGCCTATCACGGCTACGAGATCCTGTTCGGCAACATCGAGGGGGCGGGGCGCTTTTTCGAAAGCGTCGGTTTCGAGAACGGCCTGATGTGGGCCTGGATCGTCGGTATCCTCGAGTTCGGCTGCGGCATCCTGCTTGCCATCGGATTGTTCACGCGGCTCGCGGCGGGACCGATCATCGTTTTCCTCATCGTCGCGATCGTCACCCATCACTGGGAGTTCGGTTACAACTGGGAGGAGCGCGGTATCGAGTTTCCGCTGTTCTGGGCGATCGTGGTGTTTCATTTCCTCGTGCACGGCGGCGGGCCGTGGTCGCTCGATGCGAAGATCGGGCGCGAGATCTGATCCGGGGGGCTCATGCTGAATCGCAGAACGTTGCTGCTCGGCGGTGCCGCGTTCGCGGGGAGCGCGGGGCGACTGCACGCGCAGGACTATCCCTCACGTCCCATCCGGATCATCGTGCCGCTCGCGGCCGGCGGCATGGCCGATATCCTGGCGCGCACTATCGCGGCGAAGATTACCGAGGCGACCGGCGCGACCGTGGTGGTGGAGAACCGCACCGGCGGCTCCGGCGTGATCGGCGCCGATGCGGTCGCGAAGTCGCCGCCGGACGGCTACACGCTGCTCATGGGCCTGCACGCCACACAGGCGATCCTCGTTCATCTGCAGAAGCTGCCCTACGACCCCGCGAAGGACTTCGCCCCGGTCATTCATGCGGCGACGGTGCCGAATGTGCTGCTCGTGCACAATTCGGTTCCCGCCAATTCGCTGCGCGAACTGATCGCGCACGCCAAGGCCAATCCGGGAAAGCTCACGTTCGCGTCGCAGGGCAATGGCT
Source organism: Hyphomicrobiales bacterium (assembly GCA_034669145.1). GTDB lineage: Bacteria > Pseudomonadota > Alphaproteobacteria > Rhizobiales > Xanthobacteraceae > PALSA-894. Next base: position 18,526 of record JAXDNY010000044.1, read on the forward strand.
CGACCGGCCACATGATCGGCGAGCAGTTCAAGGTGATGGCCGGGATCGATTTGACCCATGTGCCGTATCGCGGGGCTGCGCCGGCAAGCCAGGATCTGGTCGCCGGCCATGTCAGCATGCTGTTCGACATCGTACCGCTGGCGGTTTCCAATCTGCAGAGCGGCAATGTGCGCGCGCTGGCAGTATGCGCGGGAGAGCGCGTCAAGGCATTGCCGGATGTACCGACGATCGCCGCGGCGGGCTTGCCCGGCATGGAAGCGGGGGCCTGGTTCGGCCTGTTCGCGCCCGCCGGCACGCCGCCCGCCGCGATCGCATGGGTCAATCGGGAGGCGAAGAAGGCTTTCGCGGCGCCGGATGTGCGCGAGCGCTTCGCCGGGCAGGGCGCCGTGCTCCCGCTCGATACGCCGGAAGCCTTCGGCGCGCATGTGGCGGCCGAGACCGAGCGCTGGGGCGTGCTGATCAGGCGGGCGGGCATCCGGATGGAGTAGGCGCCAGTTGCCGCCCCGGCAAAGTTGATGGCAGACTTCGCCGTCAACCGGGGGAGGAAAACAATGGCGTCATCGATCGACACGAAGCTATCGGGCTACAACGACATCGCGCTGCTCATCGGCCGCATTCTCCTCGGCGCGCTGTTCGTGTTGGCCGCCTATGCCAAGTTCAAGGGACTTGCCGGCACGACCGGATACATGACCAAGCTTGGCGTGCCGGCTCCGTCGGTCATGGCGCCGATCGTCGCGACCTTCGAGCTGCTGGCCGGCGTGCTGGTCATTGTCGGGTTCAAGACGCGGCTCGCTGCGCTGGCGATCGCAATCTTCGTTGTGATCGCGGCTCTGCTCGCGCATACCAATTTCGCCGACCAGAACCAGCTCAATCACTTCCTGAAAAACTTCGCGATTGCGGGCGGATGCCTTGCGCTGTTCGTCAGCGGCGCCGGGGCGTATTCGGTCGACGCCAAAAGGCCCTGACGGATTGGCCATGTACAGCCACATCACGGTCGGCACGTCGCAGATGAACCGCGCGATGCGGTTCTATGACGCCGTGCTGGCGCCGTTGGGAATGAAACGCAAGCGAACCTTCAAGATCGCGATCAGCTATGCGCCGCCGGATTTCTCCGGCGTAAACGAGCCGTTCTGGGTGGTGCGCCCTTACGACAAGCAGGCCGCGACACCCGGCAACGGCGTGACCGTCGCCTTCGAGGCGCCGACACGCGCCGCGGTCGATGCCTTTCATGCCGCAGCGCTGGCGGCGGGAGCCAGCGACGAAGGCTCGCCGGGCATTCGCGAGCACTATCATCCGAATTACTACGGTGCCTATGTGCGCGATCCCGACGGCAACAAGATTTGCGTCGTGTGCCATCAGCCTGCGGCGGCAGTCGCCGCATAGCCCTTTCGGAAACTCACAGCCGTTCCCATATGTGCGCGGCCCGCAGGAGGGACGCACCGATGCAGCGTTTTGCCGTTCTGGCTCTCGCCTTTGTTCTGATGTCGCTCGCGCCGTTTGCCGCGCAGGCGGCCGACGATCCGGATCTGATCTTCCGCAAGTCGACGGTGTTCCACTTCGTCTCGCCGAACGACAAGCTCGCGACCTACGCGATCGACGATCCGGCGGTCGACGGCGTTGCGTGCCACTTCACCGTGCCGGAGAAGGGCGGGTTCAAAGGCTGGATCGGCGTCGCCGAGGAGGTGTCCGACATCTCGCTTGCCTGCCGGCAGGTCGGGCCGATCAAGTTCACGGCCAAGTTCGAGCAGGGCGACGATGTGTTTCGCCGCCGCCGCTCGCTGCTGTTCAAGAAGATGCAGATCGTGCGCGGCTGCGACGTGAAGCGCAACGTGCTGGTCTACATGGTTTACTCGGACCGCATCATCGAAGGCTCGCCGAAGAACTCGACCTCCACAGTGCCGATCATGCCGTGGGGCACGAGCGACGTCCCGAAGTGCGCGGATTGGGTTGAGAAGTAGACTTCTATGCTTCCGCTCATGCCCGCGAAAGCGGGCATCCAGAGCCGAAGAACTGGGTCCCCGCTTTCGCGGGGACGAGCGGTTCATTGGATCAGCGCGAGCACTCGATCGCGACGAAGCTGTCGCAGCTTCCGGCGCACGCGTTTTTCCCGCTGGTCGGGACCGCGCCGGTGATATCGTCGCGCTCGATCTTGCGGAACGATTTTACCTGCGCGAACGACTGCGCCTGGCAATAGGCGGTCGCGACCGTCACGCCGCAAGGCTCGCCATTGGCGAGGCAGCGGTCGATGCCGTAGCCGTCCGCATTGTTCGCGATGATGAAGGTGCGGTTTTCGGCCATGGCGGGCGCGCACAACAGCATTGTCCCGGCAACCGCCATTCCCAATCGCGCGAAAATCCCCATAGCCCATCCCCCGGCTGTGGAAAGCCGACGAGGGCGCAGCCTACGCGCGCAGGCGTTGACAGTTCGTTAACCGTAACAGGGGCGGGAATTCAGTGGAGGCTGAGCGCTGTCGGCTTGCCGCGAACGAGGATCGGGCTCCGCAGGCCGAAGCCGGGGACGTCGAGCAATTCGTCCAAGTCGGGAAGCAGAACATAGGTCTGCATGCCCTCGGCTTCGGGCGGCGGCGCCACGGGGCGAAGCTCGACGTATCCGAACGGTGTGCGCAGGAGCGGGTTGCTCATGGTCTGGTCCCAGGGCGTGCACCTAAGCACGCCGTCCTCGTTAGTCGCTTAACGCGTCTAAAGGTTCATTGGTTGCCCAGCTGCGATGAGATTCCTCGGTTAACCGGGCTGAAATCGGGAGGCTTCGGGACGATCCCGGGCTTTGTTGCGGCGGGATCGTGGCGTGAGCCTTGGGCGGCCTGCGACCGGAAATACTTGACGGAGCGGCCGCCCGCTCGCATAACGACCGCCATGAACGGCCTTAACGCAATCTGCGGCATTTGCCGGGGGATTATTCGCTAGCTCACGCTGGCTGCGGCCGTCTTTTCTCAAGATCCGAGACCAAAAGGACGCCCCGGCCAGCAGGTCCAGGCGATTTTTCTGCTTTGAAAAATCGCGAATGCATAGGTCCTGTCCGTGGAACTGAAGCTTTACGATACGCTGACACGCGAGAAGCGGGCCTTCGCCCCGCTCGATCCTTCACGCGTGCGCATGTATGTGTGCGGGCCGACGGTCTACGACTTTGCCCATATCGGCAACGCGCGCCCGGTCATCGTGTTCGACGTGCTGTTCCGCCTGCTCCGGCACCTCTATGGGCCGGACGCGGTCACCTATGTGCGCAACATCACCGACGTCGACGACAGGATCAACGCGCGCGCGGCCGAGCGCGGCATTCCGATCCGCGAGCTGACCGAAGAAACCTACCGGATTTTCAAGGACGACGTAGCGGCGCTCGGATGCCTGCCGCCAACGGTCGAGCCGCGGGCGACCGAGCACATCGCCGAGATGCGAACGCTGATCGAGCGGCTCGTCGCGTCCCGCAATGCCTATGTGGCCGAGGACCACGTGCTGTTTTCGGTGCCTTCGATGCCGGACTACGGGCGCTTGTCGAAGCGCTCGCTCGACGAGATGGTCGCGGGCGCCCGCGTCGATGTCGCGCCCTACAAGCGCGGTGACATGGATTTCGTGCTGTGGAAGCCCTCGAAGGAGGGCGAGCCCGGCTGGCCGTCGCCCGCCGGGATCGCGACGCCGGGCCGCCCCGGCTGGCACATCGAATGCTCCGCGATGGCGTGGAAGCATTTGGGCGAGACCTTCGACATCCACGGCGGCGGGATCGATCTGGAATTTCCCCACCACGAGAACGAGATCGCGCAATCGCGCTGCGCGTTCCACACGCCCCTGATGGCGAACTTCTGGATGCACAACGGCTTCCTGCAGGTCGAAGGCGAGAAGATGTCGAAGTCGCTCGGCAACTTCTTCACGATCCGCGAGGTGCTCGCCGACTGGCAGGGCGATGTGATCCGTCTGGCAATGCTGTCAAGCCATTACCGCCAGCCGATCAACTGGACCGTGAAGGGGCTGGAGGAGGCCGAGAAGGCGCTGGCGAATTTCTTCGATGCCGCCTCCGCCGATGCCGAGCCGCGTCCGGCGCCAGCGGTGCTGGAGGCGCTTGGCGACGATCTCAACACGCCGCAAGCGATTACCGAGATGCACGCGCTGCGCAACGCCGCCGGCCGCAGGGCGCTGGCCGGCACGCTCGCGTTCTTCGGCTTCCGCTCCAATGTATTTGCCGAATGGCGCGAGGCGCGCGCGCCCACGCCCGCCTTGCCGGCCGAAGAAATCGACCGCCGTGTCGCGGCGCGGCTTTCCGCCCGCCAGGCGAAGAACTTCGCGGAGGCGGATCGGATTCGCGATGAACTCGCCGCAATGGGCATCGTGCTCAAGGATTCCAAGGACGGGACCACTTGGGAGCAGGCGAGATGATGACGCGCGTGCACCCATCGTTCGCGCTGCGGCCGTTCCTCGCCGAGGACACGCCGCTGCTCGCCGAGATCTTCCGCGCCAGCATCGAGGAGCTGAGCGTCGACGATTACAGCGAAGGCGCGCGGCGGGCCTGGGCTTCGGCGGCGGATGACGAGGAAGCCTTTGCCAAACGCCTTGCCGACCAGCTCACCTTGATCGTCACCATGAACGGCTCGCCCGTCGCCTTCGCGTCGCTCGCCGACAACGAGACGATCGACCTGCTTTACGTTCATCCGGGTGTGGCCGGGCAGGGCGCCGGCACCATGCTGGTCGATGCGCTGGAGAAGCTTGTCGCCGCGCGGGGCGGCAAGCGCCTGACCGCCGACGTCAGCGACACCGCGCAAGACTTCTTCAACAAGCGCGGCTTTACGGCGCAGCAACGCAACACGGTACTGCGCGGCGGCGAGTGGCTCGCCAACACCACGATGGACAAGGCGCTGGCAACCGGGAAGGGGGCCGCATGAGCAAGGAACGCCTCTATCTCTTCGACACGACGCTACGCGACGGCGCGCAGATGAACGGTGTCGATTTCACGCTGCACGACAAGCTCGCCATCGCGCGGCTGCTCGACGGCCTCGGCATCGACTACATCGAAGGCGGCTATCCGGGCGCGAACCCGACCGACACCGAGCTGTTCGGCACGAAGCGCGACATGGCTGCGACCTTCACGGCTTTCGGCATGACGCGGCGGCCGGGCCGCTCCACGTCGAACGACCCGGGGCTTGCGACCCTGCTCGACGCAAAAGCCGATGCGATCTGTTTCGTCGCGAAGTCGTGGGACTACCACGTGCGTGTCGCGCTCGAGACGACCGAGGAGGAAAACCTCGCCTCGATCCGCGACAGCGTGCAGGCGGCAAAGAAAAAAGGCCGTGAGGTGCTGATCGACTGCGAGCATTTCTTCGACGGCTACAAGGCCAATCCGGCTTACGCGCTCGCCTGCGCGAAAGCCGCGCACGAATCGGGCGCGCGCTGGGTGGTGCTGTGCGACACCAACGGCGGCACCTTGCCGCATGAGGTCGAGGCGATCGTCGGCGAAGTGGTAAAGCACGTGCCGGGCGACCATGTCGGCATCCACGCGCATAACGACACCGAGCAGGCGGTGGCGAATTCGCTCGCCGCGGTGCGCGCCGGCGCGCGGCAGATCCAGGGCACGCTCAATGGGCTCGGCGAGCGCTGCGGCAACGCCA
>JAXDNY010000045.1:0-8747 GCA_034669145.1 Hyphomicrobiales bacterium
ATTCGCGTCGACCCTCCCCCTCCAGGGGAGGGTGACGGAGCCCGCGGAGAGGGACTACGCCGCAACCTTCCCGCCCAGTTCGTCATCGATATGCGCGCGGATGATCTCGTCGAAACTATCCTCGACCGTAAATCCGAGCGAGCGAGCGCGCTTGGCGTCGAACCGCGTCGGCCAGCCCGAGACGATCTTGATGATCGCGGCATCCGGCTCGCGCCGGATGCGCGCGACGACGCTCTCGCCCGCGACCCGGCGTAGCGCCGCGATCTGCTCGCCGACCGTGCAGGCGACGCCCGGCATCGTGAGATTGATGCGCGGCCCGAGCGCCTCGCGCGACAGCGACGCCGCATGCACCAGGAACCCCGCGGCTGAGCGCGGGCTCGCATGCCAGTGCATCACGCTGTCCTCGACTGGCAACACGGCTTCCTTGCCTGCCAGCGGCTCGCGGATGATGTTGGAGAAGAAACCCGAGGCCGCCTTGTTTGGCGTGCCCGGCCGCACGCAGATGGTCGGCAACCGGATGCCGACGCCGTCGAGGAAGCCCTTGCGGGTGTAATCGGCGAGCAGCAGCTCGCAGATGCCCTTCTGCGCGCCATACGAGGTCAGCGGCGTGTGGAAGAAGTTGTCCGGAATTTCGCTCGGGAACGGCGAACCGAACACCGCGATCGATGAGGTGAACACCAGTTTGGGGTGATAGCCGCCCGCCGGGTGGCAGCGGATCGCCTCGAGCAAGTAGTGAAACGGCACGAGGTTGACGCGATAGCCTTTCTCGAAATCCTGCTCGGCCTCGCCCGACACCACCGCCGCCAGATGGAAGATCGCATCCGGCCGGTCCTTCACCAGCTTACGGCCAGAGTCAGCGTCGCTGGAGATGTCGAGTGCATAGGCGTCGACCTTGCCGGAAAATCCTGCCGGATGCTTCGGCGCCACGACATCGACCAGCGTGAGCTTGTCGACCGGCTTGCCGTTGAGCCCGCCGTCGGCGACCAGCCGCTCGGTCAGCTTGCGCCCGACCATGCCGGCCGCGCCGGTGATGAGAATGTGCATGAATTTCTCTCCTGCTTCACCTCTCCCCGCTTGCGGGGAGAGGTCGGCGCACGAAGTGCGCCGGGTGAGGGGGACTATCGACAGGGCGCAGGCATTCGACAATGCCCCTCACCCGGCTCACCCAATAGCCCGTCGCAGACGGGCATAAACGCCCTGACGGCGGTTCGCCATCCTCTCCCCGCTACGCGGGGCGAGGGAAGCAAAAGAAGCTCACATCGCAAATCCGCCATCGGCGAGATGGATCTGCCCCGTCGTATAGCTCGACTCGTCCGACGCCAGATACACCGCCAGCGCCGCGATCTCTTCGGGTGTGCCGAGCCGGCCCATCGGCTGGCGGTCGATGAAATCCTGCCGCACGGCTTTCTCCGGCCGGCCGGTTTTCTTCGCGAGCGTCGCGATGCGATCGTCGAGCGACGGTGACTCAATCGTGCCGGGGCAGATCGCGTTCGAGCGGATGCCCTTGCGGATGTAATCCGCCGCGACCGACTTGGTGAGCCCGATCACCGCCGCCTTGGTGGTGCCGTACACATAGCGGTTCGGGATACCGCGGACCGACGAGGCGCCGGACGCGATGTTGATGATCGAGCCCCTGCCCTTTTTCAGCATGCCGGGAAGCGCCGCCTTGATGGTGCGGTCCATCGAGCGGACATTGAGGTCGAAGGCGAAATCCCATTCGTCGTCGGTCGCGTCCAGCGCCGTGCCGTGGTGCACGTAGCCGGCGGCATTCACCAGCACGTCGATCGGCCCGACCTTCTTCACGAGCGCGTTCACGTCGGCGGTCGAGCGCGCGTCGAGCTTGGCGAGCGTCGCCTTCTTCAATCCCTTGAGCTTCTTCACATCGACATCGGTCGCGATCACCTTGGCGCCTTCCGCGACGAATGCCTCGGCGATCGCCCGCCCGATCCCCTGACCCGCCGCCGTCACCAGCGCGACCTTGCCCTTCAGTCTTCCCGCCAAACCGGCCTCCCGTTGTTTTTTCAAAGCTGCTTTATCAGATTGACGCGCACACGGTCACCCATGTCCTCGGTGCTCTCGTGCGCGTAGCCGTGACGCGTGTACCACGCGATGTTGAAGGTGAGCGGCTGGCCCGTGTAGAGGCGCATGCAGGTGCGGCCGAGTTCGCGCGCGCGCGACTCCGCGAAGGCGAGCATGAGATTGCCGACGCCGCGTCCCTGCGCCTGCGGTGCCGTCGCGACACTCCAGATCAGGAGATCGGCAGCGCGCGGCTCCAGGATCAGCACGCCGTCGAGCGCGCCGTCGCGTTCCGCCAGGTAGACCTCATAGTCGGAAAAGACCTGTCCGTAGTCCGCGAGCAGCGGCAGCGGCTCGACCCCGAGGATCGCGCGGTTCTTCGCATAGGCCGCGCGCTGCAGCGCTGTCACGGCGGGAAGATCGTCACGTGATGCCCGGCGTAGCGCGCTCACGCGGCGTTTCCGTTCAGCGATGACAGGCTGACCTTCTGCTTTCCCTGCGCGTCGAAATTCTCGAGCGCGAGCCAGCGGGTGAACGCGGCCTTCCGCGCCGGCCATTCCGAGTCGAGGATCGAATACCACGCGGTGTCGCGGTTCTCGCCCTTCACCACCTGATGCTGGCGGAACAGGCCTTCGTACGTGAAGCCGTAACGCAGCGCGGCGCGCTTGGACGGCTCGTTGCGGTTGTTGCATTTCCACTCGAAGCGGCGGTACCCGAGGCCGAAGCCGTAGTCGCCGCACAGATAGATCGCCTCGGTGGCGGCGCGGGTACGCTGGAGCGACGGCGAATAGGTGATGAAGCCGACCTCGAACACCCCATGCGCCGGCCGGATCTCCATCAGCCAGAGGTGGCCCTTGGCTTTGTTGTCGGACTTGTCGATCACCGCGTACGGCACGATGTCGGTGCGTTCGACCATCGAGGCAAGAAACTTCTCATAAGTGGCGCGATCCTTCGGCTCCTCGACCGGCAGATACGCCCACACGTCCTGGGCGCCCACGAATGCCGCAGCGATGTCGGCGCCGTGCTTGCCGACATCGAGCGGTTCGAGCCGGCAGTAGCGGCCTTCCAGCACCTTGCGTTCGGGGAACGGCCGTGGCGTCCAGTTCGACAGGTCGCTCATGACTCGCGCGCCGCCCGGTCCTTGCTGAAAAATCCATTCAGCTCCGCGCCTGACGCCGCATCCTTGAAGCCCGCGAACGTGCCCTGTTCGGCGATCTCCTTCGCCATGCGGGTCAATCCACCCCAGGCGGAGCGTGCGAGCGCGCCGCCGACGCTGATGCGGCGCACGCCCATGCCGGCGAGATCGGCGACCGAATGCCCGAACGCCGCGCCATTGAGGAAATTCACCGGCTTCGGCGCGACCGCCTTGACCACCGCCTCGATCTGCTCGCGCGTCTTGATGCCCGGCGCGTACAGCACGTCCGCGCCCGCCGCCGCGTAAGCCTTCAGCCGCGCGATCATCTGCTCGAGGTCGGGCACCCCCGCAATGAAGCCTTCGGCGCGGCCGGTGAGCAGCACGTCGGGTGCCGCCTTGTCGATCGCGGCGCGGGCGGCCTTCATGCGCTCGACCGCGAACGGAATGTCGTAGAGCGGCTTGTCCTTGCTGCCGGTCGAATCCTCGATCGACAGGCCGGAGACGCCGGTCGCGCAGCAACGTGTCACGTTCGCGGCGACCCCGGCAGGCTCATCCGCATAGCCGCCCTCGAAATCGGCGTTCACCGGCACGTCGGTCGCGTCGCAAATCTCCTTCAGATGCGCCAGCACCATGTCGACGCCGACCGCATTGTCGGCGTAACCGACCGACCACGCGAAGCCCGAGGACGTGGATGCCAGCGCCTTGAAGCCGAGCCCCTGCAGCCAGCGCGCCGAGCCGACATCCCACGGATTGGGAATAACCCAACATCCTGACTTGTGCAGTTCGTGGAATGCGCGGCGCTTGTCGGCGACGGATGGGCGGGGCATGGCGTTCTCCCTTGATCTTGCGGGAGAGAGTGGAACATCCGCCGGGTCCGTTACAATGCAATTCCTTGATGGATTGGATCAGCGCCGGCGATCAGCCAGACGTTGCTGCTTCGTCCAGTGCTTCCTCCACACCTCATAGTCGTCGCGCATGAATTTGAGCGCCGTTCGCACGGACTTGCGGAACGACCGCGCACGGCCCTGCAGGTCTTTCGCGATCGCCCGGCTGTGGTCCGCAAGCCCGAGATGGATCGCCGCCAGATCGCGGCCCATGTAGCGCAGCACGCGGGCATTCACCAACTCGCGCTTGTCGTCGACTGCGGCGAGATCGAGCTTGCGATTGTTCGGCGAGAGCCGGCGCACCAGGATCGCGCTGCGCAAATCGTACCAGGGATCGGGGGCACGATATCGTCCGGATGCGATCTTCTCGCACCACAGGGACTGGTGCCCGCGGCCGGGCGGAAGGGTCCATCCTGACGGCACGATCGCCTTGGCCTCGCGCAGCATGGGAGACCCGCGCCAATCGCCGCTGCCGACCCAGCGCGGGCGCCCCAGGCTGCCGGTGCCGGCGGTGCGAAACCAATAGATCAGCTTGACGCCCGGCTCGGGCAGCGCGTGGTCAAGAGCCGCGCGATAGGTCTGAGGCACCCGCTTGGGCCGCTCGCAGACCTCCTCGCCCTTCTTTTTCGCCCGCTTGGCGATCTTCTCGGCTTCGGCCTGCGGCGTCATCTTGGCCCAGAAATCGGCGCGCTCGGCTTCGTTCACCACGAATTTGCGGCGCAGCCAGGTCCGATTTGCGTCGAGCACCAGCGCCGTCGGCTTCTTCAAACCGCGCCGATAGCCCTTCAAGAGGTTCGTGCAAACGGCAGCAGACGTCATGCCGGGAACGCCGGCAAGCACGGCACTCACCGCGAGCCGCACGAGATCGATGACGTAGGGCATCTCGGCCGCCTCGTCGAAATCGTTGACGCCCCAGACCACGCGGCCTTCGAGGTCGCGCCAGGTGCCGAAATTCTCCACATGGATATCGCCGATCGAAACCACATGCGGCGCACTCGCCAGTTCAGGACACTCCGCCAGGATCATTTCCGCCCAGCGCCAATAGGTGGCGCGCAGGAACTGGAATGGGTCGGCCGCCATCTTGTCGTGCTTGTCGGCGAGATCGCACGCGACAAGGCCGCCATGCAGGTGCGCGGTCAGCCACGCATCGTACGCGGCGGTCGACTGCACGATGTCCGGCGCCTCTTGCTTCATCCGACTCTCCGCAAACAACCCGGCGCCAAACGGCCGTGGGGTATCGATGTCGCAATCTATACCCGAGATTGAAACGCCCGTGTTAGCGAACTACGCCGGGGATGGTTATGATGCGCCATCAGGGCGCGGCGCTCGCCAACCGGGCGCGAGCCGCCCCCCGGGAGGCGACGCATGAAAATCCTGCAAGCCTGCGGACTGATGCTTCTGCTCTTCGCCGGCAGCGTGTCCGCCAACGAGAGTGCCATGAAAGAACTCAATCCCACCGGAAAGCTGCGCGTCGGGCTGGTGTTTGCGCCGTCGAAGTCGGCGTTTTTTGTCGTCAAGGACGAAAGCGGCAAGCCGCAGGGCGTTACCGCCGACCTCGCCGAGGCGCTGGGCAAGAAATTCAACATGCCGGTCGAAACCGTGCTGTTCCCCAATTCCGGCCTCGCGACCGACGCAGTTGAATCCGGCGCTGTCGATGTCTCGTTCATGCCGGTGGACGAGGAGCGCAAGAAGCGCATCGCCTTTGGACCGAACTACGCGTTGGCGGAAAGCACCTACATGACGACCGCAGCGTCCAACGCGAAGACCGTGGAAGACGTGGACCGCGCCGGGATGCGCGTCATCGGCATCGCCAACACCACGACCATCCGCGCCGCTGGCCGCACGCTGAAGAACACGACGATTGCGCCGGTGGAGTCGGTCGGCGAGGCCGTCGCCATGCTGCGCAACGGCAAGGCCGATGCGTTTGCGCTCTCGCGCGACTCGCTCCCCGTCTACGTGAAGCAGGTGCCCGGATCGCGCATGACCGACGGCGCGTTCCAGCAGATCGGCATCGCGATCGCGGTCGCAAAGGGCAAGCCGGCGGCACTTGCCGCCGTCACGGAGTTCATGAACGAGGCGAAGACATCCGGCGTGCTGCGCGCCGCGCTCGACAAGGTTGGATTTGCCGACGCGATCGCGCCGCTGACGCAGTAGCGTCTTAGCGCCGTTAGCGGAATATCCCGAAGAACGGGAGATCGAACGGGCGCTCCCGTCGCGTGATGATGGGCCGTTCGTCAACATCGTCGTCATCATCCGCAGCCTGCGGCCTCGACCGCGCCACGGCGGCGCGCATCTCTTCTCGCCGCAGTTGCTCCTGCTTGCGCCGTTCGGCGAATTCCCTGCGGCGTTCTTCGCGCCGCTGCGCGCGTTCGCCGCGCCGCTGTTGCGCGTTGAGCCGCGTCTCATCCCTGCGGGACAGGTTCGGACGCAATGGCTCGTCAGGCTGCGCAAGCGAAACCTGTTTCTCCTGCCCCATGGCGGGTGGCTGAACCGTTTGCGCCTGCGGCGCGGGTAGCTGAGCGGATTGAGATTGCGGCTCGGGCGGCGGGAGCGTTGCGACCTGAGCAGGCACGGAGGCTGGCAGTGGCGGCGCAGCCACCACGGGCGCACTTTGCGGTGCAGGTTCCGCTGCAGGCGCTGCCTGAGCCGGAGCAGCCACGACGGTCGGCACCGGCGCGGGTTTGGTTTCCTTGATCTCGGCTGGCTTGGGTTCCTTCGTCGCCACGCGCTCGATCCTGTTCGGGCTCTTCTGGTCTCCCGAAATCACCCCGCCCATCATCACACCGCCGCCGAATCCGACGAGCAGAATGCCCAGAACCGTCGCAATGCCGACAAAAAAGGACCGGGTGTCGAACGTCATGGCACGCCTCCACTCAAGAAACGTGGAAGCCGCGCACCCGTTCCCGGCCCGCGGGAACTCGCGAATGAATGGAACTGGTCATCCCGGGCGAGCGAAGCAAGACCCGGGATCCATAACCATGAGTGGGGGTTATGAATCCCCGCTTTCGCGGGGATGATAAACCTCAGTGATTATCCCGCGGCACTCCTGAGAGCTGCGCGACCTTCTGATATTTCACCGCCGGCTTGAGCACCATGCCGTCGGAGAGCTGGTCCACCATGCCACGCTGGATTTCCTGCCACGGCGTCTGGCTCTTCGGGAAATGATAGCCGCCGCGTTTCTGCAGTGCGGCGCGGCGCTCGCCGAGCTCCGCCTTCGAGATGAGGATATTGGCGCTGCCCTTGTTGAGATCGATGCGCACGCGATCGCCGGTCTTCAGGATCGCAAGCCCGCCGCCGGCTGCCGCCTCGGGCGACGCATTGAGAATGGAGGGCGAGCCCGACGTGCCGGACTGCCGCCCGTCGCCGATGCAGGGCAACGACGTGATGCCCTTTTTGATCAGCGCGGCGGGCGGCTGCATGTTCACCACCTCGCAAGAGCCCGGATACCCGATCGGCCCGGTGCCGCGCACGAACAGCATGGTGTTTTCGTCGATCTTGAGCGACGGATCGTCGATGCGGTGGTGATAATCCTCCGGCCCATCGAACACGACGGCCTTGCCCTCGAACGCCATCGGGTCTTTCGGGTTGATCAGATAGCGGTTGCGGAATTCGTCCGAGATCACGCTCAGCTTCATGATCGCCGAGTCGAACAGGTTGCCCGACAGCACCTTGAAGCCCGCCTTCTCCAGCATCGGGCTCTTGTAGGTGCGGATCACGTCCGCGTCCTCGATCTTGGCGCGCTTGACGTTCTCGCCCATCGTCTTGCCGTTCACCGTGAGCGCGCCTTCGTGCAGTTTGCCCGCGCGGCGCAACTCGTTCATCACCGCCGGCAATCCGCCCGCGCGGTAATACTCCTCGCCGAGATATTTTCCGGCCGGCTGCATGTTGACGAGCAGCGGAATGTCGAGGCCGACCGTCTCCCAGTCCTCGATGGTCAGCGTCACGCCGATATGCCGCGCGATCGCGTTGATGTGGATCGGCGCATTGGTCGACCCGCCGATCGCCGAGTTCGCCACGATGGTGTTCTCGAACGCCTCGCGGGTGAGAATGTCGGAGGGCTTGAGGTCCTCCCACACCATGTCGACCACGCGCAGGCCCGTTTCGTAGGCGATCTGCGCGCGCTCCTTGTACGGCGCGGGGATCGCCGCACAGCCGGGCAGCGACATGCCGAGCGCCTCGGCGAGCGCATTCATGGTCGAGGCGGTGCCCATGGTGTTGCAGTGGCCGACCGACGGCGCGGACGCCGCCGCGATGTCGACGAACTCCTGCTGGCCGATGCGGCCGGCCGCCATTTCCTCACGCGCCTTCCACACCGCCATGCCGGAGCCGCAGCGCTCGCCCTTCCACCAGCCGTTCAGCATCGGCCCGCCGGAGAGCACGATCGAGGGAATGTTCACGGTCGCGGCCGCCATGATGCAGGCGGGTGTGGTCTTGTCGCAGCCGGTCATCAGCACGACGCCGTCGATCGGATAGCCGTAGAGGATTTCGACGAGGCCGAGATACGCAAGGTTGCGATCGAGCGCCGCGGTCGGGCGCTTGCCGGTCTCCTGGATCGGGTGCACCGGAAACTCGAACGCGATGCCGCCCGCCATGCGGATGCCTTCGCGCACGCGGTGCGCCAGTTCGAGATGGTGCCGGTTGCAGGGCGAGAGGTCCGAGCCGGTCTGCGCGATGCCGATAATCGGCTTGCCGGAGCGCAGCTCCGCGCTGGT
>JAXDNY010000046.1:0-14585 GCA_034669145.1 Hyphomicrobiales bacterium
AGGGCGTGCGCGGCGCAAAGCAGGCTGCGGAATAAGCCACAATTGCGCGCGACAAGCGTGGCAGCGGCTTGCTTCGCTGGCCTCGCGCCGCCATATTTTATTCTTCGCGATCGCCTGATCGAACGGAGCTGCCCATGAACTGGCTGACCAACGTCGTCCGCCCCAAGATCCGCAACATCCTGCGCCGCGAGACGCCGGAGAATCTCTGGATCAAGTGCCCCGATACCGGACAATTGGTGTTCTACAAGGACGTCGAGGCCAACCAGTTCGTCATTCCCGGCTCGAACTATCACATGCGCATGGGCGCGGTGGCACGCCTCAAATCGATCTTCGACAACGAGGTGTGGTACGACATCGCCCTGCCCGAGGTCACCGCCGATCCGCTGAAATTCCGTGACGAGCGCAAATATGTCGACCGCATCAAGGACGCGCGTGCCAAGACCGGCCTCAACGACGCGATCAAGCTCGGCTTCGGCAAGCTCGAAGGCCAGGCCATCGTGGTCGGGGTGCAGGACTTCGACTTCATGGGCGGCTCGCTCGGCATGGCGGCCGGCGAGGCGGTGATCAAGGGGCTGGAAACCGCCGCGCAAAAGGCAACGCCCTTCATCATGTTCGCGGCCTCTGGAGGTGCGCGCATGCAGGAAGGCATCCTCTCACTGATGCAGATGCCGCGCACGACGGTCGCCGTCGAGATGCTGCGCGAGGCAAAGAAGCCCTACATCGTGGTGCTCGCCAATCCGACCACCGGCGGCGTCACGGCGTCCTACGCCATGCTCGGCGACGTGCATATCGCGGAACCCGGCGCGTTGATCTGTTTCGCGGGACCGCGCGTGATCGAGCAGACCATCCGCGAGAAACTCCCCGAGGGCTTTCAGCGCGCCGAATACCTCAAAGAGCACGGCATGGTCGATCTCGTCGTGCATCGCCATGAGTTGCGGCCAACGCTGGCGCGGCTGTGCCGCGTGCTGTGCAAGGCGCCGGCCGCGGAGGTCCAGGTGCCGGTTCCGGCGCTCGCGACAACCGAGGCCGTGACCTCAGCCGCGGCGGAATGACGCTCGCGTCCATGACTCCGGTCGATTCGATTCTGGCGCGGCTGCTCGCGCTGCATCCCAAGCGCATCGATCTCACGCTTGAGCGCGTGCAGCACATCTTAGAGAGGCTTGGCCATCCGGAGCGGCGTGTGCCGCCGGTCATTCATGTGGCCGGCACCAACGGCAAGGGGTCCACCATCGCGTTCCTGCGCGCCATGCTGGAAGCGGCGGGGAAAAGTGTGCACGTCTATACGTCGCCGAATCTCGTGCGCATCAACGAACGTTTCCGGCTCGGAGCACCGGGGGGCGGCGT
This sequence comes from Hyphomicrobiales bacterium, assembly GCA_034669145.1. Lineage (GTDB taxonomy): Bacteria > Pseudomonadota > Alphaproteobacteria > Rhizobiales > Xanthobacteraceae > PALSA-894. The sequence goes on from JAXDNY010000046.1 coordinate 1,345, forward strand.
GCTGGTCTCGGACGAGGAACTTGCCGATGCGCTGGCCGAGTGCGAGCGCGCCAATGGCGATGCGCCGATCACCATTTTCGAGATCGAGACCGCGGCCGCCTTCGTGCTGTTCGCGCGCCATTCCGCCGACATGCTCCTCCTCGAAGTCGGGTTGGGCGGACGGCTCGATGCCACCAACGTGATCGAGCGCCCGCTCGCCAGCGTCGTGACGCCGGTTTCGATGGATCACATCGAATTTCTCGGCGACACGATCGAGAAGATCGCCGCCGAGAAGGCCGGCATCTTCCGCGCCGGCGTGCCGGCCGTGATCGCGCCACAGACGGACACCGTGTCGGCGGTGCTTGAACGCCACGCCGAGAAGGCGCGCGCGCCGCTGCATGTCGCCGGCCAGCAATGGAGCGCGAGCATCGAGCACGGCCGGCTCGTCTATCAGGACGAGAAGGGACTGTTCGACTTGCCGCCGCCGAAACTGTTCGGCCGCCACCAGTTCGATAACGCCGGGACTGCGATCGCGGCGCTGCGCGCGGCCGGCATCCGGCTGCCCGTGAAGGCGGTCGAGCAAGGTCTCATGCGCGCCGAGTGGCCGGCGCGGCTGCAACGGCTCACCACCGGCCGGCTGGTCGCGCTCGCGCCCGCGGGCGCGGAGTTGTGGCTCGACGGCGGACACAATGCGGACGGCGGGCGCGCGATTGCGGCGGCGCTCGGCGATCTGGAAGAGCGCGTCTCGCGCCCGCTGGTTCTTGTGGTCGGCATGCTGTCGACCAAGGACCACGCGGGTTTCTTAGGCAATTTCACCGGGCTGGTGCGGCGCGTGTTCGGCGTGCCGATCCATCAGGACAAGGGCGTGCCGGTCGACGAGATCGCGGCGGCGGCGCGCGACGCCGGCATGCCGGCCGATGCGAGCCAGAGCATCGAGGAGGCCCTGACGGCCGTCGGGGCGCTCGGCTTCGATCCGCCACCGCGCATCCTGATCACCGGCTCGCTCTATCTGGCGGGCGAGGTGCTGGCGGCGAACGGGACGGAGCTGGTTTGAATCCCTCATCCTGAGGAGCGCCGAAGGCGCGTCTCGAAGGATGGCCGCATACACCAGAGCCCCGCCACCATCCTTCGAGACGCCCGCTGCGCGGGCTCCTCAGGATGAGGACTTGAGAAGTTTCATCAAATCCGCCTTTTTCTGCTTCACCTGATCCATCGTGCATTGCGTCGGCGCCTTGTCGGGACGCCAGCGCAACAGCCGTGTCCCGTGGCGGAAGCGCTCGCCGGAAAAATGGTCATAGCAAACTTCGATAACCAGCTTCGGCTTGAGCGGCACCCATTCGGCCGAGCGCTCGGTCGACCAGCGGCTCGGGCCACCGGGCGTATTGCCGGTGAAGCCGGGCCCGTCTTTCAGCTTCTCCAACTTCGCCGTCAGCGCGGGCTTGTGGGCGCGCGCGATCGATGAGGTAAAACCGACGTGATGCAGCAGGCCGTCGTCGTCGTAGAGCCCGAGCAGGAGTGAGCCGATCAACTTGCTGTCCGTCCCGTAGCGGAAACCGCCGACCACACAATCCGCGCTACGATAGTTTTTCACCTTCACCATCGCGTCGCGCGTGCCCGCCGCGTAGGGCGCGTCGCGGCGTTTCGCGATGATGCCGTCGAGGGTCGAGCCGACCTTCTTCAGCCATCCTTTCGCTTCCGGCAATTTGGTCGTGGCGGGCGATAGTCTGACACGGATGCCCTTGGAAAATGCCTTCGCCGCAAAAGCCTCCAGCTTTAGCCGGCGTTCGCTCAGCCGCATGTCCAGAAGCGACTTGCCGCGCTCATCGCCCAACAGATCGAACACGATGAGCAGCGCCGGCGTCTCGGCCGAAAGCTTCTCGATGCGGGATTGCGCCGGGTGAATGCGTTGCAACAGAGCGTCGAACGAGAACGCACCGTCGTGCGGCACCGCGATCTCGCCATCAAGCGCAAATGTTTTCGCCTTGAGCGCACGCACCGCCGCGATGACATCGGGGAAATAGCGCGTCAGCGGCTTGCCGGCCTTCGATTGCAGCGTGACGCTCTCGCCGTCACGAAACACCAGGCAGCGGAATCCGTCCCATTTCGGCTCGTACTGCCACTCCGGACCTTCCGGAATGGCATCGACCGAGCGCGCTTCCATCGGGGCGATTGGGGGCTTGAGCGGCATGGAGGGTCTCGACGCACACCCTCCACTAACGCAGACGGCCGGCGTTTCGGCCGGCCGTTACGGAAAAAAATCTTGGCAGCAGATCAGGCAACAGTCCGCATTCGGAGTCAGGCCGCGGTCGACGACGTGATCCACTGCTCCAGCTTCTGCTTCGGCGCGGCGCCGACCTGGCGCGAGGCAAGCTCGCCGTTCTTGAACAGCATCAGCGTCGGGATCGACATGATGCCGTACTTCGCCGCCGTCGCGGGGTTCTCGTCGACGTTGAGCTTCACGATCTTGACCTTGCCGTTCATCGTACCGGCGATCTCTTCCAGCGCGGGCGCGATCATGCGGCACGGGCCGCACCACTCGGCCCAGAAATCGACGACGACGGGCTCGGTGCTTTTGAGCACCTGGGCCTCGAAATCCGAATCAGACACCTTTGAAACGCCCATTGGGCACCTCGGTCCTTGGCTTTTTGGGTTCTGGGCCGCGCGCGCCCCTCAAGATGCCGGGAACGTATGGATGGCGAGCGGAAGCGTCAAGGCGCGATCACGCCTCGGTGTTTTTACCGGTGCCAAGCCTTGACAACTCGGCATCGAGCATCGCGGCAGGTACCTCGATCAGCACCGGCCCGAGTGTCCAGACGAGCGCCGCGCGCACCTCGTGATTCGGGTAGAGCAGGCGCAGCACCGCGCGATAGAGCGCCAGTTGGCGGACATAGCTTTGCGGAATGGCGCCCGCGTCGCGCGGAACCGCGCGGTCGGACTTGTAGTCGGCGATCAGCACCGCCGATCCGGTGACGGCGAGCCGATCGACCTGACCGGATACTCGTTGCCTATGGCCGCCATGCGATACGTAGCCGACGATGGGAACTTCCGCGCGGGAACCGGGCGCAAACAACGGCGCAAAGCGCGCATCGCCGAGCACGGCCAGCACCTCGCCGATGATGGCGTTGCGCTCGGCGTCGCTGAAATCCTTGATGCGGGCGAACGGTTTTTGCGCGGCCTCCGCGCGGCGCTCTGGCGAAAGTGCCGGCAGGGCCTGCAACAGGCGGTGCACGATGCGTCCGCGTGCAAGCCCACGCGAATCGCCGATGCTATGTGCGGTTTCCGACACACCGGCTGACGGCGAGATTGCCGCAGCGAGCGCGGTTTCAGCCGGCGCATTGTGCCGCAGCCAAGCCGGCACATCGTGACGCTGCGGCGCAGGCGCACGTGCGGCTTGCTCCGCGGCGCCCGCATCCGCCGACTTGCGCCAGCGCAGCACCGTGCCGTCGCCATCGTCGGCCGGTTCTTCGGTCGCCTCCGGCTTGAGCGCATCGGCGATCAGCTCGTACCAGCAGCCGGGCGGGATCCTGTTCACGCCGCGCGAGCCCGCGACCACCAGCCGGTCCGCAGCGCGCGTCATCGCCACATACAAGAGCCGCCGGTATTCGTCCTCGGCGGCACCCACCGCGACCGCGCGCGCGGCTGCGACCGGCGCCACGTCGTCGACCTTGCGCCCCGCCCATACGATCCGGTCCGGCGTGCCGGGCGTCGCATTCGCGACCGGCATGTTGAGCATGCGCGGCTCGCGCGGGCCTTTCGGCGGCGTGGTGGTATCGGCGAGGATGACGATCGGCGCTTCGAGACCCTTGGCGCCATGCACGGTCATCACCCGCACCTCGTCGCGCGCGATATCCATGTCTCGCTTGACCTGCGTCTCGCCGGCGCGCAGCCACGCCACGAAGCCTTGCAGCGTCGGCGCCTCCTGGCGCTCATAGAGCAGCGCGTGCTCGAGAAATTCATCGAGCGCGTCGGCGGCTTCGGGTCCGAGCCGCGCGTAGAGCCGCGCACGGCCTTTGTCGGGCCCAAGAATGCGCGCATAGAACGCGAACGGCGAATGATGCCGCGCCCACTCGGCATAGCGCGTGAGCCGCGCGTTCGCCTCCATGAATTCCAGATCGGCCGCTTTCTCGCGCAGCGCCGCGCGCAGCGTTCCCTTGCGCCCGTAGGCCAGCGCGAACAGCTGCTCCTCGGTGAGCCCGAACAGCGGGCTCTTGAGCACGCAGCCAAGCGCGAGATCGTCGCCCGGCAGCAGCAGGGCATCGGCGAGCGCGATCAGATCCATCGCGGCGATGTGCTCGGTGAGCGTGAGCCGGTCCGCACCCGCGACCTCGATACTTTCCTTCTTCAGTTCGCTGATGATCGCCTCGAACAGCGCGCCGCGCTGGCGCACCAGCACCAGGATGTCGCCCGGCCGCACCGCACGCCGCGCGGCGCCTTCGCCGACCGCATCGCGGCGCGCGATCCACGCCTTGACGGTGCGCGCGATCTTTCGCGCAAGCCTGATGCGCGGGCTCGTCTCGGAGCTTTCGTCGAACGGCGCATCCCAGCCCTCGATGTCGAGCTTCTCGTCCGGCTCGACCATCGGCCACAGCTCGACCGTGCCCGGCGCATTGGCGCGCACCGCCTCGTGCAGGGTCTTTTCCGGATGCTCGGTCAGGCCGGCATGAGCCTGTGGACTTTTGAAAACTTCGTCGACCGCATGAAGAATGACAGGTGAGGAGCGAAACGAATATTGAAACTTGACCTCCTCAAAGCGCAACTCGGCTTCCTTGAACGCCGTGAGGAAATGCCGTTTCGACACGTCGAATTGCCGCGGTTGCGCGCCCTGGAACGAGAAGATCGACTGCTTCTCGTCGCCGACGGCGAACACCGAGCGCGTGACCTCGCGCGCGCCCTTGCCGGCCGCGAACTCGGCGGTGAGCCGCTTCACGATCTCCCATTGCTTCGGGCTCGTGTCCTGCGCCTCGTCGATCAGCACATGGTCGATGCCGAGATCGAGCTTGTAGTGTACCCAAGCGGACTGCTCCGCGCTGAGCAGATGCAGCGCCTTCTCGATCAGGTCGTCGTAATCGAGCAGGCCGCGGCGGTTCTTCTCGGCGCGGTAGCGCGCGATCACCTCGTGCGCGATCGTCACCAGCGCGGCGGTGCGCTCGCGCGTCTCGACCGCGCGGCGGCGCGCGATCAGGCCGCACACGCGTTCCTGCTCGGCCGTCAGCCGCGCTGCGAGGCCGGGATGTTGCTTCGCCAGCGGCCCAGTGATGACCGCCTTCCGCTTCTCCCATTTGTCGTTGAGGAAAACCGAGACATAAGCGTTTACGCGCTCACGCCCCGAGGCCACCACGGCGGCCGAAAGACGGTCACACTGCCTTTGGTCGTTGGTTGAGCTCGCTCTGCAAAGTGAAGCAACTGATTGCCACTCGCTTTGCGGCAGCAGGGCATCATCGATCATCGCAGTGTCGATTTCTTCGATCGTCACCTGCGTTCCGACGCCCAGCGCCCGCGACAACTCGGCGATCGCAGCCGCGACCCCGCCGGCGTTGGCGATCCACGCCTCCAGCTCATCGTGTTTCGCAATCGCCTCGTCGATCGCCTCCGCGAACGTCTGATCCGCCGCTACCGTAATCGCGGTGGCTAGCGCGCGGCCGAGATCGCTGTCAGGCTTGGCGGCAGCTTCCAGCAGCACGCCCATACGCAGCCGGTCGATCAGCTCGGAACGCGTACGCTCCTCCAGCACCTCGAAGCGGGCCGCGACATCCGCCTCGAACGGGAACTGGTGCAACAGCCGCGTGCAGAACGCGTGAATGGTCTGCACCTTCAGGCCGCCCGGCGTATCGAGCGCCTGAGCAAACAGCCGCCGTGCGCGCGTGCGCCGCGCCGCATCGGGCCGGTGGCCTTCGATCTTGCGGACTTCCTCGTCGAGGGCCTCATCGCTGAGCGGCGTCCAACGGGCGAGCGTCTCGAACACGCGGTTCGCCATGTTGGCGGCGGCGGCCTTGGTGTAGGTGAGGCAGAGGATTTTCTCGGGCGCCGTGCCGCGCAGCAGCAGGCGGATCACGCGCTGCGCCAGCACATGCGTCTTGCCCGAGCCGGCATTCGCCGCCACCCAGGCCGACGACGCGGGATCGGACGCGGTGCGCTGGACGTCGAGGACGCCGGCGGGGATGTTCATTCCACCCCCTCCTCGTCCTCGGCGCCGGCCGACCATTCCTTCACGCGCGCGAAATGGTCGTAGTCGCCGTAGCGGGTCTTCCACATCGGGCTGACCAGCGAGCGGTACGGCGTCGCCTCGTCCTCGAAGCGCGCGACGATGCTCTTGAGTTTCGCCAGCGCCCTGTCGGCGTGATGATCCGCGGTGCCGTCCTTGAATTCGATCGCGCTCTCCTCGCCGGCCGGATCGCGGCCGCGCAGCGACACGTAGGCGAACTGGCTGAGCGATCCCGCCGGCACGTTCTCGAACGCGCCCGCGCGCAGGATCGCGCCTTCGAGCGTGAGCTGCGGCGACAGGCCGGTGCGCACCTGTTTCTCGGTCGGCGTCGAGCCGGTCTTGTAGTCGAGGATCGCGTAGCTGCCGTCTGCCATTCGCTCGATGCGGTCCGCGCGCGTGGTGAGCTTGAAGGTGCGTTTGCCGAACGGAATCTCGAGGCTGCCGGGCACTTCGGCGAACAGCGTGGCGGCCTCGGCGCGGCGGCCCGTCTCCCACGCGACGAACCAGCGCGCGATGCGCTGGAAGCGCGGCCACCAGAATGCGCGCGCCTCGGGGAAATCCTGCAGCGGCGCGAAATGCTTCTCGCCGAGCGCGAGCAGGCGGCCAAGCGGATCGTCCGGCAGGCCCTTCGCATATTGCTCGGTGAAGTCGCCGATCGCGCCGTGGATCACGGTGCCGCGGTCGCGCGCGCCGGGCGGCGTGTCGACGGCGTCGAGCGGCGCGAGCTTGAGGATATGCTTGGCGTAGATCGTGTAGGGATCGCGCAGCCAATGCTCGATCTCGGTAACGCTGAGCCGTGTCGGGCGCACCTCCAGCGGCGGGGTCGGTCGCGGGCGTTTCGCCGGGATGATTTTTTCCGCGTGATCGAGGTCGCGCGCCCATGCCACATACTGCGCCCCGCACGCGACGGCTGCTTTCCAGTACGCTTCGCCCGCCACCGCCGCGAGCCGCTGCGTGAAGCGCGACGCAACCGTCGGTGCACCGCCGAGCTTGGCGGCGCGCGTCAGGATCACCTCGGGCATGCCGAGCAGCTGCGCGAAGTCGTGCGCCGACAGCCCGATGCGCCGTTCGGGCAGATCGAGCCCCAGCTCAAGCCGCATCGGGCGCGACAGCCACGGATCGGAGCGCGTCTCGGGCGGCCACACGCCCTCGACCAGCGCGCCGAGCACAATGCGGTCGACGTGGATGAGCCGCGCCTCGATGGTGCCGAGGATACGCACGCGCGCGCCCGGCCGCCCCGCGCGGCGGCAGACCTCACCGGCGATCGCGGTCTCGAACAGGTCGGCATAATCGCCGGGCGCCGCGCGCAGGTCGGCGCGCTGCCCGGCAATCTCCGCGAAGGCGTCGGCGAGTTTCGCGCCGTCTGCGCCGGCGAATGCGGCCTCCGCGCCGGTGTCGTCGGCCGAGAGCGTGCGCACCGCGCCCGCATGCAGCGCCGTGAGCGCCGCAAAGGTATGCGGGCCCTTGCTGTCCTCAAGCGGCGCCAGCGCGGTGCTCAGGCGCTCGACCAGCGCCTGCGCGGCATCGAGATCGGCGTTTGTAATCCGCTTGCGCGGATCGGAGCCGTGCAGCGTCTCCTTCGTGGCGCGCAACGTCGCGAGCGCGTGCGCCAGCCCCTTCGTTCCGGGACGCGGGCGCGGCCCGCGCAGCACGGCAAGCTCCAGCGCCGCGACGGCGCCGGTATGCGCGCCTGCCGCCGCGCCAAGCCGGAAGCGCGCGTGCTTGCAGAGCGCGAGCAGCGTGACTGGTTCCAGTCCATCGAGCGCGGCCTGCGCCACCAGCCGCGCGAAAACGCCGGCTTCGGTGTCGGGCAGCGCATCGCCACCGGAATCGTCCGCCTCGATGTTCCAGCGCCCGAGCGCGGCGACGACGCGGCGCGCGAGCGCACGGTCGGGCGTCACCAGGGCGGCGGTCTTGTCCTGCGCGACCGCCTCGCGCAACGCGACCGCGATCGCAAGCGCCTCCTCCTCTGCGTTGGCGGCTTCGATCATGGCGAGGTTGGCAAGCGCCTCGTCGCGCGTGCCCTCGTCGATGCGCTCGGCCCAGCGCTCGGTCGCGTCCGACGGCCGCATCGCCTCCGAGGTGAGCCGCTCGCGCGCGCCGCTCACAGCGAGCGGTGCGACCTCGTCGCGGGCGATGCCGATGCGGCGCAGCAGCGCATGCATGGCAAGCTGCGGATGGCCCGACGCCGGCGGTTGCACGATGCGCGCGCCGTCCTTCACGCCGCCGATCAGCTCCCACGCGTCGTCGTCGAGGCCGGTATCGAGGCCGGGCAACACGACCGCGCCATGGGGGAGCTTCGCGATGGTGGCGAGCAGCTTCGCGGTCGCCGGCATCGAGCCGGTCGAGCCGGCGGCGATCACCGGGGCGTCGTTCACGGCGAGCCGGATGCGCTCGGCCTCGATCAACAGGTCACGCCGCGCCGCGGGTTCGATCGCGCCGCGCTCGTCGAGCAGTTTTGGCCAGTGCTCTCCGGCGATTTTCAGGAAATCGAGCGTGAGCTGCCAGTAGCGGTCGAGATGATCCGGCACCAGTCCGTTCAGCCGCTCCCACGCGACCTGCCGCGTCGTCATGTCGTCGATCAGCCGCGCGAGCGCGTCGGCAAGCGCGAGTGCGGCGGCGGGCGAATGCACGATCAGCGGCGGCTCGCCCCTCTCGGGCTTGAGCCGCTCGGCCCAGGCCAGCACGAGCTGTGCCAGCAGAACGCGCCGCTCAAGCCCGCCCAGTTCCGGCGGCACGTCGAGCCCGGCCTCGCCACTCGCGGCCTCCGCGAAGGCAAGCTCGTCCTCGTCGATGTCGCCGAGCGGCACGATGCGCGGCAGCACCGCGGCCTCGACGCCGAGCACGTCGAGAAACGCCTCGCGTGCGAGCGCGCAGGCGCGCCGCGTCGGCAGGAACAGGGTCGCGTTCGCCAGCGCCAGCGGATCGGCGGCGTTTGGAAATCCCGCGATCAGCTCGCCCTTGGTCAGCGCGCGGATCAGCGTCGGCAGAAACGACGCCGAAGCGGGGATCGTGAATACGTGCGCGGAAGGCATGACTCTCCGTCATTCCGGGACGCCGCCAACGGGTCTGGCCGAATGGCCGGCCCGATGACAGGCTCCGCGGCGGGCCCGGAATCCATAAACACCTGATGAGCCGTATCGCGCGGCGGTGCAAGATTCGAACGGGCTGTGGTTATGGATTCCGGCCCTCGCCATAGCGGCTCGGCCGGAATGACAGCGGAGCTACGCCACGCTCTCCAGGATCGCCGCCTCGGCGGCCTTGATCGCCGCGGGCGTGCCGACATGCATCCAAGTGCCCTCGAGCCGCAGGCCGAACAGCCGGCCCGCCTCGATTGCGCGGTCGAAAAGCCGGTTGAGCGAGAACGCGCCCTTGGGTGGATCGGCGAACAAGCCCGGCGACAGCACCGCGGCGCCCGCATAGACGAACGGCACCACCTCCCGCTCGGCACGCCGCTTGAGCCGCCCGTCCGGCGCCATGGCGAAATCGCCGCGTCCCTCGTAGCCGATGCTGGTCGCGGTCGCGGCGAGTAGCACCACGGCGTCCATCTGGCTCGAATCGAACATCGCGGCGAGCCGGCCGAGATTCGGCGTCACGCCCTCGATCCAGATCGTGTCGGAGTTGACGTGGAAAAATGACGCGTCGCCCAGAGCTTTCAGCGCCTTCATCACGCCGCCGCCGGTGTCGAGCAATTCGCCGCGCTCGTCGGAGATTGCGATCTTCGGCCGCGTGCGACCTTTCAGGTGTTTTTCGATGGCTTCGGCCATGTGATGCACGTTGACCACAGCTTGGGTCACGCCCGCGTGGGCAAGGCGATCGAGCACATGATCGATCAGCGCCTTGCCGGCGACCGGCACCAGTGGCTTCGGCAGCGTGTCGGTTAAGGGCCGCATGCGCGTGCCGAGGCCCGCGGCGAGCACCATGGCGCGGTCGATGGTCATTCCGACTCCACCTGCGGCGGCAGCGGCACGTGCGCGTCGTACCAGGCTTTCAAATCCGTCATCGCCGGATGAATCAGCGAGCGGCGCAGATAGCGCCATAGGCGCGGGATGTGACGCAAATATTGCGGCTTGCCGTCGCGCCGGTCGAGCCGCGCGAAAATGCCAAGGATTTTCGTCGCGCGCTGCGCGCCGAGCGTCACGTAAAGCTGCACGAACGCCGTGGTGGGAAACGCCGTGTCGGCATCGAGCCGCGCCTTCACGTAGCGGCCGAGCAGCGAGATTTCCAATGGGTCCGGCACGTCGACGCGCGCGTCCTGTAAGAGCGAGACGAGGTCGTAGGGCGCGGGTCCCATCAGGGCATCCTGGAAATCCAGCAGGCCGACGCGCGCGAGGCCCTCGCGTTCGGGCAGCCACAGCAGGTTCGGCGAGTGATAATCGCGCAGCACCCAGGTCGCAGGCGCGTCATAGGCGTGGCTCAGCGCCTCGCGCCATAGCGCGGTGAATTCCGCGCGCGCAGCGCCGGTGAGCGAGCCGCCGCGATGCGGCACGTACCAGTCGGGCAGCAGTTCGGCTTCGATCAGGAACGCGTCGATGTCGTAGGGCGGCAGCCGATGGTCGACACCGGGCGCGACGGGAAGCGTGCCGAGCACCGGCTGGCGATGCAGTTCCAACAGCACGTCGACGGCCGCCGCATAGCGTTCTTCGATTGGCGCCGGAGGATCGCCCGCCACCACGCCCTCGATGCCGAGGTCTTCGAGCAGCACGAGACCTTCGGTGAGATCGGCCGCGTGCACCTGCGGCGCCGAGAGGCCGCGATCGCGCAGCGCCCGCGCCATCGCGACGAACGGCTTTACGTCCTCGGCCAGATGTGCGATCGCGCTGTAGGGCAGCCCGCCGCGCACCGGCGGCCCATCGGGGCGGCGCGGCGCATTCATCAGGATGAGCTTGCGCCCCTCATGCGTCAGCCGCTCATAGGCGCGCGTCGAGGCATCGCCCTGCACATGCGTGCGCGGCATGTCCGCCAATCCCTCGGCGGACAGGAACTGCCGGATCGCCGCAAGCCGCTCGATCCGCGGCGCGAATGTGCCGTGCCCAGCGATCTCGGCATTGCGCGCGTTGATCCCGAGATGCGGCGCGAGCGTGAACGCGATGTCGAGCCGGTCGGCCGGCAGCACGTCCTCGGCGCGGTCCGGCCATTCCAGCAGCACCACGGCATTTTCGGCCGCCTCGTCGACACCAAGCTCGGCCAGCTCCCCGGCATGGGTCACCCGATAAAGATCGGCATGCACCACGGTGAAGCGCGGCAGCGCGTAGGTCTGCACCAGCGTGAAGGTCGGGCTTGGCACGTCGAGCGTGTCGTCGCCCGCCAGATGCCGAATCAGCGCGCGCGCGAACGCGGTCTTGCCCGCGCCGAGATCGCCCGAGAGCGTGACGAGGTCGCCGGCTTTGAGGATCGAGGCGACGTCCGCCGCGAGCCGGCGCGTCGCCCGCTCGTTGGCGAGCACGATCGAGAAGCTGGAAACGGGTGAGACTGCGAGCATCGCGTGTGAAGCTCTATCTTCCTACTCGGCGGCCGCCTCCTGCCGCACGTGCGTGAGCGGGAAAACGCAGGTGACGGTGGTGCCATGGCCGACGGCCGAATCGAGTTTCACCGTACCACCATGCAGCTCGACGAAGGAACGCACGATCGAAAGGCCAAGTCCCGCACCGCGATGTTCCGAGCCCAGCGGGTGAGTCTCGAAGCGATCGAACACGCGGTCGGCCATCTCGGGTGGAATGCCGGGGCCCCGATCGGTGACGGTGAACACGATCGCGCCATCGCGCCGCTCGACGCCAAGCCGCACCACGTCGCCGGCAGGCGAGAAGCTGATCGCGTTGGAGAGCAGATTGAACAGGATTTGCCGCACGCGCCGCTCGTCCGCCATGAAACTGCCGACGTCGGGGGTGGCGCGCACATCGAGCAGCACGGCCTTCTCGGCGATGCGGTCCTGCAGTCCGAGCACGGCGGAATCGACTGCCCCGCGAATGTCGACCTCCTTGAGATCGAGCGACATCGCGCCGGCGTCGATGGTCGTCAAATCGAGGATGTCGTTGATGATCGCGAGCAACGCGCTGGACGACTTGTCGATCGAGTCCAGATAGTCGCGCTGCTTCTCGGTGGTTGGCCCAATGGTCGGCCCGATGGTTGGATCGAGCAGCAAGTTCGCAAAGCCGATGATGTTGGTGAGCGGCGTGCGCAATTCGTAGGACACGTGCCCGATGAACGCGTTCTTGATCCGGTCGGCATCCTGCAGCGCGTCGGCGCGCTCGATCAGCACGCGCTCGACATTCACCGTGTCGGTGACATCCTGGAAGGTTACCAGCGTTGCGCCGTCAGGCAGCGGCGCGGTGGTGCAGTCGAGCACGCTGCCGTCGGTGCGCTCGAGCCGCGCCTGGATCGGCTCGCGGCTCTCCAGCGCGGTCACGGCACCGCGCAAGCGCGCCCAGAACGCCTCGTCGGCATAAAGCGGAGCGCACCAGCCGAGCAAGGTTTCGATATGCGGCTGGCCCGCGCCGTTGAGCTGTTCGGGCTTGAGCCTCCACAGCCGCGCGAACGCCGGATTGTGCAGGTCGAGCCGCCCGTCGCTGCCGAACACCGCGACCCCCTCGGCGAGCGCTTCGAGCGTTTCGCCCTGCACGCGGATCAGCGCCTCGTAGCCGCGCTCCAGCTTCAAGCGCTCGGTCACGTCGTCGAACAGATAGGTGACGCCGCCGTCGGGATGCGGCGTGGTCACGACCCGAAGCGTGCGGCCGTCCGGGAGATGCCATTCATGCGCCTTTGCGTCGCTCGCCCGATAAGCGTCGTGGAGCTGCGTCCTCCATTGGCGGAAATCCGGCTGCTCGGGCAGCTTGCGGTCGTTGCGCAGCCGGTCGAGCACCACCGAGTCGGTCGGCCGCTGGTCGAGAAAGCCGGCTTCGAGACCCCACAGCGACCGGTAGGCGGCATTGTGGAAGGCGAGCTTCTGGTCGACGCCGAAGATGGCGACGCCGGTCGCGAGCTGGTCGAGCGTGCGGCGATGCGCCTCGCCCAGGCGGGCAAGCTCGGCGCGCAGGCTCTCGACCTCGGTCGCATCGATGCC
>JAXDNY010000047.1:0-52791 GCA_034669145.1 Hyphomicrobiales bacterium
AGCGTTTCGGCCGCTGCAGCGCATTGGCGTCGACGCCGCCGGTCAGCACCTTGCCGGATGACGGCACCACCGTGTTGTAGGCGCGACCAAGCCTTGTGATGGAATCCAGCAGGATCACGACGTCGCGGCCGTGCTCGACCAGGCGCTTGGCTTTCTCGATCACCATTTCGGCGACCTGCACGTGGCGCGAAGCGGGCTCGTCGAAGGTCGAGGAGATCACCTCGCCCTTCACCGAGCGCTGCATGTCGGTCACTTCCTCCGGCCGCTCGTCGATCAGCAGCACGATCAGGAAGCATTCCGGGTGGTTCGCCGTGATGGCGTGCGCAATATTCTGCAGCAGCACGGTCTTGCCGGTGCGCGGCGGCGACACGATCAGCGCGCGCTGGCCCTTGCCGATCGGCGCCACGATGTCGATGACGCGTGCCGAGAGGTCCTTCTTGGTCGGGTCCTCGTATTCCATCCGGATACGCTCGTCCGGATAGAGCGGCGTCAGGTTGTCGAAGTTGACCTTGTGGCGCGCTTTCTCGGGGTCCTCGAAATTGATGGTGTTGACCTTGAGCAGCGCGAAGTAGCGCTCGCCTTCCTTCGGCGAACGGATTTCGCCCTCGACGGTGTCGCCGGTGCGCAGGCCGAAGCGGCGGATCTGCGAGGGCGAGACGTAGATGTCGTCCGGACCGGGCAAATAATTCGCTTCCGGCGCGCGCAGGAAGCCGAAGCCATCGGAGAGAACCTCGACGACGCCTTCGCCGATGATGTCGACTTCTTTCGCGGCGAGCTGCTTGAGGATCGCGAACATCTGTTCCTGCTTGCGCATGGTCGAGGCGTTCTCGACCGCGTGCTCCTCGGCAAAGGCCAGCAGTTCGGTGGGGGTTTTGGACTTGAGGTCCTGGAGTTTCATTTCCCGCATGCGGGGATTTCCTAGAGTCGTCCGGCGGGTTTTGAAAAAAGACCACAACGCCGGGAAGGGGGAGGGAGGGAAGCTGCAGGTCTCGGCGAGGAGGGTCCGCCTGATGCGGAGTCCGGTCCAGCTGACCGGAAACTCGGATGCATCCGCCTGCGTTTCAGGAGAGTACTGGAAAATATGGGATGACTGCGGCCAAAGCAAGGGGGCGGCGAATTTGGCGTATGGTGTGTGCCCACAGGTGACTTTAGCCAGATTTATCAATGATTAGAATGGTTTGACAACAACAAGAATCACGATTCCGATCATCAGAACGGTGGGGACTTCGTTAACGATGCGATAAAACTTCTGCGAGTGGACGTTGCGATCCTCCGCAAACTCGCGAACGTAGCGGCTGAAAAGCCCGTGCATCCCCGACAGAATCAGCACGAGCAGCAGCTTTCCGTGCAGCCACCCGGACCTGAAAAACCCGCCCTCCCAGGCGAGCCAAAGCCCGAGCACCCATGTCACCGCCATCGCCGGGTTGATGATCGCGCGAAGCAGCCTTCGCTCCATCACCTTGAAGGTCTCGGACTGCTTCGATCCAGGCTCCGCCTCGCAGTGATAAACGAACAGCCGCGGCAGATAGAGCATGCCGGCCATCCAGGCGATCACCGCGATGACGTGAAACGCCTTGAGCCAAAGATAGAGCCCGCCCGGATTCCACAGCAGCAACACACCGAGCAGCGCCGCCGCGATGACCAATGCGATCTCGGCTCGAAGCCAGCGCTGGATGAACTTTCCAACCGTCATCGCGTTACGCTTTCAATCGAGTGCTGGTAGCATCTGATCTCGGCTGACCGCTTCGGCAGGCTCCTGCACAGGACACGAGCTTCGCACAGTTCTTCGCTACTTAAGTAAGATTAGATTCTTGTTTAAGACTCTGTGACGGTGATTTTGACTCATAAGCCGCAATCGACTCGCTGTCCGCAAACTGTCCTCATCCAGTTGTTTTCCGCGCTATCTGGATATCGTTCAGAACACCGCAAAGGTCGTTGATCGCTCTCGCGGTTCGACAATCTTTCCACATGTCTGTCCACACCGGCGGCGGCGATCTCCGCTGTCCCAACCCGCGCCACCCATCGGCTGCACATTTGTCTCTTTGTGGATGACCTGCGGAGTTGTCCCAGCCGGCTCCCGACCGGCCGCTTGCGCTGAGGCGTCAGCCATGGCCTTCTCCCCAGCGGTCCACAGCCTTGTCCCATCATGCCTCAACGCACCGGCGGTTTTTTCCATCTGCATCTTGTGTCGGACGCAACCGGCGAGACACTGATCACGGTCGCGCGCGCGGCTGCCGCGCAGTATGCGTCGGTGGCGCCAATCGAGCACATCTATCCGCTGGTGCGCACCGAGAGGCAGCTCGATCGGGTTATCTCCGAGATCGAGGCCGCGCCCGGCATCGTGCTCTACACCATGCTGGATTCCGCGCTCGCGGAGCGGCTGCAAGCCAAATGCCGCGAGTTCAGCATCCCGTGCCTGTCGATCCTCGATCCGGTGCTCGGCCTGTTCCAGTCTTATCTGGGCGCGGAATCCGCCAAGCGCGTGGGCGCACAGCACACGCTGAACGCCGAATATTTCAAGCGCATCGATGCGCTCAACTACACCATGCTGCATGATGATGGGCAGCACACCGACGATCTCGAACACGCCGATGTCGTGCTCACCGGCGTGTCGCGCACATCGAAAACACCGACGTCGATCTATCTCGCCAATCGCGGGGTGAAAACCGCGAACGTGCCGCTGGTGCCGAACATGCCGGTGCCGTTCCAGCTCGAACAGCTCACCGCACCGCTCGTCGTCGGTCTCACGGCGAGCCCGGAACGCATCGTGCAGATCCGCCAGAACCGCCTGCTCGGTCTCAACGCCCATCGCGACGACGACCTCTATGTGGATCGCCAGGCCGTCGCCGAGGAGATCGCGTTCTCGCGAAAACTCTGCGCCAAGCATAACTGGCCGATCATCGACGTGACGCGGCGCTCGATCGAGGAGACTGCGGCGGCCGTGATGGCGCTCTTGAGCGAGCGGCGCCGGCAGGCGGCGTCATAGGGTATGCACTCATGAACGCAGGGATGTTCCGCTCTCGGAAGTAAAGCAGACCTGACCCGAGACAGCCGCTACGTCGGCTTTTGACCCGCAGCAATGGAGTCAGGTCGGTTTGATATTTGCTGTCCGGATTACCTTTCCCCACTTCTCGGTTTCATCGGCAAGAAGCCTTCCGAAATCGGCGGGCGAGCCCACAAGAACCGTGCCGCCCAGATCGGCAACGCGTGCCTTGATTTTGGGATCTTTGAGGGCCGTGTTGATTTCCACATTGAGCCTGTCCACGATTTCGGCAGGAGTGTTCTTCGGCGTGCCGACGCCGAACAGCGAAACCGCTTCGTAGCCAGGCAAGAATTCGCTGACCGCCGGAATGTCCGGAAACGCCTCAGAGCGCGCCTTCGTGGTTACTGCCAATGCTCGCAACTGGCCGCTCCTTATGTACTCGACCGATCCACCCAGTCCATTTAAGGAAATCTGCACATGCCCGGCGAGCAGATCAGTCAGCGCTGGACCGGCGCCACGGTAAGGTACGTGAACCAAATCGACCCCGGCCATTATCTTGAGCCATTCGCCGGCCACATGGCTTATGCTGCCGTTGCCAACCGAGGACATGCTGATCTTGCCA
Source organism: Hyphomicrobiales bacterium (assembly GCA_034669145.1). Classification (GTDB taxonomy): domain Bacteria; phylum Pseudomonadota; class Alphaproteobacteria; order Rhizobiales; family Xanthobacteraceae; genus PALSA-894. The sequence goes on from JAXDNY010000047.1 coordinate 3,606, forward strand.
GGATTGGCTTTGGCGAAGGCGATCAATTCACGGAACGTTTCGGCTGGAACCGACGGATTCGCCAGCATGACCTGAGGCTGCCGAGTCATGCTCGCCACCGCTGCGATGTCGCGGATGAAACTGAAATTCAGATTTGGGTATAGGGCCGCGTTGATCGTGTCCGCCGAATTGACCAACAGGAGCGTATGACCGTCAGGAGGCGAGCGCACCACTGTCTCGGCCGCGATCTTGGCACCCGCACCTGGCTTATTCTCCGTGACGAACGGCTGGCCTAGCCGTTCCGACAGCCACTGCCCAATAAGTCGCGCAAGGATGTCGGTCGGGCCGCCGGCCGCAAAGCCAACCACAATGCGCACAGGCCGCGTCGGGTAGGCTTGCGCCCGGGCAAAACGTGAAATGGCCGGGGTGATGGCGGCACCTGCTGCCAGTTTGAGAAATTGACGGCGACGAGGCCTCATGGCGTCCTCCTATGCCCCAAGTCCGGCGAACTGGCCTCTTGTTAGACCACAGGCGGGCTTCGCGGGTGTGGGGTGATGATAATGTTTGACGCTATGCGGCATAATGCTATCTTTTGATAGCGCTATATCAATCTCGCTATATGATTATGATGACCACATGCAGCTGAGCGAGCGCATTGGGCGCCGGATAAAACTGGACGACATTCATATCTTGATGACGGTCGTGCAGGCCGGCAGCATGAACAAGGCGGCGACGCTTCTCAACACAACCCAGTCGGCGGTTTCCAGATCGATTGCGGAATTGGAACGATCTATTGGCAGCCGACTGCTCGATCGCAGCCCGCAGGGAGTCGAACCGACCGAATACGGCCGCATCTTACTCGACGGCGGAGCTGCGGTGTTCGATGACCTGCGCCAAACCTTGAAGAGTATCGAGTTTCTCGCCGACCCGACAGCAGGTGAAGTCCGCATCGGGTGTAACCCAGCGCTGGGGGCGAGCTTTGTCTCCGCAGTGATTGATCGCCTGTCTCAACGCTATCCGCGCATTAAGATTCATGTCTCGACCGCTTACGCGGAGCAACTGCACCGTAAATTGACCGAGCGTACCCTCGATTTCTTGATCGCACGGAAATTCGGTTCCATTGCAGACGAGCGGCTGGACTTCGAGTTTCTTTTTGATGACGCGTGTCTCGTTACTGCCGGCTCGCAAAGCCCCTGGGTGCGGCGGCGCAGGATCGCGCTTGCCGAACTGGTAAACGAACCATGGGTGCTGCCTACACCGGGAAGCGGGATTATATCGAACGCGATGGAAGCTTTTTTCGGCGCATGTGGGCTCGATCATCCGCGCATGGCGGTTGTCACCGATTCCCCTCAGATCCGGTTGAGTCTCTTAGCGACCGGGCGCTTTCTGACGATTCTTACAGATTCCACTTTGAGGTTCCCTACCCGGCGCTCTGAACTCAAGGTCCTGCCTGTTGAACTCCCGATGGCCCGCTTCCCAAACGGAATCGTTACTTTGAAGAATCGCACGCTCAGTCCTGTTGCGCGGCTATTCATCGATACCGCCCGCGAAGTGGCGAGGCTTCTGATGAAGAAAAAATGATCGGAGCGAGTCTGGTGATGGCCCAAAGCGGACATGCGGAAGGTCGCACGAAATGCCGCCTTTGCGGAAGAGTAGGCGGCGGTGTTTCGCGAGAACATGGCTTTAGCTTCCTTTATACGTCCGGGACATGCTTTTTCGGGATCATGCGCTGATGTCTCTCTGGTTGCCTCCTGAGCCGCTGATCCTCGCCTCGCAAAGCAAGGTGCGCCGCGCTCTGCTGGAAGCCGCGGGCATTCCGGTCGAGGCGCGCCCCGCCCATCTCGATGAGCGCGCAATCGAGCAGCAAGTGGCCGGTGGCCCGGGCGAAGTCGCGCTGACCTTGGCGCGCGAAAAAGCCCGCACCGTCGCTGCGATGTCGGGGAACGGTATCGTGGTCGGCTGCGACCAGACCTTGGCGCTCGGGGACCGGCGCTTTTCCAAGCCCGGAGGTCGAGCGGCCGCGCGCCAGCAGCTTGTGGCGCTGCGCGGAAAGACGCACGAGCTGCATTCCGCCGTCGCGGTGTGTCGGAACGGAGCCGTTACGTTCGGCCATGTGGCGGTGGCGCGCCTGACCTTGCGGGCATTTTCTGAAGATTTTCTCGAGAGTTATCTCGATGAAGCGGGCAGCACCGTCACCGCCAGTGTCGGTGCCTATCAGTTGGAAGGAACGGGAGTTCATCTCTTCGAGACGATGGAGGGGGACCACTTTACGATCCTGGGTCTGCCGCTTCTGCCCTTGCTGAAGCATCTGCGAGACGAAAAAGTGCTGGCGGCATGACCTTCATCCTCGGCCTGACCGGCTCGATCGGAATGGGCAAGTCGACCACCGCGGGTTTCTTTCGCGAGGCCGGCGTGCCGGTGCACGATTCCGACGCCGTGGTGCATCGCCTTTACGAAGGCGAAGCGGTCGGCGCGGTCGAGGCAGCGTTTCCGGGCGTCGCGGTTGACGGCGCGATCGACCGCGGAAAACTCGCGCAAAAACTCGTTGGCCATCCCGACGCGATTCGCAAACTCGAAGCGATCGTGCATCCGCTGGTGCGCGCGGTGTCGGAGCGCTTCATCGTGGAGCAGGCGGCGCGCGGCGCGCGAATCATCGTGCTGGATATCCCGTTGCTGTTCGAGACCGGCGGCGAGACAAGGGTCGATGCGGTCGTGGTGGTCTCGGCGCCGGCAAACGTGCAGCGCGCCCGCGTGCTCTCACGCGACGGCATGACCGCCGAGCGGCTCGATGCGCTGCTCGCGCGCCAGATGTCGGATGCGGAAAAGCGCGCGCGCGCGCACTTCGTGGTGGATAGCTCGCGCTCGTTCGATTCCGCGCGTGCACAGGTTCATGGCATCCTGCGCGCGATCGCGGCCTCGCCGGGGCGGCGAATCATGTAGCACTGCGTCGTGGCCGGGCATTAGGCCGTCGGAGACGGGCGTAAACGCCCAGGTGCCCGGCCACCCCGATAGAGCGGGCACGGCCCTGCGTCCCTTGCCGGGATCGCCGGGTCAAGCCCGGCGATGACGAGTGAGTTATGCGCGAGATCGTGTTCGACACCGAGACCACCGGGCTCGACCCTTATCAGGGCGACCGGCTGGTCGAGATCGGCTGCGTCGAACTGGTCAACGGCTTCCCGACCGGCAACAGTTTTCACTACTATCTCAATCCCGAACGCATCGTGCCCGACGGCGCGTTCCAGGTGCACGGGCTCTCGACCGAATTCCTCAAGGACAAACCGCTGTTCGCCGACGTCTGCGAGGAGTTTCTCGCCTTCGTCGGCGATGCGCCGCTGGTCGCCCACAACGCGATGTTCGATCTCGGCTTCATCAACACCGAGCTCGAGCGCTGCAAGCGCGCGCTGTTGCAGCGCGACCGCCTGGTCGACACGCTGATGCTGGCGCGGCGGCGCTACCCGGCCGGGCCGAACCGGCTCGACGACCTGTGCGCGCGCTTTTCCATCGACACCTCGCGCCGCACCAAGCACGGCGCGCTGCTCGATGCCGAGCTGCTCGCCGAGGTCTATGTCGAGCTGACCGGCAAGCGTCAGGCGCGGCTCAGCCTGGTCGATGAACCGGCCGGTATCACGCAGCAAGGCATCGTTGCGGTCGTGCGGATCAGGCCGGAGCCGCTGCAGCCACGCATCTCGGCTTCGGAACGCGAGGCGCACCGCGCCTTCGTGGCGACCTTGGGCGAGAAGGCGATCTGGAACGACTATTTGGCCGCCTAAGCGGCGGTTGGCCGCCTAAAGCGGCTGGTTGGTCGTCTAGGTGGCTGGCGGCGTTGCCGCCGACGGCTGCATCTCGGCCATTTTCTGCCGGTAGAGCGAGACGAAATCCACCGGATCGATCATCAGCGGCGGGAAGCCGCCATTGCGCACCGCCGTCGCGATGGTTTCGCGTGCGAACGGGAACAAGAGCCGCGGGCATTCGATCATGACGATCGCATGCACATTCTCCTGCGGCACGTTCTGGATCTTGAACACGCCGGCATAGAGCAGGTCGAAGCTGAACAGGAACAGGTTCGGTACCTCGGCGCGGCCCTCGATCTTGAGCTCGACCTCGAAATCGTTCTGCGCCAGGGGCTTCGCGTTGACGTTGATCTGGATGTTGATCTTCGGCGCTTGCGACTGCTGCTGCAGCGAACCCGGCGCGTTCGGGTTCTCGAACGACAGGTCCTTGACGTACTGCGCGAGGACGTTGAGCTGCGGCGGCGCCTGATTGGCCTCCGCGGGGGGCGGGCCGCCATTTGTCGATGCCATGAACTGTCCTCCGGCCTTGGCGCGGGAGGTCCCCGGCGCAACCGGCGGTGTCGCTAACACAAGCCCCGTGGGCCGACAAGGACGAGGATTTCTCTAATCCCTGTCGGGAATTGGCTTGTGGGTGATGCGCTCCTCGGGAACGCGCTTCCATTGGTCGGACGGAAGATCGACCACGTCGGGCCGGCCGCTCGCCCGCTCGGCGCGCGCCACGACGCGGCCCAGCGCCGCACGGATCCAGTGCTGGGTTGGTGGCAGCAGCAGCAGGAGCCCGAGAATATCGGTCAGGAACCCCGGCAGCAGCAGCAGGAAACCCCCGAGTACGGTGAGGAAGCCCCGGCCGTCCAGTTCCACGCGGCTGATGGTGCGGTCGCCGAATGCATCGCGCACCCGCGCGACGTCCCGGTGACCGGCATGCCGGATCACCGCCATGCCGGCGAGCGAGGTCAGGATCGTGAGCGCGAGCGCCGCCAGAACGCCAAGCTTGAGCGCGACCGCCACGAATAGGGCAATTTCCACAAAGGGCAGCATCAGCAGCCCGAAAATCGCCCATTTCACCAATGACATCCCGATACCCTAAGGGTCCAAGGTTGTTGGCGCGCAGCCTTGGATCGTCTAACATGCCGCAGGATGCGCGGAGCCGATTGCGCGGCATTTGCCGGCGTGAACACTGGAACGTCTCCCGCCGTGTGGTTAGATAGATAATATCGGCGAAGGTGGCATCCAGTGCCGTGGATGCGGCGCTGCGCCACGCCCGACGGCAGCCCGAGAGCAAGCGCGACGTGTTCGATATCTACACCATCATCTTTCTGGCGCTCGCAGTGTTCATTTTCCTGCGTCTGCGCAGCGTGCTCGGCCAGCGCACCGGGCGCGAACGCCCGCCCTACGATCCTTACTCGGCGCGCGAGGCCGCGCGCCCCTCGACCAACGACAATGTGGTGAGCTTGCCGCCGCGGCCGACCGATGCGGCAGCGGCGCCGGCCGATGTCGCGCCGGCCGAACGCTGGAAGGGGATTGCGGAGCCGGGCTCCGCCGCCGCGGTCGGTCTCGACGCCGTACTGGCGCAAGACCCGAGCTTCGATCCGAAGAGCTTTATCGCCGGCGCGCGCGCCGCCTATGAGATGATCGTCACCGCCTACGCGCAGGGCGACCGGCGCAGCCTGAAGAACCTGCTGTCCAAGGACGTCTATGACGGCTTCGAGTCGGCGATCAAGGACCGCGAAAGCCGGGGTGAGAAAGCCGAGACGCGGTTCGTCTCGATCGACAAGGCCGATATCACCGGTGCCGACGTGAAGGGCAAGACCGCGCAGGTGACGGTGCGCTTCGTCTCGCAGCTCGTCTCGGTGACGCGCGACAAGGACGGCAACGTGATCGACGGCAGCCCCGACAAGGTCACCGACGTGACCGACGTGTGGACCTTCGCGCGCGATCTCTCCTCGCGCGATCCCAACTGGAAGCTGGTCGCCACCGAAGCCGGGCAGTAGGCCCACATGGCGGCGCCGCGGCACGCCCGAACACTCGGACGCGTCGCGGTGCTGGCGCTGTGTTGCCTGCTCGTTGCGGATGAAGACGCGGAGGCGCGCCGCGCGCACAGGGCCAAAATCCGTTCGGCGCCTGCACCCGTTTCCGAGTTCACCGGCAAGCCGAACCCGCCTGGGCCAATTCGCTTTGCCGACACGCGCTTCGAGCCGGTTGCGTTTGACGCGGTCGACGGCTGGGCCGCCGACGATCACGCGGCCGCCTTCGCGACATTTCTCGCAAGCTGCCGTCCGATCGCCGGCAGCGCCAAGGTGTCGCGCGACACGCGGCCGGTCTACCCGGCGCTCGTCGAGATCTGCCGCAAGGCGCGCAGCGCGGGGACACTTGGCGCGGAGGGCGCGCGCAATTTCTTCGAGGAGAATTTCCGCGCGGTTCGAGTTTCGAAGATCGACGATCCGAACGGATTTCTCACCGGCTATTACGAGCCGATCGTCGAGGGCTCGCGCGTTCAAACCGACGACTTCAAGGTGCCGCTCTACGGTCGTCCGCGCGACCTCGTGCACATGGGGCGCAAGCGCAAGGCAGAGAGCTTTCCCAACACCGGCCGCGTCGTGCGCCGGCTCGCGCGCGGCAAATACGTGCCGTACTTCGACCGCGCGGCGATCGAGGACGGTGCGCTCGCGACCCGCAACCTCGAGATCTGTTATCTCAAGGACGCGAACGATCTTCTGTTCATCCAGATCCAGGGCTCGGCGCGCGTGCGCCTCACCGACAGCTCGCTGCTGCGCGTCAATTACGACGCTCACAACGGATATCCGTACACGCCGGTCGGCCGCATCCTGATCGAGCGCGGCATCATCGCGCGCGAGGACATGTCGATGGACCGCATCCGCAAATGGATGGCGGAAAATCCCGACGGCGGCAAAGAGCTGCGGCGGCAGAACAGATCTTACGTATTCTTCCGCAACACCGGATTGCCCGAGCACGAGGAGGCGAGGGGAGCGCAGGGCGTGCCGCTCACCGCCGCGCGCTCGATCGCGGTCGACCGCGCCCTGCACGTCTACGGCACGCCGTTCTTCATCGAGGCCGAGCTGCCGATCGCGACCGAAACCTCGAACACGAAATTCCGCCGCCTGATGGTCGCGCAGGACACCGGCTCGGCGATCGTCGGGCCGGCGCGCGCCGACATCTATTTCGGCGCCGGCGATGAAGCCGGGAAGATCGCCGGCCGCATCAAGAATCCCGCGCGCTTCACGATGCTGATGCCGCGTGCGCTCGATCCGCTCGACGCCGGGCGTGCGATGCCGCTGCCGGCCGCGCGTCCTGCGTCGGCGCCGAAACCGGCCGAGCCGAAGCCGGCCGAGGTCAAGGCCCAACCGGCAACCGCCGAGCCCAAGGCGGCCGAGCAGAAGCCCGACGTCCCGCTGCCGCGCCCGCGGCCGAAATCATGACGCGCAGGCGGTCGCTCTCCGAGGACGAGCGCGCGCTGTGGGAAACGGTGACGCGCGCCATCGCGCCGTTGCGGCGGCGCAAGGCGAAGATCAAGGCGATAGAGGAGGCCGAATCAATCGCCGCGCCTTTGGCGGCAAAGCCGGTGCGCAAGACTGTCACGCCGCCTCCCGCGCCCGCGAAGCCCGCAGGACCGCCACCGCTCGCCCCGCTCGGCCGCCGCATGCGCCAGAAGCTCGGCCGCGGCACCGAGGCAATCGATGCGCGCATCGACCTGCACGGGATGACCCAGGCCGACGCTCATGCGGCGCTCGCGCATTTTCTGCGGCGCGCGCAGCGCGACGGCGCGCGCGTGGTGCTGGTCATCACCGGCAAGGGCGCCCGCCCTGATGGCGATCCCTACTCCGGGCGCGGCGTGCTCAAGCGCCAGGTGCCGTTGTGGCTCGAAAGCAGCGAGCTGCGTTCGTTTGTCGTGGGCTTCGAGGCCGCCGGCGTGGGTCATGGTGGGGCGGGGGCGCTGTATGTGCGGGTGCGGCGCAGCCGATAGCGCGCAGAGTTGCACCACACGCATTTGCTAGTATCGTGTGCGAGGAGGAGGCGCGATGAGAACAAGAATTCGAAAAGTCGGCAGTGAGAACCTCGTTATGGTGCCGAAGCGAATGCTGTTGGCGCTTGGCCTCAAAACTGGCGAAGGGGTCGATATAGTCGTCAATAGCGCTACGCTGTTCGTCAGCCGATCCAAAAGCAGTCCGCGTGCAGGATCGGCACCGGCAGACAAGAGAATCCGGCCACGCTCACGAAGGGCCTAGTTTAGGGAATGATGGTCTTTGGGACTCTTCACCCCGGGCATCGGAGCGCCGGCCAGGATATCGGCTTCGGCGCAGGCCAGCGCTAGCAGGTAGGCGAGGGTGGCGAAGTGCGTGCCAAGCTTGTTCGCCCGGTGGGCGATTTCAGCAATTTGGACGCCTAGCCGGTAGGCTTCGTCGGCAGCTACCCGGCTGTCAGCAGGACCGGCTTCATACTGCGGCATGGGGCAAAATCCCGCGAGAAATATTTATAAATTATAGTCGAGGTTGCATCCCCCATCGGGCAAACTTCAGGTTATTCAGATACACTTTGTCTCACCCAAATTGATTAGATCGATGCGCCCGCATTTCACGTACTACAAAATAAACCTGCTCAAATCGGCATTCTTCGCCAGATCCCCGATGTGCTCGCGCACATAGGCCGCGTCGATCTTCACGGTCTCGCCGGAGCGGTCGGGCGCGGCGAATGAAATCTCGTCCAGCACGCGCTCCATCACGGTCTGCAGGCGGCGCGCGCCGATGTTCTCGACATTCGAGTTCACCTCCACGGCGATGTCGGCGATCGCATCGATCGCATCGTCGGTGAAGACGAGCGTCACGCCTTCGGTTCCGAGCAACGCCACCGTCTGCTTGACCAGCGAAGCTTCGGGCTCGGTGAGGATGCGCTTGAGGTCGTCGCGCGTCAGCGCATTCAGCTCCACGCGGATCGGCAGCCGGCCTTGCAGCTCGGGCAGCAGGTCCGACGGCTTCGACACGTGGAACGCGCCCGACGCAATGAACAGGAGGTGGTCGGTCTTCACCGCGCCATGCTTGGTCGAGACCGTGGTGCCTTCGATCAGCGGCAGAAGATCGCGCTGCACGCCCTCGCGCGACACGTCGCCGCCGATGCGGCCGTCGCGCGCAGTAATTTTATCGATTTCATCGAGGAACACGATGCCGTTCTGCTCCACGGCCTTGATCGATTCCTGCACCAGCTGGTCCTGGTCGAGCAGCTTGTCGGATTCCTCGCTGACCAGCGGCTCGTGCGCCTCCTTCACGGTGAGCCGGCGCGTCTTGGTCTTGCCGCCCATCTTGCCGAAGATATCGCCGATCGAGATCGCGCCCATCTGCGCGCCCGGCATGCCGGGAATTTCGAACATCGGAAGGCCGCCGCCCGACTGCTGCACTTCTATCTCGATCTCCTTGTCGTCCATCTCGCCGTTGCGCAGGCGACGGCGGAACGACTCCTTGGTGGCGGGGCTTGCGGCCGGTCCGGTGAGGGCGTCGACCACGCGATCTTCGGCGGCGAGCTGTGCCTTCGCCTCCACGTCCTTGCGCTTCCTCTCGCGCGTCTGCGCGATCGCGATCTCGACCAGGTCGCGCACGATCTGCTCGACGTCGCGGCCGACGTAACCGACTTCGGTGAACTTGGTGGCCTCGACTTTGAGGAAAGGTGCCCCGGCCAGCCTTGCAAGACGCCGCGAAATCTCGGTCTTGCCGACGCCGGTCGGTCCGATCATCAGAATGTTTTTCGGCAGCACTTCCTCGCGCAGCTTCTCGTCGAGCTGCATGCGGCGCCAGCGGTTGCGCAGCGCGATCGCGACCGCGCGCTTGGCGTCGCCCTGACCGATGATGAAGTGGTCGAGCTCGGAAACGATTTCGCGGGGAGAAAACGAGGTCATGCGTTACGTACCATGAGAAGTGCAATGCCATCGGGCGTGTCGACGAGTTTGTCCCTGACGAATCCCGCCTTCTCGTAGGCGCGGATCGCGCGCGCGTTTTCGGGATCGGGATCGGTGACGACACGCGGTGTGCTGTTCGCCAGCAAGCGATCAATGAAAGCGCGGATGAAGCCGGAGCCGTGGCCCTGGCCGATCATGTCGGCAACGCCGATCATCTGGTCGATGCCGCGGGTGCCTTCGGGCTGCGGGCCGAACCCGGTGTTCCAGTCCGTCAACCGGTAACACTGCAAGTAGCCGAGCGGCGCGCCGTCGTGCGACACGATGTACTGGTCCATCGCCGGTTCGTTCATGTCGCCGCTCACGAGCCCGAACTGCTCGTCCGGATCGCCCCACCACGCGACGATGTGCGGGCGTGCGAGCCAGTCCTTGACCAGCGGCAGATCGCCGGCCGACATCGGACGAAACTGATAGCGCTCGGTCATCATTCCTTACCTCGCCCCGCGAAGCGGGGAGAGGGTGCCCTGAGCGAAGCGAAGGGCGGGTGAGGGGCCCTTAACTTCGCATTTCTGAATTGCTCCTCACCCGGCTCGCATCTTCGATGCTCGCCACCCTCTCCCCGCAAATGCGGGGAGAGGGCTAAGACTTCAACGTCTCAACGGTGACGTTGCGGTTGGTGTAGACGCAAATGTCCGCCGCGATGTCGAGCGAGCGGCGCACGATCGTCTCGGCGTCCATCTCGGTGGTGGCGAGCGCACGGGCGGCGGCGAGCGCGTAGTTGCCGCCCGAGCCGATGCCCATCACGCCGGCTTCCGGTTCGAGCACGTCGCCGGTGCCGGTCAGCACCAGCGACACGTCCTTGTCGGCGACGATCATCATGGCCTCGAGCCGGCGCAGATAGCGGTCGGTGCGCCAGTCCTTGGCGAGTTCGACGGCGGCGCGCATCAACTGGCCGGGATACTGCTCGAGCTTCGCCTCCAGCCGCTCGAACAGCGTGAAGGCGTCCGCGGTCGCGCCCGCGAAGCCGCCGATCACGTCGCCTTTGGCGAGGCGCCGGACCTTCTTGGCGTTGGCCTTGACGATGGTCTGGCCGATCGAGACCTGTCCGTCGCCGCCGATCGCTACCACGCCGCCCTTGCGGACCGTCAGGATGGTCGTGCCGTGCCAGAGGTCGGGGGAGGGGTTCTGCATGGAGCCCGATGTAGGCAGTGAGAGGGGGTGATGCAAACTCAGCTGTCATCCCGGGCGAGCGCAGCGAGACCCGGGACCCATAGCCACGAAACGGCAAGACTGCAGAAGGTCGTGGTTATGGGTCCCGGATAGCCGCGGAGCCTGTCATCGGGCCGGCCTTCGGCCGGACCCGTTGGCGGCTTCCGGGATGACAGCCCGAGCTAGAACGCCCGCGCCTCCATGCCGTCCACGTAGCGCTTCATGTACTGGCCGATGAAGTCGTGGTTGACGAAGCGCTGGTAAGCGTCGGCGATCCGGCGCGTCACCGGCCCCCAAACCTGCCCCTCGGGGCCGATCGCGACGCCGTTCACTTTGGTGACCGGGCAGATGCACAGCGAGGTCGAGGTGAGGAAAATCTCGTCCGCATTGTAGGCGTCGTAGAGATCGAGGTCGGCTTCGCGCAGCGTCAGCCCTTCCTGGCGCGCAAGGTCGATCGCGGTCTGCCGGCTCACGCCCGGCAGCACGAATTTTTCCCGCGGGGTGAGAATCTCCTCGCCGCGCACGATGAAGATGTTCGAGCCGAGCCCCTCGCAGAGATTGCCGTTGACGTCGAGCAGCACCGCCCAGGCCTCCGGATCGATGCTCTGCACCTCCTGATCGGCGACGATCAGGTTGAGATAGTTGTGCGTCTTGGCGCGCGGCGTGAGCGACTCCGGCGGCACGCGGCGGTGCGACGGAATGACCACCTTGATGCCGGTCTTGAACAGCTTGGCGCGCTTGGCGAACGGCAGCGGATTGCATTCGAGCACGACGTTCGGCCCGTGGTAGTCGATGTTGTCGCCCGGCGCTTCCTTCACGCCGCGGCTGATGCGCTGCCCGACCCAGTAGTCGTCGTCCGGCCCCAGCAAATGGCGATTGCGCTCGAACACCTCCTCGGTCAGGTCGCACATCTTGTCCGGCCCGAAGCCCGGGTCGATGCGCAGGTATTTCAGCGAGCGGTAGAGCCGGTCGACGTGCTCCTTCACCTTGAACAGGCGGTGGCCGAAGGTGCGGGTCATGTCGAAGCAGCCGTCGCCATAGACCCAGCTCGAATCGCGGAACGGAATGCGCACTTCGCGTTCCGGCATGAATTCGCCGTTGAACCAGGCAACGCGCTCATTGGTTAATTGGGACATCTTGGCCTCTTAAGCTGGAAAAGCGCGCTAAAGACTAGACGACCTAAAGCCGCTCGCGCCAGCCCCCGAGGTGGCGAACCCCGCAAACCCCTGATAAAAGGCGCGCGCATTGTTATCTGCGCATGGTCTTGTCCGAAAACCGGTATCCATCCCCGATCGGGGTCGAGGACATGCTTTTCCGGACCATGCGACGAGAGGATTTCGCATGCGCACGGCCGCCGTGAAGCGCAAGACCAAGGAAACCGACGTGGAGGTTGAAATCAATCTCGACGGCACCGGCGCGGGCTCGATCGCGACCGGAATCGGCTTTTTCGATCACATGCTCGACCTCTTGGCGCGCCATTCGCGCATCGACATCACCGTGAAGGCCAAGGGTGACCTGCACATCGATCACCACCACACCACCGAGGACGTCGGCATCGCGCTCGGGCAGGCGGTCAAGCAGGCGCTCGGCGACATGAAGGGCATCACCCGCTACGCCAGCGTGCACATGCCGATGGACGAGGCGCTCACCCGTGTGGCGATCGACATTTCGGGCCGGCCGTTCCTTGTGTTCAAGGCCGAGTTCGGCCGCGACAAGGTGGGCAGCTTCGACACCGAGCTGGTGCAGGAGTGGTTCCAGGCGTTCGCCATGAACGCCGGCGTGACGCTGCACGTCGAGACATTGTATGGCACCAACGACCACCATATCTCGGAGTCGTGCTTCAAGGGGCTGGCGCGCGCGCTGCGCACGGCTGTGGCGATCGATCCACGCGCGGCGGGCGAGATTCCGTCGACCAAGGGAACGCTGGGTTCGTAGCCCGCATGGAGCGAAGCGTAATGCGGGGATAGCCCCGCGCGTTATCCCGGATTTCGCTGCGCTTCATCCGGGCTACAGGTGAGAGCACAAATGCCTGTCTACACAGTTCACGAGCCGCCGCGGCGGGATGACGAATTGCTCGCCCACACGGCGCGCTTTCAATTCGTGCGCGACGGCTTCCATTTCTGGGCGTTCCTGCTTAGCCCCCTGTGGATGCTGCGCCACCGGCTGTGGCTCGAATTCATCGTGTACCTCCTGCTGGTCGGCGGCATCACGTTCGCGCTGCGCCGGCTCGGCGTCGCCGAAAGCGCAGGCGGCGCGGTGGCATTCCTGCTGGTAATCCTGATCGGCATCGAGGCCTCCAGCCTGCGGCGCTGGAAGCTCTCGCGCCGTGGCTATGACAATCTCGGCGTCGTCGTGGCGGACGATCAGGATATCGCCGAGAGGCGCTTCTTCGATGGCTGGATCAGCGACACCGGCCGGCTCGCAACGCCATCGCCGTTCGCGCCGCCTCCAGCCGCGCCGTCGCCATTCGACCGGCCGGCCCCGTCGTCCGAGATCGTCGGGCTGTTTCCGCAGCCGCAGGCGCGGTCATGACCGTCGCGATCGTCGACTATGGCTCGGGCAATCTGCACTCGGCGGCGAAGGCCTTCGAGCGCGCGGCGCGCGAGAACGGCTCAGATCAGCCGATCGTCGTCACCAACGACCCCGACACGGTGCGCGCGGCCGACCGCGTGGTGCTGCCGGGCGTCGGCGCCTTCGCGGATTGCCGCCGCGGCCTCGATGCCGTCACCGGCATGGTCGCGGCGCTGAACGAAACGGTGCGTGAGAAGGGCCGGCCGTTTCTCGGCATCTGCGTCGGCATGCAGCTGATGGCCGAGCGCGGCCGCGAGTACCAGGTGGTCGACGGCCTGGGCTGGATCCCCGGCGAGGTCGACCGCATTGCGCCGGGCGATCCGGACTTGAAGATCCCGCACATGGGCTGGAACACGCTCAACGAGCGCCGCCACCATCCGCTGCTCGATGGCATTCCACTTGGGGCGGATGGGCTGCACGGCTATTTCGTGCACTCGTACCACCTCAACACGGACAAGGCCTCGCTCGTCGCCGACGCCGACTATGGCGGTCCGGTCACCGCGATCGTGGCGCGCGACAATTACGCCGGTACGCAGTTTCATCCCGAGAAGAGCCAGAAGCTCGGGCTGGCGCTGATTGCAAACTTTTTGAAATGGAAGCCGTGATGCACACGCGCTGTTACCCTCCCCTGGAGGGGGAGGGTCGACGCGAACGAAGTGAGCGGCGGGGTGGGGTGAGCCTTCGCCCGACCTTCACCCCACCCCGGCTCGCACTCGCTGCGCTTATGCTCGCCGACCCTCCCCCTCCAGGGGAGGGTGGCGGAGAGACCTTTCAATGATCCTCTTCCCCGCCATCGACCTCAAGGACGGCCTCGCGGTGCGCCTGCAGCAGGGCGACATGGCGCGCGCGACCGTGTTCAACCGCGATCCGGCCGCGCAAGCCCACGCGTTCGAGACCGCGGGATTCCGTCACCTGCATGTGGTCGATCTCGACGGGGCGTTCGCCGGCAAGCCGATGAACGTGACGGCGGTGGAGCGCATTCTCGAAACGGTCGGACTGTGCGTGCAGCTCGGCGGCGGCATCCGCGACATGAAGACGATCGACGGCTGGCTCGAGAAGGGCGTCAACCGCGTCATCATCGGCACCGCGGCGGTGCGCGATCCCGCGCTGGTGAAGGAAGCCGCGAAGAAATATCCCAAGCGCGTGGCGGTCGGGCTGGATGCACGCGACGGCAAGGTCGCGGTCGAGGGCTGGGCCGAGCAGTCGGAGCTGACCTTGCTCGACATTGCGCGGCGCTTCGAGGACGCGGGCGTGTCGGCGATCGTCTACACCGACGTGGCGCGCGACGGCATGCTCCAGGGCATCAACTGGGATGCGACCATCGCGCTCGCCGAGGCGATTTCCATTCCGGTGATCGCCTCGGGCGGGCTTGCGTCCATCGATGACGTCAAGGTCATGACCCAGCCGCGCGCAAAAAAACTCGAAGGCGCGATCGCGGGCCGCGCGCTCTACGACGGGCGGCTCGATGCCGCGGCCGCGTTGAAGATGCTCAGGTCATCCAGGGCCGTGTGAGAAAGCCCGCCTGAATGTTCAAAGTCCGCGTCATTCCGTGCCTCGACGTGAAGGACGGCCGCGTCGTCAAGGGCGTCAATTTCGTCAACCTGCGCGACGCGGGCGATCCGGTCGAGGCCGCGGTCGCCTATGACGCTGCCGGCGCTGACGAGCTGACCTTTCTCGACATCACGGCGAGCCACGAGAACCGCGACACGATCTTCGACGTCGTGACGCGCACCGCCGAAGCCTGCTTCATGCCGCTCACCGTCGGCGGCGGTGTGCGCACCGTCGAGGATATCCGCAAGCTCTTGAAATGCGGCGCCGACAAGGTGTCGATCAACACCGCGGCGGTGAACAACCGCGACTTCGTCAGGCAGGCGGCGGAAAAATTCGGCGACCAGTGCATCGTGGTGGCGATCGATGCCAAGAAAGTGTCAAAGGCGGGCGAGCCCGACCGCTGGGAGATTTTCACCCACGGCGGGCGCAATCCGACCGGCATCGACGCAATCGGTTACGCCCGCGAGGTTATCGCGCTTGGCGCCGGCGAAATCCTGCTCACCTCGATGGACCGCGACGGAACGAAGCGCGGCTACGACGTCGCGCTCACCCGCGCCATCGCGGACGCCGTCACGGTGCCGGTGATCGCCTCGGGCGGCGTCGGCAACCTCGATCACCTGGTCGAAGGCATCCGCGACGGCCACGCGACCGCGGTGCTCGCCGCCTCGATCTTCCATTTCGGCGAGTACACGGTCAGGCAAGCGAAGGACCATATGGCAAAAGCCGGATTGCCGATGCGGATGGATCCGTGATTTTCCGCCGTCATTCCGGAGCCCGAGCGAAACGCTCGCGACTTCGTCGCGCCCCGGAATGACGGGGGCTGTCAGAGGTGCTAATCAATCCCGCATGACCACTTTCACGCTGCACGACCTTGAGACCCGGGTGCATGAGCGCGCCGCGGCGTCACCTGAGCAGTCCTACACGCGCAAACTCATCGACAAGGGCGTGGCGCATTGCGCCAAGAAGCTCGGCGAGGAGGCGGTGGAAACCGCGCTTGCCGCCGTGGCGGAGGATCGCGAGCACCTGATCGGCGAGGCGGCGGACCTGCTCTACCATCTGCTCGTTGTCCTGGAGGCGCGCGGTGTGAAGCTCGCCGAGGTGGAGGCTGTGCTGGCGGCCCGCACCGCCTATTCGGGACTCGACGAGAAAGCAGCGCGCAAGGGCGGTTAGATCGAGACTGGCGAAGCGTATGGAACAGCGTACCGAAGACGGCATCTCGCCCTACAGCATCTTCTCGCGCGACCAGTGGGCGGCGCTGCGCGAAGACACGCCGATGACGCTGACGCCGGACGAGGTGACGCGCGTGCGCTCGCTGCACGACCGGCTCGACATGAAAGAGGTCGAGGAAATCTACCTGCCGGTCTCGCGCCTGCTCTCGCTCTATGTCGCGGCGACGCAGCGGCTGTTCATCGTGCAGCAGCACTTCCTCGGCACCGCCGAAGCCAAGGTGCCCTACATCATCGGCGTCGCCGGCTCGGTGGCGGTCGGCAAATCGACCACGGCGCGCGTGCTGCAGGCGCTGCTCGCCCGCTGGCCGAACGTGCCGAAAGTTGATCTCGTCACCACGGACGGCTTCCTGCTGCCGAATGCCGTGCTGGAACGCGAAGGCCTGATGGAGAAGAAGGGCTTTCCGGAAAGCTACGATCTCCCCGCGCTGTTGCTTTTTCTCGCCGACGTGAAGGCGGGACGCCGCCCGGTGCGCGCGCCGATCTATTCGCACCTCGTCTACGACGTGATGCCGAACCAGTGGGTCGAGGTCGACCGTCCTGACATCCTGATCGTCGAAGGGCTGAACGTGCTGCAGACGGGTCAGATGCCGAAGGATGGCAAGGTGATCCCGTACGTGTCGGACTTCTTCGACTTCTCGGTCTACATCGACGCCGAAGAAGAGGTGTTGCGGCGCTGGTACGTGGATCGCTTTCTCACGCTGCGCCAGACCGCGTTCCGCGATCCCAAATCCTACTTCCATCGCTATTCAAAGCTCGACGACAAAGAGGCCGTTGCGACCGCGACCTCGATCTGGGAGCGGATCAACCTGATCAATCTGCGTGAAAACATCCTGCCGACGCGCCGCCGCGCGCATCTGATTCTCAACAAGGCCGACAATCATCTGGTGCAGGAAGTCGCGCTGCGGAAGCTGTGAGCCCCTCATCCTGAGGAGGGCGCGAAGCGCCCGTCTCGAAGGATGGCCCTGAACGCGCTGCCACCCTTCGAGACGCGGTCCTTCGGACCGCTCCTCAGGGTGAGAAACAATCACGCCGGCTGGAGCGCTCCGGCCAGCACCGGATAGTCGGTGTAGCCCTTGGGTCCCGGCGTATAGAACGTGCTCGCGTCGGGCGCGTTGACCGCAGCGCCCTCGCGCCAGCGCGCGACCAGGTCCGGGTTCGCCAGGAACGGCTTTCCGAACGCGACCAGATCGCCCTTGCCGGCGGCCAGGTCGCTCTCGGCACGCGCGGCGTCATAACCGCCCGAGAGAATGAGCGTGCGCTGGAATTCGCGGCGAAACGTGTCCTTGATCGAGTTGGGCACAATCGGCGCGCCCTGCGCCGAATGATCGACCAGATGGACGTAGAGCAGCCCGGCCTCGTTGAGCTTGCGCGCCAGATACGCGTAGTCCGACTCCATCTCGGGATAGAGCGGCATGTCGTTGAACACCCCATAGGGCGACAGGCGGATGCCGACCTTGTCCTTGCCGATCTCGGCGATCGCGGCTTGCGCCACCTCGAGCACGAAGCGCGCGCGGTTCTCGATTGAGCCACCATAACGGTCGGTGCGCCGGTTCGAGTTCGGCCGGATGAATTGTTCCAGCAGGTAGCCGTTCGCGCCGTGCAGCTCGATGCCGTCGAATCCGGCCGCGACGGCGTTCTTCGCGGCCTCGACAAACTCGGCGATTGCCGCCTCGATGTCGGCCTCGCTCATCGCCGCGGGCACCGGCAGCGGCTTCATGCCTTCGGCATCGGTGTACATCTCGCCAGCCGCCGCCACCGCGGAGGGTGCCAGTACACGGGCGCCCGCGGGCAGGTTCAGCGGATGCGTGATCCGCCCGGTATGCATCAACTGGACGAACATTTTCGCGCCGCGCGCGTGCACCGCCGCCGTGACCGGCTTCCAGCCAGCGACCTGTTGCTCGGAGAAAACTCCCGGGATGCGCGGGTAGCCGAGCCCATTCGGCGAAGGCGACGTACCCTCGGTGACGATCAGGCCTGCGGACGCGCGCTGCGCGTAATATTCCTTCATCAGGTCGTTCGGGACGTTTCCGATGGCACGGCTGCGCGTCAGGGGCGCCATGACCATGTGATTTTGCAGCGTCAGCGGTCCAAGCGTGGCCTTCGAAAACAGAAGCGACATTTGTCTGACTCCTCGGGAGATCGAAGCTCCCGCCATAGGTGGGCCCGGCGTACTTGAACGGGACATGGGGATTGGTGCGGCATCCACAAGCGGGCAACGCCGCAAGGGAAACTTTGCCCGCACGCAGGGGCGCCCGGCGCGCAACATGATTGCGGGATGGCCGCGTTATGCGGCGAGCGTCGTCCGTTGGCCGCTGCGCAGGACTTCGGCAAGCCTCTCGCGGTCGAGCGGCTTCACGAGAAAGTTATCCATGCCGGCCGCAAGACACGCCTCGCGATCCTCGCCGAACGCATTCGCCGTGAGCGCGACGACGCGCGTGCGCGGGCGGCCCATCGTGGCCTCGGCGGCGCGGATGCGGCGTGTCGCCTCGAGCCCGTCGAGTTCGGGCATGTGCACGTCCATCAGCACGAGATCGTAAGGCGTGCCGGCGTTCGAGGCCTCGAGGAAGGAGTCGACCGCCGCCGCGCCGTTCGCCGCAATGGTTGGACGGTGCCCGAGCCGATGCAGCAGCGCGCGCGCCAGCAACGCGTTGATGTCGTTGTCCTCCGCGACCAGGACCGAGAGCCCGTGGGAGTGTGGCTGTCGCATCTCTCCGTCGGCCGGCCGGTCCGCCATGTCGATCGTCACGGCATCGCCGAAGCGAGCTGCGAGCGATGCGGCGCGCACGGGCTTCACCAAATAGCCCGTGAAGCCGGCAGCCTTCAGGTCCGGCAGTTCGTGACGTTCGGCCGGCGTCACCAGCACGATCCGGCGCGCAATCGAGGCGGCCGCTCGGGCGAGCGCACTCGTGGCTTGCGTGCCGAGCGCGCGGTCGACCACGACGGCGTCCCAATGCCGTTCGGCGATCGTTGCGCGCGCGCTTGCTTCGTCCGCCATCACGCTCGTCTGCGCGCCCCAGTGTTCAAGGCGCTGCGCCACCAAGGGTGCCTCGATGGTGCCTGGCGCGACGATCAGGACCGCTTGCCCGGCGAGGTCCGGCGCGGCGATTTTGGTTTCACCGGCATCTGAGGCGCGCGGCAGCGCAATCGTGAAGCGGAAGGTGGAGCCTTCCCCCGGCGCACTCTCGACCGAGAGGCTTCCGCCCATGCGCTCGACGATGCGGCGCGAGATCGCGAGGCCAAGCCCGGTGCCGCCGAACTTGCGCGTCATGCCATCGTCGGCCTGTTCGAATTCCTCGAATACGCGCGCCTGTGCGTCCGGTGCGATGCCGATGCCGGTATCGCGCACCGCAAAGCTGATCTCATCCGCCGCCGCGCCCGGCGCGACCGTGACGGCGACGCCGCCTGATTCGGTGAACTTCACGGCGTTGCCGGCGAGATTGAGCAGCACCTGGCGCAAGCGTGCAGCGTCACCGATCACGCTCTCGGGCAGGCCCTCATCGATGGCGGAGGCGATCTCCAGGCCTTTCGCCTGCGCGCGCGGCGAGAGCAGCTCGACGGTCTCCTCGACGAGCGCCGCAAGGGGAAACGGCTGCGTCTCGAGATCGAGCCGCCCGGCCTCGATCTTGGAGAAATCCAGAATTTCCTCGATCAGCGAGAGGAGCGCATCGCCCGAGGTCTTCACCGCCTTGGCGTAGGTCGCCTGCTCGGGCGCCAGCGGCGTATCGAGCAGCAGGCCCGTCATGCCGAGGATGCCGTTGAGCGGCGTGCGGATTTCGTGGCTGACCATGGCAAGAAACCGGCTCTTGGCGCGGTTGGAGGACTCCGCCTCCTTGAGCTCCCAGTTGCGGTCGCTGAGTTCTTCGGCGCGCTCTTCGGCGCGGGCGAGATCGGCGGCGAGCTTGCGGTTGCGGCGCCATAGCAGCAGCAGCAGCAGCCCGCCGCAGGCAGCGGTCAGCGCGCCCGCAACGGCAATAGGAACATCGAACTCGGCCCACATGTGCGAAATGTGATCCGCGGGCGTTGTGAATCCCTTGAAAGGCTTGAGTTTTGGGACGAATCGTCCGCGTCAGGGTTGACGGGGAGCTAACGCGATCGATTCAATTTGCGTGACCGGTCACGCGACCCGCGAGTTTTCTCGCGGGCATATGAGCCGCCGCGAACAAGGCGGCGGCAGTCTCGGCATCGAGCCAGCGCGAGCGCACATAAATGCGGGTGTTGGCCGGGGCTTCCGGCGCCGCCAAACCGACGACGAGGTCGGGTGCTGCCGCTGCTGCATCAATTCTCACGGTCTTGAACGCCCCGCGCGGGCAGGCCGGCGCGCTGCCGTCATCGACGAACACGAAATCCGCCTCATCGGGCGTAGCGGCGATCGCAATGCGGAGGTCGGGCGCGCCAGCCGCCGGGTCCATCCGCACCGTCACGTCGGGGCGGGCGCTGTTCGTGACCCGGTAGGTTGCGTTCCCGATCGGCAGGCAGGCCGGCTCGGCCGCACCGAGCGAGAACCCGAAGGTCTGGGCGGTCGCCGGCACCGCGATCGCCAGCACCAGAGCAGCGGAAATCTTGACCCAGCGCGTCACAATCGCCCCCAAACCCGCCGCGACCGGCGGCGAACAGGCGAAACTGTAGCGATTTGTGGTTACCCAACCGCTAAGCCGAATGCTCCTTCTCGGGCGCGATGCTCTCGATAAGGTCCACGACCGCGCGCTGCACCGAGCCCGGCGGGATGCGCGAGAAGGCGCGCAACAGCCGCAGCGAATACCCGGTGTCGAGAAAGCCGAGGATGGCGCGCGTCTCCTCCGAGCCGACGTCGGTGCCACCGAAGAAGAACGACACCTGCACGTCGAGCGCTTCGGCAACCCGCACCAGCCGCCCGGCGCCGACCCGGTTCACGCCTCTTTCGTATTTCTGCACCTGCTGGAACGTCACGCCGAGCAGGTTGCCCAGTTCGGTCTGCGACATGCCCTTGGCCATGCGGCGCGCGCGGATGCGCTGGCCGATCTCGATGTCGTGCGACGTGGTGCTTTTCGTCTTGGATTTCATGGCCATCGGCGCGACGCCCCCCACAATCGGTCCGAAAGGGACCCAACCGAAATCAAGTTTCGGTTGTCGCCGCGGCATTTGGCCATCGTGAAGTGGAGTTTGCGCACCGCTGGGTTGCGCGAATAGGGGTCGGGTATTGCGGCGGGAGGGATGAAGGCGCGGAAATTTTTCGGACGCCGGTTAGCGCGACCGGGCCTGACGTGCGGGCTTGTGGGTCGGAAGACTGAGCGACGTGTGGACCGGCGGCGGTGGTGTCCGGAGAAGATCGCGCGGATGAATGAACTCGTCGGAGAACCACGGATATCGCTTGCCGTCGAACAGCGAGCGCAGCCAGTCGATGAACACCGACACGCGGCGGACGCTGCGCACAGCCGGGTGATAGGTCATCCAGATATCGACCTCGTGCCGGACGCCGAGGTCGACCGGAATGAGGTCGGTGCCGAGCGCGACGATGTAGGTCGGCAGCCCGCCGATGCCCATTCCGAGATCGATCGCGTGGGCGTGCGCGGTTGAGGTATTGGTGCGAAACGCCACGATGCCTTCGATGCTCGGCAGGTTGAGCAGGCGCGGAATGACGGTCTCCTCGACCTGCGGCGCCCTTTGGTCGATCAGGCGATGCCGCTTGATGTCGGCGATGCTCTTGGGAATGCCGTAGAGGTCGGCGTAGCTCTTCGACACGAATGGATAGATGTGCATGCGGCCGAGCCGCACGGCTTTCACGTCCGGCCGGTCCGGCTTTTGCAATTGCACCGCGACGTCCGCCTCCATGTGCAGCACGTCGGCGACTTCCATGGCGCAGCGCAGGTCGACGATCGTGGTCGGATGGGTGCGGCAGAACTGGGCAAGCTTCGGCAGGATCCATGACGTGCCGAGGCCCTCGGTGACCGAGCAGCGCACCATGGCGCGCGTGGTGAGGTCCTGGTCGAGATGCGCGCGCAGCGAATGACTCGCGAGCTCCATCTTTTGCGCGCTCGTATAGACCGCGCGCCCTTCGGCGGTGAGCAAAAGGCCGTCGGGCAGCCGGTCGAACAGGCGGAATTCAAAATCCTCTTCGAGCCGCTCGACGCGGCGCGTGATGGTGGACGTGCTGGTGCGCAGCGCGGTTGCGGCTTTGCGGAAGCTCATCGTGCGCGCGACCACAACGAAGACGCGCAGATCGTCCCACGAAATGCGTTCGAACAGCGCGGCCCCGATGGGCCGTTCCATTTTTGCAGTAGGCCGTTGCGGAAATTTTGCCACCGGTCCGAGTACCCCTCCGCTATGCTACTTAACGGAAGCCAATCCTGTCCGAAAAATCAACGGTCATGCACAACTTTTCGGACACGAATCGCCTCCCGGCACGCATCTATTGTGCGTCGCAACATAGCGGTTGGGCGGGAGGCATGATTTGATCAGTTCGCGCGAGGGAGGAATCCGCAAGCGCCGGGCGGGCGCCGAGGACATCGAGATCGGCCAGAAAATCCGCGCCCTGCGGCTGGAGCGCGGATTGTCGCAGTCCGGGCTCGCGGACGGCATCGGACTGACGTTTCAGCAGGTGCAGAAGTACGAAAAGGGGACGAACCGCGTCTCGGCGGGCCGGCTGCAGAAGATCGCCGACATGCTCAATACGCCGGTGATGTTCTTCTATGCGGGCATTGGCGGGCGCAGCAAGAAGCCGGACACGCGCGCCAGCGGCCTCGCCTTCATGCAGACCAAGGGCGCGATGCGGTTGATGCGGGCGTACTCGGAGATTTCCTCGCGTACGACGAAGTACGCGCTGGTGGTGTTGGCGGAGAGCTTGAGGAATAAGGAGAAGGGGTAGGGGGCCGGCGTTTAGGTGCGGGTGATCACTTCATCCCACCAGTGCCAAATTTGGGCGAAGAAGCACCTTCGAACAGGTTGATAAGCGGCGGCCCGCGGTATTCCCTTGGAAGGTCGCGCGGATGTATGAACTCATCGCGAAACCACGGATACTTTCGGGGATCAAACGAATCTTTGACCCAATCAATCATTCGCCGCACGCGCGGGATTTGTGCCGCATCGGCGTGATAAGCCAGCCAAACGTCGAACGAGAAGACCAGATCAAGATCTAACGGGACCATTTGTGGACCCATGGCATGCATGTAAGTCGGCGACCAACCAATGCCGACACCCTTGATGATCGCCCAGAGCAGGGCCGTGCTGTTGTTAGTTCGAAAAGCAACCCAACCTTCTTGGGGCACGCCCGGAAAGAAATGATCGTAGATTGCCTGGGTGCCCGTTTGGTCCGCAAACTGAAGGGCTAGGCGATGCTTTAGAAGATCATCGATTGTTTTGGGCGAACCGTAAACATCAACATAACTCCGGGCGGCCGTCGGAATTGAATGGATTCGGCCGAGCCTTACGACCTTCACATCAGCGCCCTTCGGCTCGCTTAGTTGTACCGAGGCATGAGCCTCAAGGCGCAACACATCGGCGGACTGCATCGCGCACCGCAGATCGACCAGCAATTTGGGATGCGCCTGTTGAAACTCCAAAAGCCGGGGAGCTAACCAGAACGTTCCGAACGCTTCTGTGGTGGCGAGCTTGACCTCTCCGCTATACGGCGCAACGACTCGCTCCTTTGCTCGCATCAACCCGAAAAAAGCAGTTTCCATCTGTTCTGCCCGAGCGACGGCTTCCCGGCCCTCGTCGGTTAGCTTCATGCCTTCGACGTCTCGGGTGAAAAGCTTTGCACCAAGCTGGCGCTCGAGCTCATCGATGTGGCGCTTGACGGAGGCGTATGAAATCGACAGCGTTTCGGAAGCAGACCGCAAGCTACCTCGCCGGGCGGTTTCCAAAAAAGTATGGATATGCTCCCAATCGGGAGGCGACGCGACGCCCGAGCGATCCACGGGCGTAACACCCCTGTTCATCACGAGGCGCATACTAGCAATCCGGTTCTGCATAAGCTTCGCAGACCCATCCGGTCCTGACAACAGGGACATCCAAAATGAACGCGCACACTCGCGGCGTAACGCGTACGGCCCAGCCGCTGACTTCGTCCGCAGGTCTATCTAAGCACCATCTTTCTACATTAGATACATCAAAGGTTGCGCAACGACTGGTGGTGTTCACCCCGTCCGCCGCGGACATTGATTTACTGTTGCCTCGCGCAGTCGAGGAAATGGGTGGCGGAGCCTCGCCCGAGGTGGTTCATCGCGTCTTTCGCCATAATCCGGATAGCATTTGGGCGATCGCGCGCCGACAGAATTTTGCTACTGGCGTTGCCAGTGGCGAAGGCTATGTCGCGTACCTAATGCTGAACCAAGCCGGAATGAATAGTTTGTTTGACGGCTCATTTTGTGCGACCGACCCCGATTTATCGTTGATTTGTAGGCAGAGTGAAATTCCCGCAGGCATATACGTCTGGGGAATATACGCGCGTGGTGTGATCGCCGGCGGCATCCCTCTCACTTATGAGAAGATCTGTACCCCTCGCTATCGTGATTCAACACTGTATGCCCGCGCAGCGACTGCCGGAGGTCGGCGAATCCTGGAAAGTCTTGGCTTCGAACTTGGAGCCAATTATCGGGGCAAGTTTCTTCCAAACCTGCACATGTTTCGGCGAGATAGTGCGGAGACACAACAAAAAACACCGGTCTACGACAGTTACGGGCCGCAGAAGGGCGCCGAAAAAATTAGTATCACTGTTGCACGCTCCCTCGAAGATTTAATGCGAGTAATTTCTGTACGCAGTGCGGTTTATATTGGCGAGCAGCAATGCCCTTATTCAGAAGAGTTCGACGGCAACGATTTGGCCGGACTTAATCTGCTTGGGTACGCCGGAGACGAACCGGTCGGTTGTCTCCGCATTCGTTGCTTCGCGGGCTTTGCAAAACTCGAACGCTTGGCGGTCCGGCGCGAGTTTCGGAGCTTGCACCTAGGTACGTCCCTTATGCAGGCTGGCGTCGAACTCTGTCGCGCGAAAGGATATCGCCTTATTTACGGTCGAGCAGAGAAAAACCTCCTTGATTATTATCTGCGACTCGGGTGGCGGCCTCTCGAGAATGCCCGTCGAATCGTTTTCTCTGACCACGAGTACGTGGAGATAGTATTCGAGGCGAGTCCCGCACCCAACGCGATTAGCCTGGAGAGCGATCCCTACGTTTTAATGCGGCCGGAGGGACGCTGGCACGTACCGGGCGTACTGGAGCGATCTGCGATCCGCCCCGTGGCTGGGCCTCCTGGCAAACGGGCACGAGAGAAAGTACGCGCATGACCTGCGAATTTGCGCGCGACGCAACCACAAGAAGCTATGTGACTGCGCCCCAACCACGGCTTGGTGTTTCGTATACGAAACACCTCTGTATATTCTTAGTCGCATAGGTTTCTTCGGCGGCCGACTAGACTCCACAGCACCCAAGACACGAAAGGCTCCGCTTATGAGCTCCGTCATCGACCTGCGCGCCTACGTGAACCCGTCGGTGATCCAGACGCTGGTGCTGGTCGACCTGCAGCAGGAATACATCGCGAGCCCGCGCGTGCTGGCGCTCGAGGAGACCAAGGGCGCGCTCGCCAATTGCCGCGCCGCGCTCGCACATGCGCGCGCCATGGGCCTGCCGGTCGCGTTCGCGCGCTGGATCGACCGCACGCCGCTGTTCAACAAGGCGACGCGCTTCTCGCGCTGGATCGAGGGCTTCGAGCCGCACGGCGTCGACATGATCTTCGAGCGCAACCGGCCGTCCTGCTACGCCAGCACGGATTTCGCCGAGGTGATGAGCTCGGGCGGCGGCAGCTTCGTGCTGGCGGGCTTCGCCGGCGAGGCCGCGTGCCTGGCGACCGCGATCGATGCGTTCCATCGCGGTCACAACGTCACCTATTTGGCTGATGCGTCGGCGAGCCATGCGCTCGATGATGTCCCGGCCAACGACGTGCATCGCGTCGTCTCGGGGGTCGCCGGGCTCTACGGCGAGGTCGTCACCACGCGGACATGGATTGCGCGCACATCGAGACGGGGCAGTTGGAGGGGGTTGGGTGATGGAAGCGAACACGGACGAACGGCTTGAGCAGGCCGTCGCGACGCTGAACGAACTCATCGCAATGGCACACGCCAACGGGCTCGGCGAGTCGGTGCTGTTTCTCGAGATGGCCAAGCTGCAGGTCCAACTCGATTTGCACGGGATCACCGACGAGGAGTTCTTCGCGCTGTGCGACGCGCTCGACGACGGAACGCTGCGGCCGGCGTCCGGAACGGAGCCGGCGCCGAGCTATCCGCGTCCGCGCCGCGAGGGCGATCTGCGCGGACAGCGCCGCGCCTGGCAATGCCCGCCGGGCGCCGCGCGCGGCCGCCGCCGGCGCGCCAAGCTACAGTAACCAGTCCGGCGCATTCGGATTGACCGGGCTCAGCGCCAGCGCCTAGCGTCCGTCCCCGGGATGACATGCTGCGCCGTGCGCTGAAGATCGTCGCGTTTCCGCTCACGGTGCTGGCCGTATTCGGCCTGCTTTACGCGATCTGGCTGGCGCTCGATCTGCCGCCCGAAGCAACCATCATCGCGATCGGCAAAAGCTATCTCGACCGGTACGGGCTCTGGATCGTTCTCGTCTGCGGCTACCTCGAAGCGCTCGTGGTGATCGGCTGGTACTTTCCCGGCACGCTGGTGCTCATCTTCGCGATGATCGCGGCGTCGCCCGAACCGGTGCGTTACGTCGAGACCGCGGCGATCGGAGCCTTCGGGCTCTACTGCGGGCAGGTGACGAACTTCTTTGCCGGCAAAGACGGCTGGTATCGGCTCCTCCTCGCCTTCGGGCTGCGCGAGCCGCTGGAGAAAGCCAAGCGGCGGCTCACCAAATATGGCCTGAGCGCGATCTTCACCACCTACTGGCAGGCCAATCTCGCCTCGTGCATTTCGACCGCCGCCGGGATCCTGCAATTCCCGGCGCGACGCTTCGTCGTGCTGGCCTTCGTCGCACAGACGCTGTGGTTCGCCTTCTGGGCAACGCTGATCTTTCTGCTTGGTCCTGCCGCGCTTTCGCTGGCGGGCTTCCGCATGATCCTGCTGCTGATCCTGATCTGGATCGCGGCGCGGCTGATCTATCGCTGGAAGTTCGAGAAGCCGAGTGCATGATCCCGAAAAGTGGGAACCGGTTTTCGGACCAAGATCATGGACAAAAAATCACGCCGCCCTGCGCACCTCGTCGGCGAGCGCCCGATACGACAGCGCCTCGGCGAGATGCACGCGGCCGATCTTCTCGGCGCCGTCGAGATCGGCGAGCGTGCGCGCGACGCGCAGCACGCGGTGATAGCCGCGCGCCGAAAGCCGCATCGCATCCGCCGCATCGCGGATCAGCGCAACACCGGCATTGTCGAGCTTCGCCACCTCTTCGAGCGCAGGCCCGCTTGCCTGCGCGTTGGTGCGGATGCCGGTAAGGCCAAGGGCGGCATACCGCTCGGCTTGCACCTGGCGCGCCTGCGCGACCCGCGCGGCGATCTCGCGGCTGCCCTCGGCGGGCGGCGGCAAAATCAGATCGGCGGCAGTGACGGCGGGCACCTCGATGTGCAGGTCGATGCGGTCGATCAGCGGCCCGGAGAGCCGCCCCTGATAGTCTGCCGCGCAGCGCGTGTTCTGCCCGCGCCGGCAGGAAAAGCCCGGGTCGCTCGCCTTGCCGCAGCGGCACGGGTTCATCGCGGCGACCAGCATGAAGCGCGCCGGATAGGTGACGCGATAGTTCGCCCGCACGATCGTCACGTCGCCCGATTCCAGCGGCTGGCGCAGCGAGTCGAGCACCGCCGGCTGGAATTCGGGAAACTCGTCGAGGAACAGCACGCCGTGATGCGCCAGCGAAATCTCGCCGGGCTTGGCGCGCAAGCCCCCGCCGACCAGCGCCGGCATGCTGGCGGAGTGGTGCGGCGCGCGGAACGGCCGGCGGTTGGTGAGCGCGCCCT
This sequence comes from Hyphomicrobiales bacterium, assembly GCA_034669145.1. Taxonomy (GTDB): domain Bacteria; phylum Pseudomonadota; class Alphaproteobacteria; order Rhizobiales; family Xanthobacteraceae; genus PALSA-894. The sequence continues at coordinate 31,758 of JAXDNY010000047.1, forward strand.
CGGCGATCTCGCCCGCGACCGACGCGACCATCGAGACTTCGAGCAGCTCGCTGGGCGAGAGCGAGGGGAGGATCGACGGCAGCCGCGCCGCCAGCATCGACTTGCCGGCGCCGGGCGGGCCGACCATCAGCAGATTGTGCCCGCCGGCGGCCGCGATCTCCAAGGCCCGCTTGGCGCTCTCCTGGCCCTTGATGTCGCGCAAGTCGAGCGGCGTGCCCTCGATCTCGCGGACCTTCGGGCGCGGCCGCATCAGCACCTGCGTGCCCTTGAAGTGGTTGGCGAGCTGGATCAGCGAGCCCGCCGCGATGATCTCCATCTCGGGGCTCGCCCAGGCGGCCTCCGGCCCGCACGCGTAGGGGCAGATCAGCCCTTCGCCGCGCGCATTGGCGCCGATCGCCGCCGGCAGCACGCCCGCGACAGGGGCGATCGAGCCGTCGAGCCCGAGCTCGCCCAGCACCGTGAAGCCGCTCACGGCATCAGGCGGGATCGCGCCGATCGCCGCCATCAGGCCGAGCGCAATGGGCAGGTCGTAGTGGCTGCCTTCCTTCGGCAGGTCGGCCGGCGCCATGTTGACGGTGATGCGCCGCGCGGGAAGCGCGAGGCCGGACGCGATCAGCGCGGCGCGCACCCGCTCGCGCGCCTCCGACACCGCCTTGTCGGGCAGGCCGACCACGTTGAAAGCCGGGAGCCCGGGCGCGACCTGCACCTGCACGTCGACGGCGCGCGCCTCGATGCCCTCGAACGCCACGGTCGATACGCGCTGCACCATGCGATGCCCCTCGAATGACCTAGGGTAGCGCAAAGTTGTAGGCGGTTGCAAGAACATTTGCAGAACGGACGGAACTGAGATAGCGTCCAGCGGATTCAGCCTGCGGAGGCGCCCATGATTGATCTTCAACAAGTCCAGACCGAACTGAGTTGCGCGCGGGCCGCGCGGATCGCCGCCGAAGCGGCTGAAACCGAGATCGAGGGGTGGGTGCACGACATGCAAAGCCCCGCCTGGCCGCGCGTCGCCTTGGTCGATGCCCTGCTCGACGAAACCTACGATCCGCACCTCTTCAAGCGGCGGAATTGAGTGCCATATCGGGGCGAGGAACCTCGCCCCATGAATTCACCCAACACCTGGCCGGCGCTTGCCTTTGCGGACTGGGCCGACACCTGCAATACGCTGCATCTGTGGACGCAGGTCGTCGGCAAGGTGAAGCTGCGCCTGGCGCCCGTGTCCAATCACTGGTGGGGCATCGTACTGTTCGTCACGGCGCGCGGGCTCACCACCGGCGCGATGCCGTACGGCGACCACGCGCTGCAGATCGATTTCGACTTCTGCGCCCACGAGCTTGTCCTGCGCACCAGCGACGCGCGCGAGCAGCGCATCGCGCTCGCACCGATGGCGACGGCGGATTTCTACGCCGCCGTCATGGCGCGTTTAAGCGCGCTCGATGTCGATATCCACATCTGGACCATGCCGGGGGAGATCGAGGGCGCAATCCCGTTCGACCAGGATCGCGTGCACGCGAGCTATGACGGCGCGGCGGCGAAAACCTTCTGGCACCAGCTTGTGCAAGCGGCGCGCGTGTTCGACATTTTCCGCGCGCGCTATCTCGGCAAATCATCGCCGGTGCATTTCTTCTGGGGCTCGTTCGATCTCGCGGTGACGCGCTTCTCCGGGCGCGCCGCGCCGCCGCTGACGGGAAGCAAGACGCCGAACGTCGCGCCCTGGGTGATGCAGGAAGCCTACAGCCACGAATGTTCGAGCCTCGGCTTCTGGCCCGGCAATGGCGGCTACGGCCGCGCGGCGTTCTACGCCTATGCGTATCCCGAGCCCGACGGCTTCGGCGCGCAGCCCGTGCGGCCGGCGGGCGCGGCCTACAACGCGGATGTCGGGCAATTCCTGTTGGACTACGACGCGGTGCGCACGGGGGCGTCACCCGACGACGCGCTGCTCGATTTCGCGCAGAGCACCTACGAGGCGGCGGCGAACAAGGGCGGGTGGGACCGGAAGGCGCTGGAGCGGCAATCCACGTAGCACTCAGCCTTTCCGCCTCCCCTCAATCTTCTCCCACACCATCTTCGCGATATCCGGCCCGCCGACATTGCGCACCGCGCGGATGCCGGTGGGCGACGTCACGTTGATCTCGGTCAGGTAATCGCCGATCACGTCGATGCCGACCAGCAGCAGCCCGCGCTCGCGCAAATGCGGCCCAAGCCGCTCGCAGATGTGGCGCTCGCGCTCGGTCAGTTCGGTCTTCTTCGGCGAGCCGCCGCGCACCATGTTGGAGCGCAGGTCGTCCGGCGCCGGCACGCGGTTGACCGCGCCCGCGTATTCGCCGTCGACCAGGATGATGCGCTTGTCGCCCTCCTTCACGGCCGGCAGCCACGCCTGCACCACCCATTGCTCGCGGAACGTCACGGCGAACATGTCGTAGAGGGATCCGAAATTGAGGTCGTCGCGCGTCACGCGAAACACCGCGCCGCCGCCGTGGCCGTAGAGCGGCTTCATCACGATGTCGCCATGCTGCGCCCGGAACGCCCTGATCTCGGCGAGGTCGCGCGTGATCAGCGTCGGCGGCATCAGGTCGGGGAATTCGGTGACGAACACCTTCTCGGGCGCGTTGCGTACGCTCGCCGGGTCGTTGACCACGAAGGTCTTCGGGTGCACGCGCTCGAGCATGTGCGTGGTGGTGATGTAGGCGAGGTCGAACGGCGGGTCCTGGCGCAGCAGGATCACGTCGAGCTCGGTCAGCTCGGTCCGGCGCGACTCACCCAGCGTAAAGTGATTGCCGGCCTCGTCTCGCACGGCGAGCGGCTGCACGCTGGCGAACACCCGGGCTCCCTCCTGCGCCAGCCGGTCGGGCGTGTAGTAGGCAAGCGTATGCCCGCGCGCCTGCGCCTCGAGCAGCAGCGCAAACGTCGAATCGCCGCGGATGTTGATCCGCTCGATCGGGTCCATCTGCACCGCGACGCTCAAGCCCATGCTGCACCCACTCAGTACCTATCCCGCCGCGTCCAATCGCCGCCGGTTAACGAATTCTTGCCGATTTACGACCAATTTGGCGGTGAGACGGGACGGGGGTTACATGCTGCCGAAATTGTCGATTGCCGCCAAGCTCTACATCATTTTCTCGCTGCTTGCAGTCGCCACCGTCGCGCTGGCCGGAATCGCGGTGATCAACGCGCGTCACCAGGCCGAGATGACCGGTGCCTATGAGACATCGCTCTCCGGCACCCAGAGCGTCGAACGCATGAATGGCCTGATCTACGCGGTGGTCATGGAATCGCGCGGCGTCTACATGTCGCCCGACACCGCGACAGCGAAGCGCTATGGCGACCTGCTGCTTAAATTCAACGACCGTATCGTCAAGGCGGTCGAGGACTGGCGCAAGAGGGTCCACGCCGACGACGTCACGCAGTTCGAGGAGTTCTCCAAACGCGTCGCGCAATTCGTTGAGTTTCGCAAGGAGCTGGTGCGGCTCGGCGTCGAGGTCAGTCCGGCCAAGGGCCGCGAATGGGGCGACAACGAAGCCAATCGCAGCGTGCGGACCGCGCTGAACCAGGATCTCGACAAGCTCGCCGCGATCTACGACGCGCGCACCAAACGCATTTACGCCGAGCTCGAAGCGCGCCTGCATTGGACCACCGGGCTGCTGACCGCGCTCGCGCTGGCTGCGCTCGCATTGGCGGCGGTCGGCGTGCTGGTCATCTGGCGCGTGGTCACACGCCCGCTCGCCGAGATCACGCGTGTCACCGAAGCGGTGGCGAGTGGCGCGGACGTGGCCGTTCCGCATGTCGGCCGGCATGACGAGGTTGGGGCGCTCGCGCGCTCGATCGGCGTGTTCCAGCAGGCCATGCAACGCAACGCCGAGCTCAACCGCACCGTGGCCGACGAGATCAAGGGGCGCGAAGCGCGCAACACGCACATCGAAAACGCGGTGGAATCGTTCCGCGGCTCGGTCGAGCAGGCGCTCGGCGCCGTCGGGCGCAACGCCGAGATGATGCGCTCCACGGCGCAGACCTTGACCGGCGTTGCCTCCAATGCGGCGGACCAGACCGGGTCGGCGGCCATGGCGTCCGACGATACCGCGAGCAACGTCAATGCGGTGGCGTCGGCGTCGGAAGAGCTCACGGCCTCGATTCAGGAGATCGCACGCCACGTCGTGCAGGCCACCAGCGTGGTGCGGCAGGCCGGAGCGACCACCGAATCGTCGGCCGCCCAGATCGAAAGCCTCGCGGCGGCCGGCCAGCGCATCGGCGCGGTCGTCGATCTGATCCAGGCGATCGCCGCGCAAACCAATCTGCTCGCGCTCAACGCCACGATCGAGGCGGCACGGGCGGGCGATGCCGGCAAGGGCTTCGCGGTGGTGGCGCAGGAGGTGAAGTCCCTCGCCAATCAGACCGCGAAGGCGACCGAGGAAATCGCCCAGCACGTCGCCGGCATCCAGACCTCGACCAAGAGCGCGGTGGAAGCCGTGCGCCATGTGGCGGCCTCGATGACCGAGATCGAGACGGTCACGACCGCGATCGCCAGCGCCGTGGAAGAGCAGGGCGCCGCCACGCAGGAGATTTCGCGCAACGCCAATTTGGCCGCGCAGGGCACCAAGACGCTCGCCGACAACATCGCGACCGTCAACGGCGCCATCGGCGAAACCACGCGCTCGGCCGGCGCGGTGCTCGATGCCTCGCTGTCGCTGTCGAGCGAAGCCAACCGGCTGACCGAGGAAGTGCAGAACTTCTTCACGGCGCTTCGCGCGGACTCCGTCGACCGCCGCGTCGCCGACGATCCCGCCTACAAAGGCCCGGAGCGGCGCGCGGAGCGCAAGGCGAAGTCCGCCGCTTAGTTACTGGCGTCGAACGCCGCCTCGATGTGACGCGGGAGGCTCTTCGGCGCGACCAGCATCACGTCGAAGCGCATATCGCAATTCATGTCGTCGGGATGAGCGGCGAGCCAGGCCTCGGCTGCCGCCACGATGCGGCGCTGCTGCCGCACGATCACGGCTTCGGCCGCGTCGTCGAGCCGCTCGCGCGCCTTCACCTCGACGAAAATGAGCGTGCCGCGGCGCCGCGCCACGATGTCGATCTCGCCGACCGGACTGCGGAACCGCCGCGCCACGATACGATAGCCCTTGGCGATCAGGTAGGCGGCGGCGCGGCTTTCGGCCGAGAGGCCGAGCGCGAACGCGACCTGCCGCTCCGGACGCGGCGCGACCGGCAATTCCGGGGGGTTACGGGTCCGGCGCGCCATTGCGATCCTTGGTCAGTTCGAGCGCGCGGGAGTAGATCGCGCGCCGCGGCTCGCCGGTCGCCGCCGCGACTTCGGCGACCGCCTCCTTGACCGATGTGCGCGCGAGCGCGGCGTGCAGCAGCGCATCGACCTCGGCGGCGCTGGGCGCTTCGGCTGCGGCCGGCGGCGCGATCACGATGACGATCTCGCCGCGCGTCTCGGCGCCCGCCGCGTACTCGGCGGCGAGCGTCGTGAGATCGCCGCGCCGGATTTCCTCGTGCAGCTTGGTGAGCTCGCGTGCAATCGCGGCTTCACGCGCCCCGAGCCCCGCCGCAAGGTCGGCCAGCGCCGCGGCAAGCCGCGGCCCGCTTTCGAACAGCAGCAAGGTGGCCGGAATGCGCGCAAGCTCGCCGATGCGGGTGCGGCGCGCCGCCTCCTTGGCGGGCAGAAACCCCTCGAAGAAGAACCGGTCGGTCGGCAGCCCGGCGACCGTCAGCGCCATCAGGGCGGACGATGGCCCGGGCGCGGCCGTGACGGCATGCCCGGCCGCGCGTGCCTCGCGCACAAGCCGGTAGCCCGGGTCCGAGATCAGCGGCGTCCCGGCATCCGACACCAGCGCGACGACGCCGCCCGCCGCGAGCCTGTCCAGGATCTTCGGCCTTGCCGTCTCCGCATTGTGGTCGTGATAGGGGGTCAGCGGCGCCGACAGGTCATAGTGTTCGAACAGTTTTCGCGATACGCGCGTGTCCTCGCAGGCGACAAGGTCCGCGGCGGCAAGGATTTCCAGCGCGCGCAGCGTGATGTCGCGCAGGTTCCCGATCGGCGTCGCCACCACGTAAAGGCCAGGCTCGAGCCGCGGCGCTTCGAACGCCTGCCCGGCGACCGAATACCGCCCCCGAGCCTCTTGCGCGTCGCGCGCCCGCGCTGGTTTGCCGGTCTGCATGCCCGCCAGTCTAGCGGCCGGACCGGCGTCCGTCGCGTGCCGGAACCCAAGCTTTTGACTTCATTGACCTTCCCACCGAATATGAGATGCTGCCACCGGGAGGGCAGCCTTGTCCCGCGAACGGCCGAAGCTACACACGCGGCGCGCGTTTGGCGCGCGCATCGCGATTTTCGCTGGGTTGTCGCTGCTCGCGGCGGCCTGCTCGGGCATGCCCGGCGCTGACTATTTCAGTTTCGGCGCGCCGCCCCCGCCGCCGCCCGCGCAGCCAAGCGCGGTCGGCGCCGGCCAGGTGAAGGTCGCGCTGATCCTTCCGCTCACGGCCCAGGGCAACGGCGCCGCGGTCGCGCAGTCGATGCGCAACGCCGCCGAAATGGCACTCGCCGAGTTTTCCAATCCGGACATCCAGCTCCTGGTGAAGGACGACGGCGGTACCGCGGCGGGCGCGCAAGCTGCCGCGCAAGCCGCGCTCGCCGAAGGCGCCGAGATCGTTCTTGGGCCGCTGTTCGCCGTGTCGGTGGGCGCGGCCGGGCAGGTGGCGCGCGCGCGCGGCGTGCCGGTGATCGCGTTCTCGACCGACTCCAGCGTGGCGGCGCCCGGCGTGTACTTGCTGAGCTTCCTGCCCGAGTCGGATGTGAACCGCGTGATCGGTTATGCCACGCAGCAGGGGAAGCGCTCGTTCGCGGCGCTCATTCCCGACAATGCCTATGGCAGCGTGGTGCAGGCCGCGTTCCAGCAGGCGGTCGCGCGCGGCGGTGGGCGCGTCATCGCGATGGAGCGTTATCCGCTCGATCGCGCGCAGATGCAGGGGCCGGTGCAGCGCGTCGCGCAGGCGGCGCGCCAGGCCGACACGATCTTCATTCCGGACGGCGCCGACTCGGTGACGTCGGCCGTGCAGATGCTCACCGCCGGTGGCGTGAACACGCGCCGCCTCCAGCTGATAGGCACAGGGTTGTGGGACGATCCGCGCATCTTTGCCGAGCAGGGCGCGCAGGGTGGCTGGTACGCGGCGCCGGAGCCGGCCGGCTACCGGGCATTCTCCGGCCGCTACCGCCAGCGCTATGGGCAGGACCCGCTGCGTCCGGCGACGCTCTCCTACGACGCGGTGTCGCTCGTTGCCGCATTGGTGAAGACGCAAGGGCCGGCGCGCTTCTCGGAAGAGATTCTCACCAACCCGTCCGGCTTCGCCGGGATCGACGGCGTATTCCGCTTCCGCCCCGACGGCACCAACCAGCGCGGACTTGCGGTGATGCGCGTGACGACCTCCGGCCCGCAGGTGATCAGCCCCGCCCCGAAGGTGTTCAGCGCAAGCGGGACTTAAATTCAGAAGAAGCGGTATATCGCCAAGAGCGCTGCGGCTAGGCTAGCTATTACGCCAACAGTCTCGAAGAATCGCAAGATCGGTTTCAGTCGCCGCCCCAAACCCGCCGACCGTCGCTGACGAGATAGTTCTGCGCTATTCTCTTTGAGACTGCGCACGATCCGATCAGCCATTTCCCTGTTGGACAAGCTGGCCATCAGGCTTCCTCTATTCGTCGCCAACGCTTATGGTCGTGAATGACCAACGGTTGGCTTGGACGTCGTTCAGCAATCAGTATGCCTTCACCGTCCGAATTGTCATGAATAAACGCGAGGTCGGCAAGCGGCAGATAGATGTCGCGCATATTTCGGATGCCAGCTGAATAGCGCCGCACAACAACATCAGTCGGATTCGGTGGCCACCGCGACTCACCCGCCGCGCGACGCGTTCCACCGCAACATCAGAAGACGGTAGCCAGAGAAAAATTAGGGTTATCCGGTAGCCCTTGGTCCGACATCTCTTGAGAAAAACTGAATGTCCACGACCTGAGCAGGTGGTCTCAAACGCGAAATTTACTCCCGAGTCAACGAGCTCATTCAGCCGGTTGAGCATAAGACGACCAGCCGCGATCGCACTTGCATCCGGATTGAGGGGAGAAAGCCCACGTGCGATCTCATCCGCGTTAACGAACTCGCGGATCTCGAGCGTCGAGGACAGACGGCGATAGGCCCAAGTAGTCTTCCCCGCGCCATTTGGCCCGCCGATAACAACTACATCCATTTCTGACGTCATAAAGGTTACGCCGCCAAATCCGCCACCACAGCATCGAGGATCGGAAATCCCGCGCGCGTGACGCGCAGGCGGCCGTCGGGCGTTGCTTCGACGAAGCCTTCGGCGCCGAGCGCCGCGATGCGCGCCGGATCGAGCGGGTGGCCGGCGAATGCCGCGTAACGCGCGGGATCGATCCCTTCTGCGAGCCGCAGGCCCATCAGCAGATATTCGTCCGCCTGTTCGGTGCGCGTCAGCGTTTCGTCGGTGGTGACGCCGTGGCCGTTCGCCTCGACGCGCATCAGCCACGCTTCGGGGCGCTTCTCGGTCGATGTCGCGTGACGCTGGCCGTCGACGACAAGCCGCCCATGCGCGCCGGGCCCAACGCCCGCATACTCGTGATAGCGCCAGTAGACCATATTGTGCCGGCACTCGGCGCCCGAGCGCGCATGGTTGGAAATCTCGTAAGACGGAAGGCCCCGCGCCGTCGTGACTTCTTGCGTCATGTCGTAGAGCGCGCGCGCATTGTCGTCGTCCGGAATGACAAGCTTGCCGGCCGCATGCAGCGCGGCGAATGGCGTGTCCTGCTCGATGGTGAGCTGATAGAGCGACAGATGCTCGGCGGCTTCGTCGATTGCGCGGAGAAGCTCGGCGCGCCACGCGGCGGGCGTCTGACGCGGGCGCGCGTAGATCAGATCGAACGAATAGCGCCCGAATGCGCTGCGCGCGATCTTCACGGCATCGAGCGCTTCCTGCGCGGTGTGCAGCCGCCCGAGTTCTTTCAACGACACATCGTCGAGCGCCTGCACGCCGAGCGACACGCGATTGACGCCGGCCGCTCGATAGCCCGCAAAGCGCGTTGCCTCGACGCTGGTCGGGTTCGCCTCGAGCGTGACCTCGACATCGGACGCCACGCTCCAATGCTTACCGATGGTGTCGAGGATCGCAGCCACGGTTGCGGGCTTCATCAGCGACGGCGTGCCGCCGCCCATGAAGATCGTCGTGACGGTGCGCGGCCCGGTGCGCTGCGCCGTCGCGGCGATTTCGGCCGCAAAGGCGCGCACATAGCGCTCCTCATCGACGGCCGCATGCCGCACGTGGCTGTTGAAGTCGCAATAGGGGCACTTCGACAGGCAGAACGGCCAATGAACGTAAACGCCGAAAGCGCCCCCTCCCGGCTCACTGCGCTGGCCGATCTCCCCCGCAAGCGGGGGAGGTGAAAGATCATTGTTTCGCAAGGCACGCCTCCGCGAGCTTGAGGAACGCGCGGGCGCGGTGCGAGAGGCCTTGGCCCTTAGGCGGCAGTCCGTGCTTCTGGTCGGCGGTCATCTCGCCGAATGTAAGATCGAACCCGTCGGGGAGGAACATCGGATCGTAGCCAAAGCCTTTTTCGCCGCGCGGCGGCCAGACCAGCGTACCGTCGACTGTCCCGTCGAATTCCTCCACATGCCCGTCCGGCCACGCGACCGCCAGCACAGAGACGAAATGGGCCTTGCGCTGCGCGGGCGTGAAGGCGTCGCGCTCGCGCAAGCCAGCCTCGACCTTCTCCATCGCGTGGCGAAAATCCTTGGTCTCGCCGGCCCAGCGCGCCGAATAGATCCCCGGCGCGCCGTCGAGCGCATCGACCGCTAGCCCGGAATCGTCCGCGAAAGCCGGCAAACCGGACGCCTGCGCGGCGGCCTCTGCCTTGAGGCGCGCATTCGCCGCGAATGTCGTGCCGGTCTCCTCGGGCTCGGGCAGATTCAGCTCGCCCGCCGAAACCGCCTCAACGCCATAACGCGCGAGCAGGTCGCGCATTTCGGCCAGTTTGCCCTTGTTGTGCGTGGCGATAACGAGGCGGCCGGTGATCTGCCGATGCATCACATCACGGCGAGCTTTTGCAGATCGACCAGCTTGCCGATGCCCTTGCGGGCAAGCCCGAGCAGTGCCGATAGCTGCTCCTCGCTGAATACGACCTTCTCGGCGGTTGCCTGAATTTCCACGATGTTGCCCGCGCCGGTCATGACGAAATTCGCGTCGGTGTCGGCCTCGGAGTCTTCCGCATAGTCGAGATCGAGCACCGCGACGCCGTTGTGCACGCCGCACGATACCGCCGCCACGTGATCGCGCAGCGGGTTGGCGCCGCGCAGCATGTCGCGCGCCTTCATCCAGTTGATGCAATCGGAAAGCGCCACCCACGCGCCGGTGATCGCGGCGGTGCGCGTGCCGCCGTCGGCCTGGATCACGTCGCAATCGACCGTGATCTGCCGTTCGCCCAGCGCCGGCAGGTCGACCACGGCGCGCAACGAGCGCCCGATCAGACGCTGGATTTCCAGCGTACGCCCGCCCTGCTTGCCGGCCGAGGCCTCGCGCCGCGTGCGCTCGTTCGTCGCGCGCGGCAGCATGCCGTATTCGGCCGTGACCCAGCCGCGCGCCTGTCCCTTCAGCCACGGTGGCAGACGGTCTTCCAGCGTGGCCGTGACGAGCACATGGGTGTCGCCGAATTTCACGAAGCACGAGCCTTCGGCGTATTTCACCACGCCGCGGTCAAGCGAAACGGCGCGCAGCTCGTCGGGTTGTCGGCGGCTTGGTCGCATTCAGGCTCCAGGGTTCTCTTCGAATGAATTGGTGCCGCTTTTAGGTGGGGCGCACCGGAACGACAAGGCCCGGCTTGTATTGGGGCACCTTCATGGACAATTGTGCTTGGTGACGGAGTAGGGCCGGTGTCTCAAGACCTTCCACTCGGACCATCGCAAGCCGGGCTTGCCCAGCTCAACGAACGCTCGCGCGAAATCTTCCGCCAGATCGTCGAGAGCTACCTGGCAACCGGGGAGCCGGTCGGCTCGCGCAACCTTGCCCGCATCATCCCGATGACCTTGTCACCCGCGTCGGTGCGCAACGTCATGGCGGACCTCGAACAGCTCGGCCTCGTCTATGCGCCGCACACCTCGGCTGGCCGGCTGCCGACCGAGCGCGGCCTGCGTTTCTTCGTCGACGCACTCATGCAAGTGGGTGACGTGACCGAGCGCGACCGCCAGGCGATTGAGGCACAGGTCGCCGCGGCCGGCACCTCCAAGTCGGTCGATGCCGTGCTGACCGAGGCATCGGGAATGCTGTCGGGGCTGACACGCGCGGCCGGCGTCGTGCTGGCGGTGAAATCGAACACGCGGCTCAAGCACATCGAGTTCGTGCGGCTCGAACCCGAGCGCGCACTCGTGGTGCTGGTGGCCGAAGACGGGCAGGTCGAGAACCGCATCCTCACGCTGCCGCCCGGGCTGCCGAGTTCAGCGCTGTCGGAGGCGACCAACTTCCTCAATGCGCGCATCCGCGGCCGCACGCTCGCCGAAGCGCGCATCGAGCTCGAACGCGCGCTAGAAGCCGGCAAGGCCGAGCTTGATCAGCTGACCCAGCGCCTGGTGTCGGCGGGACTCGCGAGCTGGTCCGGCGGCGAGACCGCGCAGCGGCAGCTCATCGTACGCGGGCAGGCCAACCTGCTCGACGATCTGCACGCACTGGAAGACCTCGAGCGCGTGCGCCTGCTGTTTGACGATCTCGAAGAAAAGCGCGCCGTCGCCGACATGCTCGGCCGCGCCGAACAGGCCGACGGCATGCGCATCTTCATCGGTTCGGAGAACAAGCTGTTCTCGCTCTCCGGCTCCTCCACCATCGTGTCGCCCTACCGCGACGGGCAGGGGCGTATCGTCGGCGTGCTCGGGGTGATCGGCCCAACCCGGCTCAATTACGCGCGCATCATCCCGATGGTCGACTACACCGCCAAGGTGGTCAGCAAGGTGCTGGCGGGGTAAACCCCTCCTCGTCTCGGACGATCACGAAGGCTTGATTTTTCTCGCCTCAGCGCTGATATCCGGGGCGAAATCGACGATTTTTCGCATACAGAACGGAATTGGGATGACGGATACGACCGGCGGCACGACCGGAGCTGAGGCCGAGACGCCCGAAACCGGTGCGCAGAACGAAGCGGCGGGCGATCCCGTCGCGGCGCTCGCCAAGGAGGCCGCGGACCTGAAGGACCGGCTGCTGCGCACGCTCGCCGAGATGGAAAACCTGCGCCGCCGCACCGAGCGCGAGGTCGCGGATGCGCGCACCTACGGGGTGACCAATTTCGCGCGCGATATTCTCGCCGTCGCCGACAGCATGGAACGCGCGCTCAAGGCGCTGGACGACGAAATCCGCGACAAGGCGGACGCGGGCGTCAAGGCATTGCTCGACGGCGTTGAGCTCACCGAGCGCGAGCTGATCAAGGTGATGGAGAAGCACGGGGTGCGGAAGATCGAACCGCAGGGCCAGAAGTTCGACCCGAACCTGCATCAGGCGATGTACGAGATTCCCGATGCGAGCGTCCCGGCCGGCACCGTGGTGCAGATCATGCAGCCCGGCTACACCATCGGCGAGCGCGTGCTGCGTCCCGCGCTGGTCGGCGTCGCCAAGGGCGGCCCAAAGGCGCCGGCAGCCGACGCGCCGGCGAACGACAATACCAACGGCAAATAATTCAGCGCGGCTCGATGCTGTCGCGGATCGTGCGCAGGCGCGGGAACACGTCGTTCCAGGCCGGCTTCCGCACGATCGCGAACATCTGCAAATAGGCGCTCTGTCCGAACCGCAGCCATTGCACCGTCGTGACGGCGGTGCCGGATGAATCCTTGGCGTCGGCCACGATCTCGTAGCCTTGCGCCTGACCCATCCGCAACGGCTCGGCGCGGGTGATCTTGATGTCCTTGATGCCCGGAGCGGTGCCCAGCAGGCGGCGCGCGAACGTATCGCGCTCCTCGGGTTTCGGCTGCGCGCCGGGCGCAACCGCGATCAGCAGGAACGGCTGTTCGACCGCCGTGACCTCGTCGTTCGGGCCGTCGGTCAGGATCGCGACACCTTCACGCCCCGAACGCACGATGCGGAATTTCGCCAGATCGCCGATCTTGTAGGGCAGCACCGCGAGGCGTTCGCCCTCGGGAACCTGCTTTCGCACGGCAAGCGATTTGAACGTGTCGCGCACGACCGCATCGGTCAGCGTCGCGCGCGTCTCCTCGATCATCTGCAGCGACACGATGCTGGTCAGGCCGCTCACGTTGGCGACCATCACGTTCTCGTAGCGCTTCTGGCCGCCGGATTCCTGCGGGCCGGACACGAAAAATCCCTTGCCGTCCTTGAAGGTCAGCGGCTCGCGCAACCGCACCGTCATGCCACGCGCTTTCAGCGCCTCGTCGGTGAAACCCTTCTCGACCTCCGGGTAGGCATCGGCGGGCAACTCCACGATCAGGATCGCGGCGCTCGCCTGCGGGCTCTCGAATCCCGAAAACTTGGTGCTCGGCTCAAAACCGGCCGGCGCGAGTAGCCCGATGCGCGAACCGACCGGAAACACCGGATCGGCGGCGTGCGCGGGTGCTGCCAGCATCAGGCCGGCGAGGCCCGCAAAAACCAGAAGCCGGATGCTCTGTGGCGATGAACGCATGAATAGCCCCTTCCTGGCGACGCTCGGCAAACGCCGCCTTTGGCGCGCAACATGGGCGACAATGCGGCCGGGTCTTCAGATTGCCACGCGCTTGCGCTAGTGGAGCGGATTTGACATTCGCAACCCACCCATCCGCAGACTCGCGAAGCGAATGTCAAATCCAAAGCTCCACTAGGATGTAATACTTGCTAGTGGTCCTTTTGATTCTAACATTCGCAAGAGAGCCCGCCGCACAGGGATGCGAATGTTAGAATCGGACCACTAGCGTGTCGGGCAACCCGGGGAGAGCGACATGGCGACCAACGGCAGCTTTTACTGGAACGAACTGATGACGCGCGACGCCGAGAAGGCGAAGACATTCTATGGCGCGACGCTCGGCTGGACATTCGAGCCGATGGAGGGCGGCGGTGGTCCCACCTACTGGGTCGCCAAGGTGGGCGATGAATCCGTCGCCGGCATTTATTCGATCGACGCCGGCGACCAGGAGACCGGCGAGGGCTGGTTCGCCTACGTGGCGGTGGACGATCTCTCGACCGCGCTCGCGCGCGCGACCAGCGAGGGCGGCGAAGTTGTGCGCGAGCCGTGGGACGTCCCGGGCGTCGGGCGCATCGCGATCGTCAATGATAGCGCCGGTAACACAATGGGCTGGATGACGCCGAGCACGTAGCGCCGTCTAGGGCTTGGTCACCCTTCGCAGCGTGAGATTGATCCGCCCGCCTTCGGGCAGCAGGGTCGAGGTGCCGGGCAGGATGCGGTCCACCCCATGGAACGCCAGCCGGCCTTCGCCGCCGAGCACGACGGCGTCGCCCGAGGCGAGCCGCACCGAGCGCGTCGGATCGCTGCGCCTTAATCCGCCGACCCGGAACAGGCCGGTATCGCCGAGCGAGAGCGAGACGACCGGCGCTGAAAAATCCTGCTCGTCTCTGTCCTGATGCAGGCCCATGCGGGCGTCGGCCGCGTAGTAGTTCACCAGGCAGCATTCGGGCTCATGCGGATAGCCGCCGAGTTCCCGCCACGCGCGTAAGATAATCTCCGGGATCGGCGGCCAGGGCGCGCCGGTTTCCGGATGGGTTTCCTGATAGCGGTAGCCGCGCGCCTCGTCGGTGACCCAGCCGAGCGGCCCGCAATTGGTCATTTTCACCGACATCGGTTTGCCGGAGCGCGGCATGCGCGGCACATACGGCGGCGCCACGGTAATGACGGCGCGGATGGCCGCGAGCAGTTCATCCTGCGCGGCGCGGTCGAAGTAGTTTGGCGTCAGCGTGACGCCCGGTGCAAGCATGGTGGCCATGACGGATAGTTAGGGGCATGAGGCGCCGCGGGCCACCCGCTATCGGGCGGCTTAGGCCGCCGCTGTCTTCGCCTTCCGCGGCACCAGCCGCTCGCTCCCCAGCGCTTCCCGCACGCCCGAGCCGCCGGCCTCGTGGTACTCGGCGTCCTCGTTGACGTTCCAGATGTCGTAGACGCGTGTCCCCGCCAAAATGTTCTTCGCCGTCAGCATGGCGGTCATCATGGCGTGATCTTGATTGTTGTATTTGTGCATGCCGTTGCGGCCGACCATGTGCAGCGTTGGATAGAGTCCTTCGAGATCCTGCCGGATCGTCGCGACGTTGTCGCGATAGCTTTCGTCATAGACCGGATAGGCCTTGGGCTGGCGCACCACGCAGGCATCGGTGACATCCGACTCCGCGATGAGCCCGATCTTGGCGATCTCCTGTTTGGCGAGCGCGATCAGCTCGGCATCGGGCGCGTTCCACAACCCGTCGCCCTCGAAGCAGAAATACTCAAGCCCGAGGCAGCTCATGCCGGGCTGCACCATTTCGGGCGACCACGAGCGGAAGTTCTGCACCCGGCCGACCTGCACCGACGGATCGTGGATGTAGATCCAGTTGTCGGGAAAGAGATCGGGCTTTTTGACCATCAGCGCGACAGTGAGGAAATCGCGATAGCGCAAGCTCCGCGCATGCAGCCGCGAGATCGGTGTCGGGGTGATCTTCTCGACAAGCTCGCGGACGGGCGCAGATGAAACAACATGGTGCGCGGTGTAATGTTCGCTGCCGCCGTCGTGGCAAGAAACCTCGATGTGCCACAGCTTTCCGGCGTGATCGTAGGACAGCTTCTGCAATTCGCGGCCCTTGAGCACCTTGCCGCCGCGCTTCTGGATCTTGCGTGAGGCCGCTTCCCACATCATGCCGGGGCCACGGCGCGGGTACTGGAAGCTTTCGATCAGCGTCTTGACCACCGGCCCGCCGGCTTTCGGCTTGCGCTTCGGCAGCAGCGCCTTCTTCAGCGCGGCGAGCACCGCGACGCCGAGATCGAGCCCCTTGATGCGTTGCGCCGCCCAGTCGGCGGAAATCTCGTCGCACGACATGCCCCACACTTTTTCGGTGTAGGTCTTGAAGAAGATCGAGAACAGTTTCTCGCCGAACTGGTTGCGCACCCATTCGTGGAAATTGCCCGCGTTCTTGATCGGGCGCGCCTTGGCGTAGGCGAACGACAGCATGCAGGCGGCGCTGGTGAACAGGCCGAGATTGCGCAGCGCCTCAAAGGCGCTCAGCGGATAGGAGTAGTAATTGCCGCCGTAGTAGATGCGCGACAGGCGCGGCCGCTCGATGAAATCGTCCGGCAGGACCTCCTGCCACAGGTCGACGACCTCCTTCGACTTGGAGAAGAAGCGGTGACCGCCGATGTCGAACATGAAGCCGTTGTATTCGACCGTGCGGCTGATACCGCCGACGTACACCGGGTCCTTCTCGATCACGATGACGGAAGGGTTTTCCTTGGTCAGGCAATAGGCGGCGGTGAGGCCGGCCGGCCCCGCGCCGATGACGAACACGTCGGCGTGCGTGCTCATCGGGGCACCTTCGCGAAGGCGAACAGCCGGTGGCCGTTGTAACCGACGATGGCGCCGACCACGGCGCCGGCAACCAGCGCGGCCTGCGGCAGCGCGGCGAACGCGGTGAGCACCAGCACGGCGAACACGGCGTAGCTCGTGCCCTGCGAGACGGCCGTCACGGCGGCGTAGCGCATCGCCTCGTCGCCCTGACGGCGCCCGGATTCATCGAAGGTGAGCGCGCGATTGAGCCGCCAGGTGACCAGGGTCGCCAGCGCGAGCGAGAACAGCCGCATCAACAGCGGGCGCGGCGCATAGCCGATCAGGATCGTGAACACGCAGATGTCGGTGGTGAGCCCGATGCCGCCGACGCCAAGAAAGCGTAACGGGCGCGGCAGATGCGCGGCGAGCGCGCGCAGCGGATCGGGCCGCGCGGGCCCCAGCTCGATCTTCTCGACACTCATACAAAACCCTGCGCACGCCCCACGCGTCAGGCTTGGCAGGATTTCGTTAATTTCGGGCTTATCGGCGCCGCCGAAACCGCGGATTTCGCCCCGGTTATTAAGCGAAACTCAACGCTGTTGGCCGAAACAGGCGCATGCCCGCAACGACGCGCCAGCCGAATTTTGCGCTCCTGCTGGGACTGGCCTGGCTGCTGGCCGCCTTTCAGCTCCTCGCGCAGAACTGGACCGCCACCGCGCTGGCGCTTGCCGACACCGACGACGCGATGCGGCTCGCGCAGCTGCGCGACTGGCTCGGCGGGCAGGGCTGGTACGATCTGCATCAAGGACGCGTGGCCGGAGGCTACGAGCCGCACTGGTCGCGGCTGATCGATGCCGGGCTCGCCGGCACGCTGTGGGTCTTCGGTCGGTTCGCCGAACCTGCGATGGCCGAGCGACTGATGCGCACCGCCTGGCCCATGCTCTGGCTGCTGCCGGTGATGGCCGGGGCTGCCGCGATCGCGTGGCGCATCGCGGGCCGCGAGGCCGCAATCGTCGCCCTGCTCATGGCGGTCATCGGCCTGCCGGCGTTTCATCAATTCCGGCCCGGCCGCATCGATCATCACAATGTGCAGATCGCGCTCAGCGTTCTGGCGGTTGCCGCGACCGTGTGGTCCGACCGCGTGCGTTGGGCGGCAGTCGCGGCAGGCGCCGTGACCGGGCTCGCGATGGCAATCGGGCTTGAGTGCCTGCCGTATCTCATGGTGTGCGCGTCGGCGTTCGCGGCGCGATACATGATTGATGCGCGCGGCGCACAGGCTGCGGCCGACTATGGACTGGCGCTGGCGGTGAGTTCGCTCGCGGGATTTTTCGTCATCGTCGGGCCGGATCACTGGACACGCGGCGTATGTGACGAGATCGCGGTCAACTGGCTCGCGCTCACGGTGGTCGGCGGCATGGGACTCGCGCTTGCCGCACGATTCACAAGTGAGCGCATGTCCGTCCGCGGCGCGCGCGTGTTCCTCATCGGCGCGGTCGCAACTGAGCTCTTCCTCGCCATCGAGCCACGCTGCCTGCGTGGGCCCTTTGCGATGGTGGATCCGGCCGTATGGCCGATCTGGCTCGCGCACGTGCGCGAGATGAAACCGCTGCTGCTGATGATGGCTGAAAGCCCGCTGACCGGAATAGCGATCGCGACCTTCCCGGCCGCTGCCCTCATCGCGGCATTCGTCCTGGCGCGCAGCCGCGAACTGCGCCGCGACTTCGGTTTCCTCGCCGCAACGGCCGCATTCGTGATGGCGGCCGTCATGACGCTCGCGGCGATCAAATCCGCCTCCTACGCGACATGGCTGGCGATGCCGCTGGTCGCATGTTTCGCGCTGCGTCTGTTCAGGCTGTTGCGGTTGGAGTCGCTGGTGCCGCGCGCCGCCGTCGGCGTGCTGCTCACCCCCGCGGTGCTCTCGCTGGGCGCCGTGACGATCGCCAATGCGGCGGGCATCGGCCGCGAGGATCATTTCCACCGCGCCGAAGCCCCGGTCTGCTTCCAGAACCAGAGCTACGCGGCGCTCGCGCGGCTTCCGGCGGGCGTCGTCGCAACCGACGTGAATTACGGTCCATTCGTGCTGGCGCTGACGCCGCACGCGGTCCTGACCGCGCCCTATCACCGGCTCGCTACCGCAATCGTGGCGGCGCATCGCGCATTCGCCGCGCCACCCGAACAGGCGCGCGGAATGCTCGCTGCTTTCCAGGCCGGCTATGTGGCGGTCTGCGGCGCGCAGGCGCCCGACGGCCTTTCCACTGCCGAGCACGACGCCAGCCTCTGGGGCCGCCTGCAGGCAGGCGCCGTGCCTGACTGGCTCCAGCCGCTGCCGCTACCTGGCCCCTTCGCGGTCTATCGCGTGAAGCCATGACGGCGCGCGACGCTTACGCCACGTTCCTGAAGCTCGCGCTGGCCTGCGGCGTGCTGGTCGCGGGCGTGGAAGCCGGCTGGGTGCTGCTCTCACCGCTTCCCTACGACCCGTTCGGCTACATGATCGGGCGCGACTTCGTCGCCCTCTGGGCCGGCGCCAAGGCGGCGCTGACCGGCGATCCCGGACAGTATTTCGGCATCGATGCCTACATGACGCTGCTACGCTCGTACTTCGGCGAAAACTATCCGGCGCACATCTGGTCCTACCCGCCGCATCTACTGCTGTTCACCTGGCCCCTCGGCTTGCTGCCCTACATGACGGCCTATATCCTCTACTGCGTGCTCGGCTGCGTGCTCTACGTCGCGGTCGTGCGCGATGGCGAACGGCGGGGCGATCATCTGCTGCTGCTGGTCCTGGCGCCTGCCGTGACCCTGAATATCTGGACGGGACAGAACGGTTTTCTCACCACCGCGCTGCTGATCGGCGGCCTGCTCCAGCTCGATCGCCGGCCCGTGCTCTCCGGTATTCTGTTCGGCATTCTCACCATCAAACCGCAGCTCGGTTTTCTGCTTCCCGTGATGCTGGTGCTGACGGGACGCTGGCGCGTCATCGTGGCTGCCTGCGCGACGGTGATCGCTCTGGCCGCGCTCACCTCTGCCGCGTTCGGCACAAAAGTCTGGATCGACTACCTCGAGTTCGCGATGCCGACGCAGAGCCGCGCCATCACGGAGGGCTCGGGCTTCTTCGTCGCCAACATGCCGACGGCGTTCATGAACATGCGGCTGATCGGCCTGCCGGCGCCGCTCACCTACGCCCTGCAGGCGCTGATTTCGGCAGCGACGCTGGCCGCCGTCGTGTGGGTGTTCTGGCGGCCGCGCGATCCGGTGCTGTCGCTCGCCTTCCTGGTCAGCGCGACGTTCCTGTTCACGCCCTACGCCTTCAACTACGACATGGTGGCGTTCGGCTGGGTGATACTCAAGCTGATGGACCGCCCCGACAATGACGGCCTCGACTGCGCGCTGATGCTGGCGGTCTGGGTGCTCCCGTTCGCCACCATCCCGATCGGGCTTGCCGGCCTGCCCGGATCGTTCCTGCCGATCCTCGCCCTCACCGGCCGGCTCGCGTGGCGCATCCGCCGCGCCGAAACCGCACCCTACGCCACGGAAACCACACCCAAATTCACCCGGCCTGCCTTGCAGCCGTAATGGCTCCTCCTATATGAGCCAAGGACGCCGCCGGGGGGCGGCGCAGTCAGTTAATGGGGATCGACTTGGGGGCGGTCCTGCGGGTTCTTCAAACCCGTTCGACCCCTCCCTTCGGGCGCTAAATTCTAGGCCCGGCCGATCTGCCGGAAAAGGAGAGGACAAACATGGCTAAGGTCATCGGCATCGACCTCGGCACGACCAATTCCTGCGTCGCCGTCATGGAGGGCGCAACTCCCAAAGTCATCGAGAACGCCGAGGGTGCGCGCACCACGCCGTCGATCGTCGCATTCACCGACGATGGCGAGCGTCTCGTCGGCCAGCCGGCCAAACGCCAGGCGGTCACCAATCCGGAAAAGACCATCTTTGCGGTCAAGCGCCTGGTCGGACGGCGCTACGACGACCCGATGGTCGAGAAGGACAAGAAACTCGTCCCCTACAAGATTTCCAAGGCCTCAAACGGCGACGCCTGGGTCGAGGCGGACGGCAAGACCTACTCGCCCTCGCAGATTTCCGCGTTCATCCTGCAGAAGATGAAGGAAACCGCGGAGGCCTATCTCGGCCAGAAGGTCGAGCAGGCGGTCATCACGGTTCCGGCCTATTTCAACGACGCCCAGCGCCAGGCCACCAAGGACGCCGGCAAGATCGCCGGCCTTGAGGTGCTGCGCATCATCAACGAGCCGACCGCGGCCGCGCTTGCCTACGGCCTCGACAAGCAGAAGGCCGGCACCATCGCGGTCTACGACCTCGGCTGCGGCACGTTCGACATTTAGAGTCTCGAAATCGGCGACGGCGTGTTCGAGGTGTAGTCGACCTACGGCGACACGTTCCTCGGCGGCGAAGACTTCGACATGCGGCTCGTCAACTATCTGGCCGACGAGTTCCAGAAGGAGCAGGGCATCAACCTGCGCAACGACAAGCTCGCGCTGCAGCGGCTCAAGGAAGCCGCCGAGAAGGCGAAGATCGAGCTGTCGTCC
>JAXDNY010000048.1:0-22249 GCA_034669145.1 Hyphomicrobiales bacterium
ACGGTTTCGGCGAATCCGCCTTCTTTCCGCTTTTGTTCGGCTGTGGTCACGCGCATTGGCCTCTGAATCTCGCTCGGGTAGACGCCCCACCCTTCGGCCGCCCTTGTAGCGGTTGAGTGCCGCACGCGCAACGAAGCGCGGCCGCATTACGGGATGTTAAGGCGGCCGCCAGACGTCGGCGCAAGGCATTGATCCGGTGGATATTTCGCATCATCGCGCGATGCCCGCGTGGCCGCTTCCGCGGCAAAACGGACATGCGCTGCGATTCGGCTACGTTCCCGGGTAGGTATTGCGCTCGAGCAGCCGCGCAAGGTGCGCCGCATTCGATGCCAGCATCGCGGTGGTGTCGGCGACCACCTTCGGGGCTTTGCGGTAGTCCTTGTATTCCTTCTCGCCCTGCGCCTCGCCGACCCAGTAGGTCACGGCGCCCGGCGGCACCGTGAACCCTACCTCGGTCAGCGCCTGGATCAGTTCGGCGGCGCAATGATGCGCGCCGTCCTCGTTGCCGACCACCACCACGATGGCGACCTTGCCGTAGGACGGCATGCGATTCTTCTCGTCGGTCTCATTGAGGAACGCATCCATGCGCTCCATCACGCGCTTGGCGACGCTCGACGGCTGTCCGAGCCAGATCGGTGTGGCCATCACGATGATATCGGCATCGACGACGCGCTGGCGCAGCGCCGGCCAGTCGTCGCCCTCGCCTTCGCCGGATTTCACGCCCGGCTTGATGTTGTGAGCAACCGCGCGAACGATGTCGCCCTTGGCGCCGTGCTCTTTCAGCGCATCCATGAGCTGCTCCAGCAGCACCCGGGTGGACGACTTCTCCTTGCTGCTCGGGCTCTTGAGGGTGCAATTGAACGCGAGGACCTTCAACGCCGCCTGCGCCATGTCAGGTATCCGTCGCGGTCGCGAGTGTCGGTCGGAAACGCGCGGCCTTCTCCTGCTCCTTCGGCTGGTGCACGGAGGGCCGCCGCCCCATCGACCAGTTGGGACTCAACCGGATTTCCGGGTTCGGGACGGTCCAGCAGGCACCGTCGGCATCCATGAACACGACCCACAGCAGATGCATCTCCGGCCCGTAGTCGATGCAGAAGTGCGCCCAGCCCTTTCCTTTCGGGGTTTCCATGTGGAGCGGCGGGTTGAGCTGGACGAGCATAAGAACTCCTGCGGTGCCTTGGAAAACGAAGGACGGCTCAGAGAGTTCCAGCCAGTCTTGAATCGGAATGGGAGTCGTCAGCCGGAGCCTGCCGGTATCGCCGAAATGACCACGAAGGCCTGCGCCAGCGGATATTCGTCCGTGATGGTGAGATCGATGCGCGCTTCGCACCCCGGCGGCGTGAGCTTGGCGAGCCGCGCGGCGGCGCCGCCGGTGAGTTTCATCGTCGGCCTACCGGACGGTAGATTGATCACGCCCATGTCGCGCCACCACACTCCGGCGCGAATCCCGGTGCCCAGCGCCTTGGCGCAGGCTTCCTTGGCGGCGAAGCGCTTCGCGTAGGTCTCGACGCTTTTCGCACGCCGCTCGGCGCGCGCGCGCTCGGCGTCGGTGAAGATGCGCGCGAGGAAGCGCTCGCCGTGCCGCTCGATCACTTTCTCGATGCGGCGGATGTCGGTGATGTCGGAGCCGATGCCGAGAATCATGGCTTACGCCGGACGCCGCGCAAGGCCGCGATCCATGGCGGCGCGTATCGCCTTCACGGTCCCGGCGAGACCGCCGAAGATCGCCTCACCGATCAGGAAGTGGCCGATGTTGAGCTCCACGATCTCGGGCAGTTCCGCAATCGTCTCGGCGGTTTTCAGATCGAGTCCATGTCCGGCGTGAACCTCCAGTCCAAGCGACCTGGCACGCCGCGCGCCCTCGCGGATGCGCTCGAACTCCATCGCCGCCATGGTGGCATGACCGTCGACGACCGCCTCGCACCAGGCGCCGACGTGAATCTCGATCACCGGCGCGCCCACGTCGGCCGCCGTCTCGATCTGCTTGGGATCGGCGGCGATGAACAGCGACACCCGGATGCCGGCCTGCTTCAGCTCCGCGATGATCGGCACGAGATGATTGTGCTGCCGCGCCACGTCGAGCCCGCCCTCGGTGGTCAATTCCTGGCGCCGCTCCGGCACGATGCAGGCGGCGTGCGGACGTGCTTTCAGCGCGATATCGACCATCTCGCGCGTCGCCGCCATCTCGAAATTCAGCGGCTTGGTGAGCTGCGCCTTCAGCCGCGAAATGTCGTCGTCGCGGATGTGGCGGCGGTCTTCGCGCAGATGCGCCGTGATGCCGTCGGCGCCGGCTTCAACGGCGAGCAGCGCGGCCTTCACGGGATCGGGATGGCGCCCGCCGCGCGCGTTGCGGATGGTCGCGACATGATCGATGTTGACGCCGAGGCGGAGGGTATTCGCGCACATCGTGGTTCTTAACCAACCCAGTTTTCAAGTCTTAGCCCGCGCACGCGTCGAAACTCCTTCTGATTATTGGTCACCAGCGTGAGGTTCGCCGCCACCGCGTGCGCGGCAATCCAAAGATCGTTTGAGCCAATTAGCTCACCGCGCGCGGCAAGAACTAAACGAATTGACCCATAGACCGGTCCCGCTTCAACAGGGAGCGCGATCACCGGTATCGATTGCATGAGCTCTTGCAAACTCTTGCGAGCCACAAGCGGCGTCGGTCCCCTCTCGCATCCATAGGCCAACTCGCCGTACGTGATGATGGACAGTGCTGCCTCACCCGCTCGGAGTCTTTCAAACCGTTTGATGACTTCGGTTGGACGCCGGCGGCGAATGTAGATGCAGGTATTGGTGTCGAGCAGGAAGCGAACGTCGGTCACAGCCCATCTCGTTCTTGCGGGAGCTCTTTCCGCAATTCCTCAACAGCATCCACGTCGACAGGCAGGCTTGCCAGAAGCTCGAACGCGCGCCTCATGCCGCGCGACCTCTCGCGCAGCACAACCTCCTCGCCGCGCCGGAAGATCTCGACTTCGTCGCTCTCAAACCGAAACTGCTTCGGCAACCGAACGGCCTGGCTGTTGCCGGATTTGAACACACGGGCGGTACTCATTGAGAAACCTCTTGTATATACAGGTAAGTATATACATTTTTGCGGCGAAAGCAAGCGGCGCCGACCGAAACGTTACTCATTCACCCGCTCGACCTTGGCCACGACCTCCTTGGCCTTCAACTGCGCGATGATCGCATTCAGGTGCTTGAGATCGTAGACCTCCAGATCGATCAACAATTCGGTGAAGTCGGGTGAACCGCGTTGCATGCGGACGTTGTCGATATTGCCGTCATGCTCGGCGATCACCTGCGCGACCTGCGCCAGCGTGCCCGGCTCGTTGACGGAATGCACCTTGATCCGCGCCGGAAAGCGTTGCGGGCTCTGCTCCTCGACGTCCCAGCGCACATCGAGCCAGTTGTCCGGCGTGTCCTCGAATGCTTTGAGCGCAGGCGACTGGATCGGATAGATCGTAATCCCCTCGCCCGGCGTCATGATGCCGACGATGCGGTCGCCCGGCACCGCGCCGCCGTTCGGCGCGAAGCTCACCGGCAATTCGCCGGTGACGCCGCGGATCGGGATCGCGGCATCGGTCTCCTTGCCTTCCGGCACCTTGAAAATGAGCGATCTGGCTTTGCGCAGCCCGAACCACCCGCTCTCGGCCTTGGGGGTCTGCGCACGCGCGATGCGCTCTTCCTTGTAATCGGGATACATCGCACGCGCGACGTCCGACGCCCTCATCTCGCTGCGCCCGACCGCGGCCATCACCTCGTCCACCGAAGCGCGCGCGAGACGCGGCAGCGCGCCTTGCAATTTTTCGTCCGAGTATTCCTTCTTGGCCCGCTGGAACAGCCGCTCGACGATCTGCCGCCCGAACCCGACATATTGCGTGCGCACCGCCGTGCGGGTGGCGCGCCGGATCGCCGCGCGTGCCTTGCCGGTGACGACCACCGACTCCCACGCGGCCGGTGGCGCGGTTTGCGCCTTCGAGGTGATGATCTCGACTTCGTCGCCGTTCGCCAGTTCCGACACGAGCGGCGCGACCTTGCCGTTGATCTTGGCGCCGATCGCGCTGTTGCCGACGTCGGTGTGGACCGAATAGGCGAAATCGATCGCGGTCGCCTTGCGCGGCAGCGCGATCAGGCGGCCCTTCGGCGTGAAGCAGAAGACCTGGTCGTGGAACAGCTCGAGCTTGGTGTGCTCGAGGAATTCCTCCGGATTGGAGCCTTCGGCCAACAACTCGATGGTGTGCCGCAGCCACGCATAGGCACTCGACTCGCGCGACAGCATCTCCGAGGGCGAGCCGTGCCCGTCCTTGTAGAGCGCATGCGCCGCAATGCCGTATTCGGCGATTTCGTGCATGTCGCGGGTGCGGATCTGCAGCTCGACGCGCTGCTTGCCGGGCCCGACCACTGTGGTGTGCAGCGAGCGGTAGTCGTTTTGTTTCGGGATCGAGATGTAGTCCTTGAACCGCGTCGGCACCATCGGCCAGGTCGTGTGCACGATGCCGAGCGCCTGGTAGCAATCTTCCGTCTTGTCCACGAGCACGCGGTAGCCGACGAGATCCGACAATTGCTCGAAGCCGATCGACTTGCGCTCCATCTTGCGCCAGGTCGAGTATGGCCGCTTCTGGCGGCCCTTGACCTTGGCGACGATGCCGCGGTCTGCGAGCTTCTTGGTGAGCTGGCGCTCGATCTCGGTCACGACAGTCTGGTTGCGCGCCGCGAGTGCCGCGAGACGCTCGCTGATGACCCGGTAGGCCTCCGGATTGAGCTCGTGGAACGCCAGGTTCTCCAGCTCCTCGCGCAACTCATGCATACCCATGCGGCCGGCGAGCGGTGCATAGATGTCGAGCGTCTCCTCCGCGGTGCGCCGGCGGGCCTCGGGCGGCATGAAATCGAGCGTGCGCATGTTGTGCAGCCGGTCGGCGAGCTTGATCAGCAGCACGCGCACGTCGGCGGCGATCGCGAGCAGCAGCTTGCGCAGGTTCTCGGCCTGCTTCGCCTCGCGGGTGACGAGATCGAGCTTCTTCAGCTTGGTGAGGCCGTCGACCAGCGCGCCGATCTCCGGCCCGAACCGCTCGTCGATCTCGGCGCGCGTCGCCTCGGTGTCCTCTATGGTGTCGTGCAGGAGCGCTGCGACGATCGTGGCGTCGTCGAGCTTGAGGTCGGTCAGGATCGCGGCGACTTCGAGGGGATGGGAGAAGTAAGGGTCGCCCGAGGCCCGCGTCTGCGTGCCGTGCGCCTTCATGGCGTAGACATAGGCGCGGTTGAGCAGGTCTTCGTTGGCGTCCGGATTGTAGCTCTTGACCCGATCGATCAGGTCGTACTGCCGCATGATCTGCGGCTTGCGGCGCTTGACCGGCTCGGCAGCCTCCGGCGCGATCGGCGGCGCCGGCTCGACCACCCGGCTCGCCGGCGGCTGGTTCTGCATTCGCGGCAGATTATCGGTCTGGGCGCGCGCCATGCGTTTCCTCAAGCCGCAGCGACGTCAGTCGCGCGGCCTATTCGGCACAGAGTACCACGGGAATTTGCGAATCCCGCAACGCGATTTGCGCGAGGGGTGACAAAAAACCCGCATCAACCGGCCGCCGGCGCCTCGCCTGCTGCAAGCGAAGCCGCTATCTCGGCGATTGATCGAAACAACACAAGCGGATCGTCTTTCGAAGGCAAGAAGCCCCACCGTCGCCAGAAGCCGGCGGCGTCAGCGTCGACGGCGGTTACCATAACGGCACGGCCACCGATCAGCGCCGCACCGGCGACACAGCGCGTCATTGCGTGCATCAGGAGACTGTAACCGATACCGCGGCGCGCAAATGATTGATCGACCGCAAGTTGACCGAGCAACAAACAAGGAACCGGGTTTGGCGGCTGTCCGGTTCGGATTGAGCGGGGCATTGCAATCGGAAGGACGGCCGTGGGCGCGAGGCCATAGTAGCCAGCAACTCGCCCCTGCTCATGGATGACCATGACGACTGTAAAACCACGCTGGTGGTTTGGAAGCGCACGGGTCTTCAGCCAATTGTCGAGTGAGAGCTTGCCGCACGAAAAGAGTGATATGTCGTGATCTGGACTGAGCGGCTCGAGCGCGGAGGGAGCCACGGCGAAATCTTAGTCCCGTTCCCAGACCGCTTTGCGCTTGAAGAGTTCGACCATTTCCGGAACAGGCTTCGCTGGTCCCGAGATTGCCTCCACGAATGCTTTGAAACCTGCGGGCGACATCCGGATCGGAATGTTCTCCAGAACGGCCTCTTCGGCCGCGCGGACAGCAGCCTCGCGAACGAAATCGGTCCGCGATCGCCCGCGCAGGCTCGCCGCACGATCAATGATTGCGATGTCCGACGCGGGCAGCCGCATCGACAACGGATGATCCTTTCGCGCGACGGGCCGCATTCGAAACTCCTGCAGGAATTCGCCCGACGAATGTAGCGCAAATTACAATACAGCGCAAATCACGGCCGCAAAAAACAAACGGCCCGGGCTGTGCCGGGCCGTCGAACGTCAAACCCGTCCGCAAAAAACGTCAGAGATCCTCGTCGCCCGCCTCGATCTCGGGCTCCGGGCGCTCCTCGGGGGGCGCGAGGCCTTCCAGCCCCTTGAGCAGCTCCTCCTCGGTCATGCGGTCGGCCGTCACTTCGGTATCGTCGGCGTCCACGCTCGCCCCGGCCGAACCGATCAGCGGGATCGAATCAAGCTCCGGCTCGTCCACTTCGACGTATTTCTGCAGCGAGTGGATCAGGTCTTCCTTCAGATCGCCGGGCGAAATCGTCTCGTCGGCGATTTCGCGCAGCGCCACCACCGGGTTCTTGTCGTTGTCGCGATCGATGGTGATCGGGGCACCGGACGAGACCATGCGGGCGCGGTGGCTCGCCAGCAGCACGAGGTCGAAGCGGTTTTCAACCTTATCGATACAATCTTCCACGGTGACACGGGCCATCGGCTCGCCACTCCTATGCAAATTATGTGCGAATTTGGTGTTTAGGTATTCGGCCCCGCGCAAAAGCGCAAGTCCGAAGTTTTGGGGCTTGGCGGCCCGTTAGCCCTCTGTTAGTCAGGTTCTCAAGGATCGGGGCCCGGTTGCTCGAAGTCATTGCGCTTTTGGATTGCGAGAGCCGGCCCGGCTCAGGTCGACGGCACTGTTTGGTGGCGGCGGCGGATATTTCCGAGAACCCATGATCGGCGGCCTCCGGCGTGCGCAACGTCGCTTCCCCGCGGATCGCATTGCATTGATTGACGAGAGAGCCCGATGGCCGTACCTGCCGAAAAAATCGCGCTGTTCATCGACGGCGCCAACCTCTACGCCACCGCCAAGACGCTCGGTTTCGACATCGACTACAAGAAGCTGCTGCGCGAATTCCAGTCGCGCGGCTACCTGTTGCGTGCGTTCTACTACACCGCCGTGATCGAGGATCAGGAGTATTCCTCGATCCGCCCGTTGATCGACTGGCTCGACTACAACGGCTACACGGTCGTCACCAAAGCCACCAAGGAGTTCGTCGATCAGTCCGGGCGCCGCAAGGTCAAGGGCAACATGGATATCGAGCTCGCGGTCAACGCGATGGAAATCGCGCCGACCGTCGACCATATCGTGCTGTTCTCCGGTGACGGCGACTTCCGCTCGCTGGTCGAGGCGATCCAGCGCAAGGGTGTGCGCGTGACGGTGGTTTCCACGATCTCCACGCAGCCGCCGATGGTTGCCGACGAACTGCGCCGCCAATGCGACATTTTCATCGACATCGTCGAGCTGCAGAGCAAGATCGGACGCGACCCGTCCGAGCGCCCGGCGCGTGCGCCGCGCGACGATCGCGGCGGCGAGCGTGGTGGCGAACGCAGCCAGCACCCGCAATTCCTGCAGCGCCCGGTCGCGCCGCAACGGGCCGGCGCCGCGGACGATGAGTTCGAGGAAGACTAGGCCCGCACAGGCCGACATCGGCGACGCGGGGCAAGCCGAGCCGCCGCGCGATTGCCCGCTGTGCCCGCGTCTCGTCGCGTTCCGCAATGGCTGGCGCGCGAAAGAACCGGACTGGTTCAACGCTCCCGTCCACTCGTTCGGCCCGCTCGACGCGCGGCTGCTGATCGTCGGCCTTGCCCCGGGTTTGCGCGGTGCGAACCGCACGGGACGTCCGTTCACCGGCGACTACGCGGGCGATCTGCTCTACGGGACTTTGGCGGAGTATGGGTTCTCGCGCGGCAAATTCGATGCGCGGCCGGATGACGGCCTGACGCTGATCGACGCACGCATCACCAATGCGGTGCATTGCGTGCCGCCGGAGAACAAGCCGACGCCCGCCGAGATCGGCACCTGCCGCGATGCCTATTTGACGCGCCGCATTCCCGCGATGCCCAACCTTCGCGCCATCGTGATGCTCGGCCGCATCTCGCACGAGTCGACGCTGCGCGCTCTCGGGCAGCGCCTGGCGGCCGCACCCTTCGCACACGGTGCCCGGCATACGGTCGGCGACCTCGCGCTGTTCGATAGCTATCACTGCTCGCGCTACAACACGAACACCCGCGTGCTGACGCCTGACATGTTTCGATCGGTGTTCAGGGACGCGCGCGCCTATTTGGACGCCCGAAGCCAAGCAACCACCTCTTCGGCATTCTTGTCCGGCGGAAACACCGGATAGAACACCTTGGTGATGACGCCATCGTCGATCACCCACGCCATACGTTTGATCAGCGTCATGCCATCGACGGCGAACGTCGGCAGATTGAGGGCACGCGTCAGCGTCAGATCGGCATCCGAGAGGATTGCGAACGGCAGGTGCAGCCGTTCGACCGCTTCGCGCTGATAGTCGGTCGTTTGCGTCGACAGCCCGAACAACTGCGCGACGCCCAGCCGCTTCAAGTCCGCGAAATGATCGCGGAAACCACACGACTGCGGCGTGCAGCCGCGTGCGCCCGGGATGGCATCCCAACCGTCGAGCAGCGGCTGACCCGGCCGCCCGGTGCGGGGATAGATGTAGACGACGGTGCGGCCGGTGAGCCGGGACAGGTTGACCGCAGCCCCTTCCGTCGCGGGAAGGGCCAAATCGGGCAGCCGCAGGCCGGTCAGATGCCCTGCCGCCCCATCATCCTGCGGCACCGGAAGATTGTCCGGCAAGGTCCCGGGATCGTGAAGAACCTGGCTCATTGTCTCCCTCATCTGTTATTTTACAATAGGTTACGAGATTTTTCGGCAGCAGGAGATGAGTGTAGCGATCGGCTCTTCGGGCAAGATACAGCTAGCTTCAACATTATGCTCCCTTGCAACAACTGGCGGAACTCGGCGTTCTGTTGATGAGGGCGGCATGACGCCACCAACTCACCTCCGACGCACACACGCGCCATTTAAGGAAGCTCCAGCCATGAACAGACGCGAAAGCCTTCGGCTCATCGCCGGCTCGGCCGCCCTCGCGGCAACAGCCCTGCCCTTTGCGGCACGGATCGCCCTCGCCCAGGCGCCGGCACCGGCCGATGGACCGTTCAAGCTGCCTCCGCTCGGCTATCCGTTCGAGGCGCTCGAGCCGCACATCGATGCCCAGACCATGATGATTCATCACGACCGGCATCATGCGGCCTACGTCAACACGTGCAACGAGATCGCCAAGCAGGTGCCGGCGCTGGGCACAACCCCGATCGAGCAGACGCTGACCGACCCGGCCTACATCCCCGTGCAACTGCAGCAGCAAGTGAAGAACAATCTCGGCGGCCACTGGAATCACAGCTTCTTCTGGGAGCTGATGAAGCCCGGCGGCGCGAAGGAGCCAGGCAGCGAACTGAAATCCGCGATCGAAGGCTCGTGGAAGGACGTCAACGAGTTCAAGGAAAGGCTGAACGCCGCGGGCGGCGGGCGCTTCGGCTCGGGCTGGGCGTGGCTGGTCGTCAATAAGGACAAGAAGCTGGAGCTGATCTCCACGGCAAACCAGGACACGCCGATCCCGCTCGGCGCCAAGGCCGTGATCGGCGTCGATGTGTGGGAGCACGCCTATTACCTGAAGTACCAGAACCGCCGGCCGGATTATCTCAAGGCCTGGTGGAACACGGTGAACTGGGACAAGGCCTCGGAGAATTTCAAGAAGGCGATGGCCTAGTCTCCGCCAACACCATCCGTCCTCATCCTGAGGAGCGAGCGCAGCGAGCGTCTCGAAGGATGGCAACAGACACCGAGCTTGCCGCCATCCTTCGAGACGGCGGCTTTGCCGCCTCCTTCAGGATGAGGATCGCAAACAACGGCCCGCTGCGCTTTGCAGCGGGCCGCCGGATGAGCGGCTGTTGCAAGACATCACGTCGCTGCTGCGCTGTGGCCCATCAGGCGCGCCGCGCCAAGACATCGCACAGACTTCTAGCGCCGACGCGCCCCGCTAGATCGGCCACATACAAACATCAAAACCGCGAAGCTCAGTGATATTGCAGCCAGTGCAATCTTGGCCGGCTCTACCGGGAGATCTTTTGGGCCGATCATGAGCCACAACAAAAGCAAGCTCCAAACGACGACGGTGAAATCGCTAAGCGCGATCGTCAACTTCGAAACCGAAAACGGCCGGCCGCGAAGCCACGAACCTTGCCCCGGAACGGGCGCGTGATCAAAAAAATAGCTCTCCTCCCCGAAGTAATCCGTCGCCTCACGCGCGAGCTTTTGTTGCCAATTGTCTTGCCAGTATTTGCTTCCTCGATTCACCAAAGTCCAAGCAAAGCTGCAGATGAATCCGAAACACGCAATCATGGTCACGAGAAGCGGCTGTTCCTTGTTGTACAAACTACTGAACGCAACAAATGCCGCCGCGATAAACCCCCAGAAGAATACCGAGCGCTTCCAAAACAACTCGATCTCAAATTTCAGCGTCTCTTCGGCGGCCTCGAAGCGTCGCACTGGCTTTTCGTCAGGTCGGCTCATGCCAATTATCCTGACTGATTTACGCGTGATGGTACATGTTTTTTTTGGCTGCTGAATGTGGAGAGCCGGGCAGAGCGGCGGAGAACTTCAAGAAGGCGATGGTCTGGTGTCCGCCAACACCATGCGTCCTCATCCTGAGGAGCGAGCGCAGCGAGCGTCTCGAAGGATGGCAACAGACACCGGCTTGCCGCCATCCTTCGAGACGGCAGCTTTGCCGCCTCCTCACAGGATGAGGATCGCAAACAACGGCCCGCTGCGCTTTGCAGCGGGCCGCCGATGATACGAGCCGTCCAATTTACGGGGGGACACCGGACGGCCCGATCAACACCCCATTCGGTTCAGTCGATCCAGGCGATGTCGGTGAGCTTGCCGGTCACGCCTTCGAGCTTGCCGGCCGCCGTCGCCTTGCCGGTCTTCAGGTCGACCGTGTAGAGCGCACCGCCGGTCACGAGCCAGGCCGCATTGTCCTCGCCTTTCACTACGATATTGAACGCCACCGGGCCGTCGAGCTTGATGCCGAGCGAGCCGATCGTGTTCAGGATGCCGTCATTCGGCGGCGCCTGCGACACCAGCGAGCCGGTCGTGGCGTCGATGTCGTAGAGCGCGGTTGCGGTCGGCTTCGGATTGGCCGAGTTGGTGTAGGCGCCGGCGACCACCATCGGCGTCTTGCCGGCATTGGTATCGCCCTCCTTGAACTTGAGCGCGCCGTCGACGGTCGCCTTGCCGTCATCGACGTTGACCCGCAGGTTGGTGCCGTCCGAAGTGATGACGCGCAGACGATCGGCGACCGGATTGAAGTCGACCGTCACGGTGACGCCGGCCTTGAGCTGCTCGGAGAGCTTGCTCTTCATCGTCGCCTGACCGCTCTTGGCATCGACCGTGTAGATGCCGCCGTCGGCGGTCAGCGCGTAGAGCATGCCGTCCGCGGGTCGCACGTCGATGCCGACGACAGAGGCGGCGCCTGTGATGTCGGCCTTGCCGGTGACTTTCTTGGTCGCCGGGTCGACCCAGACCAGCGTCTTGCCGTCGACCAGGCCGATGATGGAGGCGGCCGACGCGGCGTGCGCGCCGGCGAGCGAGCCGATGAGCGCGCCGGCGAGCGCGAATGATTTCAGATGCATGGGGAACTCCCGTTATCGTTGACAGATAGACCGGGATGCTGCCGCCCCCGGCGATGACGGGACGAGGTACGCGGCTCGTCCTGCCGCGGTTGCAGGAACGGGCCATATGATCGGGCTGCCCAAGTCACGTCCTCGTGAACTCTCAAGAAAGCGACCACAGTGAAGGTTGAGGCGAGCACCGCTGGCCTGCGCTACCGGTGCTAGATAACAATTGAGGACGCACCTCCGGAAACCTAGAATCGTCGTTTACGCGATTCGCTTGGAGAATTTCAGATGTCCGCGGCGGCTCAGCCCGTTATCGAGCAGGCTCCTCAGCTTGCCGAAACTCCCCAACCGGAATATCCGCAGCAGGTAGCTAACGACCGCACAGAGGACCCCATCTACGAGTATGCCCGCACCCAATTGGAGCGGTGGCGTCTGACCAAAGGGGCGAGATTTGAAGCTGCGCGCCGGCACAAAAAGTCGGGCCGCGCAGCAACAATTTCAATCGTTATCTTCTCAACATACGTGTTTTCGATCTCAGTTATTCTTCTAACTTTCAAAATCAACGAAGAGTTCACATCAGTACTCAAATCGCTGAATCTAATTATGTCATTTTTTGTAGTAGCTTTCAGCCTATTGCAAAACTCGAAGCGGCACGAGCTTCGCTCTGAGATGTTTCTTAAGTGCGCTCAGACCATTGACGAAATCTCGACACGACTCAATCGCGAAATGCAGCTGCGAATGTTGACTGCCAAGCGAGTCACCGCTTTCGACGAAGAGTATCTGCGAAAGATCGCAAATTTTCCGGATAATCACTCCGAGATCGATTTCCAAATATTCCGGCTTATCGGAAAGGATGGCCAGAAGCGGAAATGCGCGGCGCCAGAAAGAGGGTCGTTCAAGTTGAGACACGCGTATTGGAAAGTGAGATCATACGCCTACATCTGGAAAAACGTATTCCTTGCGCTGCTATTTCCGTGGCTCATGATCGGCATCTATCTCCTATATCGATTCAGGATCGCATCTAACTTCGTCGAAATTTAGCCTTTCGCGCGCAGCAGCCGTCCCTTCTCGCGCGCCCAGTCGCGCTTCTTCTCGGTCTCGCGCTTGTCGTGCAGCTTCTTGCCCTTGGCGAGCGCGAGCTCGACCTTGGCGCGGCCCTTGTCGTTGAAATAGAGCTTGAGCGGGACAAGCGTCATGCCTTCGCGCTCGACCGCGCCGATCAGCTTGCTGATCTGGCGCTTGTGCAGCAGCAGCTTGCGCGCGCGCTTTGGCGCGTGATTGAAGCGCCCGGCCTGCAGATATTCGGTGATGTTGGAATTGATCAGCCAGATCTCGCCGCGCCGCGCATCGGCATAAGACTCCGCAATCGCCGCCTTGCCTGAGCGCAGCGACTTCACCTCGCTGCCGGTGAGCGCGATGCCGGCCTCGAACTTCTCGCCGATCTCGTAGTTGAAGCGCGCCTTGCGGTTTTCGGCGACGATCTTGAAGCGTGGCTCAGCCTTGGCGGCCATCCGCTCACGATTTCCCGAAACAGGACGCGGAGAATTTCTTCAGCGGCTCGGCCACGCCCGCGAGCGGCACCTGCTGCGACTTGTCCCCGATGGTGACCGTCAGCGGCCCCTTCCCGTTCAGCATCGGCATGAACTCGGCACGGAAGATCCCGAGCGCGCGGCTGTCGATGTTGGTCTCGTAGCGGAACGCCGGCTGATTGGTGAGGCCGTCCATTCCCATGTCGCCGCGCACGGAATATTTCCGTCCCGCATTGGTCAGCCCCATCACGACGACCGGTTTGTTGCTCGGCGCCCCGATCCCGGTCGAGTAAAGCCCGATCTCTGCGGTGTCGCGCAGGCAGGCAACGATGAGATAGCGCGGGCCGCCGGCGTCCGGCGCGTAGCTCAAAATCGCCCGCTGTGGTTTCACGTCGATCGACCAGCCGGCCGGGATGTCCTGCGCCAGCGCGGCCGGCGCGAGCAGCGCCGCCGCTAATCCAACCAATCCAATGCGTCGAGCCATTTTCTGGGAACCTTCACATGCGCCATCAGGCGCCGCCTTGCGGGGCTGTTTAGTGAACGCGCCCGAATCGGGCAAGTCAGCTTGGCGGTGCCGATCTTGGCTGCGGCCTGGCCCGTGCGAGCCCGGTTCACGCCCGCTTTGCGGCCTTGGCAAACTGTCCGGTTTTCACCGATCGCGACAGCACGTCGTTCACGCGCCCGGTCCAGCCCGGCCCGCTCTTGCGGATTGCCGAGATCACGTCCGCGTCGAGCCGCAACGTGATTTGTTCCTTCGGCTTCTCGATGCGAGGCCGGCCGCGGCCGCGCTTGATCAGCTTGTCGCCCTCATAAATGTCAGCCCGCTCGAACCAGTCCTTGGTCAGCTCCGGAGCATCGTCGGGATCAACCCAAGGCGTCGCGGTAGCCTTCTTCTTCTTTGGCATGGCCGTACCTCATGCTGATGATGTGCCGGGCGTCGCCGCGCTGCGTCCAGACAAACACCACGAATCGGGCATCGAGTCTGCCCCGCCGTGATGAAGCGCGTCTCGCCGTATGCGAAACGCGCATCTTCGCGCGTCGTTACCCGGCCCGCAAAAACCTTCGCCGCATCGGCGAAATCAAGTCCCCGCTCGGCGAGCGTCTTGTCCCGCTTTCCTGGGTCGAAGGTGATTTTCAAGAGATTATTTGTAACGCCAAATAATCTCTCTGTCCAGCGATAAATGTAACGTCAAAAAAAGACCGGCCCCGGCCCTAGTTGATCAACCCGGCGTGCACCATGGCCTCGCGCACCGCGGCCTGGGCCTTCTCGGAGGCCGGAACCATCGGCAGCCGCACGTTCATCGAGCACTTGCCGATCAGCGACATGGCGTATTTGACCGGCGCGGGGCTCGTTTCGACGAACAGATTGATGTGCAGCGGCGCGAGCTTGTCCTGAATTTTCAGCGCCGCCGCGAAATCGCCGCGCCCGCACGCGGCCTGGAACTCCGAGCAAAGCCGCGGCGCGACATTCGACGTCACCGAAATGCAGCCGTGCCCGCCATGGGCGTTGAAGCCAAGCGCCGTGATGTCCTCGCCCGACAACTGGTTGAAATCGGGCCCGCAGGCCGCGCGCTGTTGCGACACGCGGGCCATGTTGGCGGTCGCATCCTTCACGCCGGCGATGTTCTCGAGTTCGAACAAGCGCTTCATGGTGTCGACCGACATGTCGATCACCGAGCGCGGCGGGATGTTGTAGATGATGATCGGAATGCCGATGGCGTCGTTGATCGCCTTGTAGTGCTGGTAGAGCCCCTCCTGCGTCGGCTTGTTGTAATAAGGAGTGACCACCAGCACGGCGTCGGCCCCGGCCTTTTCGGCATGTTGGGCAAGCTCGACCGCTTCCCGGGTCGAGTTGGAACCCGCGCCCGCCACCACCGGAACCCGGCCCTTGGCCTGGTCGACGCACCATTCGACCACCTTGTTATGCTCGTCGTGCGAGAGCGTCGGGCTCTCGCCCGTGGTGCCGACCGGCACCAGCCCATTGGTGCCCTCGCCGATCTGCCATTCCACCAGATCGCGGAACATCTGCTCGTCGACCGAGCCGTTCTTGAAGGGCGTGACCAGCGCGGTGAACGATCCCCGGAAGTTCGTCTTGGCGGCCATGGCGACGCTCCTTGAGCTATCGGCCGCGCTGCGGGGCGGCCGTCTGGGAAACTACCGGTTCGGCGGGCCCGGCGGAAGCCCGGAGGGTGCGGCAATCCGCGTTCATCCTCGGTGTTTATCCCCATGCGGTTCCACCGCAATTTGCCCACCTTTCGCCGCGGTTCGCCCGCAAGGTCGGCCCCGGACGGGTGGGTTAGCAATTCGTCAACAGGATTCGGCGGACAAGGGTGACCGGCGCCGGTCAGGCGGCTAGGCTGTTGCCCGACCGGCACAACGATTTTGGGTGCGGCCCGGCACGGGCCGCAAAGGGATGCGGGACGGGATGATTTTGCGCAATCAGCGCCTGCTCTGGGGATGTGCGGTTCTTGCGCTCGCCGTCAGCATCGGTGCGCCCGCGCTGGCCACCCCGGCCGAGACGGCAAAGCCCGCGGCGGTCATACCCGACAAGAAAGCTGCCGCCGACAAGAAGAGCGCGAAGCCGAAGACCACGGCAACCAAGCCTGCGACGACCAAGAGCGCGAATACGAAGTCCGCACAGTCGTCGGTGAAGATCGCAAGCAAGCCGATCAAGACGAATGCGCCGCTGCCGCGCGCGCGTCCGATCGTCGTCGCATCCGCCATCCCGATGGTGCCCGCGCGGGGTTCGCTTGCCCCGACGCCGATCCTGCCGACCACGAGCTTCTCGCTCGTGTCACCGGCCTCAGCCGCATCGGCAGCGACCATGCCGGCGCCAGCCCCGACGGTTTACACGCCGGCGTCCGTGCCAACGCGGATCGCCGCCCTTCCGGCGGCACCGCTGGCGGCGGCCGGAAGTACCTCGACCCCCGCGGCCGACATCGCCTTGGTGAAGCAGGCGCTCGATCTCGCCCGCAAGGGCAAGACCGGCGAGGCGACCGCGCTGCAAAAGACTATCGGCGATCCGCTCGCGCGCAAGCTGGTCGAATGGACCATCCTGCGCGGCGACGAGAGCGACGCCGGCTTCAGCCGCTTCGCGGCGTTCAGCGCCGAGAACCCGAGTTGGCCGAACGCCACCATGATGCGGCGCCGCGCCGAGAGCGCGCTGTGGGACGAGAAGCGCGACAACGCGACCGTGCGGGCATTCTTCGACGGCACGAAACCCATGACCGCGAAGGGCAAGTTTGCGCTCGCGCGCGCCCTGCAGGCGCAAGGGGATGCGTCGGGCGCGGCGCAGCTCGCACGTCAGGCGTGGCGCGAGGACACCTGCTCGGCGGCGGTCGAGAAAGCCGTGATGGAGATGTTCGGCGAGATTCTCACGCGCGCCGACCACAAGGCGCGCATGGACCGCCGCTTTTATGACGACGATTCGGACGCCGGCATGCGCATGGCGCAACTTCTCGGCGGTACGGATCTCTTGATCGGCAAGGCGCGCAAGGCGGTGGTGGACAAAGCCTCCAACGCGGGCGCGCTGCTCGATGCGGTCCCGGAGTCCGCGCGCGGTGACGCCGGCTACATTTTCCACAAGGCGCAGTGGCTGCGGCGCGAGGACAAAGCGATCGAGGCCGCGCGCCTGCTGCAATCGGCGCCGCGCAACGCGTCGCAACTGCACAATCTCGACGAATGGTGGGTCGAGCGCCGGCTGGTCGCACGCAAGCTGCTCGACCTCGAAGAATATCAGGCGGCCTATGTGGTCGCGCGCGACGCGCTGCCGCCCACGAAGGACAATCCGCGCGCCGAGCACGAATTCACCGCCGGCTGGATCGCGCTGCGCTTCGCCAACAATCCTTCCGCCGCCTATCAGCACTTCGCCCGCGTCGGCGCCGGCACCGCGAACCCGATCACGCTCGCGCGCGGCGAATACTGGCAGGGCCGCGCCGCCGAAGCGTTGGGTCGCAACGGCGAGGCACGCACGCACTATCAGGCGGCGGCCCAGCACTCGACCGCCTATTACGGGCAGATCGCCCGCGCGCGCCTCGGGATCGGCGACCTTGCGCTCCGCCGTGCGCCGGACATGGGTCATCGTGCCACGCTGATGAACCTCGAAGTCGTCCGCGCCGTGCACATCCTTTATCAGGTCGATGCGCGTGACCTCGTCATCCCGTTCGTGAGCGATCTTGCCGAGAACGCCCTCGACGTCGGCGCGCTCGTCGTCGTGGCGGAAATCGCGCGGCGCTATGACGATGCCCGCGCGATGCTGCTGATCGGCAAGGGCGCGCTGCGGCGCGGCTTCGCGCTCGACACCTACGCCTTCCCCACCAACGGCATCCCGGAATTCCGCATGGTGGGGCGCAATGTCGACAAGAGCGTCGTGTTCGCCATCGCGCGGCAGGAAAGCGCCTTCAATCCCCGCGCCGTGTCCAGCGCGAACGCACTCGGCCTGATGCAGGTGCTGCCCGGCACCGGCAAGCAGATCGCGAAGAAATTCGGCTTCGCGTTCGACCGCAACAAGATGCTCTCCGATGCCTCCTACAACGCCCAGATGGGCGCGGCCGAACTCGGCGACGTGCTGGAAAGCTATCGCGGCTCCTACATTCTCTCCTTCGTCGCCTACAACGCAGGGCGCGGGCGGGTGAAGCAGTGGATCGAGCGCTACGGCGACCCGCGCGATCCGAACGTCGATCCGATCGACTGGGTCGAACGCATTCCGTTCTCCGAGACGCGCAACTACGTCCAGCGCGTGCTGGAGAACATGCAGGTCTACCGCGCCCAGCTCGGCCAGGGCTCGCGCCTGATGATCGAGGCGGACCTGCGCCGCGGCTCCACCGCGAACTGATTACAAAACCCCGCCCCTCGCCTATGCTTCCCCGGCGCATGATCCGGCGAAGTGTGTGCGGTTCGCCGATCAAGATCATGCGCCATTTCAAGAAGCGCGCGATCGGACGCAAAACCGGTACCCACTTTTGCTGATCGCGCGGGGGAAGCCGAATGGCCGATGGTCTCGTCAACGAACCCGATGCCGACACCGGCTTTGTCAGCCGCTTCGTAACCGCGCCGGACGGCCTGCGCCTGCATGTGCGCCGCTACGGCGAACGCGGGCGCGGGTTGCCGATCGTGTGCCTGCCCGGGCTCACCCGCAACGGCTCGGACTTTCATGAGCTCGCGACCGCGCTGACGACGGATGCCGCCCAGCCGCGTCTCGTCATAACGATCGATTCCCGCGGCCGCGGGCGGTCCGATCACGATCGCAATCCTGAGAACTACTCGTTCCCGGTCGAACTCGCCGACGTGCTCGCCGTCATCACGGCGCTGGAGATCGGTCCGGCGATCTTCCTCGGCACCTCGCGCGGCGGAATTCTCACGATGCTGCTCGGCGCCGCGCGTCCGGCGGCAATCGCCGGCGCCATCCTCAACGATATCGGCCCGGTGATCGAACCGAAGGGACTGATGCGGATCAAGGGCTATGCCGGTAAGCTTCCGGCACCGCGTAGTTTCACGGAGGGGGCCGAGATCCTGCGCCGGCTGGGCGATGCCCAGTTTCCCGGTCTCTCGCCGGAAAGCTGGCTGCGCCAGGCGAAGCAGACCTGGCGGCAGGAAAACGGCGCGCTGGTGCTGAGCTACGATCCGAAATTGTCAAAGACGCTCGAAAGCGTCGACGTCGAACGCCCCCTGCCCGCGCTGTGGCCGCAGTTCGATTCCCTCGCGCGCGTGCCGCTGATGATCGTGCACGGCGGCAACTCCGACATCCTGTCCGCCGCCACCATCGACGCGATGCGCGCCCGCCGGCTCGATATCGACGTGCTCGAAGTGCCGAACCAGGGTCACGCGCCGCTCCTTGCCGAGCCCGAGGTGATCCCGCGCATCGCGGCGTTCGTCACGCTGTGCGACGTATCCGCTCTCGGATTTTGAGCGCGCCGTCTCGCTTTGCACCGCGAAAAATCTCGCGACGAGGTCTTCAATCAGCGCTCATCGGGTGTCGCAACGCCCTCGCGAAGCCGAATCACTTTGCACTGATTCGCTCGCTTTCGATCTGAAATCCAACTTTGCGCGCGCTTTCGATCGCGTCCTGTGAAAAAAATTTTGGCTTGTGCAGAACTCGTGCTGCCGGCGATTGCGGCGATGCACGGCGATGAGAAACGAACGCGCGTCTCCAATGCGGCATCAGCGAAATCAGAAATTATGACAATCAAAAGACCCTTGATTCATACGGGTTTCTGCGCTGTCGCGAAAATCGCGCCAGTGTGGCGAAGTATTCGCGCGCGAATAGCGCGGGCGCGTTGCTTTGCGACGACGATGATCGAGCAACATCGCGCGAACGCGTTGTCGTCGCTTACTTTTCGTTAGGGAGATTCGGAGTTTTTCAATGAGTGCTGTAGTAATCGGAGTGCGATGCATGTCGATTCGGATGTGCATCGTTCCGACATCGCCTCTCACTCATTGCTTGGAGGGCAATATGGCGAAGAAAGCAAAGAAGGCAAAGGCTGCGAAGAAAAAGAAGAAGAAGAAGGGCAAGTAACTATCCGCAGACTTGAACGACGCGATCGACAGTGATGTCGAGAGCAGCGTCGCAAAGGCCGGCGAGGCTCAAGGCCAGTAAGCGCAAATGCTGCGGGCAGTCACGCCGGCCCTAGTCGACGACGGAGGGCGTCGGCGAAACCGAGGTTCATCCTTCACGGATTCTGGTTTTTGGTCCGACTTTCACGGGTCGGTCACAGGCTCTTAATCGAGCCGCAAGCACCGGACGACCTCAGTTTCTCGCCGACGCCCTCGGTCTCTGCAAAAAGACGAGACGCCGAGCGACGATGACCGTCCCGTGCCGCAAGGCGCGGGATTTGCTTTTTCGCGACGGTAACGAGAAGCGCGCCGGCGATCAGGTGCCCTGCGCCTTGAGGCGCTTGTTGCAGTCGCTATAGAATTTCGGCCACTTCAGCGCGCTGGTCTTGCCTGCGGCCTTCATCTCTTTCCATTCGGCGCTGCATTTGTCCCGCCGCTCCTTGCCGGACATGCCCGGCTTGGCCTTCGACTTTTCCTGTGTCGCCATTTCGGCAGCGGCGCGCTCGACCGGCAGGATGACGGCGGTCGCGCCAGCGAGGAACGCGGCCGAAACGACAATAGCGAACGTGCGTTTCAACATGGATGAGGCTCCCTGTTAGACCGCTGGCCGGATCAGGCCGGGCCCGAGCAGGCATTGCAGCCAGCAACCGTGGATTAGTCAATCCGGTGCTTGCGGTTGTAGAGTGAAATTATCAGGGATCGCTCAGTTCGCGCGCGTCCAGGCCTGGCTCTTGCACACGAGTCCGCCGAGCGCGCAGCCCTGCAGCGAAAGCCCGTTGGCGTCCGTCATGGTGAGATTGCCCGAATAGGTCTTGCCGTCTTCGGCGTTGTAGACTTGGCCGGTCCATTTGTCGGTGCCGGCCGGCTTCATGCCGAGCACGATCTGCGTACCGATCAGCGGCCGGCTGCGCTTGGCCGCATCGGCGTTGTTCTTGTCGGTCTTCGGCTTGCCGGTGTCCGGATCGTTCGGCTCCTTCAGCCACACGATCGTGCCACACAACGCGCCGCCGCAATCGGCGATCCGGATGCGCGACGTGCCGGTCTGAGTGAGCCACGTCCCGTTCGGGTCTGCGGCGAGTGCTCCATCGGAGCCTGCCAGCGCCAGCAATGCCGCCACCGCGAAGTACCGTGCCATCTTCATAAGTCTTGCTCCGTGCTTTGGCTTCCACCGCCGACGTTCTCGCATATGAACTGGGGCGGAGAGAAGGCCGGCAAGGCCGGTTTGTTGACCGGCGGCCTTCCGGAAAAGCCCGCATTGCCGCCGGACACGGCGGCGGTGCGCCGTGTGGGCGTGGTTACCGGCCCGCGAACCGGCACGGTTAGCGGTGTGTGATGAAATCCTGGAAAACCTTGGCATTCAGGCGTTTCCGTCGTGCCGGCGTTCGGACGGCAAGCGCGTCCTTCATCTTCGATTCATCGCAACATTTAAGTCCGCGTTCAAAGCTGCTGCCCGATAGTCACGTTGTTCGCAGCGCTCAGGACGTTGCGGGCGTGGGACGTAAACGCCTCAGGGGATGAGGCGCGAAGGGGATAAGGGGAGGCCAACATGGCCCAATTTGAACTTGCCAACGGCGACACGAACGCCGATGCGCTCTATGAGCTGGCGATGACGCACGCGTCCGGACGTTCGGCTCCGGCCGATCTCGTGTCCGCGCACAAGTGGTTCAACATCGCGGCCATGACGGGCCACGCCGATGCGGCGCGCATGCGCCGCGAGATCGCAGCCGAGATGACGGATGCGGAAATCGGCCAGGCCCAGCGCGCGGCACGCGATTGGCTCAAGAGCCACGCCGACGCCGCACCGGCGGCGCCGCAATTCCGCGCTGCGGCTTAGCTATTTGGCGGACCAACCGGCCTGGGCGCTGGCGGCGACCGCGATGCGCCGGAACACGTCCTGCCAATCGCCTTCGCTGGTTTGACGGAACAGGCGCGCGGTCGGGTACCACGGGCAATCGTCGCGCCCGAGCAGCCAGCGCCAGTCCGGGATTTTCCGCAACGCCACGAAGGTCGGCCGCCCCAGCGCGCCGGCAAGGTGCGCGTTCATCGAATCCGACGACACGATCAGGTCGAGACTGGCCACCAACGCAGTGGTGTCGAGGAACGCCTCATCCCCGGTGTCGGACGCATCCAGCACCTGCTCGATCCGTCCGCGGAACGGCACCTTTGCGATCTGCTCCAGGCCGGGCCGCTTCTGA
>JAXDNY010000049.1:0-8993 GCA_034669145.1 Hyphomicrobiales bacterium
TTTCCCAAGGTGACGGTCGGCGGCACGCACACCGCGCTGATGGCGGCCTCGCTCGCGCGTGGCGAGACCGTGATCGAGAACGCCGCGCGCGAACCCGAAGTGGTCGACCTCGCCGAGTGCCTGATCAAGATGGGCGCGAAGATCACCGGCGCCGGCACCTCGCGCATCGTGGTCGAAGGCGTGTCGCGGCTCAATGGCGCGCGCCATTCCGTGCTGCCGGACCGCATCGAGACCGGCACCTACGCGATGGCGGTGGCGATGACGGGCGGAGACGTGCTGCTCGAAGGCGCGCGGCCGGAACTGTTGCAATCCGCGCTCGACACGCTGACGCAGGCGGGCGCCGAGATTTCGGCCACCAATGCGGGGATTCGCGTTGCGCGCAACGGGTCCGGCCTCCGTCCGGTTGAGGTCACGACCGAGCCGCACCCGGGCTTCCCGACCGACCTGCAGGCGCAACTGATGGCGCTGATGACGCGCGCGGGCGGCACCTCGCGCATCACCGAGACGATCTTCGAG
This sequence comes from Hyphomicrobiales bacterium, assembly GCA_034669145.1. Classification (GTDB taxonomy): domain Bacteria; phylum Pseudomonadota; class Alphaproteobacteria; order Rhizobiales; family Xanthobacteraceae; genus PALSA-894. The sequence continues at coordinate 517 of JAXDNY010000049.1, forward strand.
AACCGCTTCATGCACGTGCAGGAACTGGCCCGGCTCGGCGCGCGCATCTCGCTCGACGGGCAGAACGCCACGATCGAGGGCGTCGAGAAGCTCAAAGGCGCGCCCGTGATGGCGACCGACCTGCGCGCCTCGGTGTCGCTGGTGATCGCCGCCCTCGCCGCCGAAGGCGAGACCATGGTCAACCGCGTCTATCACCTCGACCGCGGCTTCGAGCGGCTGGAAGACAAGCTCGGCCGCTGCGGCGCGACCGTCGAGCGCATCAGCGGCTGATGTTGCCGCTTTCCCTCAAGTCCCCTAGGGTTTGACGGCCTTGGAGGGAGCGATGCAGGACGCCATCACATTGCCGGCCGCTTCGGCGCCCGCAGGCGCGCGCGCGCTCAGCCCCGAGCAAAAGGAAAAATGGGATCGCGACGGCTATCTCATCCTGCCGCAGTTCTTCGGCGCGGATATCGTCGATCCCGTCAACGCGCTGATCGAGCGTCTGAGCAATCCGCAGGCGCGCTCGTCCGAGCTGGCCGGCCGCGTGGTCGTCGACATGCTGGCTGGAGCCGCGCAGTCCCGGCGCATGCGGCTCGCCGACGCCCCGGCCGAGGCGTTCAGGCGTCCGATCAAGTTCAACGACCTGCTGCTCGAATGCGGCGAAATCCGCGCCTGCAATCTGCATCCGCGGCTTGTGCCGATCCTCGATGAACTGCTCGACGGGCCGCCGGTCGCCTGCAATTCGCTCAACTTCATCCAGGGCAGCGAGCAGACCGAGCACATCGATTCATGGTTCATGCCGCCGCCGGCGCCCGGCAAGATGGTCGTCACGTCGGTGTGTCTTGAGGACGTGCATCCCGACGCCGGGCCGCTGTTCTATTTGCCGGGCAGCCAGAAGATTCCGCCGTATCGCTTTTCCAATGGCACGATCCGGGCGATCCCGGCCGAGATGGACGCCTGCCACGCCTACCTCGACCAGGCGATCAAGGAGCGCGGGCTCAAGCGCGAGATTTTCCTTGGCCGTAAGGGCGACGTGTTCATCTGGTCCTGCCAGATCGCGCATGGCGGCTCGCCGATCGCCGATCCGGCGCGCACGCGCAAAAGCCTGGTCACGCATTACTGGCGCGCCAACGACATGGCGCGCCACAAGCTCGACGGCGTCAACGGCGGCTACTACTTCGTCAAGGATCACCAGCCGGTGCCGTCGGACCCGCTGTGGAAGCGGCTCGCCGACCGCGCGTGGCTCGAGGCGCGCTGGGCCGGGCGGTTCTTGCAGCGCGCTGTTGGGGTGCGGCCGGCGCATTGACCTGGCGCAAAGGCCGGACGCGCGCGACTCGGCTATAGGGGGGCCCACAGCCCGAATATTCCTGCCGATTCATGAGGTCCCCCGCTTTGCCCCACACTCAGCCAACCACGCTGGAGCTGTTCACCCCGAAGCTCGTGACGGTGTTCCGCGAGGGCTATGGGCTCGCCGACCTGCGTGCCGACGCAATCGCGGGCCTCACGGTCGCAATCGTCGCGTTGCCGCTCTCGATGGCGATTGCGATTGCATCGGGTGTCGGGCCGGAGGGGGGGCTGTTCACCGCAATTGTCGGCGGCTTCCTCGTCTCGCTGCTCGGCGGCAGCCGCGTGCAGATCGGCGGACCTGCGGGCGCCTTCATCGTTCTGGTCGCCGCCATCGTGCAGCGCCACGGCTACGACGGCCTGGTGCTTGCCACGATCATCGCCGGGCTGATCATGGCGGCGGTCGGGTTTCTCCGGCTCGGCACCTACATCAAATACATCCCGTATCCGGTGACCGCCGGGTTCACGGCCGGCATCGCGGTCATCATTCTGGCAAGCCAGCTGAAGGATCTGTTCGGCCTCGAACTTGCACATGAGCCGGCCGAGTTCATCCCGAAGCTCATCGCACTCTGGAATTCCGCCGGCACGGTGCACCCCGCGGCCATCGCTGTGACGCTGCTGTCGGTCGCGCTCATCGTGATCCTGCGCCGCCTACGGCCGCACTGGCCGGGCTTTCTGATCATCGTCGTGCTCGCGGCCGCCGCGACCAGCCTGTTCGGCCTCGATATCGCAACCATCGGGTCGCGCTTCGGCGGCATCCCGAGCATGCTGCCGTCTCCATCACTTCCAGCATTCACCCTGCAAAAATTGCAGGACGTACTTCCGGACGCATTGGCACTCGCGCTGCTTGGCGCGATCGAGTCCCTTCTTTCGGCTGTTGTTGCCGACGGCCTGACCGGCCGCCGCCATCGCTCGAACTGCGAATTGGTCGCGCAGGGCGCGGCCAATATCGGCTCGGCGATTTTCGGCGGCATCTGTGTCACCGGCACCATTGCGCGCACCGCGACCAACATCCGCGCCGGTGCGCGCGGACCCATGTCGGGTATTTTTCACTCCGTCTATATCCTGTTGTTCATGCTGGTCGCGGCGCCGCTTGTGTCCTATGTGCCGCTCGCCGCGCTCGGCGCGGTGCTGGCGGTCGTTGCCTGGAACATGGCCGAGAAGGACGAACTCATCGCGCTCATGCGTTCGTCGCGCGGCGATGCATTCGTGCTGCTCGCCACGTTCCTGCTGACGGTGTTCGTGGACTTGCCGACGGCCATTGCGGTCGGTGTCGTGGCGGGCTCGTTCCTGTTTCTGCATCGCATGGCCGAAACCGTGGAGGTCGAAGGCGGCACGCTCGCGACCGAGGATCAGGCGGACAATGGCGACGATGCCGTCACAGCGGCGGGCGTGCAGAAAGACGGAGTGTTCGTCTTCCGCATTTCGGGCGCGTTCTTCTTCGGCGCTACCGCGCGCGTCAGCACCATCCTCGACCGAATCGGCGAGCGCCCGCGCGTGTTCATTCTGGATTTCAGCGCCGTGCCGCTGATCGACTCGACCGCCGCCAAGGCGCTGCACGGCTTCGTGCACAAGCTGCAGCGCTCCGGCACGCAAGTCTATTTCAGCGGCGCGCGCCCAGCCGTGCGGCACACGCTGGTGGCGTCGGGTTTGCGGGAGCCCGAGGTGACGTATGCCGAGAGTGTGGAGAGCGCGCGTGCGGCGGCAGTTAATGTGCCCTCTCCCCTTGTGGGAGAGGGGAGCTAGCTGAGCGGATGAAAAAACACGGGATGCAGGAAACGGAAGCATCCATTGCCAACAAAGTCAGCCGGGGCACGTTCTCAGCAACGTTCATGCTGGCGGCCCTCATTGCTATCGGCGCGGAGACTGTCAGACTGGAGGACATCTAGGGTGATCGCTGATCGCGGGAAACCATCTCCAAAAAGCGCCGACGATATAGAACAGAAGTATGATTGGGGCGGCTATGATGACGACCATTGCAATGGAGAACCCAACCGGCTCCGAGCCTTCGCCAATCGCCCAAGCCCTGCTTGTTTGGGCGGAATATTGGTATCCGATCTCTTGGAAGGGCGTACTTGTGGGCGGCATCATCACCGCCATCGGCGCTTGCGCAACGATAGCATTCCTGTTGCTGCAATGGCGAACAACCGCCATTCGAGAACAGCACTCTGAATGGAGGACATCCGCACTTGAATTGCAAACCGCAGATGCAAAAGCCGATCTAGGTAAGGCGCAAGCGGATATCGCTAATGCCCAAGCGAGAATTGCTGAAGCAGATGCGCGGAGTAAGGAAGCGGAACTAAAACTTGAACAACTGCGCGAACGCTTGCGCCCTAGGCAGATCAAAGGCTCAAGTTTCTTGAAAATTCTGGAAGGTAAGCCCAAAGCCCCGGTTGAAATCTTGTTCGTGCGAGATGATGGCGAAGCCTTCCAACTTTCCTTGCAGATTAGGGATTTCTTGAAACAGGCGACTTGGAGTGTCGAGGAGCCTCGACACATCACGCAAGATGACGTGTCCCCTCGCTTAGAGCGAAACCATCCATATACGATGGCAGCGGGCGGCCAGCCGCAAGGTGTCTCGCTTTTTCTGCGAGCAGAGAGCCAAGCAGACTTTGAACGAGAAGCCGACAAGATTCCGCTCAATCCAGATAGGCCGCTGGACACGCCTCGAAAGGCCCTTTCGGCCGCATTGCTGGACTCACTCGGAACTCTCTCCGGCGGGATGTCGTATGAGAATGGCAGGCCCGGTGTCTTGCGCGTTATTGTTGGACCAAAGCCGCAATTGAATTGATCACTCATGGCTGCACCTTTTTTTGCAGCCATCCACCGTTCTTTCGAGGGAAAGATGCTAATAGCCCGCAGAGTTGTGATCTTCGCAGGGCTGTGGCTGTTTTTTGAAGTTGTGATTTCATTGCTGGCGACCTGCGATCAGGTAGCCGAGCACGCCAGCCAACGCGGCGGCTCCGAGCAGGCTCAAAAACACTGCTCCGCTCTTACCGGCCCTATCCTCGCGAGCGGATGGGCCTTCCTCTATTGGCTGGGACACATTTTGGAGGGCTATGGCGAAGCGGTGATCGCCGTTTTCACCATCGTACTTGCGTTCGCAACGGGGCTGCTATGGAAGGCTACTCGCGATTTGGTGCGAGGCTCCGAACAGACCGCCGAACGGCAGTTGCGAGCCTATCTCTATCCGAGCGAAGGGAAGATTATCGAAGTGAACGGCGTCAACGGCCCCGGCGTAACAATCAAATTCAAAAACTACGGGCAAACGCCCGCTCATGACGTTTCGTTTGTTTGGGCCATTGGCTACGGTCCATATCCTATTGATTGGTCCGTAATCTCCGAACCGAAGGATATGGTCAAGCCTCAATACCCCGTCCCACCGCAGCGGGAAAGCAAAGCGATCCCCAATTACCTGATGCGGCGACTTAGCCCCGACCAAATGGTCCGCTTGGATGCCGGAACCAGTGCCATCTATGTCATCGGAGAAATTAAGTATCGGGACGTGTTCGGGGTGTCTCGAATCTCGAAGGTGAGACTCTATCGCATAGGGCCGATTAATTTGGCCGAGAGCGACGGACTGGACTTCTGGCCAGATGGCAATGAAGCAACCTAGGACGATGGCCGCACCTTTTTGTGCAGCCGATTGAGTTCTTGGGCAGGATGGGGTTCTTGTGCAAAGCCCCCTCAAGGGGAGAGGGCACAACAATGCGCCGGGAGTGTGCAGCTAGGCGCCGAGCCCGCGCACCACCAGCCGGTTGAGCCGCGCCGCGAAGGCCGCCGGATCGTCCGGCACCTCGCCGTCGAGAATTTGCGCCTGCTCGAACAGCAGCGAGGAGAGATCGTTCACGTCCGCCTCGTGCTTGTCGTTTTGTGCGCGCGCCAGCGCCCGCACCAGCGCATGTTTCATGTTCAGTTCGAGGATGGGCTTCGTGCCTGTCCCGCGATTCTGGCGAGAGAGCAGCCGCTCGATTTCAAGGCCGGGTCCCTGTCCGGCCGCAACGAGGCAAGCCGGGCTGTCGGCCAGCCGCGAGGATGCCTTCACGTCCGCGACGCGCTCGCCGAGCGCAAGCTTCACCGCCGCGATGACGGCCGCCTCGTCGGTCTGGCCTTCCTCGGTCTTCGCCTCGTCCTTCTTCTCATCGAGCAGCGGCACGAGATTGAAGTCGACCTCGCCCTTGCTCAGCGACTTGAGCGGCTTGCCGTCGTAGTCGCTGGGCATCATGGTCCAGAACGCGTCGACCGCATCGGAGAGCAGCAGCACCTCGATGCCGCGTGCGCGCGCCGCTTCGAGCTTCGGATTGGATTTCAGCCGGTCGGCGCTCTCGCCGACGAGGTAGTAGATCTCGGTCTGGTTCGGCTTGAAGTCCGCGACATACTGCTTGAGCGAGCGCGCCTTGCCGGCGGTCGTGTCGAAGCGGGCGAGCTTGAGCAGCGCTTCGCGCCGCTCGAAGTCCTCATAGATGCCTTCCTTCAGCACCGGGCCGAAGGCTTCCCAGATCTTGCCGAACGCCTCGGCGTCCTTTTCGGCGAGGTTCTCCAGCTCCGTGATGGTGCGGCCCGTGATGGCTTTGCGGATCGCCACGACCTGCGGATTGTTCTGCAGCATCTCGCGCGAGATGTTGAGCGGCAGGTCCTCCGAGTCGACCACGCCGCGGATGAAGCGCAGGTAAGAGGGGAGCAGGTCGGCATCGTCGGTGATGTAGACGCGCCGCACATAGAGCTTCACGTGCCCCTTGCGCGCCGGATCGAACAGGTCGAACGGCCGCGTTGCGGGCGCAAACAGCAGCACCGCGTAGGAGTAGCGGCCCTCGGCGCGGTAGTGCAGCGTCATCGCGGGCTCGTCGAACGCATGCGCGATGGTTTGATAGGCCTGTTTGTAATCCTCGGGCTTGAGTTCGGACTTCGGCCGCTGCCACAGCGCGCTCGCCGAATTGATCTTTTCGGGCTTTCCTTCTGCGGCTTCTTCGCCTTCTTTCTGTTCCGCGGCTTCCACGAGCTCGATCGGAAACAGGATATGGTCCGAATAGGTCGAGACCACGCGTCGGATTTCGTGGCCCTCCAGATATTTCTTCGCGTCGTCCTTGAGATGCAGGGTGATCTCGGTGCCGCGCGTCACGCGGCTTGCCTGCGCCTCGCTCGCCGGCGCGATCTCGAAGCCCGCGCCGCCGGTCGAGGTCCACACAAAGGCGTCCGCCGATCCCGCCCGGCGGCTCACGACTTCGATGCGATCCGCCACCATGAAGGCCGAATAGAACCCGACGCCGAACTGGCCGATCAGGCCGGCGCCGTCCTTGGCCTCGGCGAGCTTGCTCATGAAGGCGCGCGTCCCGGAGCGCGCGACGGTTCCCAGATTGTCGATCAGCTCCTGCCGATCCATGCCGATCCCGTTGTCCGCAAGTGTCAGCGTGCCGGCCGCCTTATCCGGAACAATACGGATGGCGAGGTCGCCGCCTTCGGCCAGCAGCTCGGGCCGGGCGATCGCCTCGTAGCGCAGCCGGTCGCAGGCGTCCGAGGCGTTGGAAATCAGCTCGCGCAGGAAGACGTCGGTCTCGGAATAGACCGAATGCACCATCAGCCGCAGCAGCTCGGCGACTTCGGCCTGGAATGAATGGGTTTCGGCAGTCTCAGGGGTCTTGAGGTCAGTGTCGGTCATGTTTCCGCCCGGTGGTCAATCGAACCGCATCGGATATAGCGGCCGGGCCGTCGCCCGCAAGGGTTTCGATCACGGGTTGCGGCGGAAGATGACGCTCAGATTGTTCGCCGGCATCGCCACGGTGCGCTGCAGCGAGAACCCATGTTCGCCGCCCAGCGCCGTGACCTCGTCGAGATCGCGAACTCCCCATTCGGGATCGCGCGCCTTCAGGCTCTCGTCGAACGCCGCGTTGCTCGGCGCGGTGTGCTGGCCGCGCTCGCGGAACGGCCCGTAGAGATAGAGCGGAGCGCCCGCCGGGAGCACGCGCGCCGCGCCTGCCATCAGGCCCTGTGCGGCGCGCCACGGCGCGATGTGGATCATGTTGATCGAGACGACTGCGTCCGCGCGCGTGACCGGCCAGACCGGCGCCGCGGCGTCGAGTTCCAGCGGCAGCAGCAGGTTCGCGAGCCCGGCCCGCGCCGCATGCGCCGCGATCCTGCCGCGGGATTGACTATCGGGATCGGTCGGCTGCCATGTGAGATGGGGCAGGGCGGCGGCGAAATGGACCGCGTGCTCGCCCGTCCCGCTGGCGACTTCCAGCACGGTTCCGGCCGCCGGCAGCACGTCCCGCAATACCGCCAGGATCGGATCGCGGTTGCGCGCGACCGCGGGAGCGGTGAGGGGGTTGTCCAACGGTGCGATCATTCCCATCACCAGATTTGCCTCAAGTGGCCGCGCTCGACCAGCACATGCACCCGTTCGCCGGTCTTGTACTGCATGCCGCCGCCGGGCTGGTCGAACCATGGCGCCGCCTTGCCGGCCTGCACGCGCAGCGGTTTGACCACCTCATAGCGGTAATAGGGCATTTTGAGCCGGTCGTACGGAACGGCGCGGCCCATATAGGATGCGTCGGCGGGCGCAAGGAAGTTTCCGGTCGGCTGGCCGAAGCGGTCGATCACCGTTCCGGCGCGCAGCACGATTGGCTTCGGCCGCCCGGCAAAACCGTCGCGCTGCGGAAACCAGTAGCGGCAGTCTTTCTGCAGCCAAAGCATGCGCAGGTCCGGCCGCGCATTCCACGGCAGGTAGCATTCGGCCAATGAAGGCGCGCTTGCCCCCAACGTGGCCGCGAGAATGATCAGTGCTACCAGCAATGCTTTCATGGTCGGCTCCCCGTGGACGAGGTGAGAAATGCATGGTTTGATCGCGGGCTGGCAAGAGCCGGGCCTTGCGCCTCTCGACAGCGGCCCCTAACTAGCGAGTACCTTCAACCCTTCAGCGTCGGCCCATGGACCCGCTCAAGCTCATCGCGCTCGACCAGGACGATATCGCAATCGTCTCCACCCATTTGCAGGATGCGGTGGTCAAGGTCGCCGACATCGTGTGGCTCCCGGCGGAAAAGCGGCTGGTGCTCGGGGTCAACCGGTTCGACTGGGAAGCCTGCGGCTGCGACGACCCGTGTTACAAGCGCCGGCGGACCGCGCTGCGGTTCGACCGCGTGATGGCGTTGCGCTGCCGCAAT
>JAXDNY010000050.1:0-8759 GCA_034669145.1 Hyphomicrobiales bacterium
CGAGCCGCATGTATCCGGTCGGCGAAATCCCGCGCAAAGCCGAGCGGCTGATCGAGATCACCTATGAGGCGATGATGCGCGGCATCGCGGCGGTGAAGCCCGGCCGCACCACCGGCGACATCGGCGCCGCGATCCAGAGCTTTGTCGAGCCGCAGCACATGAGCGTGGTGCGCGACTTCTGCGGCCATGGCTTGGGCCGCCTGTTCCACGACGAGCCGAACATCGTGCACATCGGCCGTGCCGGAGAGGGCATCGTGCTCAAGCCCGGCATGCTGTTCACCATCGAGCCGATGATCAATCTCGGCCGCCCGCACGTGAAGGTGCTCTCGGACGGCTGGACCGCGGTCACGCGCGACCGCTCGCTCTCGGCGCAGTTCGAGCACACCGTCGGGGTGACGCAGGACGGCGTCGAGGTGTTTACCATCTCGCCGGCCGGGCGCCACAAGCCGCCTTACGTTTAGGCGGACGCCGGAAAAGCGGCCGGACTCAGCCGCGCTTGGCGCCAATCGAGACGAAGGCCATGAGACACGGCTCCGCCAACGGATTGCGCCAGCGATGGCGCGTTCCGTTTTGCACGATGCAATCGCCCTGGCGCAGATGGACCTTCTGTCCGTCGTCCAGTTCCAGCGTCATCTCGCCGCGAACCACGACCCCGTAATCGATGGTGTCCGACGTGTGCATGCCCGGAGCGCCGCGCTCCATGACGTCGCCCATGCCGGGGACCTTGTCGTTCAATTCCTTCAGCCCGGTCTCGAAGGTGACGCCGGGCGGCGGCCGATAGCCCTCCGGGCGCCGGGGCGGGTACGAGATCAGGCGAAACATCGTGCCGCCGGGACCGGGGAACGCGATCGTTCCCTTGAGCATCGGGTCCGGCTCCAGGCCGGTGAGCTGCGGCACACCTTCCGTCATGTAGAGTTCATAGAACGTCAGTCCCGGATTGGAATCGATCTCCACCACCTTGGACGTCACGTCAAAGGACTTGAACACCGACTTGCCGGCTTCATTTCGGCCGGTCAGGGCCCGCTTGGGCGGCGGCAGCTCGCTTGAATCTTTCGCGTCGGCGCCTTGTGGCGTCGCAGCCAGCGCGCCGCCGGCGGCCATCGCCGAAAGCGCCTGGAGCAGATGACGCCGATCCCCGCCTTCAAGGTGTCCGGAAGACAGCACCGCGTCACCTGAGGATTTTTTCTTGTTCCGTGGCCACCAGCGCCAAGCGAATCTGCTCATCCGCGTTCTCCGTTGTAACGTGCGATCAGCCCGCACCATGCGTGTCAAAGAATGAGCGACACGCTGCTCGCAACCGCGGCAAGGATAACGATATTGCCCAGCATGCCGCCCCAATGAATCAGACGCAGCCGCCGCATCGCCGCGGTGTCGCCCGATTGCCAGGCGGTTTGCTGCATGTCGATCCGGTGAAGCACGTGTCTCCGCACCGCGATGGCGGTGGCGGCGAGCAGCAGCATGGCGGCCGTGAACGCCATGCGTCCGCTTGCGGCAAAGACTGCCGTTGCCAGAAGGGCGGTGACGCCTACGATCCAGAAATAGGAATTGAACAAGCCGCGAAACAATCGCGAGACTTCCGGAACGTCGAGCGAAACGAACAGGAAGGGGATGGCGGCAAACAAGAAATAAATCAGCGAAAACATAACAATAACGACGGCATAGAGTGCAACGAAGTCGGGCACCATGGGATCACTGGCCGTTTTCGCAATTCCTGCACGGTTGGTACACCGAACGGAAATTGCAATCTCTCAGACTTATTGATGAGAGAGAACGCGTCCGGGCGCGCCGCCACCCGCCTCGCGCGGCGATTGCAAATCTTGGCATTCCGGGCATGCTGGCCGGCATGCCGCCGAAACGCGACCCGCCCACCGGCCTTGCCGAAGCCCCGCCGCATTTTCACGGCCACCGCGAGCGGCTGCGCGCGCGCTTTCGCGAGGCGGGCGCCGAGGCGCTGGCCGACTACGAAATGCTGGAGCTGGTGTTGTTTCGCGCCATCCCGCAGCGGGACGTGAAGCCGCTGGCCAAGGCATTGCTGCAAAAGTTCGGCTCGTATGCGGAAGTCATCTCGGCACCGGCCGAACGGCTAAAGGAGGTCGACGGGCTTGGCGAGGCCGCGGTGACGGAATTCAAGATCGTGCAGGCGGCCGCGCATCGCCTCGCCAAAGGCGCGGTGAAGAAGCGGCCGGTGCTCTCTTCGTGGTCCTCGGTGCTCGACTACGTGCGCGCCGCGCAGGCCTTCGCCGAAAAGGAACAGTTCCGCGTCCTGTTCCTCGACAAGCGCAATCAGCTGATCGCCGACGAGGTGCAGCAGCAGGGCACGGTCGACCACACGCCGGTCTATCCGCGCGAGGTGGTTAAGCGCGCGCTCGAACTCTCCGCGACCGCCATCATCCTGGTGCACAATCACCCCTCCGGAGACCCGACCCCCTCGCAGGCCGACATCGACATGACCAAGCAGGTCGCGAATGTGGCGAAGCCCCTCGGCGTCGCGCTCTACGACCATATCATCGTCGGCAAGGAAGGCCACGCGAGTCTGAAGGGGTTGCGGCTGATCTAGCGGAGGCTGTTTCCGGCCGGATCGTCCGCAACGCGCTCGTCAGCCGTCAATTCACCAGCGCGGGCCGGGCGGCCTCGTGCGCGACGGCGGGTAGCGCAGGCGCGGCCGCATCCAGTTCCGCGATCATCTCTTCGATGCGCGCGATCACTTCGCGCGCGAACGGGCCGACGTCCTGGTAGAGCGTCATCAATATCAGAATCCGGCGGGCCGCGGCCGGATTGCTCGTTGCGCACTGGGTCAGCGTGCGACTGAAGAGTTCGCGCGGCTCCGGCATGTTCGACATGATCCGGTGCAACAATTCGCGTTTGCCTACATTGCGCCGGGCAGGTTGCCTGCGGCTGCAATTCTCCAGCATCTTCGCCAGCCGCTGGAGGCGGCCCGCATAGGCGACCGGATCATAGATGCGCCTGAGAATATGCACGTAGTCGGCGAGGATTTCCGCGCGCGGACGCAATGTCTCGAAGTTGAGCCCCATCGTGCACTGGTCCGCGCCCTTTAGATCTTTGCGATCCTTGCGCTCGAGGTGAGGATGCATGCGCCCCTCCTTTTCGAGCCGGCGTGTGAGCTGCGTGTTCGGCAACGCGTAAAGGAGCCCCACCATGCAGACCGGGATAGCCGCTTCCTCGATCAGATCGACCATCGCATCCGCGGCCGACTGCGTCTCGCTGTCGAAACCGATGATGAAACCGGCGTGCACGAAAAGGCCGGCTGCGTAGATTCTGCGGAGACTGTCCGCAATACTGCGTCGCGTATTCTGCTTTTTGCGCATCGCAACGAGGGTCGCGGTGTCCGGGCTCTCGATGCCGATAAACACCCCGACGAAGTTGGCCCGGTTCAGCAGCATCAGGAGTTCGTGATCGTCGGCGAGATTGAGCGAGGCTTCCGTCGTGAACTCGAACGGATAGTCGTGCGCTTCCAGCCATGTCGCGAGCTCGGGAAGGAAGGCCTTCACGGCCTTCTTGTTGCCGATGAGGTTATCGTCCACGAAATCGATGTGGCCGCGATAACCCAGACGGTAGAGCTCATCGAGTTCTGCCAGCATCTGGGGATTGGTCTTGGCGCGCGGCACGCGCCCGTACAGTTCGATGATGTCGCAGAACTCGCAGGTGAAGGGGCAGCCGCGAGAGAACTGCACGCCGACGTGGAGGTAGTCGTCGAATTTCAGGAGATCGAAGCGGGGAATCGGGGTCTTGGTCACGTCGACCTGAAATTTCTCGGCCTCGAACACCCCTTCGCGTGCACCCGCCTCCCAGGCTTCGACGAACCGGTCGATGACCCCTTCGGCTTCACCGAGGACGCGGAAATTCGCGGCCGGGCAGGCATGGGGAGACGATGTGATGCTCGGCCCGCCAACGGCGACCGGCTTTCCCCGCGCGCGGCAAAGGTCGACGATGTCGAGCGTATCGCCCCCCTGCGGCAGCATGCCTCCGGTGAAGACCAGGTCGGCCCAGTCGAGGTCCTCGTCGGTCAATTCCCCGGTGTTGCGGTCGACCAGCCGGACCGACCAGGAACGCGGCAGCAGCGCCGCGACGGTGATCAATCCCAGCGGTGGCGCCGTATGCTTTGCGCCGACAGCCTCGGAGGTCTTCTTGAAACTCCAGAATGTCTCGGCCTCGAAGCGAGGGCAAACCATCAGGACGTTGCAGGCTTGTGCATCCATACCGAGGCAAATTCCCAGCCCGATCACCGATTCCGGAGAGACTTGGACGGAACTCCCAGATGACCTCAAAGCTTGCCGGGACCCTAGCACGTCCTGGATCGCCGGGAAGGGCTCATGATGTCGACGATCGAGTTCCACAGGCTGTATGTTGGTGCTGAATTCAATCCAGCCCGGACCTTGTCATGACACGCAGAGCGCTCTCCAACGCGGCGAGCGTCAAGGGTCGGTGCCTGTGCGGCGCCGTACGCTTCGAAATCGATTATCCGGCGTTCTGGGCGTGGCATGACCATAGCCGCGCGAGCCGGGTCGCGCACGGCGCCGCCTACGCGACCTATGTGGGGACCTGGCGCAAGCGCTACCGGATACTGGACGGTGCCGGCGAGATCACGCGCTACGAGGACAAGGAGAATGGAAGCACGCGCAGCTTCTGCCGATGCTGCGGCGCGCCTCTGCTCTATGAGCGCTCCGGCCCGCGCCGCATGATCAATATCCCGCGCGCGCTGTTTGAAAGCCGCACCGGGCGCCAGCCGCTCTATCACGTTCGCATCGAGGAGCGGCCGGAGTGGGCCTACCGCGAGGAGCCGCTCGTGCCGCTGAAAGGATATCCGGGCGTGGTGTGGTGTCGGCCAAAAAGGAAAAAACGATCGGACGCTCTCGATCGCGCTTGATGGTCCTTTTATTTGGCAAGGTGAATATGCGATTGGCCCACGCGCAGCATTGTTCGTTATCGTGTTTCAAGCTAAAAGGCGGTATACGGGCGAGGTCATTTTGCTCTCGTCAATTCCCGTTCATGGGGTGCGCATGGAAAACTTCGGATCGCGCGCACGTCACGCGACCATTGCCCTGCTGCTATTCGGCTTGGGAGTTGGGCCTTCGCCGACATCGGCGCAGGCTCCCGGGGCATGGGTTCCGCTCGCCAAAAAAATCGCCATTCTTGGTAGCCGCAGCGAGCAAGCCGGCAATTTTGACGAAGCATTAGATAATTATCGCTTGATCATCGCGGCGGCGACGGACGCATTGAAGAATCCGTCGGCGCTTGATCCGGCATCGGACAGAGAGGGCTACATCTTGCTCGCCGCTGGCCACATCGATGCGGCACGCGTTCTGCTGATGAAGGCCGCGACGCCCGCTGTCCGGCAACGTGAAGGCGCGCCGACCATTGCGGCCTTGTTGGCTGACTTGGCAATCCTGCAGCACACCCAGGCGGCCGAGAAGGCGCTCAAGACAGCCGAAGCCTTGGAGCAACAGGACAGCGAGGAATGCGCGCGCAAGAACCGGGGCAAGCCAATAAGAGAAATCGCTATTTGCTTCACTTACGCCGCCATCATCAATGCCGAATTGGGCGATTTGCGCCTCCTCAAAGGCGATCCTGTTCAAGCGAGGAGCTTTTTTCTCGCCGCCCTAAAACAACGCCCCAATTTGGAGCATGCCAAAACCGCAATCACCCACCTCGATGAGGTTGACCGCATCGAAAACGGGTCGACGACCGGGTACATGCAGAAAGTCAGAGGTTGGGCGGTACAGATTCTTGGAGCCGATTTGACAAGAAAGGCCGGGGTGCTGCTCATCAAGGATCTGGTTGGTCGTTCGAATCCCTTGGCTGGTTCGATATCCGCAGCGGTGGCGGATCCGCTCATCGAGCGCATGCAGGTTCGCCTCAAATCCAACTAGTCGAGGCCGCGATTCTGTGTTGAACGATAACTACGGCCGCACCATCAGCATCGGCGGGCGCATCGCAGGAATACGGCTCCAGATGTTTTCCTCGTTTTCCTCGAAGCGCCAGCTTTGGCCGTTCCTGGCAAGCATCACGAACTGGCCGCGGTCGAGCCGCCACGACACCGGCGCAAAGCGGGCAATCAGCGGGTCGCAGCCCGGCTTGAGCGTGAGCGCGAAGCTGTCGGTGTCGTAGGCGGTGTTGGCGAGCGTGAGCTGGCAGATCGCCTTGCCGCCGCGCGAAAACTGCCACTCGCCGAACAGGTCGTCGGTGATGCGCTCCTTGTTGGTTGCGGCGAGCGTCTGCAGGAAATAGTGGGTGAAGCTCGGCGTGGTCTCGTACATGCCGGCTTCGACCTCGTTGAGCTCGAGCAGCACCACGCCCTTGGGGTCGACCAGTTTCAGCGCGTCGTCGCTGCCCATCGTCCACGCGGCGATCTGGCGCAGGTCGGGGAACGCGGCGGCGCATCCGGTGCTCAGCGCAACGCCGCGGCCCGGCCCCGAGGTGTCGAGCTTGAAGGTGAGCTGACACTTGCGGTCGCGGTCGGGGTTGGAGAGTTCCCACACGCCGACCAGCGCGCGCGCCGCGTCGCTGGGTTGCGGTGCGGAGGTTTGGGCAAGGGCGCTACTCGTTGCGAGGAGGCTGAAGATAACGAGGGATTTGAGCATAACCAAATCTACCACGTGTCCCGCACGCGGTGCAGCACCATAGCCGACGCGGAAGCGTCGGCGTTCTTAGACGGCCGCGTAGCGGCCTTATGGTGATGCACCGCAGATGCGGGACCCCGGTTCCTCTTAATCCAGGCAAGCAACCGGGGTCCCGGGTCAGCGCCGCATCATTTCATGCTGCGACGCGCCCGGGATGACGCTGCGCGTCATTTCTTCACCGGCGTTTCGGGAACCGGCGTCAGCGCGCCGTTGCCGGCAAACCACGAGATGATGTTGTTGGCTACCAGCTCATCCATGGCGCGTCGCGTCGCGTGCGAGGCCGAGCCGACGTGCGGCAGCAGCACCACATGCTCCATCTCGATCAATTCCTGCGGCACGCTCGGTTCGTTCGCGAACACGTCGAGCCCCGCGGAGAGGATGGTCTTGTCCTTGAGCGCCTTGATCAGCGCCGCCTCGTCGACCACGGAGCCGCGTGCCACGTTGATCAAGATGCCCTCGGGGCCGAGCGCCTTGAGTACGTCGGCGTTCACCAGATTCTTCGTCGCGGCCCCGCCGGGCGTGATCACGACGATCACAGTTACGTCGCGCGCCATGTCGAGGATACTTGGATAGTGCTTGTAGGCCACGTCCGCCGGCCGCCGCGAGTGGTAGACCACCGGCACCTTCATGGCATCGAGCCGGCGCGCGATCGCCTTGCCGATCCGGCCCATGCCGACGATGCCGACGGTACGGTCACGCAATGACGGCGTGAGCTGGTAGTCGCCGTGCTTCGGCCAGTGTCCGGCGCGCAGGTATTTTTCGGCCTGCGGCAAATGCCGCACGGTCGCGAGCAGGAGGCCGAGCGCGGTGTCGGCGACCTCCTCGTTGAGCACATCCGGCGTATTGGTGACGATCACGCCATGCTGGCCCGCCCATTTGGCGTCGATATGGTCGTATCCGACGCCGAAGCTCGACACGATTTCGAGCTTGGGGAAACGCGCCATCAGGGCGCCGTCCACCGGCCCGTGCCCGGCAACCGCGGCAATTGCCCGCACGCGCGGCGCGATGGAGGCGACAAAGGCGTCCTGATCCGGCGCTGCCCAGGCTTTGTGCAATTGCAGGCCTGCCTTGGTCAGGGCTTCCTCGATGATCGGCTTGGGGCCGAACATCACCACGTCGGCTTTGTCGCCGGGCATAAGGCTTCTCCTCGATGAATGGGATTGGGTCTCAATCCGTGCGCCGCAATGTGCGCCGCGATAACGGGCAGGGCAGACTCCCTGTCTGCCGGTGACCCGTCAAGCGCGAAAATTCCGCGCACGCCCGGCCGGCGGAGCGGTTTCGGCTTGATCTTTCCGTCCCGACCGGAGGATGATTTCCCCGGCTGCCGGACTTGCGGTAGCATTGACTTACGTCGGCCCACGGTCGATGACTTGCGCGTCCCAATAAAACTAACATGCTACGGGACGTCTTGGGAGGGAGAACGAATGGCGTCGGTCGGAATCCGCGACGTCAAGAAAGCGTTCGGTTCGACGCAGGTGATCCACGGCGTCGATATTTCCATCGGCGACGGCGAGTTCGTCGTGCTGGTCGGCCCCTCCGGCTGCGGCAAGTCCACCCTGCTGCGCATGATCGCCGGGCTGGAAAACATCACCGGCGGCGAGATCCGCATCGGCGAGCGCGTTGTGAACAATGTGCCGCCGAAAGAGCGCGACATCGCGATGGTGTTCCAGAACTACGCGCTCTATCCGCACATGACGGTCGGCGCCAACATGGGCTTCTCGCTGCGCCTGCGCGGCGCGCCGAAATCCGAGATCGACAACCGCGTGAACCGCGCGGCGGATATCCTCGGGCTAATTCCCTATCTCGATCGCTTCCCGCGCCAGCTCTCCGGCGGACAGCGTCAGCGCGTCGCGATGGGGCGCGCCATCGTGCGCGATCCGCAGGTGTTCCTGTTCGACGAGCCGCTGTCGAACCTCGACGCCAAGCTGCGCGTCGCGATGCGCACCGAGATCAAGGAACTGCACCAGCGGCTGAAGACCACCACCGTCTATGTGACCCATGACCAGATCGAGGCCATGACCATGGCCGACAAGATCGTCGTGATGCATGACGGCATCGTGGAGCAGATCGGCACGCCGCTCGATCTCTACGACAAGCCGGACAACCAGTTCGTCGCCGGCT
>JAXDNY010000051.1:0-7581 GCA_034669145.1 Hyphomicrobiales bacterium
TCGGAAACCGAAAACTTACTGCCGCGCCGCCCAGAGCTTGCGCTTCTGCGACTTGCCGGCAAGCCGCGGCGTGCGCGGCTCGGACGCCTCGCGCGTGGTGCCGGCGGGCGCCGAGGCATAGCTCGAACCGCCGCTTACCGCGGAGAAATGGGTGAGGAAGCCGCAGGCGCCGATGCCGGCATAGTTCGAGACGCGCTCCACGATGCCGACCAGCACGTAGCGCTTGCCGTCGAACTTCGCGACCGGGCCGCCCGAGTCCCCCATGCACGCGCTGGCGCTGATCGCACCGCGGCGCTTGGGATCGACCAGCCCGCCGTATTTGCTGTCGGCGACAAGCCGCGCCTCGCGCAGGCCCGCGGAGCGCATGCGCTCGGCCTCATGCGCGGTGCCGTAGCCCGCGATGGTGTAGCTGCCGTCCCCGCCGGCCTCGCCGGTCGCGATCGGAACGTAGTTCGCGGGCAACGGGCTCGCGAGCGTCAAGAGTGTGGTCTGCCCCTGGGCGGAGTGGCCGGTCACGGCGATCTTGGCTCCGCCCGCCATCACGAAGAACGGCCCGGAGCCTTCGACGCAGTGATTCGCGGTCAGCAGCTGCTGGCGGCCGATCACGGTCGCCGAACACAGGAGGTTATGGCCCACCATCTTGACCACATGGCGGCTGATCGCGCCGGCGCCCTGGCCGCGCATCACCGCATGGGCATCGCTGGAGGCAAAAAGAAAGGCGGCCGAAGCCACCGCAAGTGCGAGCGCAGGAACTGGAACTTGCTTCGCGATTCCCGCGAGGCGATGCGACTGCCGCATGTAGGACCCCTCGTGCCGGTTTTGGCGCTGTTATTCGACCCCGCAGTGCACACAATCCCTGTTCATCGCGGCGTAATCAAGAGCGAATTTGGTTCCTGAGTGTTTTTACGGTCTGTGTGACCCAGTCACGGTAGAGGAACAGCGGCGTTACGCCCGTCAGTCCCCCGCAGCCGCCCGAGTTCCCGGGTCCGGTGGACCAGCTGACCACGCCGATGAGGGCGGGCGGGCCGTTCATGGCGAACACCGGCCCGCCTGAGTCGCCGGTGCAGGCGCCAAGGCCCGCGGTTTCACCTTTCGTAATGGGATCGACGAGGCGGATCTGCAAGTTCCCGGGCCGGCCGCTGGCGACCAGGCTCGCGGCGCGGATGGTCCCGCCCGTTTTGCCGTCGCCGCGCACCGACACGCCATAGCCCGCGACCGTGAAGGCATCGCCCGGAGCGACCGCCATGGCGGGCCCGAGGGTGGCGGGCTCCGCGTCGCGCAGGGGTGCGGCGAGCTTGATGAGCGCCACGTCCGCGGTCGCCCGGTGGGCGAGCATGGTCTTGAGATCGAATTTCGGGTGCGCGGTGACGCTCACGACGTCGCGCAACTGCGGCTGGCGGTTGTCGAACTCGACGATCTTGTAGTCGGCGCCGGGCAGCACGCAGTGCGCCGCCGTGAGCACGAGGTCGCGCGCAAGCGCGACGCCGCTGCACGAGTTTCCGCGCGAGCCGACGATCAGCACCACCGAGCGCGCGATGGAATCGGGCGCCGCACCCGCCCCGCCGACCAGCGCGGCGGCGGGGAGCGACGAGGTCACCAGACAGGCAAGGGCTAAGGCACGCAGCATCGCGCGCATCAGCCCGTGTCCAACGCACAAGTCAATGATTGTCATTCCGGCCGAGCGAAGCGAGGGCCGCAATCCATAACCCCGACCTGTGGTTATGGATTTCGGGCTCGCCGCGTTGCGGCGCCCCGGAATGACAGAAGGAGAGAGCATGCCCTCCATTCTTCTGACCGGACCCGCGGCCGAGCCAATCACGCTCGCCGAGGCGAAGCAGTTCCTCCGCGTCGAGCATGACGACGATGACGGCGTGATCGCCGCGCTGATCGCGGGCTCGCGCATCCATGTCGAAACGCAGACGCGGCGCGCGCTGATCACGCAGAGCTGGCGGCTCACACGCGACGCCTGGCCCGACTGCGGCTGGCTCGCCGTGCTGCCGGTGCCGCTGCGCACGCTCGACGCCGCGCGCGTCTACCGGCTCGACGGCAGCACGCTGGCGCTCGATGTCGCGGCATTCGCGATCGACAAGATCGCGGCGCCCGCGCGGCTTGCCTTCACGCGCGGCGCGCTTCCCGCGCCCGGGCGGCCGATCGCCGGCATCGAGGTTGACGTCACGTCCGGCTATGGCGACGCGGACGATGTGCCCGAGCCGTTGCGCCAGGCGATCCGGCTCTTGGTCGCCCACTGGTACGAGAACCGCGGGCTGGTTGCGGTCGGCCACGACGTGGCGGTGTTGCCGCAAGGCGCATCAGCGCTGATCGCGCCTTACCGGGTGCTCGCGCTATGACGGCCCCGGGCGAGCTCAATCGCCGCCTCGTGCTGCAGGCGCCGGTCGAGACCGCGGACGGCGCCGGCGGCGTCACGCGCTCCTACACGCCTGCCATGACCGTGTGGGCGAGCGTGGAGCCCGTGTCCGCACGCAACGCCGTGGTCGCCGACGCGCCCGGCGCGACCGTCACGCATCGCATCGTCATCCGCAGGCGCGCCGCCGTCACGACGCGGCATCGCTTCGCCGAAGGCACGACCGTCTATCGCATCGTCACGCTGCGCGACGACGCAACGCGCCGCTTCCTCGTGATCGGCGCGGAAGTGCGCGCGGACTGATCTTACCCTCCCCCTTGTGGGGAGGGTCGCCGCCGAAGGCGGCGGGGTGGGGGTCGGCGTTTTTCGGCGCCACCGTCGCAACAAACAACGACCCCCCTCCCTAACCCTCCCCCACAAGGGGGGAGGGAACACACCGAGCAAGGATCACCCCCATGTCCACTGCCGCCGTGGCGCTGCGCGCCGCGATACACGATGCCTTGGTCGCCGACGGCGCACTCGTGGCGCTGCTCGGCGGACCGAAAGTCTATGACGAGCCGCCGAAGGCTGCGGCGTTCCCCTACGTGACGCTCGGCGATGCGCGCGTGGAGGATTTCTCCGCCGGCAACGAACCGGGGCAGGAGCACCGCCTCACCTTGCATGCGTGGTCGCGCCAGGGCGGGCACAAGGAGGCGCACATGATCGCGGGCGCGCTGCTGGCCGCGCTCGACGACGCGCCGCTCGCGCCCGACGGGCATCACCTCGTCAATTTGCGCTTCTCCGTCGCCGACATCCGCCGCGAGGTCGACGGGCGCACCTATCACGCGCTCCTGCGCTTCCGCGCGGTGACTGAACCGGCTTAACGCCGCCCTCATGGTGAGGAGCGCGACGCAGTCGCGCGTCTCGAACCATGGCCCACGTTCCATCCTTCGAGACGCGGCCTTCGGCCGCTCCTCAGGATGAGGAAAGAGAAAAGGATCACTCCAATGGCTGCCCAGAAAGGCAAGGACCTGCTCGTCAAGATCGCCGACGGCGGAAGCTTCGTCACCGTCGCGGGCCTGCGCGCGCGCAGGCTCTCGTTCAACGCCGAGACCGTCGACATCACGCACGCCGAATCCGCCGGGCGCTGGCGCGAGCTGCTCGACGGCGCCGGCATCAAGCGCGCCGCCGTCGCGGGCCGCGGCCTGTTCAAGGACGCGGCCTCCGACGCGCTGATGCGGGCGACGTTCTTCGACGGCGCGGTGAAGAATTTCCAGGTCGTCATTCCGGACTTCGGCACGGTCGCCGGGCCGTTCCAGATCACCTCACTGGAATTCGCCGGCGAGCACGACGGCGAGGTAACGACGGAGCTTGCGCTGGAATCGGCCGGCGAGCTGACGTTTACGGCGGCGTGAGCGAGCGGTGCGGATGAGGTGACGCCATGGCCTGGATCGATCCCCGTGCCCAGAAATATCTGCGCCGCCGCTTCACCCGCGCCGACGCGTATCGCTTGGCGCCGCCCGGCTCGCCCGAGGCAAAGATGCCGGGCTGGCTCGATCCGTCGGCGACACGCGTGCGGCTGAAGGAAGCGCAAGAGGAGGAGGTGCGCGCGCGCGCGGCGGCCGCGCAAGAGGAATTCGAGCGTGAGGTGGCGGCGCTACGCGAGAGCCACCAGCGCGTACGCATCATGCTGGCGGACGTGAAGTTCGAGCTCGCGCTTCGCGCGCTCGGGCGCAAATACAGCGAAAATCAGCCGCGCGTGCCGGCGGGGAGTCGCGAAGGTGGGCGATGGATCGGCGCTTTCACCATGCCGAGCCAGCAGACGGTAGAAACCGCACCGTCACGACCAACCGTGCTCGCCCAGCCTGGATTTGGTAGACTTGTTGCCGAAATTCCGGTCCCCGGCGGGCGACGGTGCGTTTACAATTTCGGCGTGATTAGTGTTGCGATGCCCGGCGCGGCAAATTTCCGGTGTTCCCCTAGGATGCATTGGTCCGGGGCCACCCACGGCACACTGCTCAACGACAATTGAGCAACTAAGGTAGAGCGCTATGGCTGAATCCGGAATCCTTCGCGCCAACTTTACCATCTCGCCGGCTGCCAAAGCCGCGATTGAGCGAGTGCGGCAGGATTACGATGCCGAATTGGGTGACGATCCAGCCGCCGTACTGTTGGTCGGATGGGGCCTTTTCAGCCATCAATCCGGTCATCCAAGTTGGGAGAAGGTTGTGATCTCGTTTTATCCGCGCTCCATGCTCGCCGAGGTCTCGCACGGAATTCAGGAAGTATCGGGTGTGAAGCTCATTTTTTTCACGATGGAGGAATACCTTCACAAGTTCGAGGGAAAGGTTTTGGACCATTCCGACGACCAAGGCTTCTTCATGAGAATGCCGCAGTAGATCGCTGTGTGCAAAATTCATGTGCATTCATCCGGAGCATTCGTCATGCCCAATCTCCATCGCGGCGAGATCGAAGCCGAGATCGGCGGCGCGCGGCGCCGCCTGGTGCTCACGCTGGGCGCGCTCGCCGAGCTCGAGGCGGCCTTCGGCGCCGACGATCTGGCAGCGCTTGCCGAACGCTTCGGCTCGGGCCGCCTCAAGGCGCGCGATCTTGTCCGCATCATCGGCGCAGGGCTACGCGGCGCCGGCGAGGCGATCAGCGACGAGGACGTCGCGCGCCTGCCCGCCGACGGCGGCGCGACCGGTTACGTGCGCATTGCCGCCGCGCTACTTGCCGCAACCTTCGGCGTGGAGGAGGCCGGCCCTTTGGCCGAACCGGCGCCCGCGTGACGCGCGCGCCGTTTCCCTGGAAACAGGCCATGGGCTTCGGGCTCGGGACCTTGCGTCTCGCGCCGGACGCATTCTGGCGCATGACGCCGCGCGAGCTTGCCGCCGCCATGGAGGCGGTGCTTGGGCCGCGCGAGGCGGCGCTCGACGCTGCGTCCTTTGCGGCCTTGCGCGCGCGATTTCCCGACGTGCCGGCTGCTTGAATCATCAGGTGAAGCAGCCCGAAGCGGCCCCGACCAAACGCTGCCAACTGATTCTGCTGACTCAATTTTCCCGCGTTCTTGAATTGGACGCATCACTGGAACTTTCGTTCTCATCCGGAGAACCCTGTATGGCTGACGATTCAACCGATGCCGGCGACGAAGAGCTCTCCGGCAAGATGGAGGGTTTGCGCGAGCGCACGCGCGACCTCACCACTGGCTCCAATTCATTCGCCAAGGCGATCACCACGGCGTTTGCGCAGGGCGCGACCGGCGCGAAGAGCTTCGACTCGGTGCTCAAGTCGCTGGCGCTCCGGCTCTCCAGCCTGTCGCTCAATCTCGCGCTCAAGCCGCTGACCGGGGCGCTCTCCGGCGGGCTCGGCAAACTCTTCAGCGGCGGTCTGTCGGGCGCGTCCGCCGACGGCGGGCCCGACGCGCCGATTCAACCTTTCGCCAAAGGCGGCGTGATCGCGAGCCCGAGCTTCTTCCCGCTCGGCTCCGGCCGCACCGGCCTTGCCGGCGAAGCCGGGCCCGAAGCGATCATGCCGCTTGCGCGCGGACCGGACGGGCGGCTCGGCGTCGCGGCGTCGGGCGCCGCCGCGCAACACGTCACCGTCAACATCGCGACGCCGGATGCTGAAAGTTTCCGCCGCTCCGAAACCTATCTCACCGGCCTCATCGCCCGCGCGGTCGCGCGCGGACAAAGGGGACTCTAGATGTCCGCCTTCCATGAAATCCTGTTTCCGCTCGACATCGCGCTGAAAAGCGCGGGCGGCCCGGAGCGCAAGACCGAGATCGTCGCGCTCGGTTCGGGCCGAGAGGAGCGCAACGCGCGCTGGGCGCATTCGCGCCGCCGCTATGACGCGGGCTATGGCGTGAAGACGGTCGATGCGCTGTCGCAGGTGGTGGCGTTCTTCGAGGAGCGGCGCGGACGGTTGCATGGCTTTCGCTGGCGCGACCGGCTCGATCATTCCTCAGCGGCGCCGGGCGCGAGCGTGTCGCCGCTCGACCAGGTGATCGGGCTCGGCAACGGAACGCAAACGGCGTTTCAATTGCTCAAGCTCTACGGCGCGGCGCACGCGCCCTATCAGCGGCCGATCGCAAAGCCGGTCGCGGGCTCCGTGCGCGTTTCGGTCGGCGGTGTCGAGCAGAGCGCCGGCACGGCGTTCACCTGCGATACGGCGACCGGCGTCGTGAGCTTTCTGCCCGGGCATGTGCCGGGCGTCAGCGTGTTCGTGCGCGCCGGATTCACGTTCGACGTGCCGGTGCGCTTCGACACGGACTACCTCGAGGTGGATCTGTCCGCGTTCGCGGCGGGCAGCGTGCCGCGCATTCCGCTGGTGGAGATCAAGCTGTGAGAGCAATTCCCCCAGCACTGCAGGCCAAGCTCGACAGCGGCGTCACCACGCTCGCGCGCTGCTGGATCATCACGCGGCGCGATGGCGTCGTGATGGGCTTCACCGATCACGACGCGGACCTCACCGTCGCCGGCACGCTGTGTCACGCCGGCACCGGCCTCACCGCGTCGGAAGCGACCGCGCGGCTCGGCCTGCAGGTGGACGGCTCGGAAATCGCGGGCGCGCTCGCCGACGACTCGCTCGCCGAAAGCGATCTCGCCGCCGGGCGCTACGACGCCGCGAGCATCGAGGTGCATCTGGTCGACTGGGGCGAGCCCTCGCTCAATCTGCTGCTCGCCAAGGGCGTTCTCGGCGAAGTGCGGCGCGAGGGCGCGGCGTTCACGGCGGAGTTCCGCTCGCTCGCACATCGCCTCAACGAGGAGAGCGGGCGGCTCTACACCGCGACCTGCTCGGCCGATCTCGGCGATGCGCGCTGCACGGTCGATCTCACCAATCCGGCGTTCCACGGCAGCGGCGCAGTTGCGTCCCTTGCAGGCGCGTCGGCGTTTCGCGCTTCGGGGCTGGATGGTTTTGCGGACGGCTGGTTTACGGCTGGCAAACTTACCTTCACCAGCGGCGCGAACGCGGGCTTCGCCGTCGAGGTGAAGACGCATCGCCTGGCCCTCGACGGCGTGCTGATCGAGCTGTGGCAGAAAGCGCCCGAGCCGATCGCAGTGTCGGATGCCTTCACCGTCACGGCCGGCTGCGACAAGCGCTTTTCGACCTGCCGCGACCGCTTCGCCAACGGAATCAACTTCCGCGGCTTCCCGGCGATCCCAGGCAACGATTTCGTGATCGGCTATCCGGTGCCGGGGAAGGGCAGCGCTGTCTAAAGCGCCCGCCTCGCTCTTCGCACA
>JAXDNY010000052.1:0-2874 GCA_034669145.1 Hyphomicrobiales bacterium
GCGACCATGGATTTCATGGAGCAGGAGCAGGAGCGCGGCATCACGATCACGTCGGCCGCCACCACGGCATTCTGGAACGAGAAGCGGCTCAACATCATCGACACGCCCGGCCACGTCGACTTCACCATCGAGGTGGAGCGCTCGTTGCGCGTGCTCGACGGCGCGGTCGTCGTGCTCGATAGCAACCAGGGCGTCGAGCCGCAGACCGAGACGGTCTGGCGCCAGGGCGACAAGTATAAAGTTCCGCGCATCGTCTTCGCCAACAAGATGGACAAGATCGGCGCGGACTTCTTTCAGTGTCTGAAAGACATCGTCGACCGCCTTGGCGCGAAACCGGTTGCGATCCAGTTGCCGATCGGTGCGGAGAACAATTTCAAGGGCCTGATCGATCTCGTCCGCATGAAGGGCGTGATCTGGAACGACGAATCGCTCGGCGCGAAATACGAGGATATCGACATTCCGGCCGACATGCTCGATCAGGCGACGGAATACCGCGAGAAGCTGGTCGAGGCCGCCGTTGAGCTTGACGACGACGTCATGGCCGCCTGGCTCGATGGCAAGCTGCCCGACGAGGCGACGCTCAAGAAGCTGATCCGCAAGGCGGTGATCTCGGGCGCGTTCTATCCGGTGTTGTGCGGCTCGGCGTTCAAGAACAAGGGCGTGCAGCCGCTGCTCGACGCGGTCGTCGACTACCTGCCGTCGCCGCTCGACGTGCCGCCGATCGTCGGTATCGACGACAAGGGCAACGAGGTCGTGCGCAAGCCGCTCGACACCGAGCCGATGGCGTTGCTCGCGTTCAAGATCATGGACGACCCGTTCGTCGGCACGATCACGTTCTGCCGCATCTATTCGGGCACGCTCACGTCCGGCACCGGCGTCGTCAACTCGACCAAGGAGCGCAAGGAGCGGATCGGCCGCATGCTGCTGATGCATGCGAACAACCGCGAGGACATCAAGGAAGCCTATGCGGGCGACATCGTCGCGCTCGCGGGTCTGAAAGATGTGCGCACCGGCGATACGCTGTGCGACGCGCAGAAGCAGGTGATTCTGGAAAAGATGGAATTTCCCGAGCCGGTCATCGAAATCGCGATCGAGCCGAAGTCGAAGGCCGACCAGGAAAAGCTCGGCGTCGCGCTGGCGAAGCTGGTGGCCGAGGATCCCTCGTTCCGCGTGCACACCGATCAGGAGTCGGGCCAGACCATCCTCAAGGGGATGGGCGAACTGCACCTCGACATCAAGGTCGACATCCTCAAGCGCACCTACAAGGTCGAAGCCAATATCGGCGCGCCGCAGGTGGCCTATCGCGAGAAGATCACGCGCACCGTCACCAAGGACTACACGCACAAGAAGCAGACTGGCGGCACTGGCCAGTATGCGAAGGTGAAGCTTGTCCTGGAGCCGACGGCGCCCGGGACCGGCTTTGAATTCGAAAGCAAGGTCGTCGGCGGCAACGTGCCGAAGGAATACATCCCCGGCGTCGAGAAGGGCATCGAGTCCGTGCTTGGCGCGGGTGTGCTCGCCGGCTTCCCGGTGGTCGATCTCAAGGTGTCGCTGATCGACGGCGGCTACCACGAAGTCGACTCCTCGGCGCTCGCCTTCGAAATCGCCTCACGCATGGCGATGCGCGAAGGTTTGCGCGAAGGCGGCCCGGTGCTGCTCGAGCCGATCATGAAGGTCGAGGTGGTGACGCCGGAGGACTACACCGGCTCGGTCATCGGCGACCTCAATTCGCGGCGCGGTCAGATCCAGGGACAGGACATGCGCGGCAACGCCAACGTGGTGACCGCGATGGTGCCGCTCAACAACATGTTTGGCTACGTCAGCAACCTGCGCTCCATGTCCCAGGGGCGCGCGACGTTCACCATGCAATTCGACCACTACGCCGAGGTACCGCGCGCGGTCGCCGAGGAAATCCAGGCGAAGTTCGCCTGACGCAATCTGAAACTTGAGACGAAGGACCAACGGAGACCGCCATGGGTAAGGAAAAGTTTAATCGCGACAAGCCGCATTGCAACGTGGGCACGATCGGTCACGTCGATCACGGCAAGACGTCGCTAACGGCCGCGATTACCAAGGTTTTGGCCGAGACCGGTGGCGCGACCTTCACCGCCTACGACCAGATCGACAAGGCGCCTGAGGAAAAGGCGCGCGGCATCACGATCGCAACGGCGCACGTCGAATATCAGACGAAGAACCGCCACTACGCACACGTCGATTGTCCGGGTCACGCCGACTACGTGAAGAACATGATCACCGGCGCCGCGCAGATGGACGGCGCGATCCTGGTCGTGTCGGCCGCCGACGGCCCGATGCCGCAGACCCGCGAGCACATCCTGCTCGCCCGTCAGGTCGGCGTTCCGGCGCTGGTTGTGTACATGAACAAGGTCGACATGGTGGACGACCCGGAACTGCTCGACCTCGTCGAGCTGGAAGTCCGTGAGCTGCTGTCGAAGTACCAGTTCCCGGGCGACACGATCCCGGTGATCCGCGGTTCGGCGCTGATGGCGCTGGAAGACAAGAACAAGGAGCTTGGCCACGACTCGGTGCTCCGGCTCATGGAAGCTGTCGACAACTTCATCCCGCAGCCCGATCGTCCGATCGACCTGCCGTTCCTGATGCCGGTGGAAGACGTGTTCTCGATCTCCGGCCGCGGCACCGTGGTGACCGGCCGCGTCGAGCGCGGCATCATCAAGGTCGGCGAGGAAGTCGAGATCGTCGGCCTCAAGGACACGCAGAAGACCGTCGTTACCGGCGTCGAGATGTTCCGCAAGCTGCTCGATCAGGGCCAGGCGGGCGACAACATCGGCGCGCTGCTGCGCGGCACCAAGCGCGAGGAAGTGGAGCGCGGCCAGGTGCTGTGCAAGCCGGGCTCGG
>JAXDNY010000053.1:0-75095 GCA_034669145.1 Hyphomicrobiales bacterium
CTCCAGAATTTCGCCGCGCACATCCACAGTGATCTTCCGCGACAGGTCGCCCTTGGCCACCGCCGTGGTCACCTCCGCGATGTTGCGCACCTGCGCCGTCAGGTTGCCGGCCATCGAATTCACCGAATCGGTGAGATCCTTCCACGTGCCGGCGACACCCTTCACGTCGGCCTGACCGCCGAGCTTGCCTTCGGTGCCCACCTCGCGGGCGACGCGCGTAACTTCACTCGCGAAGCCGTTAAGCTGATCCACCATCGTGTTGATGGTGTCCTTGAGCTGCAGGATTTCGCCGCGCACGTCGACGGTGATCTTGCGCGACAGGTCGCCGCGCGCCACGGCCGTGGTCACTTCGGCGATGTTACGCACCTGGGCGGTCAGGTTGCCGGCCATCGAGTTGACCGAGTCGGTCAAATCCTTCCAGGTGCCGGCGACGCCCGGCACGTTGGCCTGACCGCCGAGCCGGCCTTCGGTGCCGACTTCGCGCGCGACGCGCGTCACCTCGCCGGCGAAGGCGTTCAGCTGGTCCACCATCGTGTTGATGGTGTCCTTGAGCTGCAGGATCTCGCCGCGCACGTCGACGGTGATCTTGCGCGACAGGTCGCCGCCGGCGACCGCGGTGGTCACCTCGGCGATGTTGCGCACCTGGGCGGTCAGGTTGCCGGCCATCGAATTCACGTTGTCGGTCAGATCTTTCCAAGTTCCGGCGACGCCCGGCACCGCGGCCTGACCGCCGAGCTTTCCTTCGGTGCCGACCTCGCGCGCGACGCGCGTCACTTCGCCGGCGAAGGCGTTGAGCTGATCGACCATCGTGTTGAGGGTTTCCTTCAACTGAAGGATTTCGCCCGACACGTTCACGGTGATCTTCTTCGAGAGGTCGCCCTGCGCGACGGCCGTTGCCACTTCGGCGATATTACGCACCTGACCGGTCAGGTTCGACGCCATCGAGTTGACCGAGTCGGTCAAGTCCTTCCAGGTGCCGCCGACGCCGCGCACGATCGCCTGGCCGCCGAGCTTGCCTTCGGTGCCGACCTCGCGCGCGACGCGCGTCACTTCGCCGGCAAAGCCGTTGAGTTGATCCACCATGGTGTTGATGGTGTCTTTCAACTCCAGAATTTCGCCGCGCACGTCCACGGTGATCTTCTTCGACAAGTCGCCGTTGGCGACGGCGGTGGTCACCTCGGCGATATTGCGCACCTGACCGGTCAGGTTGCCGGCCATTGAGTTAACCGAGTCGGTCAAATCCTTCCACGTGCCGGCGACGCCGAGCACGTTCGCCTGACCGCCGAGGCGTCCTTCGGTGCCGACCTCGCGTGCGACCCGCTTCACATCGCCCGCGAAGGCGTTGAGCTGGTCCACCATCGTGTTGACGGTGTCCTTGAGCTGCAGGATTTCACCCGAGACGTTGACGGTGATCTTCTTCGACAGGTCGCCGCCCGCGATGGCGGTCGCCACCTCGGCGATATTGCGGACCTGTGACGTCAGATTGCCGGCCATCGAGTTGACGCTGTCGGTGAGGTCCTTCCAGGTGCCGGCGACGCCGGGCACCTGCGCCTGGCCACCGAGCTTGCCTTCGGTGCCAACCTCGCGCGCGACGCGGGTCACTTCCGAGGCGAACGCATTGAGTTGGTCCACCATCGTGTTGATGGTGTCCTTCAGTTCGAAAACCTCGCCCTTCACGTCCACGGTGATCTTGCGCGACAGGTCGCCGCGCGCGACCGCCGTGGTCACCTGCGCGATGTTGCGCACCTGCGTGGTCAAGTTGCCCGCCAGGAGATTGACGTTGTCGGTGAGGTCCTTCCAGGTGCCGGCGACGCCGGGCACGATCGCCTGGCCGCCAAGTTTGCCTTCGGTGCCGACCTCGCGCGCCACACGCGTCACCTCGGAGGCGAACGAACGCAGCTGATCCACCATCGTGTTGATGGCTTCCTTGAGCTGGAGGATTTCGCCGCGCACGTCGACGGTGATCTTCTTCGACAGGTCGCCGTTCGCCACCGCGATCGTCACCTCGGCGAGATTGCGCACCAGACCGGTAAGGTTCGACGCCATCGAGTTGACGCTCTCGGTCAGGTCCTTCCACACGCCAGTCACTTCCGGCACCTGAGCCTGGCCGCCGAGCTTGCCCTCGGTGCCGACCTCGCGCGCGACGCGGGTCACCTCGGAGGTGAACACGCCGAGTTGCCGGATCATGGTGTTGACGATGTTGGCGGACTGAAGGAACTCGCCCTTGAGCGGCCGCCCATCCACATCGAGCCGTACGGTCTGCAGCAGGTCGCCCTGCGCGACCGCGCCGATGACGCGGGTCACCTCGCGGGTCGGCCAGAGCAGGTCATCGATCAGCGTGTTGACCGAGGATTCCATCTCGTGCCACGAGCCGCCCGACAGGCCCAGCCGCACGCGCTGCCGTGTCTTGCCCTCGCGGCCGACCACCTGTCCGACCTGTTCGAGCTGCTTGGCCATCCGCTCGTTGGCGGCGACGATTTCATTGAAAGTGTCGGCAATCTTGCCTTCGATGCCGAGCTGGTTACCCGCCATCCGGACCGAAAAGTCGCCGACCCGCATCGCCTGGAGGGCATAGAGCAGATGGTTAAGGTCCAGCGAGTCCTTGCCGTTGGGAGTTGGTTTCGCGCTGGGGGGTGGAACGGTTATTTTCTTCCGTGCGGTGCTGACGTCAGTCTTGGTCGGCATGAAGCTCTCCCGGCGCATTCATCGGCCCGATAGCGATCACGAAATATGGGCAAGGTCGTGGGTGGCGGTCAAAAATAGCCGCAGGCGGGAACTTTACGTTGTCAGATGCGATCGGCGCGCCGACCCTGGCCGACATGGGGCCCCCCTAGGCCATTCCGCGGGTCACAACCCACCGGAACTCCAAGGCAATTCCGGGGTTTCAGAATGGTTCCGGGGCCGGGTGACTTTTTTTCGGGAGGCTGGCCCACGCGCGAAAGTGCCTCGGTCGGTTGATCTGCCGTTAACGACATCAGCCCAGCTGCTCTGCACGGCGCAAGCTACCGATCATCGAGACATTGAGCAGGTATTCATACGTGCGGTCGCTATCGGCCGCAATCCCCAGGAGTATATTCCTGAACTCGTCTCCTCTGGACTCAAGGTTCTTCTTGTTCTGGATCGATTGTTTCTCGACATGCTCCTTGGTCACCAGCCGTCGCTGCGGGTCGTAGCGATCAAGCTCGGCCTCTGGCCTCGCGCCGCGCCAAACGTCGATAAGCCGCGCTGTCAGGTTCATGGCATCGTGAATCCCGCCATTCATGCCCATTCCGCCGAGCGGGTTGTTGATATGGGCCGCGTCACCCACGAGAAATGCGCGTCCGGAGCGAAACGTCTTCGCGACGCGTTGATGGACCCTGTAGAGAGTCGTGTGCGCGATCTCATAAGCCGAAATTCCCGGTACGATCCGAGCCATCAGCGATTGCGCGAACACGGGCGACAGCGCCAGGTCATCAGGTTCGTCCGCCGAAATCGGAAACATGACGCGCCACAGTTTCGGGATCTGCAAAAGGAAATACCAGCGCTCCGGATCGGTGACGTAGTTGACGGATACGAGATCCCGTATCACGGCATGGAAATTGAACGGCGTGCTAACGACGAGAAATCGCTCCGGCCAGGTAAATCCCTCGAACTCGATCCCAAGCGACTGCCGCACATCGCTGCGCGCTCCGTCCGCGCCGATCAGCCACCGCCCCGTGCGAGTTTCCGCGCGTCCGTTGCGATCGACCGCAATCTCGACGCCTGCGGCATCTTGAGTCACACGACGAACCGGAGACGAAAGTTCAATGTGAAAATTGGGATTGCCACGCAGCCGATCGAGCAATATCCGCGTCAGCTTGAACTGTTCGCACTGCAAGCGAAACGGATGCCGGGTGGCGTCGCGGATAGCGGCAAAATCGAACTGGGCGATCAAACCGTCCGGTCTGGTCCGGTATTGGAATTTTGGCGCAACCAGTCCCTGATCGATCAGCCCCTGCGCCACGCCGAGATCATCGAGCATGTCGAGCGTCGGTGGATGAAACGTCGAGGCGCGGGACTCATCGCCGAGCGTGGGTCCCGCCTCGAACACCGTCACCGGCAAGCCGTGGCGCGCCAGATTGGTGGCTGCCACCAGCCCGACCGGGCCCGCGCCCGCGATCAGAACTCGTTCCTGAACCGTCATGGTTTGGTCGAATGCGGCTCGATCGCCGGCGCGCGAATTACTGGATCGGCTCGATCCTCGCTTTACCAATGATCCCCCGCCACTTCTCGGTTTCCGACACGATGAACTTGGCAAGATCGTCCGGGCCCGGCGCAACCGGCTCGGCGCCTTGCTCGATGAAACGCGTCCGGACGGTCGGATCGTTCACGGCTTCCGCCAGACTTTTGTAGAGCTTGTCGACGATCGGTTTCGGCGTTCCGGCCGGTGCCAGCAGAGCGAGCCAGCCGAATGTTTCGTAATTTGCGACGCCCGCCTCTGCGGCGGTCGGCACCTCGGGCAATGCCGTCATGCGCTTGTTGCTGGTGACCGCCAGCGGCCGCGCGTCCCCGGTTTTCAGCACCGTCAGCACGTTCGGCAGGAACTGGAATCCGAGCGGCACCGAGCCGGCAATGAAGTCGGGCGTGTATTGGGCGATGTTGCGATACGGGACATGCGTGAGTTCGACGCCGGTAATCTGCTCGAAATATATGCCGGCCAGATGCTGCGAACTTCCGACGCCGACCGACCCGTAGTTCAGTTCCTTCGGGTGCGATTTCGCGTAGGCGACAAGCTCCGGCAACGTCTTCGGCGGCAGCTTGGAATTGATCACGACCACGTTGGGCAGGACTGCAAACAGGGAAATCGGCGCAAAGGCGGTCTGCGGCTCATAACCGAGGTCGCGGTAAAGGCTCTTGTTGGCGGCGAGTGGGCCGGACGTGCTCATCACCAGCGTATAGCCGTCAGGCGCAGCCTTGATGGCCGCCGCCGTGCCGGTGTTGCCGCCCGCGCCGGGACGGTTGTCGACGATGAACTGCTGGCCAAGCGATGCCGCCATCCGGTTCAAGAGAATGCGCGTGACCACATCGCTCGCGCTGCCGCCCGCGAACGGCACGATCACCTGAATGACCCGCGTTGGGTAGTCCTGAGCGCGCGCCGCGCCGCCCGGAATAGCGGCGAATATTGCGAGTGTGATCGCGAGCGCTGCTCTTGTTTTCGTCATGAGTGCTTTCTTCCGATGGAACGTTCGTACGTGTCTTTGGCTGCAATTGTCGCCAAAATCGCAGCCGACGCAAACCAGCGGGTTGTGGCCGATTGCCGCCGATATCCCCGCTCACGTGCGTCAAGCCACGATCGTGACTGCCGCGTGGGTCAATCGATCGATCGACAAGCCGGCCGGGCTCGCTTCGCGAGCCCGAGCCTTCGATTCGAGGAACGTGCGCAGGTTGGCCCGCACTGCCTCGTCCGTATTGTCTGCAATTGTGGCAAGCGGCCGGTCCGTGATCGCTTGAAACAGCAGCGCCTGTTGGATCTGCTCGGCCCGCAACTCCGCCTCGAGAATTCGCTTGCGCAGCGTCTTGGCGTCGTCACGCGCCATCTCCGGCATCGCTTTCATGGCGTCGCGTGCCGCGCGCAGGGGGCGCACGACCGATTGCCCCCAGGGCCGCACGATCGCTTCAAAGGCGTCGATATCCTGCGCCGTCATGACCGTTTTGCGGGCGCCAAGCCACGCACAGAACAGCAGCATGTTCACGTCGATGTCCAATGCCTTTTGCAGCGCGAGGCATTCGGCGGCGACTTCCGGCGCCGCATAAACCGCTAGAGAAAACTGCCAAAACGGATTATCGCTCTGCGGCAGAAGAAAACTCCATGACTGGCGCGCGATGTGCTGCAAATTGTGCGCGCCGCGAAGCTAGCACCGGCACCGCAGGCCGCGAAAGGATGGCGTGATGGCAATGCCCGACCTACGTGCGCAATCGCATCCCGTCGCCGGCAGCAATCTCCCGCAGCCGATCACGACGTTGCGCGATTGGCTCGATCATCTTGCCGCACATGACAGGCTCGCCGTCATCCGGCCCGGTATCTCCCTCAAGTTCGAGCTTGCCGCGATCGCAAAGCGTCTCGATGGCGAGAAGGCGACCTTGTTTCCGAGCCCCGGCGGCCATCCGGTGCCGGTTATCTCGGGCCTCGTGTCCGACCGGCAATGGATTGCCGAGGCGATGGGCGTCGATTCCAGCCAGGTTCTGGCGCGCTTCCAGGATGCGGCGCTCAATCCGCTGCCGTGGAGGGAAGTGGCGTCAGCGCCGGTGCAGGAGGTGGTGCATCGCGATGTCGATCTCGCAAGACTGCTGCCGCTGCCGACGCACAACGAGCACGACAACGGCGCCTACATCACGGCGGGCCTGCTGATCGCGCGCAACCCGGTGACCGGCGTACAGAACGTTTCTATCCATCGCCTGCAACTCAGCGGCCCGAACCGCCTCGGAGTGCTGCTGCTGCCGCGTCATACGAATGCATTCTACGACATGGCCGAACGCATGGGCCAGCCCCTCGATGTCGCAATCGTGGTCGGGGTCGATCCGCTGACGCTGCTATCGTCACAGGCGATCGCCCCGATCGATTTTGACGAGCTCACGATCGCTGGCGCGCTGCATGGTGCGCCGCTGGAGGTCATCAAATGCCTCACCAGCGAGTTGCGCGTCCCGGCGCAGGCCGAGATCGTGATCGAGGGTCGATTGTTGCCGCAGGTGCGCGAGCCGGAGGGGCCATTCGGAGAGTTTCCGCAGTACTACGGCGAGCGCGCCAAACGTCAGGTGATCGAGATCGGCGCCGTAACACATCGGCGGGATGCGATGTTCCACACCATCGTTGGCGGCGGCTTGGAGCACCTGCTGCTCGGCGGCATCCCACGCGAGGCGACATTGCTGGCGCATCTGCAACGCAGCTTTCCGAATGTGCGCGACGTTCATCTCGCGCGCGGCGGCGTCTGCCGCTATCACCTTTATGTGCAGATCGCGAAGCGGCAGGAAGGCGAGGCGAAGAACATCATGCTGGGCGCCTTCGCGGGCCATTACGACGTCAAGCACGTGATTATCGTCGACGAGGACGTCGATATCCACAATCCGGCCGAGGTCGAATGGGCGGTTGCGACGCGCTTTCAGGCGGATCGGGATCTCGTCATCGTGCCGGAAAGCCAAGGCTCGAAGCTCGATCCTTCGACCCGCGACGGCGTCGGCGCCAAGATGGGGCTCGACGCGACAAAGCCGCTCGATGCCGACGAGATGAAGTTCAAGCGCATCCGCGTGCCGGGCGAGGATGAAGTCGATCTGGTCCGCGTTATTTCCGCCGCGCCTAGCCAATCCTGGCGCAAGGCCATCGGCGCGTAGCGGCTCGCGTCAGCGCACGGGCGTTTTCGGCCGCCGCTTTTCTCCGGTCCAGCGCCGCACCAGCCCCAGATCGATATCAAACAGGTCGAGCACGCGGCCAAGCGTATGGTCGACCATCTCGTCGAGCGATTGCGGGTGCGCGTAGAACGCCGGCACCGGCGGATAAACGATCGCGCCGGCTTCGGTGACGGCGGCCATGCTGCGGATATGGCCGAGATGCAGCGGCGTCTCGCGCAGCATCAGCACCACGCGGCGGCGTTCCTTCAACGCGACGTCGGCCGCGCGTGAGATCAGGTTCGCCGTCACGCCGGTCGCGATCTCGCTCATGGTCTTGATCGAGCACGGCGCAACGATGACGCCGAGATTGCGGAACGATCCGCTGGAACAGGCGGCGCCCAGATCCTGATTGGAGTGCACGACATCGGCAAGCGCTTCAACGTCGGCGAGCTTCAGCGCGGTCTCGGCAGCGAGCGTGGTCTTTCCGGCATTCGAAACGATCAGGTGCGTCTCGATGTCCGTATCGCGGAGCAGTTCAAGCAGCCGCACGCCGTAGACCGCGCCGGATGCGCCGCTGATGCCGACGATCAGGCGTTTGGCGTGGCCGCCGGAAGGCGTTCGTTTCCCGGTCTTTTGCAACATGGTGCGTCGCCTGCCAGCACCTGCGCGAGCTAGGGTCTCATTTGATGCTGAAGTCTTCTTTAGTCAGCTTGGTGCCCTTCATCTCTTCGCGCATCCAGGTGGGAAGCATCCCTCTGCCTGTCCACTTCAAGCGGGCATCTTTCTTCGATTGATACTTCGGTGCCGGTTTCTTGCGCTTGCCCGTGCGCGGAACGCGCATAACGGTGCGTACGGCCGCAGCCGCCTTGTTCGACGCATAAATCTGAAGGCCGGCAATCTGACCCTCGAGGACTTCACGCTGCTGCTTGATCTTGGCGGCAAGCGTTGCTTCGAGATCGTCGATGTAAGCCCGTAACTGGCCGACTTCCATTTTCGCGAAATTCTTCGTCAGCCCCCTGACCGTTTTTTTCTTGTTCTTCGAACCGGGCGGGCGGCCGCGACGTTTTGCTTTCTTCGCCATGGGGACTCCAAAAAAGGGTTGGTTGCGCCCGCCTTATAGGCTGGTCGCGATTCATTTCAAGTCAATCATTCAAAATCACAACATCGCCAAGACTCCAATTGGCACCGACCTGCACGCCAATCGGCCGGGGAGCACCGCTATTGGCTTCCTTCACGGTCAGTTCCTTGCCGTCTTGAAGGACGACCCGGTAAATCATTTGCCCCGAAACGAACGTCCTGACCTTGATCGTTCCGGTGAGCACGCCTCCGGCGCCGTCCGTGAGCCGCACGCGCTCGGGCCGGATCGCGATGGTGCCTGGACCCGATCGGGCCTCGCCCTGCGCCGGAAGCACGATGCCGTTCGAGACAAAGGTCCCGTCTTTCCAGGTCCCCTCGAACAGATTGATCTCACCGATGAAATCCGAAACGAACCGCGTACGCGGACAGTTGTAGATGTCATCCGGGCTCCCGATCTGCTCGATCCGGCCTGCGTTCATTACGGCGATGCGGTCGGACACCGTCATCGCCTCTTCCTGATCGTGCGTCACGAAGATCAGCGTCACGCCAAGCTGCTGCTGCAGCTGCTTCAACTCAAACTGCATGCTCTGCCGCAGCTTGCGGTCAAGCGCCGCGAGCGGCTCGTCGCAAAGGAGCACGCGCGGCCGGATCACGATCGCGCGGGCGAGCGCTACCCGCTGTTGCTGTCCGCCGGAGAGCTGCGCCGGGCGGCGATCCTCGTAGCCTTCAAGCGCCACCTGGCGCAGGGCCTGGGTCACGCGGCCCTTGATCTCGCTCTTGCCAAGCCCGCGCATACGCAGGCCGAAGGCCACGTTCTCGGCGACAGTCCGATGCGGAAACAGCGCGTACGACTGGAAGATCATGCCCATGTCGCGCTTGTGCACGGGCAGGTCGGTGACGTCCTCGCCGCCCACCAGAATGCGTCCGGCGTCCGGTGCCTCGAAGCCCGCGATCATGCGCAACGTCGTCGTCTTGCCGCAGCCCGACGGCCCGAGCAGCGCGAAAAATTCGCCCGGCTGCACGATGAGGTCGACGCGGTCGACCACGCGGGTTTTGCCGTCGAAACTCTTCTCGACGCGTTCGAGGCGAACGTCGGTAGCCGTGCGCGGACTATCGCTCATTGCAGTGGGGGGAACGGATCGGACTTATCCCCTCAAAATGCGCGTGACGCGCGCGTCGATGTCGTCCTTGCGCTCGTTGTACCACTTCCAATCCACCTGGATGAGCTGGGCGACTTTCGCCTCGGTGTTGTAGAGCCTCTCGTCGTATTTCGCGTCGAGCTTGACCTTCTTGTTCGATGGCGAATACCACACGGCTTCGGAGAGCGGTTTCTGGATGTCCGGCCGCAGGATGAAATTGACGTAGGCGTTCGCGAGCTCACGCATCTTGGTGCCGGGCGTGATGTTCCACACCTGCTCGAGCGAGAGCACGCCTTCGGACGGCGCCGCGAATGCGATCGGCTGGTTCTGCCCGTCGTAGCGATAGATGCCGCTGTCGTGCAGCACGCCGATATTCACTTCGGCCGAAAGCAGCGCCTTCTCCATGCCGCCGGTGAAGTCGTACATCTTGATCGGCTTGAGTTGCTCCAGCGCCTTGTAGGCGGCATCGAGATCGGTCAGCCCCTTGCCGTAGATCTTGCCGAGCATCATCAGATGCATCTGGCCGAGGCTGTTGACCGGAATGATGTAGCTGCCGCGCGCGCCGGAGTATTTCGGATCGGCGAGATCCTTCCAGGATTTCGGCGCGGGGAGGCCCTTGTCGGTCCGGTAACCGAAGCCGATCGCGCTGGTGAACGCCGACACGCCGCAGATCTTGTCGCTGACCGCATAGTCGTAGACGTCGGCGAGATTCGGAATGTCCTTGGCAGACAGCTTCGGCTCGACCAGACCCTCGACCACCGCCTGCCACTGCTCGCTGGTGTTGGTGTGCAGCACGTCATAGAGCGGCGCATTCTTCGGCGTCGACTGCAGCTTCGGGTAATAGGGAAAAGCCGAGTCGGTCTCGACCTTGCATTTGAATTCCTTCTCGAAGGCCGGGATGATCTGGCCCTTCATCACCTCGCCCCACTTGCCGCCCCACGCGGTGGTTTTTAGCACCGGCACCTGTGCATGCACGGCCGGCGCGCCGATCGCAGTCCCGGCAGCGGCGGCACCCGTCGTCTTGAGGAAGGTGCGGCGCGAGAAGTTCCTGGTCATGTCTCTCTCCCCTCTGATTCACAGTCTGACATAGGCGCGCAGACCGATGATGCGTTCCAGCAGCAGCACGGCGGACAGCGCGAGCGCGATCGACACCATCGAGGCAGCCGCGATCGCGCCATCGAGGTCGAAACGGATGTAGTTGAGCAGCACGACCGGCAACGTCTCGCCTCCCGGCACGACGAGGAACAGCGAGATCGGGAGCTGGTCGAACGACACGATGAACGCGAAGATCCCCCCCGCGATCACGCCGGGCCGGATCAGCGGCAGCGTCACCTCGAAGAACACGCGCGCCGGCGGCGCCCCGAGCATCGCAGCCGCCTCCTCGACGCGGCGGTCGAAATTCTGCAGCACCGCGAGCGTCGTGCGCAGCACATACGGCACGGCGACCAGCGTGTGGCCTGCGACCAGTCCCCAGACCGGGCGGCCGACGCCGGAGAGCATGAACACCTGGAATAGCGCGAGCCCGGTCAGGATCGCGGGCAGCATCAGGGGCGACAGGAAGAGCGTCGTCAGTAGCCGCGCGCCCGGAAGATTGCCGCGCGCGATCGCGAGTGCGCACATGGCGCCGATCACGGTCGAGAGCACGACGACGATCACGGCGACACGCAACGACAGCCAGAGTGCGTTCATGAACTCGGCGCTTGTGAAAAACTTGACGAACCAGCGCAGGCTCACGCCGACCGGCGGAAACGCGATGTAGGGCGTCGGGTTGAGCGCAAAGATGATCACGACCGCGATCGGCAGCAGCAGAAACGCAACGATCGCGCCGTTGAGCGTCAGATATGCGGCGCGGCCGGGATCGAAGCGCCTGCTCATGCGATCTGTCTTTCGCCTGTCAGCCGTCCAAGGATCGTATTGTAGGCGAAGACCAGTGCCAAGGAGACGACCAGAAGCACAACTCCGAGCGCTCCGGCGAACCCGAGGTTGAAGCTCGCGCTCACCTGCTGGTAGATCAGCATCGGCAAAGTGAGCACGTTGTTTCCGCCGAGCAGCACGGGCGTCACATAGGCGCTGATCGCCAGTGCGAAAACAAGCAAGGAGCCCGCCAGGATGCCGGGCAGGCTCAGCGGCAGCGTCACTTCGAGGAACGCGCGGAAGCGGCTGGCGCCGAGCCCGCGCGCGGCTTCCTCCAACGTGACGTCGATGCGGCCGATGACGCCCACCAGGGTCAGCACCATGAACGGCACGTAGATGTGCACGAGCCCGACCACGACACCGAACTCGTTGTACATCAGTGGCAGCGGCTTTTCGGCGAGGCCAAGCCATTGCGCCGTGTAGTTTATTACGCCGCGGTCGCCGAGCAGCGTCATCCAGGCAAAGGTGCGCACCACGATGCCGGTCAACAGCGGTGCGATCACCGCCATGAGGAGAGCAGCGTGGCCGATGCGCGAGTGCATCCGCGCCATCAGGTGCGCCAGCGGATAGCCGATCAGCAGCGCGATTCCCGTGGTGATCGCACCGATGCGCATGGTCGCGACCAGCGCGTCGAAATAGAGGTCGCTGTCGAACAGGCGGATGTAGTGGCGCCACGTGAAGGTGACGTTGGGATTGCTCACCGGATTGCCGGAGAGAAAGCTCAGCATCGCCATCACGCCGAACGGCAGGATGAAGAACAGGACGAACAGCAGCGCAGCCGGCGCAATCGCCCATGCGATGGGAGAAACCCGCTGACGCTTCGCGCTCAGTCCCATTACTCCGCCGCCGTGCCGGGCTCACGCCGGCGCGCGCTCCGCGCCATGTCGAGTTTGCCGTCGGCGCCGATCGCGACGCCGTAATCGCGCTCTGCGGCTTCTCGGCTGATGTAGCCTTCGGCGAGATCGCGCGCGATGGCCGCGAGCGGCCGCTCGAACGGCGAGCCGAATCCGGAGCCGCCGGAGAGGCACACTTCGACGATCTCCTGGTCGGTCGTGGTGGAGACGAGTTGCCCGGTACCGCAATCGGTGATGATCGCGCCGGATGCGTCGCGCACGACGCCAAGCGCGGAGCGGCCGGGCTTGCCGCCGAACAGGCCCGGCACTTCGATGCCGACGCCTTCCGGGTAGACCGAAGCGAGCGTCGGCAATCCGTCGGCATCGAGCTTGCGCACGCTGACGCGCTGTCCGAGGCCGCCACGATGGCGGCCCGGGCCGCCGGAGTCCGGCACGTACGCCTTCTCGGTCACCAGAACCGGCACGCGCTGCTCCAGCAATTCGACCGACGTGTTGGCGGCGGATGTCGGCCACAGCAGCGCCGAGACACCGTCGCCGGCTTCCGAGCCGCCCTGTCCGCCACCCATGAACAGATGGTCCGAATAAATCTGGCCCGCGGCGTCGCGTCCGTAGATGTTGATCGCGACCGGCAAGCCGGTCGCCGCCTGCACGCGGCCCGGCGCGGCCTTGGCGAGCGCGGTAAAGATATTTGGCGCAATGTACCAGCCGGTGCGCGTGCGCAGGTTCACGGCCATCGGCTTGTCGCAGTTGAGGACGCTCCCTGCCGGCGCATGAACCGTGAAGGCGCGGTAGCAGCCCGCATTACCGCGCACGTTCGGCGTCAGCATGCATTTGAGCGGATAGGTCGCGTGCGAGGCTGCGTAGTTGAGCGTGCAATTGAGCCCGCCCTGCGGCAGCTGCGCCGGGGCACCTTCGAAATCGACCTCGATGGTATCGCCCTTCACGGTAAGCTTGACCGGATAGCGCAGCGGGGTACCGAGCGGATTATTCCAGACCTCCGAGGTGTAGACGCCGTCCGGCATCGCGGAGATCGCGTCGCGCATCGCCTTCTCGGAGCGACCTTGCAGCACAGCCGCGAGCGCTTCGAGATCGTGGATGCCGTACTCGCTCATGAACGCAGTCAAACGCTCCGCCCCGACCGCGTTTGCCGATACGAACGAGTGCACGTCGCCGAGCACCTGCGCGGGATTGCGCACGTTCTCGGCGAGCAGCGTGAACAGGTCTTCGTTCGCCACACCCGCGCGGAACAGCTTCATCGGCGGGATCTGGATGCCTTCCTCGAAGATTTCACGCGCCTTCAGCGAGTCCTTGGTGCCGCCGATGTCGCTGACATGCCCGACTGTTCCGACCAGCCCCACCAGCCGGACCCCCTCCCTTCCCTCCCCCGCAAGCGGGGGAGGGTTAGGGAGGGGGAGGAACACCGGGGTCAACACCGCGATGTCGAACAGATGTCCGGCGCACAGCCACGGATCGTTGGTGACCAGCACGTCACCCGGAACCAGCGTCTCGGGTGGAAATTTTGCCAGCAGCGCTTTGACGGCGCGCGGCAGGCAAAGATTGAACACCGGCATCGCGCGGGGCGAATGCACCAGCGGCTCGCCGTTGGCGTCGAGCAGTTCGCACGCGAAGTCCTGCGCCTCGGAAATGATCAGCGAGAACGCCGTGCGGATCACCGTGAGCCACATCTCGTCGACGACGGTGACGAGACGGCTCCACATGATTTCCAGCGAGATCGGATCGGCTTCGATACGCGCCATCGCTTGCGCCAATGGCGTGCCCTGCGGCACCAGCGCCTGCGGCGCCGCCGCGATGCCGATTGAAAGGCGCAGGTTGAGATTGTCGTCGACCCGCAAGCTGTCGCCGGGCGGAACGATCGTGGTCGCCTCGCGCTCCTCGACGATTGCGGGACCTTCGATGCTGTCGCCGGGCGCGAGCGCATAGCGGTCGTAGACTTCAGCCTCGACGAAACCGCTTCCGAACCAGACCTGGCGCGAACCTTTGAGCTTCTCCGCTGTCGCGGCGCCGGCGGCCTGGTTCAGCGAGAGCTCCGGCGCGGGGCCAACGACACGCACGTGGAAGCTGATCGCCTCGATGGACGCTTCGCCGTAGAGCGATGTGTAGCGCTTGGTATAGACGTCGGCGAAGGCCATGCGGATCGCCGCGAGCGAAGCGTCGCCGATGGCGCCCGCCGGCAGGGGCACGTTGATCTCGTGCATCTGCCCGACCAGCCGCATGTCGGCGGTGCGCTCCACGATCACCTGCGCGCCTGTGATTCCGGCCTCGGCGAGCAGCGCGCGGCCTTCCGCTTCCAACTCACTCAAAATTCCGTTGATCGCAGCCGCGTCATAACCTGGCGCGATGCGAACCGGATAGGAGCGCACGCGCTCGAAACTCAACGGCGCCACCAGAAAGCCGAGGCACGACGCCGCGCCCGACGCCGGTGGAATGATCACCTCGCCAATGCCGAGAATGCGCGCGACACCGGCCGCGTGTGCCGGCCCGGCGCCGCCGAACCCGACCATCGCGTAGGCGCGCGGGTCCTTGCCCTTCTCGACCAGATGGATGCGCGCCGCCGCCGCCATGCTTTCGGTGACGACCGTGTGGATACCGTAGGCGGCTTCGACAGCGGAGAGGCCGATCTCGTCGCCGAGCTTGCCGACGGCCGTCATGGCAGCCTTGCGGTCGAGCGTCATGCGGCCGCCAAGGAAGAATGCCGGATCGTAGAAACCGAGCGCCAGGTTCGCGTCGGTCACGGTCGCCTCGGTGCCGCCGCGGCCGTAGCAGGCGGGACCGGGATCGGCGCCGGCCGAATGCGGCCCGACGCGCAGCAGCCCCACCTCGTCGATGCTGGCGATCGATCCGCCGCCCGCGCCGATCTCGATCATGTCGATCACCGGCGCCTTGATCGGCAGGCCGGAGCCGCGCTTGAAGCGGTGCACGCGCGCCGCCTCCATCATCGAGGCGACCTCGATGCGCCCGTCTTCGACCAGGCACGCCTTGGCGGTGGTGCCGCCCATGTCGAACGAGATCACACTGGGCTGGCCCGCAAGCTTGCCGAACAGCGCGGTCGCAAGCCCGCCCCCGGCCGGACCGGATTCCAGCAGCCGGATCGGAAACTTCCGCGCCGCGGCCGGCGCGACGAGGCCGCCGGCCGAATGCATCAGGCGCAACGCGCCGGCAAACCCGCGGCTGCCAAGCTCGCGCTCGAGGTTCGCCAGATAGCGATCCATCAGCGGCTGCACGTAGGCATTGGCGCAGGTGGTGACCGCGCGCGGATATTCGCGCAGTTCCGCCACCACATCGGACGAGAGCGACACGAACAGGTTAGGGAATTCGCGCTCGATCAGGGCCCGCGCGGCCTGTTCGTGCGCCGGATTGGCGTACGAATGCAGGAAGCACACCGCGACCGTCTCAACGCCGTCGTCGGCGAGGTGCCGAACGGCTTTGCGCACCGCATCGGGATCGAGGGCTAAGACCACACGGCCGTCCCGATCCACGCGCTCGCCGATTTCCAGCCGGTGGCGGCGCGGCACGAGCGGCTCGGGAAAGCTCAGGAACAAGTCATAGATGTCGTAGCGCTGCTCGGTCCCCATTTCGAGCGAGTCGCGGAAACCCCGCGTGGTGAGCAACCCGAGCCGTGCCCCGCGGCGCTCGATGATCGCGTTGGTGACGAGCGTGGTCCCGTGAACGATCTCGCCGACATCGGCGAGCGTGATGCCCGCTTCGGCCGTGAGGGCTCCAAGGCCTTCGAGCGCCGCGATCGAAGGATCCTGTGGGGTCGTCAGGCATTTGTAGAGCGCGACGCGGCGCTGCTCGCTGTCGTAGAGAACGAAATCGGTGAACGTCCCGCCGATATCGAGGCCGACACGGTAGTTTCGCTGCTCCATAACGCTCAATCCGATTTTCGTTCCACGTCAGTCTAGCAACCCATCGAGAACCGGACCACGGGTTCTGGGTTGAAGAAACGCCCCGACTATTCCTGCTCGCGGAGAAATTCCAAAAGCAGCTCGATCACCGTCTCGGGCTGCTCCTGCTGCACCCAATGCCCGGCGCTCGCGACAAGATGACAGCCAAGCATTCGCGTACACGCGCTCGCCTGCATCTGCTCGAAATCGCCCGGCTTCTGGTAGACACCCCAGTCGCTGGCGCCCGCGATGAAGCAGGACGGCACATCGATCGTGCGGCCGGAGAACAGTTCCAGATCGGCGTTCGGCGTCCCGGCGGTTCGGCAGCGATACCACTGCAGTCCGCCCTGGAATCCGGTGCGGGCGAATTCCGCGCTGTAGACGCCAAGCTCGTCTTCGGTCAGCCATTCGCACGCCGCGATTTCGGACGCGGACGGCATCTCGGCCGCCACCGTCTCGGCCATGCCCTTGTCGAGATCCATGACGTAATACGCCGGCAGCTTGGCCAATTCCTCGGCGCTCCACGCCTGGAGAGAGAACGGCCGGTTCTGTTTCCAGTCCGCGCTCTTGTGATGATAGTAGGCGCGCAGGAAAGCGTGCAGTCCGTACGGTGCGTTGCGCATGTTCGCGTCCGCCTCCCGCGTCGAATAGTACCAATGATAGTGCTTGCGCGGCCGCTCCAGCGCCGCGAGGTCGTCCAGAATCTTCAGCGGTGCCGTCGAGGCATTTGAGCGGCCCTCCGCGGCGCCGAAGGGCAAGACGGGCGGCCCGGCGAACGGCGCACTCATCATTGCCA
Source organism: Hyphomicrobiales bacterium (assembly GCA_034669145.1). GTDB lineage: Bacteria > Pseudomonadota > Alphaproteobacteria > Rhizobiales > Xanthobacteraceae > PALSA-894. Next base: position 17,027 of record JAXDNY010000053.1, read on the forward strand.
CGGAACGGAACACGTCCGGCCGCGCGAGCGCGCAGTAGGCCGCGACCGGCGAACCGAAATCGTGCCCGATGACGGCCGCAACGGAACGATGGCCAAGTGCGAACACGAGCGCCAGCGCATCCTTCACCACGTTGAGGATGCGGAATGAGTTGAGATCGCCGTCGTAGGCGCCGTCCCAACCCGTGGTGCGGCCATAGCCACGCTGGTCGGGCGCGATCACGTGAAAGCCGGCGGCCGCCAGCGGCAGCATCACCTTGCGCCAGCTATAGGCAAGCTCGGGAAATCCGTGCAGCAGCAGGATGCACGGCCTTCCCGCAACCTCATGACCAGCCTCCAGCACGTGCATCGTGAGGCCGTTCACGCCATTGACGAAGCGCGAGCGAATGCCGGCAGGAAGTGGAAGCTCCGCAAGAGATGTCATCGCCATCAACCCCGCATGCGCCGCAGGCTCTTTTAACGCGCGTGATCTTCGCCTAGCGTCAGCGCCAATCATTTCAGAAACTAGGCGGAACAGGAAACGCACAATGGCAAAGCTGCCGCTTGAGCACATCACGGTCCTCGACCTGACCCTGCATCGCGCCGGCCCGACTTGCGCGCGGCAGTTCGCCGACTGGGGCGCGAAGGTCATCAAGATCGAGGTGCCGGGCGGGCCGAAGGGCGAGGCCACCGGCGCCAATCGTCTCGGTCCCGACTACCAGAACCTGCACCGCAATAAGCTGAACATGACCATCAACCTCAAGAGCGAGCAGGGCAGGGCGATCTTCCTCGATCTGGCGAAGACCGCCGACGTGGTGATCGAGAACTACCGCTCCGACGTGAAGCATCGGCTGGGCATCGATTACGAGGTGGTTTCCAAGGTCAACCCGCGCATCGTCTACGGCAGCATTGCGGGCTTCGGACAGGACGGGCCGGATGCGAAGCGGCCGGGTGTCGATCAGATCGCGCAAGGCATGGGCGGCCTGATGTCGATCACCGGCGAGCCCGGCCGCGGCCCAATGCGGGTCGGCATTCCGATCGCGGACCTGACGGCTGGCCTGTTCCTGTTTCAGGCATGCCTGCTCGCGCTGATGCAGCGCGACCAAACAGGCGTGGGCCAATGGGTGCACACGTCGCTCCTGGAATCGCAGATCTTCATGCTCGACTTCCAGGCGGCGCGCTGGCTCCTGTCGGGGGAAGTCGCCAAGCAGGCCGGCAACGATCATCCGACCGCGATTCCGACCGGCGTGTTTTCGACCTCGGACGGACACATCAATATCGCGGCGTCGGGCGACCAACTGTGGGCGCGGTTTTGCGAGGCGGCGGGCGCAACGGATTTGTTGTCCGACCCGGACTACACGAACAGCGAATTGCGCTCGCGCAATCGCAAGGCGCTGAGCGAGCGGATCGGTCTCGTCACCAAAACAAGGTCAAGCGCGCACTGGGTGAAGCTGTTGAACGACGCGGGCGTTCCCTGCGGGCCGATCAACTCCATCGACCAGACATTTGCCGAGCCACAGGTGCGGCACCTCGGCATTGCCAAGCCCGTGCGGCATCCTGAGCTCGGCGACATCAAGGTGGTGGGCCAGCCGATCAACCTCACCAAGGCGCCGCAACCCGCCGAATATCGGCCGACGCCGAAGCTCGGCCAGCACACCGACGAAATCATGGCGAGCCTCGGCCATGACGCGAAGGCGATTGCGGGATTTCGATCGCGCGGCGCGATTTAGCTGACATCATGAGCGACCCCTTTGCAACGCTGGTCACCGGATCGAGCGGATTTGTCGGGCGAGTGATCATGTCCCGCCTCGCGGCCGCGGAAAAAAAGGCAATTGGTCTCGATCCGCGGCCATCGCCGACAACAAACGTCATCGACGATCTCTCGGACCGCGGGCGCCTGCGCGGCCTGATCGCACGCGAGAAAATCACGCACATCATCCATGCGGGCGGTGTGTCCGGCCCGATGGTGATGGCGGACGATCCAGCCGGCGTGATCGCCATCAACGTCACCGGCAGCATGAACCTGCTGAACGAAGCGATGGCGGGCGGCGTGACGACGTTCGTCTATTGCTCGTCGGCCGCGGCGATCGGCAACTACTATGAGCCGGAACCGATCGGCGAAGATTATCCGATGCGGCCGGCGTCAACTTATGGAAACTCCAAGGCCGCGATGGACCATGTGCTGCGCGGGCTCTGGAGACAAGTACCACTGGATATCTGCTCGCTGCGGCTCACGGCGGTGTACGGCCCCGGCCGCGAGACCGAATTCAACGTCGACACGATCGTTCGTGCTGCACTGGCCGGCAAACCGGCCCGGCTCGATCCGCTCACGGACTGGCCCTACATCTATGTCGACGACGCCGCGGACGCCGCGATTGCGGCGTGCTTCTCGCGCGAGCGCAAGCAGCTCGCCTACTTCGTCGCGCATCCCGAGCGAGTAACGCCGGAGGACATCGCGGCGGCGTGCGGCGCGGCGGGCTATCCGGTGCGCCTTGAGATCGATGCCTCAAAACCGGTAGCCGCGCGTGGCCCGGTCGATATCGAAACAGCGGCGCGCGACTTCGGCTTTCGCGCGCAGGTCGGCCATCGCGAGGGCATTCGCCGCATGATCGAGGCGGCCGCGCGATAGCCCGGGAAGCCTGTTGCTGCGCCGGGCCCGCACCCTATAGTTCAGGCTCATCGGGGGAATTTCATGGACCTGAAACTTGCCGGCAAGACCGCCTTGATCACCGGCGGCTCGAAAGGCATCGGCCGCGCGACGGCCGAAATCTTCGCCGCCGAAGGGTGCAATGTGATCATTGTGTCACGAACCGCGGAAGCGCTGGCAGCCGTGAAGGCGGGAATTGCGCAGAAGTCGAACGTGCGCGTCGATACCGTCGCGGCCGATCTTTCCGACAGCAGGAGTGTCGACAAATTGGCGAAGGACTTTCCCGACATCGACATCCTGGTGAACAACGCCGGCGCGATCCCGGGCGGCTCCCTCCTCAACGTCGACGAGACGACCTGGCGCAAGGCGTGGGACCTGAAAGTGTTCGGCTACGTGAACATGTGCCGCGCATTCTATGCGCTGATGAAGGCGCGCGGGTCCGGCGTCATCGTCAACGTCGTCGGCAACGCGGCCGACACGCACGATCCCGAATACATCTGCGGCGTTGCCGGCAACGCGGCGCTGACGGCATTCAGCCAATCGCTCGGCTGCGTCAGCGCGAAGGATGGGATCCGCGTCGTTGCGCTCAGCCCCGGCCCGGTCGAGACCGACCGCATCATCACGCTGATGAAGAAGAGAGCAAAGGACCGCACCGGCAGCGAGGACAACTGGCAGGAATTGCGCAAGCCCCTGCCGTTTCAGCGCTGCGCCACGCCGGAAGAAATCGGCGCCGCGGCTGCATTCCTGGCATCACCACATTCCGGCTACACCTCGGGCTCCGTCGTCACCATCGACGCGGGCCTTTCGGCACGCGCAACTGCGTTCTAAAGGACATCACATGCCGCATCTGACGACCGACGACGGAGTGAATCTCTATTACGAGGAGACCGGCAAAGGCATTCCGATCGTCTTCATCCACGAGTTCGCCGGCGACTATCGCTCGTGGGAGCAACAAGTGCGCTACTTCGCGCGCTACTACCGCTGCATCGCGGTGAATGCGCGCGGCTATCCGCCCTCCGATGTTCCGAAGGACGGCGAGAAATATTCGCAGGATCGCGCGCGTGACGACATCCGCGCGGTGCTCGATGCACTGAAGATCGACAAGGCTCACATCGTCGGCCTGTCGATGGGCGGCTTCGCGACCTTGCATTTTGGGTTCACGTATCCGGATCGCGCGCGGTCATTGGTGATCGCCGGCTGCGGCTACGGTGCGGCGCCCGACAAGCGCGCGCAGTTCGCCGAAGAGGCGGAGGCGTCGGCCAAGCGCTTCGAGGACCTGACGATGGCGAAGGCGGCCGAGGCCTATGCACTCGGGCCGACACGCGTGCAGCACCAGAACCGCGACCCGCGCGGCTGGCGCGAATTCGCGGATCAATTCGCCGAGCATTCGACCGAGGGTGCGGTGCGGACCATGCGCGGCGTGCAGAAGCGGCGGCCCTCGCTGTTCGAATTGGTCGACAAGATGAAAGCCATCACGGCGCCGACGCTGATCATGACCGGCGACGAGGATTGGCCGTGTCTCGAGCCCGGCATCCTGATGAAGAAAAACATCTCGACCGCCGCGCTGGTCGTGATGCCGAATGCCGGCCACAACATCAATCTGGAGGACCCGGCGGCGTTCAACGCGCACCTCGCGGAGCTGTTCGCGGCGGCCGATGCCGGCACCTGGCCGGTGCGCGACCCGCGCGCGATGGCGGGATCGATATTGGGGAAGTAAACTACAGAACCTCATGGTGAGGAGCCGCGTGAAGCGCGGCGTCTCGAACCATGGCCGCGAGCGCAGAGTGTTGGGCCATCCTTCGAGACAGCCGCTACGCGGCTTCCTCAGGATGAGGGCCGTAGTCAGATCGCGTTATATCCGCCGTCGACCAGCATGTCCGAGCCGGTCATGAAGCTCGAGGCGTCGCTTGCAAGAAACACCGCGGCTGCGGCGATCTCATCGGGCTGGCCGAGCCGTCCCAGCAGATGCTTGGGGCCGGAAATGCGCCGGGCGGTCTCCATGTCGCCGAAGCGCTTTACCAGCCGTTCGGTCTCGACCGCGCCGGGAGAGAGCGTGTTGACCCGCACCTTCTGGGCTGCGTGGTCCGTCGCCATCGCCTTCGCGAGCTGGATCAGCGCGCCCTTGCTGGTGCAATAGGCCGCGCGGGCGGGCGCCGCGACGCTGCCGAGCTGCGACGCGATATGGATGATGCTTCCCCCGCCCGCCGCGATCATGGACGGCAGCAGCGCGCGGCTCATCAGGAATGCGCCGCCGACATTGACCGCCATCACGCGGTTCCAGTCGGCGAGCGAAAGATCGAGCACGGTGCCGTTCGGATCGTGCCCGGCGGCGCCGTTGAGCAGCACGTGCACGGCCTTGAACTCGGCGAGCACTTTTTCCGCGGCGGCCGTCACGTCGGATTCGCTGCCGACATCGCATGGGATGCCGATGCCGCGCCGGCCCATCTTCTCGACCTCGCGGCTGATCGCCTCGGCGGCGGCACCGTCAAGGTCGACGCAGGCCACGTTTGCGCCCGCGCGCGCAAACGCGAGTGCGACGGCGCGCCCGATCCCGGCGCCCGCACCGGTGACCACCGCGTTCTTGCCACGCAATGAATAAAGGTCGTCCATCTCACGTCTCCGCTCGCGCTGCGCGGCCTAGATAGGCCTCTCGCACGCGCGCATCCCTGGCGAGTTCGGCGCACGATCCGCTGATCATGATACTGCCGGTCTGCAGCACATAGCCGCGGCTCGCGGTCTCGAACGCATAGCGCGCATTCTGCTCGACCAGCAGCACGCTGGTGCCGCTCTCGTTGATGGTGCGGATGGTGCGGAAGATGTCGCGCACGATAATCGGCGCGAGGCCGAGCGAGGGCTCGTCGAGGCAAAGCAGCTTCGGCTCCGACATCATGGCGCGTCCGAGTACCAGCATCTGCTGCTCACCGCCGGAGAGCGTGCCGGCGTTCTGGCCGCTGCGCTCGCGCAGGCGCGGAAACATCTCGAAAATCCGGTCGATCAAGCCACGGACCTTCGCGCCGTCCCGCCGGTACTTGAAGCCGCCAAGCTCCAGATTTTCGCGCACCGTGAGAAACGGAAAGACGTGCCGCCCTTCCGGCACCAGTGCGATGCCGAGAGCCGTGCGCTCATGCGCCGGCAGCCGCGTGATGTTGTTCCCACGAAACCGGATCGAGCCCGCGCGCGGCGTCAGCAGGCCTGCGATCGCGCGCAGCGTGGTCGACTTGCCGGCGCCGTTTGCGCCGATCAGCGCAACGATCTCGCCTTCATTGATCTCGATGGAGATATTCCGGCAGACCGCGAGCTCGCCATATGCGAGTTCAAGGCCATCGGCGGCAAGGAGCGCGCTCACATCAGCTCTCCGCCGAGATAGGCCGAGACGACTGCGGCATTCTTCTGCACGTCCGCCGGCACGCCCTCGAACAGATGCTGACCGTAGTCCATCACCAGGACACGGTCGGCGACATTCATCACCAGTTCCATGTTGTGTTCGACGACGACGACGGTGACGCCCCTGCGCCGCATGGTCAGGATGCGGTCGAGCAGGCTGTCGACCTCCGAGGCATTCAGTCCCGCGGCGGGCTCGTCGATCAGCAACAGGCGCGGCTTGGTCGCGAGTGCGCGCGCGAACTCGAGCAGCCTCTGTTCGCCATAGGAGAGCGAGGCCGCAACCGTGTCCCGCCGGCAGCTAAGCCCGACGAAACTCAAGAGCTCCATGGCGTCGGCGCGGCAGCGTGCGTGATCGCGCCGGAATGCCGCGCCGTGAATCAGGTACTGCCAGGCGGGGATATCATGATGGGTGTGGAAACCCGCCACCACGTTGTCGAGGACGGAAAGCTGCTTGAACAACCGGATCTTCTGGAACGTGCGCGCAATACCGAGCCGAACGCGGCGATGCGCGGGCAGGCCGGAGAGGTCAGTGCCGTTGAACATCAGCGTACCCGCATCCGGCTGGTAGACGCCGCTCATCAGGTTGAGAAGTGTCGATTTACCAGCGCCATTCGGACCGATGATCGCAAACACCGCGCCGTCCGGAATCTCGAACGAGATGTCGCGCACGGCGCGCACGCCGCCGAAGCTCTTGTGCAGGCCGGTCGCGCGAAACAGCGCGCTCATGGCGCGGTTCCGCGCAAAACGAGTTTTGCGCGGACGAGCCGCGCCGCCTGCACCAGCCCGCCCGGCATGAACAGCACGACCAGCGTGAGGGCGAGGCCATAGACAACCAGCCGCAGGTCGCCGACGTCGCGCAGCAGCTCGGGCAGCAGCGTCAACAGGATCGCGCCCCACACCGGGCCGATCAACGTGCCCATGCCGCCGACGATGACCATCGAGAGAATCGTGAAGGACTCGGTGATGAAGAACGCGTCCGGCACCAGCGTGCCGACGAATGTCGCGTAGAAACATCCCGCGGCGCCCCCCACCGCCGCGCCGACGCCGAAGGCGAACACCTTCCATGCGGCGGCACTGATGCCGAGCGAGGCGGCCGAAATCTCGTCTTCGCGGATCGCGGTGAGCGTTTCGCCAATCGGCGAGCGCACCAGCTGATCGAGGATGAAGTAGACCAGCAGCGTGAATCCGGCGACCAGATAGAACAGCGCGATCGGATTGCGGAAGTCGACCCGCGGCAAGCCCGGAATCGCGATCGCGGGCGGCGGCGGAATGGCGTAGATGCCGAGCGGCCCCTGCGTCAGGCCGATCCAGTTGAGCAGGATCTGATGGATGATGACTGCGAGGCCGAGCGAGGCGATCGCCAGATAGTGCCCGCGCAGCCGCACTGCGAACAGCGCGAGGATCATGCCGGCAAGGCCGGCGAACGCCACACCGGCGGCGAACGCTCCCCAGAACGGCACGCCGAGCTTGGTGATGAGCAGCGTCGAGACGTAGGCGCCAAGCCCGTAAAACGCCGACTGACCGAGATTGAGCTGCCCCGCGTAGCCGAGGATAAAGTCGAGGCCGAGCGCGAGCAGGACATTGATCGCGCACACCGTCAGGTTGGTGTGCCAATAGCTGCCGCCGAGCACGAGCGGCAGCACCGCAATGGCAAGCGCCGCGACAAGAAAGGCGATGCGCCGCGACGATGTCCGGTACGCGGTTGCCGGCGGCGCGGCGGCGTCAGACATTCTCTTCGCGCCTTTCGGAGATCAGTCCGGTCGGGCGGAATGCCAGCATCAGCAACAGCAGGCCGAACACCACGATGTCGATCAAGCCCGGGTCGAGATACTGCGTGGTGAAGCTTTCGATCAGGCCGACCAGCAGCCCCGCGAGGATCGTTCCCTCGACATTGCCGAACCCGCCGATGATGACGATCGCGAAAGCCTTCACGATCACGCTCGTGCCGGCGAACGGCGTGAGCACCAGCACCGGCGCCAGCATCGCGCCCGCCATTCCGGCAAGCGCGGAGGAAATCACGATCGTGAGCATGATGAGGGTGCCCGGGTTGATCCCCATCAGCCCCGCCGTCTCGCGATCCTGCGCGACTGCGCGCAGCGCCTTGCCGAGAAACGTGAACTTCATGAACGCGTAGAGCAGCGCGATCGTCGCGATCGACACCGCGATGATGATGATGCTTTGGGCGGTGAAGAAGGTGCCCGCGACGCGGAAGACCTGCTGGCTGTAGGGCGTCTCGAACGCATAAGGCACCGGCCCGAAAAGGCTCAGCATTGCGTTCTGCATCATCACCGACACGCCGATGGTGGCGATCAGCGGCAACAACTCGCTGCCCTTGTGCCGCAGCGGCGCGAAGATCGACACATTGATCAGCCAGCCGAGCACGGCACCGACGATGAGCGCGACGCCGATGCTCGCCAGATAGCTGCCGCCGAAGAGATGCATGAAGAAGTAGGCGGCGAACGCCCCGAGCGTGACAAAGTCCGCGTGCGCGAAGTTGATCTGCACCAGCACGCCATAGATCAGCGTGAGGCCGAGAGCGACCAGCACATACAGGCTTCCCAGAACGATGCCGTTGATCGCCTGCTGCGCGACGATCGTCGCCGTCACCGGCCTAGTTCCACTTCAGCGCATTCCAGGACAGGTCCGGCTTGGTCTCCATGTAGTGGATCGTGTCCATCTTGATGTTCTGGTTCGTCTTGTCGAACTCGACGCTGCCGGTCACGCCTTTGAAGTCCTTGGTCGCCGCGAGCGTGTCGCGGATCGACTGCGCGTCGGTGGCTCCGCGCTTCACGACGTCGGCGATCAGCATGATCTGGTCGTAGGCGTGGGCATGGAGGTGCGTCGGATCGGCGTTGAACTTCGCCTTGAATGCGGCGACGAAGTCTTTCACCATGTCACGCTGGTCGGTCGGATCGAACTGCACGATGCGCACATAGCCGGTCGCAGCCTTCCCGGCCTTCTGCTCGAAGCCGAACGGAAGCCAGATGGTACCGAGCTGGATCGCCGGACCGCCGCCACCCTTCACCACGCCGGCCTGCGCCAGCGCTTGCGTGATCTTGAGGCCCTGTCCTTCCAGCGTGTAGGTCGGGATGACGTCGACCTTGCCGAGGCCCGCGACACGCGTCGCAATGGAGGTGAAATCGTTGATGTCGCGGCCGAAGCCGATCTCGGCCACGACCTTGCCGCCGAGCTTCTCGAACGTGTCCTTGAACACCTTGGCGTTGCCGATGCCGGCGTTAGTGGTTTCGTTGAGCAGCACCGCGGTGCGCGCGTTGAGCTTGTTGTAGGCCTGCGTGGCGATGTCGACGCCCTGCATCACCTCGTTCGGCATGATGCGGAAGGTGTAAGGGTTGCCCGGATCGGTGATCTTGAGCGCCGAAGAGCCGGCGTTGAGCAGCGGGATTTTGGCCTGCTCGACGATCGGCATGATCGCGAGCGTCGCGTCGGAGCATTCCTCGCCGATGATGATGTCGGGCTTGTATTGGTCGATCAGGCGTTTCGCGGCCTGCGAGGCGGGCAGGGGGCTGCAGGCGGAGTCTTCATATTGAACGGCGAACTTGTAGCCGTTGACGCCGGACTTGTTGAGCTGTTCGAGTGCAAGCTCGACACCCTGCTTGTCCTGCGCCCCGAAATAGGCGCCGGGTCCGGACATCGGCAGCAGCCCGCCGATCTTGATCGTCTTGTCCTGCGCTTGCGCGCTGCCGATCGAAGCGGTCGCACTCAATCCAATCGCGATAGTCGCGGCCAACAGAGTACCGGCTTGCGTGCGCATAGACCCTCCAGAGTTTGCCCGAACGGCAAAGCCTATCAACGAATGCGCTGCGCGTTCAATGACCGTCCGGCCGCAGGCGACGGTTACCCTTGGTTGCGGCTCAGAGGGCGTTCGAGCTGGCGCGGCGTTGCGCCGCCCGCCAGGCGCTCAGTTGGCGCAACAGCACCGGCAGCGACATGGCCAGACCGACGAGTGTCGCAGTGCGGCTTGGCGAAATGACGAGAACCGAGGCAGCGCCGAGCCAGAGCCGCTCCCAGTTCGGCATGCGCGCGAGGCCATAGCCGGTCAGCGCCGCGGCGAGCATGACAACGCCGACAACGCAGCCACCTGTCGTCTCGAAGAACTCCGGCCAATTGAATCCCTTGGTCACGAGCAGCATCGAGGGCGAGTAAACGAAGACGAACGGCACCAGTGCCTTGGCGAGGCCGAGCCGGAACGCCGTGTTGCCGGTCTTGAACGGATCGGCGCCGGCCATGCTGGCGCCCGCGTAGGCCGCGAGCGCAACCGGCGGCGTGATGTCGGCAATGACGCCATAATAAAAGACGAAGAAGTGGGCCACCAGCGGCTGGACGCCGAGCATGGCGAGCGCGGGCGCGGCGACCGTGACCATGATGAGGTAGGTTGGCGTCGTCGGCACGCCGCAACCGAGCAGGATGCAAACGATCGCCGTCATCACGAGCGTGAAGAACAGCGTCATCCCTTTCACGTCAAACAGGCTCTCCGGCATGAAGCCGCCAAGCACCACGGACATATCACCCGCGGCGCCGGTGATGATGGTCGACAGCTTGAAGCCGACACCGGTCAGCGTGACGATGCCGATGATGATGCCGACGGTCGCGGCCGCGGCGCCGACGCTGATCGCGTATTTGGCGCCGACCACGAAGGCATCGAGGATGTCGAAGAGGCGGGCCTTGCCGCCGTCGTCTTTGAGGACATGCCATGCCGAGACCGCAATCGATGCCGCGATGATCGGACCAAGGCCTTCCCACTCGGTCAAAATCTGGAACCGAATGGCAAGCGCGATGGCCATGACGAATGCGACAGCCACGACGCGATTGCGATTCGTGAGGCCGAGCACGATGCAGCCGGTGATGCCCCAGAATGCTGCCAGATAAGGCGTGAAGTCGGAGAACAACACGAGCAGGAGCACGGCGAGCGGCATCGCGGTCGGCCAGTCGCGGCGGATGACCTCGCGCGCGACCGGCAGTTCGGACTTGGACAGGCCACGCAGGCCGTGCTTTTTCGCCTCGAAATGGATTTGGCAGAACACGCCGAAGAAATGCATGAACGCCGGCACGATCGCCGCCACGATAATCGTCTGATACGGAACCGCCAGATACTCCACCATCAGGAACGCGGCCGCGCCCATGATCGGCGGCGTGATCTGCCCGCCGGTCGCGGCTGCGGCTTCGACGGCGCCGGCGAAGTGCCGCGCATAGCCGATGCGGATCATTGCCGGAATGGTGAGCGAGCCGACCGTGACGGTGTTGGCGATCGATGAACCCGAGATCATGCCGAACAGCGCGGAGCCGAAGATGGAGACTTTGGCGGGGCCTCCGGAGAAGCGGCCGGTCAGCGCGGTTGCGAGATCGATGAAGAAACGGCCGAGCCCGACGCGCGTCGCCAACACGCCGAACAGCACATAGTGGAACACGTAGGTCGCAACGACGCCGAGCGCGATGCCGTAGATGCCCTGGCTTGTGAGATAGAGGTGATTGACGACGCTTTTCCAGCTATTGCCGGGATGCGCGAGAATTCCCGGCAACGAGCGGCCCCACAGCGCGTAGATCATCAGGACGACCGCGATCACCGGCAGGGGCCAGCCGACGCTGCGGCGTGTCGCCTCCAGCAGCACCACGATCATCACGGTGCCCATCATCCAGTCGAGCGGGTCGGGATTGCCGACGCGGAACTGGAGATCGTGAAAGACGTAAGGAACGTAGAGGCTGGTGACGACAGCCGCGATACAGCAGAGCCAGTCGATGACGCTGATACCGAGCGGCGCCAACACACTGGCGTTGGGCGTCACGGCGTTGCCCTTCTGGTTCCAGGAGAAGACCAGGAAAATCAACCCGAGCACGCACGCGAGATGAATGCCGCGATGCAGCGTCTCCGGCAGGAGTCCGAAGCCGGCCGTGTAGTAATGGAAGCACGAGAGACCGAACAGCGCGACCGCGACGATCCAGCCGGCCGAGGGCAGCAGCGGCCGGAAGCGCATCTCCGGATCGAGTTCGGCCTCGAGCTTCTGGATCTTTGCGTCGTCGGGCTCTGCGGCGATCGTCGTCATGCGGTAACCGCCGGCCGAGCCGTGGACCGCATGACGCGCTGTCTCCCCCTCAAGAGCATGTGCCCGCTACTTCAGCAGACCGATCTCCTTGTAGTATTTCTCGGCGCCCGCATGCAGCGGGATGCCGACGCCCTCGAGCGCCGTCGCCTTCTGAATCGCCTTGCCCTTGGCGTGTCCGCTGTTGAGCGCGGCGCGTGTCTTGTCGCTCCACAGCGCCTTGGTGATCTCGTAAACGAGATCCTCCGGCTGTTTGGATGACGTGGTCCACTGCGCGCCCACCGCGACTGTCTCGACGCCCTTGACGTCCTTGTAGGTGCCGTCGGGGATCGTGTCCTTGGCGAAGAATTTGAATTGCGCCATGAGCTTGTCGCGCACGGCGCCCTCGATCGGCAGAAGTTCGAAGCCGTTGGTGGCGGCAAGTTCGCTGAGCGTCCCCTGCGGGTATCCGGTGGTCTGGAAGTAGCCGTCGAGCGAGCCATCCTTGAGCTTCTCGGCGGATTGAACCTGCTTCAAATATTCCGGCCGGATGTCCTTCTCGGTCACGCCAAAGGCTGCCAGCAACACGCGCGCATTGACGAGAGTACCGGACCCCGGCTCATCGATCGAAACACGCTTGCCTTTGAGATCGGCGAGCGACTTGATCCCCAAGCCCTTCCTGACGATGACGTGCACGCTCTCGGGAAACAGATTGGCGATGACGCGCAGCTCCTCGATCTTGGGCTTGCCCTCGTAGATACCGGTGCCGGTATAGGCCCAGGAATTGACGTCGGCCTGACTGAACCCCGACTCCATCGAGCCGCCGACGATGCCATTGACGTTGGCGACCGCGCCGTTGGTGGCAACGGCGCTGACGTTGATCTTGTCGGTCGAGACCGCGTTGGCGATCATGCCGCCGACCGGGTAATAGGTGCCGCCGGTGCCGCCGGTGCCGATGCGGAAGAAGCGCTGCTGAGCCAGCGCCGGCCGCCCGGCAAATCCGAGAGCGCCGAAGCCGGCGCCGAGCGCCAGCGCCTCGCGGCGGGTGATGTGACCAGTCATGCATCGTCCTCCCTCAAGGCTGGCCGGTCCCTTCCGGCTAGCGGCGTAAAACTGCACCTGAATGCGGCAGCTTGTCTATCGTTCGAGGTGCGGCTCATGCGCCAATGCGCGCCGCATCGGCGAGGACATGGGGGACGCGGGCTACCGCCCGGCCGCATAGGCCTGCATCAGCCGCGGGGTCGCCGCCGCGCGCAGGAATCCGCCCCAGCGGCCGACCGCGCACACGCGCCCGAGCGCCCAGGGGCCTTCGACGGTCAGCAGGTGACCGCGCTTTTCCAGTTCGGCGCGCGTCGCTGCCGGGAAGCGATCTTCCAGGATGACCCGGCCCGGCTCGAAAATGCGCGGATGGAACGACTGCACCATGTGTTTCGTCTGGAACATCGGTGCGTCGATCGCCTGCTGCAGGCTCATGCGGTGATGCACGAGACGCAGGAAAACCGCGAGCATCCACTGCTCCTGCTGATCCCCGCCCGGTGTTCCGAACGCCAGATACGGCTCGCCGTCGCGCGTGACCAGCGTCGGCGACAGCGTAATGCGCGGGCGCGTACCGGCCCGCAAGGTCGAGGGGTGACCCGCTTCAAGCCAGCAGATCTGGCCGCGTGTCGAAACCGGAAAGCCGAGGCCGGGCACCACCGGCGATCCCTGCAGCCATCCGCCGGAGGGAGTCGCCGAGATCATGTTGCCGGCCGCATCCACGATGTCGAGATGTACGGTGTCGCCCCATTCGGGCGGCAGCGGCGCGAAGGTCGGCTCGCCGCCGCCTGGCCCGACAGGCTTTTCCTTACCGGCCATCGCGATCACGCGGGCGATACGTGCTTTCGCGTCGCCGATATCGCCCGGCCGCAGTTCCATCGATGCGCGCTCACCGATCAGCTTGCGGCGCGTGTCCGCATACTGCGCCGACAAGAGCGTTGCGAGCGGCACATCGACCGCGTCGGGATCGCCATAGAAGGCGTCGCGGTCGGCGAAGCCGAGTTTCAGCGCCTCGACCAGCGTGTGCACGAAGTCCGGCCCGAGCGGGTCCATCGCGGCGATATCGTGGCCTTCGAGCAGCCGCAGCGTTTGCAGGAACATCGGCCCCTGCGACCACGGCCCGAGCTTGTGGACCGTGAGCCCGTGATAGTCCGCCGACACGGACGGTTCGGCGCGTGCCCCATAGCGCGCAAGATCGTCGCCGGTGAGCAGCCCGCGATGGCGCGTCCCCGTCGAGTCCATCAGTTCGGTGCGATAGAAGCGGTCGATCGCCTCGGCGACGAAGCCTTTATAGTAGGCGTTGCGCGCCGCCTCGATCTGGCGGACGCGGTCGCCGCCCGCGGCTTCGGCTTCGGCGAGAATGCGGCGGTAGGTTTCGGCGATAGCGGGCGTGCGGAACGGCTTGTCGGGATGCGGCGCCTTGCCGTTGGTGAGCCAGACCTCGCCGGAGCTCAGCCATTCGGTCTTGAAGTAATCGACCGCCGGAATGATCGTCGCGACGATGCGCGGCACCAGCGGAAATCCGCGCTCCGCGTAGCCGATCGCATACGAGAGCACATCTCGCAGCAGCAGCGTGCCGTAATCCCGTAGCAGCAGCATCCACCCATCGAACGCACCCGGCACCACGGCAGGCAGCAGCCCCGTTCCGGGCATCTGTTCGAGGCCCATCGCGGTCAACCGCTCGGGCGTTGCGGCGGCGGGAAACGGCCCCTGTCCGCAAATGACCTCCGGCGCTTTCGCACCCGCGCGAAACACGATGGCGGGCAACTCGCCGCCCGGGCCGTTGAGATGCGGCTCGACGATCTGCAGCACGAAGCCTGCCGCCGCCGCCGCATCGAACGCGTTGCCGCCGCGCTCCAGCACGGCCATGCCGGTCTGCGTCGCCAGCCAGTGTGTCGTCGCGACCGCGCCGAACGTCCCACGAATATCCGGCCGTGTGGTGAATGTCGGTTGCATCGCCCCTCCGCGTGCGCGCGACACTAGCTGCGCTGCGCCGATTGCGAAAGCGCGGCTGGACAAGGCTCCCCTTCCGATATCTCATCGCTGCCATGACATGGTCCATCATCGCACGCGATCCAAGCGGCGCCTTCGGTGTCGCCGTCGCGAGCAAGTTCTTCGCGGTCGGCGCGATCTGTCCGCATGGCGAAGGTGGCGTCGGCGCGCTCTCGACGCAGGCTTTGCCGAACCCGCTTTGGGGTTTTCGCGGCATGCGCCTCTTGCGCGAGGGGATGCCGGCGCAAGCGGTGGTCGATCATGTCACCAAGCCGGATGGCGGCGCCGCGCAACGCCAGTTTCACGTTCACGACGCCCGGGGCGGCATTGCGGTCCATACCGGCGCGAACTGCATCGATTGGTGCGGGCATGTCGTGCGGCCCGGGGTCTCTGTTGCCGGCAACATGCTGGCCGGGCCGGACGTCGTTGCGGCGACTGCGCATGCCTTCGAGACGTCAGCAGAAAAATCATTCGTGCGGCAGCTCATCGCCGCCATGAACGCAGGCGAAGCGGCGGGCGGCGATAAACGCGGCAAGCAATCGGCCGCCCTGCTGATTTGGACGACCGAGGAATATCCGGCGGTGAGTCTGCGCGTCGACGACCACCCCGATCCGCTGCGTGAGCTCTCGCGGCTCGAAAGCATTGGCCGTGAGCGGCTTTTCCATTACGTGAAATTCATGCCGTCGCGGACAAATCCGCAGGGAACGCTCGACCGCGAGGTGATCGAGGCGGGCATCGCGGCCGCTGTTGCGGCGGAGCAGAACGGCACTTGATTCAATCCTCGGGCGCTGTTCGCCGCATCGGACGGGCGCTACACTGATCGCAACACCATTCGTCGATCGGGGGTTAACCGTGAAAGCTCGCACCGTCCTGCTCGGCACGCTGTTCGCAGCAACGATCACGGCTACGTCTGCCTTGGCGCAAGGCCATCTGCGCATCGGCCTTGCCGAGGATCCCGACAATCTCGATCCGACCACCGCGGGCTCTTATGTAGGGCGCATCGTGCTCGCGTCGCTGTGCGACAAGCTGTTCGACATCGACAACGATCTCAATATCGTCCCGCAGCTCGCGCTCTCGCATGAGACCTCGCAGGACGGAAAGACCGTCACGATCAAGCTGCGGCCGAGTGTTAAATTCCAGGATGGCGAGCCGTTCGATGCCGAGGCGGTGAAGTTCACGCTCGACCGGCACATGAACAAGGAGGATTCCAAGCGCAAGGCCGAGCTGTCGCAGATCGACAAGGTCGAGGTGGCCGACCCGCTGACAATCCGGCTGCTCCTCAAGGCGCCGTTCTCGCCGCTGCTGGCGCAGCTCACCGACCGCGCCGGCATGATGGTCTCGCCCAAGGCCGTGAAGGAGGCGGGCGACAAGTTCGTACACAAGCCGATCTGCGCCGGGCCGTTCCGGTTCACCGACCGGGTCGCGCAGGAGCGCATCGTGCTCGACCGCTTCCCGGATTACTGGGACAAGGAGCGCATCCACGTCGACCGCATCACCTATCTGCCTATTCCGGACAGCACCGTGCGGCTTGCCAATTTGCGCGCCGGCGCGCTCGACCTGATCGAGCGGATATTGCCGACCGATATCCCGCAGGTGCGCAGCGATCCGAAGCTGAAGCTGCTGCTGCCGGCTCCGCCGATCGCCTACACGGGCCTCACCATCAATCTTGGCAACACCGACCGTGCCAAAAATCCGCTCGGCCAGAATGCCAAGGTGCGTCACGCGCTCGAACTCGCGATCGACCGCGAGGCCATCAACCAGGTCGTCTTCAACGGCAACTTCACGCCGGGCAATCAGTGGTCGGCGCCGTCCAACCAGTACTTCGTCGCGAAATTCCCGGTTCCGCCGCGCAACATCGAGAAGGCGAAGGCGCTGATCAAGGAAGCGGGCGTCACCACCCCGATCACGCTCGAATTGATGGTGCCGAACCAGCCTGACGTGAAGCAGGTGGCGGAGGTGCTTCAGGCGATGGGGGCCGAAGCCGGCTTCGATCTGAAAATTCGTCTGACCGAATTCGCGACGTCGCTCGACGAAGCCGTGAAGGGCAACTTCCAGATCTACCTGATCGGCTGGAGCGGCCGCATCGATCCCGATCAGAACGTCATCAACCACCTGGGCTGCGGCGCTGCGCCATTCAACTGGGGAAAATACTGCAACGCGACCGCGCAGGCGGGCCTCGACGAGGCGCGCACGGTGAGCGAGCCGGCCAAGCGCAAGGCGGCATACGAGAAGGCGTTCACGCAGATCGAGGCCGACATGCCGCTGATCTACCTCTATCACCAGCATTGGGTCTTTGCGTATTCGGCGAAGATCGAAGGCTACAAGCAGCCGCCGGACGGCATCATCCGCCCGCAGGACATCAAATTGGCCCGATAGCTCACCCGAGCTACCATGGTTGTGGGTGATTGCGCGACGTAGATCGCGCCAGCTCGCGGCGATTGGCAACCGGAGTCGTGTGACGATTCGGGGCACATTTTTCTTAAATTTGGTCACGCCGCACGGCGGCGTGACGTGATACAAGCGGGCAGGCCCTATTCGTAGATCGTTGTGCCGGTATTTGACTGCCATGTTGGCTATGCCCAGCACCGTGCCTGGACGCCAGATCAGGTCGGCGCTCTTTGTGGCTGGCGCACTCGCGACTGTCGCCGTCTCGGCGCTGGCGCTGGCTTATTTGTGGCGTGAAACCGGGCTGCGATCGCTTCAGGCCGTCAACGAGCCCCGCATCGAGCTTATCGCCAGCGCGGTCCGGTCGGAGATCAACCGGCAGGACCATTTGCCGGTCCTCCTGTCGCTCGACGACAACGTGCGGGATGCGCTGAAGACGCCTCAGAACCAGTCGCGCCTCGCGCAACTCAGCGATAAACTACAGCGCATCATCACTGAGGCCGACACGCGCGCGCTTTATGTCATCGGCGCCAACGGCACGGTCCTGGCGGCCGGAAGTGCGAACCCGGCGGAAACTCTCGTTGGCCGCAATCTGATCGATCGATCGTATTTCGTGAAGGCGCTCGAATCGGGGCGAAGCAGCTACCTGGGCGTTGAACCCGTGAACAGCCGGGTCCGCTACTATCTCACCGAGGCAATCCGCGACACCGCGATGCTTGGCGTGGCGGTCGTGCGCATTGAGTTCGACTCGCTGGAGTCCGCGTGGGAGCGGAGCGGAGAGCGCGTACTCATTACGGACCCTGATGGCGTCGTGTTTCTCACCAGTGACCCGGCGTACAAGTATCAGACCATCGGCGGGATATCGGCGCCGCATCTTGCGACCGAATCCGCGCCGCCGAACTACCCCGAGAACCTGATCAAGCCTCTCGATCTTACCGTACTGAATCGGCGCGGCACGAACGCGATCGTCCGGCTCAAGACCGGCAATGAGGACGCTCATTACCTCTACCAAACGATGCAGCTGCCGGAGTTCGGCTGGACGATCCATCGTTTCGCCGATCTCGCCATCGTGGAAGCCGACGAGCGGGACGGCGCAATTATTGGGGGCGCGATCTCTGCGCTTATCATCTCGCTGCTGCTTTATCTTGTGCAGCGCCAGCGCGCGTATCTCGATGCCAGGGAGGCTGGTGCGAAGTTGCAGAACGAGGTTGCCGCGCGCACGCGCGAACTGCGCGAGGCCAACATTCTGCTGCAGAGCGAGGTGGACGAGCGCCGCCGCACGGAAGCGCGCCTGCGCACGACCCAGAATGAGCTTGTGCAGGCGGGCAAGCTCGCCGCGCTCGGACAGATGTCGGCTGCCATCGCCCATGAGGTGAATCAGCCGCTCGCCGCGATCCGTACCTTCATGGCGAGCGCGAAAGTTTTTCTGCAGCGCGGAGATTCCAGGCAGGTCATCAAGAATCTCGACCTCATCGATGGTCTGGCCGAGCGCATGGCCGCCATCACCAATCACCTGAAAGCCTTCGCCCGCAAGAGCGAGCCGGGACGGCCCGAGCCGGTCTCCGTCGCGCGTGCCGTCGAGGGCGCCCTGTTTCTGATCGAGAGCCAGATCAAGGCGGCCAATGTGCACATCACACGCGACGTTCAGCCCGATCTGTGGGTGTCAGGGTACGCGGTGCAGCTCGAACAGGTGCTGGTCAACCTCATCCGCAATGCGCTCGATGCGGTCACTGAGGTGAAGCGGCCGGCCGTCGAGATCGCGGTGCGCGCCTCGGAGGATATCGTCCGTATCGTTATCGCCGACAACGGACCGGGCGTCCCATCTGAGTTGATCGAGCGTATTTTCGATCCGTTCGTCACCTCCAAGCCGGTGGGCAAAGGGCTGGGACTCGGCCTTTCGATCAGCTACGGCATCGTGCAGGATTTTCGCGGCAGCATTCACGCGTCCAATCGCCCGGAGGGTGGCGCCGAGCTCACGATCGAGCTTCCGCGCCTGATGCCGGGAAATGTCCCGCTGGAGAAAGCCCTCCATGTCTGAGCGCGGGCCAGTTCTGTTCGTGGACGATGAGGCCTCGATGCGCCAGGCGGTGACGCAATGGCTGGAGCTCGCGGGCTTCGAGCTGATGGCGCACGATAACGCCACCTCGGTTCTCGGCAAGCTGAGCACGGATTTCCCCGGCGTTCTCGTAACCGATCTCAAGATGGAGGGTATCGACGGGCTCGAGCTGTTGCGGCGTGCGCAGCAAGTCGACCCCGAGCTCCCGGTGGTGGTGATTACCGGACACGGAGACGTCCAGACCGCGGTCGAGGCGATGCGGCTCGGCGCCTACGATTTCATTGAGAAGCCGTTCGCGCCTGAGCGCCTTCTCGAGATCGTGCGCCGCGCAGGTGAAACGCGTCAGCTCGTGATCGAGAACCGGCGGCTGCGCCGCGCCGTCAACGAGCAGACGCTCGCCTCGCGGATCATCGGGACATCCAGAATCGCGGAAAGCCTGCGTTCTGCCGTTGCCGAGCTTGCCGGAACGAATGTCAGCGTAATCCTGTCCGGTGAAACCGGCACCGGCAAGGACTTGATCGCACGCTGCCTGCACGATTTCGGGAGGCGGCACAAAGGTAATTACGTCGCGGTCAATTGCGCCGCGATTCCCGACACGATGGTCGAAAGCGAATTCTTCGGACACGAGGCAGGCGCCTTCACCAGTGCCGTGAAGGCGCGCCCCGGCAAGCTCGAACACGCCAGCGGCGGCACGCTGTTCCTCGACGAGGTCGACAGCATGCCGCTGGCGACGCAGGGCAAGCTGTTGCGTGTGCTGCAGGAGCGATCGGTTGAGCGGCTCGGCTCCAACCAAAGTACGACGGTCGACCTGCGCGCCATCGCGGCGAGCAAGATCGATCTGCGCAAGGCGAGCGATGAGGGCCGCTTTCGCAGCGACCTTTATTACCGGCTCTCGGTGGTCGAGCTGGTCGTGCCGCCGCTGCGCGAACGCAAGGAGGACATCCCGCTTCTGTTCACCTATTTCGCATCGTCCGCCGCCGAGGCCCATCGCCGCGAATTTCGCCCGGTGTCCGCCGCGACGATGAGCATGCTGATGGCGCAAAACTGGCCCGGCAACGTGCGCGAGCTGCGCAACGCCGCCGAACGTCATGCGCTCGGATTAGGCGGCTTCGGGGCGCAGCCGGCAGCGGAGACAAAGCTCTCCCTGGCGGAGCAGGTCGATGCGTTCGAGCGCGCGTTGATCGAACGCTCGCTCGCGGAAGCCGGCGGCAGGATGAGCAGCGTGATGGAGCGGCTGGATGTTCCCCGCCGCACGCTGAGCGAAAAGATGGCCAGGTTCGGACTGGACCGGCAGCGCTATGTCGATCAGGACCGGCCGAATTCCGCACATGAAGTCGAAGCGGTTGGCGGAAAGCCGCCAAAGCGCTGATCCGCCCGGTTCTCTGTTCCACTAACCAGTTGTTTTTATTATGATCATTTACGGATTCCGATCTCGCCTCTGGCACGCGAGTTGCTCCAAGATCGGCGCCGGGGGCGCGCGGGGATTTAGAAAAAACGGCGGCGTTCAGCCCGCCTTCCCGCGCGGTGGGGTCGGGACGTCTGAATTGGGTGCGGATTACGATGAATTGCACGGGCTATGCATGTCGCCCGCAGTGCTGCGCGCCCGCTCTGGCCGCGCGGTGCGCGTTTCGCTATGCGGCCTCACGCTGATGCTGACCGGTTGCGCGGTCGGGCCAGACTTTCAGGTGCCGGCATTGCCGGCGCTGAAAGGATTTCTCCCGGGGCAACGCGACAGCGTGCCGGGCAGCACCGTGGTGCGCGGCGCCGACATTCCGGCGCGCTGGTGGGAGGCGTTTCGCTCGCCCCAACTGAACCGGCTGATCGACGACGCCATCCGGAACAATCCCGATCTGCAAGCGGCTGAAGCCGCGGTGCGCGTCGCGCAGGCCAATGCATCGGCGCTGCGCGGTACACTCTTCCCCGTGGTCGCGGCTTCGTTCGATGCGAGCCGGCAGATGATCCCGGGTCGGACGCTCACCTCGAACGCGGCGTCGGGCGCGGACACCTACAGCCTGCACACCGCGCAGGTCAGCGTCTCGTTCGTGCCGGATGTGTTCGGCGGAACCCGGCGCGCAATCGAATCGGCCGAAGCGCAGGCGGAGGCCCAGTCGTTTCAGCGCGAGGCCGTGTACATCACGCTCGCATCGAATATCGCGCTTGCGGCGATCCAGGAGGCGTCCCTGCGCGGCCAGATCGCGGCGACGCGGCGCCTCATCGATATCCAGACACAGTTGCTCGACATCCTGCGGCGGCAGAACGACCGCGGCCAGATCGCGTTGCCCGACGTGGTGGCGCAGGAGACCGCGGTGGCGCAGGCGCGCCTGCTGCTGCCGCCGCTGGAGAAACAGCTTGCCCAGCAGCGCAATCTGCTTGCGACGCTGACCGGGCGTTTTGCGAGCGAAGGACTGCCGGCGGGTTTCGAGCTGCAAAACTTCCGCCTCCAGCGAAAGCTGCCTCTTAGCCTGCCGGCAGACTTGGTGCGCCAGCGCCCCGATGTGCGCGTGGCGGAAGCGAACCTGCATGCGGCGAATGCACAGATCGGCGTCGCGATCGCGAACCGCCTGCCGCAGATCACGCTCACAGGCAATGCGGGCAGCAGCGCCGACTCGATCGCGCGCCTGTTCTCGCCGGGAACGCTGTTCTGGACCGTCGCCGGCAACGCGGCGCAGACTGTGTTCGATGCCGGAAGCCGCTACTTCAAGCAGAAGGCCGCCGAGGAGACGACCGCACAGGCCACCGCGCAGTATCGCAGCACGGTGCTCGTCGCGTTCCAGAACGTTGCCGACGTGTTGCGCGCGCTGCAATCGGACGAACGCGCGATCGCCGCCGCCATCGCGGCCGAAGAGTCGGCCAACCGCAATATCGAACTCGTGCGCCGTCAGGTCGAGCAAGGCCAGGTTTCGAGTCCCGTCCTGCTCATCGCCCAGCAGGCCTATCTCCAGACATCGCTTGCCCGCGTGCAGGCGCAGGCTGCCCGCCTCGCCGATACCGTCGCGCTTTTTCAGGCCCTCGGCGGCGGCTGGTGGAACCGAATTCCGAAGGAGACTGCAAGTCAATGAGCGTCATTGTGAAGGCGAGCGTATTTGTGAGCGCCGGCCTGCTGGCCATCGTCGCAGGCTACGCGTTGCTGTTGACCGCGCCGCGCCTCGTCGCCGCCGATATCGCGACCGCCAATATCGAACCCGCAAAGGCACCGAAGAGCCCGGATAGCGTGCGGGTCGGTGCCGACCAGTTGCATCAGCTTGGCATTGTGCCGGTCGTGACGCACCAGTTCCGCATCCAGAAACCGGCGATCGGCCAGATCGCCTTCAACGAGGATGCCAGCACCGTCGTGGTCACGCCGTTCTCCGGCCGCGTGACCCGCCTGATCGCCAAGATGGGCGACGACGTGAAGCGCGGCGATGCGCTGTTCGAAATCGACAGCCCGGAGGTCGTGCAGGCGCAGACCGACCTGATCGCCGCGCTGCATGGGCTGGAAAAATCGAAATCGCAGCTTGCGCTCGCCAAGCGCGTGCTCGACCGCCAGACCAGCCTGATGGCCGACAAAGCAACGGCGATGCGCGAAGTGGATCAGGCGCGCAACGATTACGCCATTGCCGAATCCGACCTCGCGACCACGCAGGGCACCTTGATGGCGGCACGCAATCGTCTGCGCGTGATCGTCGGGCGTGACCGCGGAGAGGTCGAGCGGGTCGAGCGTGAGCGCAGCGTCAACCCGCTCATCACCATCAATGCACCGATCGACGGGACGGTGATCGCGCGCAAGATCGGCCCCGGACAGTACGTGCGCAGCGACGCCGGCGATCCGCTTTATTCCATTGCCGATCTTTCGGTCATGTGGCTCAAGGCGAACGTGCCGGAGGCCGACATTGCTCATGTGCGCGTCGGACAGGAGATCGAGGTGCGGGTCACCGCGGTTCCCGACCGCGTGTTCAAGGCGCGCATTAGCGCGATCGGCGCCGCCTCCGATACGGCGACGCGGCGGGTCGTGGTGCGCTCCGAAATTCCCAACCCCGACCGCGCGCTCAAGTCGGACATGTTCGCGAGCTTCAGGATCACGATCGGCGGCGGCGAGCCCGCTCCGGTCGTACCGATCGAGGCGGTGATCCGTGACGGCGATCAGGCGGCCGTGTGGGTGGTGCGCGAGCCGATGCTGTTCCATCGCCGCAAGGTCAAGCTCGGCCTGGAGCGGGACGGCCGCGTGCAGGTGCTCGAAGGTATCGCTCCGGGCGAAAACGTTGTCGGGCGCGGCGCCGTATTCATCGACAACGAGTCGCGCAGTTGACCGAGCGAACCAGCCCGCCCGATGCTGCGTAATCTGATCGCACTTTGCCTTGCCCGGCGGCCGCTGGTGCTGATCGCCTTCGCGGCCTTCCTTGGGCTCGGCTATGCGGCATTCACCACGCTCAACATCGAGGCTTATCCGGATCCGGCGCCGCCAATCATCGAGTTGATCGCGCAGTGGCCCGGCCAGTCGCCCGAGGAGGTCGAGCGCTACGTCACGATTCCGATCGAGATCGCGGTCTCCTCGACGCCGGGCTTGAAATACCTGCGCTCCAACACGGTCTATGCGCTCGGCTTCATCCGGCTGCAGTTCGAGTATGGGCGCGACTATTACTTCGCGCGCCAGCAGACGCTCAATCGCCTGAAGGACGCCACTCTGCCGAGCGGGGTGACGCCGGTGATCTCGCCTGCCGGCGGCATCAGCGAAATCATGCGCTACCAGCTCAAAGGGCCGCCGAACATCTCGCTCACCGAGCTGAAGACGTTGCAGGACTGGGTGGTCGAGCGCCGCTTGCGCACCGTTCCGGGTATTGCCGACGTCTCGGTGCTCGGCGGCAAGACAAAGGAGTTTCAGGCCGAAGTCGATCTCAACAAGATGATGGCCTACGGGCTGACCCTGCCGCAGATCGTCGCGGCGATCTCGGCCGGCAACTCGAATGTCGGCGGCCGTACCATCGCGATGGGCGAGCAATCGGTCAATGTGCGCGGGCTTGGTGTCATCGGCTCGCTCGACGACATCGGCAACATCGTGTTGACGCAGCAAGGCGGCGTGCCGGTGCTGTTGTCGGACGTCGCCAAGATCCAGGTCGGCTTCACGCCGCGCCTGGGCATCGCGGGGCGCGATGAGACGACGGACATCATCTTCGGCATCGTGCTGATGCAGAAGCTCGAACGCACCATGGACGTGGTGCAGCGGCTGCGCGCTGCGGTCGATAAGCTCAACACCGACGGCAGCCTGCCTCCCGGCGTCAAGGTCGATGCCTTCTACGACCGCGGCGACCTCGTTGCGATCACGGTGCGCACCGTCCTGCACAACCTCGCCTTCGGCATCGCGCTGATTTTTCTGATCCAGTGGGTGTTTCTCGGTAATCTGCGCTGCGCGCTGATCGTGGCGGCGACGATCCCGGTCGCTCTGTTCCTTGCCGTCATCATCACGGTGCTGCGCGGCGAATCCGCCAATCTGCTTTCCGTAGGGGCGATCGACCTTGGGATCATCGTCGACGCGACAGTCATCATGGTGGAGAACATCTTTCGCCATCTCGCGCATTCCCCGAGGCATGGAAACGTGGAGGACCACGCGGCGGCACAGGCAACCAAGCTCCACCGCGTGCTGATCGGTGCCGTTGAGGTCGACAAGGCGATCCTGTTCTCGGTCATCATCACCATTGCGGCCTTCCTCCCGCTGTTCACCATGCAGGGCGTCGAAGGGCAAATCTTCGGCCCGATGGCACGCACCTATGCGTATGCGCTGCTCGGTGCCGTGATCGCGACCTTTACGGTGACGCCGGTGCTTGCCTCGATCCTGCTGCCGGAACACGTCAACGAGGTTGAAACTTTCGTCGTGCGATGGATCCGGACGGGCTACCGCCGGGTGCTGCCTCTCGCGGTCCACCATTGTCGCGCGGCCGCCGCCATAGCGCTTGTCTTCCTGCTGATCTGCGGCGCGATCGGGGCGAGGCTTGGCACCGAGTTCCTGCCGAAGCTCGAAGAAGGCAACATGTGGATCCGCGCCATGCTGCCGCCGACGATCACGCTCGATGCCGGAATGAACAGCGTCGCGCGTATCCGCGAGGTCATTCGCAGTTATCCGCCGGTGCGCACGGTCGTGTCCGAGCAGGGACGTGGTGAGGACGCGACCGATCCGGACGGTTCGTTCGTGGCGGAGTTCTTTGTTCCCCTCAAGCCGCAGGACGAATGGCCCGCCGGGCTCACCAAGGAGAAGCTGGTCAAGGAGCTGAGCGAGCGATTGGAGCGCGAGTTCGTCGGCGTCGACTTCAACTTCTCGCAATACATCCAGGACAACATCGAGGAGGCGGTGTCCGGGGTGAAGGGCGAGAATTCTGTCAAGATTTTCGGCCGCGATCTCGCCGAGTTGGAGCGATTGTCGAAGTCCGTAAAATCTGAAATCGCCGATGTGCCCGGTGTGACCGACCCGGGCGTCTTCAACCTGCTTGGCCAGCCGAACCTCGTCGTGCGCGTCGATCGTGCCAAGGCGGCGCGTTACGGGTTTTCGGTTGCGGACATCAACGCAGTCGTGCAGGCAGCGATCGGCGGGCAGGAGGTCACGCGGGTCTACGAGGGCGAATTCAATTTCGCGCTCACCGTGCGCCTCGCGCCTGAGTATCGCGGCAATGCCGAAGCGATCCGCTCGATCCCGGTCGCGCTGCCGAGCAACGATCCGAAGGCGCCGCCCGCCTATATCGCGCTCGGCGACCTCGGCGAGGTGAAGCTGGAGAGCGGCGCCTCCTATATCTATCGCGAGAACAGCCAGCGCTTCGTGCCGCTCAAATACAGCGTGCGCGGGCGCGATCTCGGCTCGACGGTGGCTGAGGCGCAACAGCGGGTCGCCGAGAAGGTGCGGATGCCGCAGGGCTACAAGCTCGACTGGGCCGGCGAGTTCGGCGCACTGGTCGAGGCGCAGAAGCGGCTCGCTTTCATCGTGCCACTGAGCCTGCTGCTGATCTTCATGTTGCTCTACAGCCTGTTCAATTCGGTGCGCGACAGCCTGCTCGCCCTGTCGGGCATTCCATTCGCGGTGGCGGGCGGAATTCTGGGGCTCACGGTCGCGGGGCTGAATTTCAGCATCTCGGCGGCGATCGGATTCATCTCGCTGTTCGGCGTGTCAGCGATGGATGGAATCCTGCTGATTTCCTACATCCGGCGCAATCTCGAACAGGGGCATGACGCCGACAGCGCGATCATCGGTGCCGGCGAAACGCGGATGCGGCAAATCTTCATGACCGGATTGTCCGCCTGCATCGGTCTCGTACCGGCGGCGTTCTCAACCGGCATCGGCTCGCAAGTGCAGCAGCCGCTCGCCTGCGTGATCGTCGGCGGCATGCTGCTGTCGCCGTTCTGCAGCCTGCTCGTGATCCCGACTTTCGCGCGCCTCTTCATGCCGCGCCCGAAGCCGGATGAACAAGCCGAGTCCGCGGCCGAGCCGGAGCCCGCCGCAGCGCCGGTCAATACGTGATCACGGAGCGCACCGCGAACACGGCTGCGTCCTTGATGGCCGTCTGCGGCACCGGAGAATTCGGATCGGGGACGTGCCCGCCCGGATGAAGCACGTAGTGAAACGCCGGCTGGATCGTCCAGCCGGGGACGATCTGCGCGTGATAGACGAGCGCAAGGTTCAGCTCATAGTCGCGGATCGGGTGCGGCATACCGGTAAAGAAAATCCTGTCGCGATCGAGCGCCGCGGCATCCCTTGAGATGTGACTGTAAAGAAACGTTCCTGCGATCTTGTCGTCCGGCCGCCCCGGCAGCATGCCGGAAAAGATCAGGCCGCCATCGATATAGACGTCAACAGGGTTGCGGTCGGGCGCGGTGAAGCCGGCGCGGGTGAACATCGCGATCCCGCTGTCCGGCGCGCCGCCCGGCGGTCTGTAGAGCTGATGATCGACGATCCCATAGATGCCGGTGCTGCCGCGCAGCTTCGCCGGGATGCCGCTGCTCAGCGGATCGGCGAGCGACAGACCTTTCGCATCATATCGCTGGTTGTCGAATTCGCCGAAATGGTGCCAGAAGCCAAGCCGCCAGATGCCCGCAAGGCCGGTCGCCTCCTTGTCCTGATTATATTTGTATTGCGCCTCCCCCATCAGCAGCGGCGGATCCTGCACGCGGAAATTCAGTCCATAGCGGTTCTTGATCTGCGCATCCTCGGGGCCCGGCCCGGCCGGGTCGCCGTTGAACAGCGCAAGCAAAAACACTGTCTGCTTTTCGGGCGATTCGTACTTCAGACGGATACCCGGCGTCGACAACGGATAGGCGGGCCCACCGCTCGGCAGGGTCTGCGCCTTGATGGACGGCCAATCGCTGGTCATCAGAAAATCGCTGTAGCTTGCAATGAAAAACTCGGCGTCGGCAGCGAGCTGGCCGAAGCGCACATTGAACGTATCGCCGAGTTTCTGCTCCAGCCACAGCTCCGACAGACGCATCGTGGAGAGTGCCTCGATATTGCTGATGGTGTTGAAGCTCCCGACATAATCGCGGCGGATGCCGCCGGTGTTGTGAATAAGGAACGAGTTGGTGAAGAAGCTCAGGCCTCGAAGGCCGAACATCTTTTCAAGGTCCGCTCTCACGATGGTTTCGAGCTTGCCTTGGAAGACCGCGCCTCGGCGCATTCCGCCCGCGACGTCACCGAGGATCTCGCTGGTCAGCACGAAGCTGTAGGTGAGACCGCGCTCGTAGAGCCATTTGCGTACGCCGCCGGGATCGCCGTTGCCGGGCAGGCTCGTGGCGATCGAGGGGATCGGCGCGCCCTTGCTGTCGACCTCATCGGAGGCGGCGCGCGCCGGTGCGGCCGCGCAGGCGATGGCCAAGACCAGCAACGCATATCCGCACCAGCGGATCGCGGCGGCGCTCCATTTGGACGGTCCGCGATCCGCGCAGTCATTCATTGCCGCTTTCCACCCTCATCCCGGCGCAGCGTACAACGAAAGTGGCGCAAACCTAGATGCGAATCGCTCGCAAATACAGGAGAGGCAACTCTTTGCGCCTGTGTGGCCCGATTGCAACGTTCTGTCGGGGTTTATCGGTTTCCCGCTTAGAGCCCTTGAGCGTTGACGGAAGCGGGCCACAATCTCCATGGGCGCGCCCTTGAGTCGCGGGGACGCCCAAGGGGGCTCTGATGATTGCGACGCTTCGCGTACCGGCGCGTCTCGTCGCCATCGGCTTCATCGCCGCCGCGGGAGTTTTCCTGGCGTCGCGCGCAAACGCGGCCGGCACGGCCTATCTCGTGGACACCGCCGAGGTCGGCGAGGTCGGCAACTGCAAGGTCGAGTCGTGGCTCTCGTGGGCGAGCAACCAGGATTTCATTGGCGTCACCAACCCGTCCTGCATCGTCAATCTCGGGCGCGCGGTGGAAATCAGCGCGCAGATCCAGCGCTCGCGCTCCGACGGCGAATGGGGCACCTCGGTCGCGCCGAAGTTCAAGACCAACATCGTTCCGTCGGCGATCGGCCGCTTCGGCGTCGCGGTCGCGGCGGGCGGCACCTACGATGTGCTGACCAGCGAGTTCAGCGGCGCCTACGCTTATGTGCCGGCGACGCTGCGGCTTTCGGAGGTCATGCGCATCAATCTCAATGCCGGCTGGCAATGGGATCGCGTCGCGGATCACCACTTCTTCCTGTACGGCGCCGGGTTCGACCTGCGTACGCCGGACAATGTCTGGACGCTTACGGCCGAAGTCTTAGGCCTGCTTGGCACGGCCGATACCGCGTCCGAGACGCAGCCGCGCTTTCAAGTCGGCCTGCGCTGGCGGCCGATCGACCGGTTCTCGATGGACCTTATCTACGGACGCAACATCACCGGCGAAAACGCGAACTGGATCACGCTGGCCACCAGCATCCGCTTCCCGGCGCCGGAGAAGCCGGAGAAATAGAGCGGCCAGCATCATTCGGCCGGCGTTGATGGCGCCAACTCAGTCCTCGCGGTCTTCTTCAAGCGCAGCGCGGCGAGCCAGCGGCTGATGACGTAGAACACGGGCGTGAAGATCAATCCGAACGCCGTGACGCCGATCATACCGGCGAAGACCGCAGTGCCAAGCGCCTGCCTGAGTTCCGCACCGGCACCGGTCGCCCATACCAGCGGCACGACACCGAAGATGAAGGCGAACGACGTCATCAGGATCGGACGCAGACGCAAGCGCGCGGCTTCCACCGCGGCGGCCCACCGGTCGCGGCCCTCGTCCTCGAGTTGCTTGGCGAACTCGACGATCAGAATTGCATTCTTCGCCGCGAGACCGATCAGCACCACGAAGCCGACCTGGGTCAGGATGTTGTTGTCCTGCCCGCGCAGGATCACGCCGCTGATCGACGCAACAAGGCACATGGGCACGATGAGGATTACCGCCGGCGGCAGCGTCACGCTCTCGTACTGAGCGGCGAGCACCAGGAAGACGAATAGCACCGCGAGCACGAAGGCAAACGCCGCCGTGTTGCCCGCCCGTATCTGCTGGTAGGCGAGCGTCGTCCACTCGTAGCTGAAGCCGGGCGGCAACGCCGCGGCGGCAAGCTGCTGCATGGTCTGGATCGCCTGACCCTGCGAGAAACCCGGAGCCGACGCGCCGTCGAGCTCAGCCGCGGGATAGAGGTTGTAACGGGGCACGCGGTACGGCCCGGTCGTGTCGCTCACGGTGGTGAATGAGCCAAGCGGAACAGTGTCACCGTTCGAATTGCGCACGCGGATCTGCAGAACGTCCTTGGGATCGAGCCGATGGGTGCTCTCCGCCTGCACCGTCACCCGGAATGTGCGCCCCAGCAGGTTGAAGTCGTTCACATAGAACGAGCCGAGGTCGGTCTGTAGCGCGCCGAAAACATCAGGCACGTTGATGCCGAGCAACTGCGCCTTGGTGCGGTCGATGTCGAGGTAGAGCTGCGGCGTCGAACTCTCGAACAGCGAGAACACCTGGCGCACGGACGGCGTCTGTGCCGCGCGGGCCGTCATTGCGGCCACTGCCGCTTGTAACGCATCCGGCCCGCGTCCTGCGCGGTCCTCGATGATCATGCGGAAGCCGCCGGAGGTGCCTATCCCGCGCACGGCCGGCGGAGCGACGACGAGAACAAGGCCTTCCTCAATGGTGGACAGCTTTTGCAAGAGCGCACGCTGGATCGCCGGTGCTGACTTCTGCGGGTCTTTCGCACGTTCGGCGAATGGCTCAAGGACGACAAATACCGCGCCTGAGTTGGGTGCATTCGTGAAGGTGGCGCCGGAGAATCCGACGAAGTTGGCTGCATGAGCTACTCCAGGCACCTGGAAAGCGGTCTCCACGACGCGCCGGTTGACCTCGTCGGTGCGGTCGAGCGCCGCGGCGCCGGGCAATTGCGTAACCACGATGAGGTAGCCCTGGTCGACTTGCGGAATGAAGCCCACCGGCGCCTTGCGAAACTCGTTAAGTCCAAATGCGAGCACCCCGACATAGCCCGCCACCATGACCACGGCGAAGCGCACCAGCCGTGCGGTCAGCCATCCGTAGCCGTGGCTGAGTGTGTCGAAGCCCAGGTTGAAGATGCGAAAGAACCCGCGGATCGGACGCTGCCACCAGCGATGGCGCGCATGGTTCGTATGCGCCTTCAACAGCAGCGCGCACATCGCTGGCGACAGCGTCAACGACACGATGAGCGAGATGACCGTCGCGCCCGCGATGGTGAGGGCGAACTGCCGGTAGAATTGGCCGGAGATACCGGTGATGAAGACAGATGGGACGAACACAGCGCACAACACCAGGGCGATGGCGATCAAAGCGCCGCCGACTTCGTTCATGCTTTTCTTGGCGGCATCGACGGGGGCAAGGCCGGCCGCGATGTTGCGTTCGACGTTCTCCACCACGACGATCGCATCGTCGACCACGATGCCGATCGCAAGGACGAGCCCGAACGGCGACAGATTGTTGAGCGAGAACCCGAACAGCGCCATGACAAAGAACGTGCCGACCAGCGAGACCGGTATTGCGACGATGGGAATGATCGCGGCGCGCCAGGTCTGCAGGAACAGGACCACCACCAGCACCACCAGGACGACCGCCTCGATGATGGTCTCGACGACGGCACTGATCGACTGCTGGATGAATTCGGTGGGATTGTAGGCGATCGTGTACTTGAGCCCGGCCGGAAAATTCTTCGAAAGCTCCTCCATGGTCGATTTGACCTTATCGGCGGTCGCCAACGCGTTCGATCCCGGCAGTTGGAAAATCGCGAGCGCAACCGCGGGATTCCCATCGAGATACGAGTTGGTCGAGTAGTCGACGGCGGCCAGTTCGACTCGGCCCACGTCCTTGAGTCGCACCACCGCAATCGGAGTCTGTTTGACGACGATCTCGGCGAACTCTTTCGGGTCGATCAAGCGCCCGAGCGTACGCACGGCGAGTTGAAACGCGCGCGGCTGAGCGACGGGCGGCTGGTTGAGCACGCCGGCCGCGACCTGCACGTTCTGTCCCTGCAAGGCTGTCGCCACGTCACCGGTCGTGAGGCCAAGCGACTGCATGCGATCGGGATCGAGCCAGATGCGCATTGAGTAGTCCCGCGACCCGAATGCCGTAATCGATCCGATGCCGTAGATGCGGTTGAGCTCGTCCGTCACTTCGGTCGTGGCGTAGTTCGAAATGAACAGCGTGTCGCGCGACTTGTCCGGCGAATAGAGATGCACGACCATCATCAGGTCGGGCGAGCTCTTCGCGGTTGTGACCCCGATATTGCGCGCGTCCGCCGGCACGCGTGGCAGCGCCACCGCGACGCGGTTCTGGACCTGCACCTGCGCGATATCGAGGTTGGTGCCGAGATCGAACGTCACGTCGATCTGGAAGCGGCCGTCCCCGGTCGAGTTGGACGTAATGTAAAGCATGTTCTCGACGCCGTTGATCTGCTGCTCGATCGGAGCAGCGACCGTCGCGGCGACGATGTCGGCGCTCGCGCCGGGATACTGCCCGCTGACCCGGACCACCGGCGGGACGATCTCTGGATACTGCGCGATCGGCAGCCGGCCGACCGCGACCGCTCCGATGATGACGAAGACGATCGAGACAACAGCCGCGAAGATCGGGCGGTCGATGAAGAAATGGGAGAGACGCATCGGAAGCCCCCGATTGGCTCAATTCGCGCTGACGCGAGAACCGGCAGCTTCTGCGACGCTCGACGGACGCGGCGTGACCTTGGTGCCCGGCCGCGCGCGCAGCAGCCCGTTGACGATGACGTTGTCGTCGCGCGCAAGCCCCGCGACCACACGGAGGCCATCGACCACCGGCCCGAGCGTGACGTATTTCGAGCGCACGACATTGTCGGGGTCGACCACCAGCACGAACTTGCGCACCTGCTCGGCCCCGATGGCGACTTCGGGCACCAGCAGCGTGTCGCTCGGCGGCGCGGCGGCCAGTTGCACGCGTGCAAACATGCCGGGTGTGAATGTCCGGTCCGGATTGGCGAATACCGCGCGTGCGCGGATGGTCCCCGAGGAGCGGCTGATGGCGTTGTCGACGAAATCAAGCTTGCCGGCATGAGAAAATGCCGATTCGTCGATGAGCTTGAGCTTGACCGGCAGGCTCAAGCCCCGGTCGGCGGTGTCCGCTTTGTCTTTTGCGAGGCGCGTATAGCAAGGTAGGAAGCCTCATCCAACGTGAACTCGAAGCGGATGGGATCGACCGACTCGATGGTCGCGAGCAGGCTGGTGCTTCCCGACGCTCCGCCGGTGACCAGATTACCGGCTGAAACGCGCCGATCGCCGATACGTCCCGAAACCGGCGCGCGCAACTCGCTGAATTCGAGATCGAGCGCCGCCTGGCGCACAATCTCCTTCTGCGCGGCGACCGCTGCTTCGGCGACGCGTTTGGCCTGCGTGCGCTGATCGAGCGTTTGTTGCGTGATGACGGATCCAACGGCGACGCCTTGCCCGCGCGCCAGGTCCGCCTCCGCGAATGCGAGGTTGGCTTTCGCCTGCGCCAAACTGGCTTCGGCTTGCGCGAGCGCGGTCTGGAACGGCCGGCGATCGATCGTGAACAGAAGATCGCCCTTGCGCACGATCTGCCCGTCCTGGAAGTGGATGGCGTCCAGGTAGCCCGAGACGCGCGCACGCATCTCGACGGACTCCACTGCAACGAAGCGGCCAACGTACTCGTCCTGATCGGCAATCATCCTGCTGACCGGCTTGGCAACCGTGACCTGCGGCGGCGGAGGCGCGGCGTCCTGCGTCTGCGACTGGCTCTGGCCGCAAGCCGCGAGCGCCATCGCCATCATGGGGACGATCGTTAGTTTTTTTAGGATACCTGACATTTCGATCGCCCCAGAGCGTAGCGTTGTTCTTTGAAGATTTGACTGCCGTCGTGTTGGAGAGCGCTGTGGAAACCTCCCTCGTCGAGGATGGAACCCCCGGCGATTCACCGGAGCTATGGCGGGCATCCGATGATGCCCCGGAGCTATGGACGCTGCAGTGCAATGCCAATCACGAGATGGCGCTTGCGTTCACGAAATCAGTGAACGAGATGTGATGGGGTCAGTCAGAAAAGTCAGCCGATACCTCGGTGTCGTCAAATACCGAAATAATCTTTCAGAAGGGTCGCGTCTCTTGGCATGTCCTGACTGCCCTGCGCCCGGCGCAGTCTATCCGCAATCGGTCTAGTGCCGATCATCACGCCGCCTTAGCCGGCTTTAGCGCCTTTCGATTGCGCAAGCTCGTTTACGCGTCCGGCGAGATCGATGAAATTCGCGTGCAGTTGCTCGAACGCGAAACTAAGCGCGAAGATGCGTTCCACCTCATCAACGGACAGATCGTGCGTCAGCCGTTCGCGGCGGGCTGCGGCGATCGCGGCGGCATACTCCCGCAGCGCTGCACCCATCGCATCGAGCGAAGGTGCCGCCCGGCGCGCCAGAAGCGCCGCGCTGCAGGCGCGCAGATAATTGGCCGCAAACTCAACCACACGCGCGAGCGGCGGCCCAAGCCGCATTTGGAGCGGTCCGGGGAGCGGCGCGGCTGCAGCGCGTCCGATCATTACAAGATCGTGCCGTTGCCGGAGCAGAGTATGCAGCATACGGCCCGGATCCGGCGGCGTCGCAAGATAGCGCTCGCGGCTGGCCTCGGCGGCGACTGCTTCGACGCGCGCGAATGCGGCTCCAATGCTGTCCTGAAGCTCTCGGACCTGCACGGCATTGGCATCATGAACAAATCCGGCGGCCAGCGAGGCCAAGGCGTGTGCCAGCAGATCCAGCATGTCGGCGGCCGCCTCGATCGCCAATCCCTGTGCCCGCGCCGGCAGCACCACCAATGAAACCGCGAGACCGGTGACGCCGCCGAGCGCGACCTCCATCACGCGGTAGAACGCCGATTCGAGCGGCCCGATGTGAGTGGCCGTTGCTCCCAGAATCACAATGATGGCGGTGAACGGTCCGACGCGGAAGTGAGGATTCACAGCCGCAAGAAATGCAAGCGGCGCGACCGCAAGCGCAATGACGATGAGGAGAGAGATTTCGCCATGGTTCGGGATCAGGACAGCAATCGCGGCAGCGTAGATGGCGCCACCGAGAGTGCCGACGAAGTATTCGATCGTCGCGGTGACCGATGCGCCGAGGCTCATTTGGGTGACGAGCACGGCCGTCAACACGGCCCACAAGCCGGCGAGCGGCGCGGTGAAAACTTGTGCCAGAATGAAAGCCGCTACCGCCGCAACGGTCACCCGCAGGCACAGCCGCAATTGCGCACTGTGGTCGCGCACTTTGGTGCGTAGTCTTTTCCACGCTCCCGCGGCAGGAGTCCTTTGCGCAAGACTTTGCTCAACGCCGGCGGACATGTACTAAGCCGCGTTCGGACGGATTCAGAGAGATACTTCAACGCAGAACGGCCATGCCGTGTATCGGCATGGCCGTGGTGCCGAATCTAGACGTCGCGTGCACTTCACGCTGGCGCAGGCGCGCCAGCGTGATCAGTAGCCGTAATCGTAGCAGTACGGGTTGGTGTAGTCGTAGGGCCAGCAGGTGTCGTCATACCAGCCGCCGTTGTTGCTGAAGCCGCGGCGGAAGCGCCTCCCATCCTGAAAGCGCATGCCGCTGTTGCGGGTGTTGAACCCGCCGTGGATGCCCGGCGCGACGAAACGTCCGGCGCCCATCCCGCCGATGTGGCCGCCACCAAATCCACGGCCGCCCGCGAATCCGCCACCGATGTGCCCGCCGCCAAAGCCGCCGCCGCCAAAATGGCCACCGCCGCCGCCGAACCCGCCGCCACCACCATGACCGCCGCCGCCGCCGCCACCACCACCTCGAGCGAAGGCGTCAGTCCCGACCGCCGTCATACCGAGGGCGATCACCGTAAGCACGATACCAACTTTGCGCAGCATGGCATTCTCCATCATGGACGCAACGGCGTCCGTTTTTTCTGTCGTTACCGGCACACCGCTCAGTGCGAATTCGGGCCGGATTACAAAGGGATGTAATGTGCCGGATGCTTCGGACTTGCGCGAAATTGCGGTCGCGATCCGGTTGTTGCGCCGATCGTGACAGCGTCGCGGGACTCGGCTGCCCTCCGGTTACTCCGCAGGCACCGGCTCGGGATGGCCCGAGGCCGCCTGTTTGCCGCGCCCTCGGAACATCCAGGTCTGCAGCCGGTCGAGATAGATATAGACAACCGGCGTCGTATAGAGGGTGAGAAGCTGCGACAGAGCGAGGCCGCCGACGATGGTGTAGCCGAGTGGCTGGCGAAGCTCTGAGCCAACTCCGCTGCCCAGCATCATCGGAACGCCACCGAGCAGCGCCGCCATTGTGGTCATCAGGATCGGCCGGAAACGCATGATGCAGGCTTGGTAAATCGACTCCTCTGCGGTCAATCCTTTTTCGTGCTCAACATGCTGGGCGAAATCGACCAGCATGATGCCGTTCTTCTTGACGATCCCGATAAGCAGGATGATGCCGACGATCGCGATCACGCTGAGATCGTAGTGAACCGCCATGAGCAGCAACAACGCGCCAAGGCCGGCCGACGGCAGCGTCGAGATGATGGTTATGGGATGGATCACGCTCTCGTAGAGCACGCCGAGGATGAGATAGATGACGAAGAGCGCCGCCGCTATCAGGATGGGCGTGCTCGATAGCGCCGCGCCGAACGCCTGGGCATTACCCTGGAAGCTGGTCTGAAGCGACAGCGGCTTGCCGAGCTCTTTTTCAACCTGCTGGATGGCACTTACCGCCTGACCGATCGCCGTGCCCGGCAGGAGGTTGAACGAGATCGTCACCGAGGGAAACTGGCCTTGATGGTTGACGACGAGCGGGGCGACTTTCACGACACTGTCGACCAGCGTGGACAACGGCACCTGCTGCCCGCTCGATGATCTGATGTAGATGCCGTTGAGTGCTTCGGGCCCGTACTGGAACTTCGGGTCCACCTCCATGACGACATGATACTGATTCAGCGTGGTAAACATTGTCGAGACGATGCGCTGGCCGAAGGCATCCGAGAGCGTGTTGTCGATGGTGAAGGGCAGGATGCCGTAAGTTGAGGCGACTTCACGCTTGATCGTGATGTCGAGCATCGGCCCGGCATTGAGCTGATCGGTAGCGACGTCCGCAACGCCCGGGATGGCCTTGATCTTGTCGAGGAACAGCCCGGCCCAATGATTGAGCTCTCCGCGATCGGCGTCGTTGAGCGTGTATTGATACTGCGTTTTGGACACGCGCCCGCCGATGGTGATGTCCTGCGCGGCTTGCATATAGAGCGTGATCCCCTGGATTTTTGCGAGGTTGGTCCGCAGCCGCGCGAGCACCTGATCCATGCTGTCGCGCTGATTCTGCGGCTTGAGCGCAATGAATACGCGGCCGTTATTGACCGTGGTGTTGCCACCGCCAGCGCCGACCCCCGACCCAATCGAGGCGACCGCAGGATCCTGCATCAGCGCGTCGAGTAGGGCTTGCTGGCGCTCGGCCATCGCCGGGAAGGAGATATCCTGCGCCGCTTCGGACAGAGCGATGATCAATCCGGTGTCCTGCTGGGGAAAGAAGCCCTTGGGGATCAGCACATAGAGATATCCGGTCAGCGCGATGGTGCCGAACATCGTCATCAGCGTGATGAAGCGGTGCCGCAGCACGATCTTGAGGCCCGCCTCGTAGACGTGGAGCAGGCCATCGAAGCCGCGTTCGAAAAACCGGTAGAGCCACCCATGCTCCTTGCTCTCTGGCTTGAGCAGGTAAGCGCACATCATCGGCGTGAGCGTCAGCGAGATCAGCAGGGAGAGGACGAGAGCCACGCTCACCGTGATGGCGAATTCGCGGAACAGCAACCCCACATAGCCGCCCATCAGGAACAGCGGAATGAACACGGCGATCAGCGACAGCGTGATCGACACGATGGTGAAGCCGATCTCGTCGGCACCCTTGAGCGATGCCTCCAACGGCGATGCACCTTCCTCCATGTGCCGCACGATGTTCTCGATGACGACGACAGCGTCGTCGACCACGAAGCCGACGGCAATCGACAAGGCCATCAGTGAGAGGTTGTCCAGGCTGTAGCCGAGTCCGTAGAGCACCGCGAAGGTACCGACCAGCGACAGGGGTACCGTGACGGCTGGAATGACGGTCGCCCAGAAGTTACGCAGGAATATGAAGATCACCATCACCACCAGCGCAACTGTGAGCATCAACGTGAACTGCACGTCGCTGACCGAGGCACGGATGGTCTCTGTGCGGTCGGAGATGATATGGACCTTGATCGCGGGCGGAATCGAGGCCTGGAGCACCGGCATCATCGCCTTGATCCGGTCCACCGTGTCGACAACGTTGGCTCCGGGCTGGCGCTGAATCGGCATGATGATCGCCCGCTGATTGTTGTACCAGCCGGCAACCAGATCGTTCTCAGCCGCGCTAATCGCGCGGCCGACGTCGCGGATGCGGACCGGCGCGCCGTTGCTATAGGCGATGACCAGATTGGCGTAGTCGTCGGCCTTCAGCAGCTGATCGTTGGTATTGAGCGTGTAGGTCTGGCGCGGGCTGTTGAGCGTGCCTTTGGGCAGGTCGACGTTGGCCTGGCCGAGTACGGTGCGCACGTCCTCGAGGCTGATGCCGCGAGCTGCCAGCGCCTGAGGGTCCAGCTGCACGCGGATGGCGGGCTTCTGTTGGCCTCCGATACCCACGAGACCAACGCCCGAGATCTGCGATATTTTTTGCAGCAAGATGTTTTCCGCATAGGCGTCGACGGTCGTCAGCGGCAGGCTGTCCGAGGTCAAGCCGAGCACCAGGATCGGCGTGTCGGCCGGATTGACCTTCCGGATCATCGGGGGATACGGCATGTTCAGGGGGAGCTGTGCTTGCGCAGCATTGATCGCCGATAGTGTGTCGCTCACCGCCCCATCGATGGCGCGGCTCAAATCGAACTGCAGCGTGACCTGGACATAGCCAAGCGCGCTCGCCGAGGTCATTTGCGTGAGGCCGGGGATCTGCCCGAATTGCAATTCGAGCGGCGTTGCGACCGAAGACGCCATGGTTTGTGGATCCGCCCCCGGCAGCTGCGCGGTCACTTGCAATGTCGGATAATTGACGTTGGGCAGCGCCGCCACTGGCAATAGCGGATAGCTCACCAGCCCGCCGACCAGCAATCCAACCATCAGCAGCGCGGTCGCGATCGGCCGCTGGATGAACGGCGCTGATATGTTCATGGAATCGGCGCCTGCTGTGCGCTCTGCGCAGTGGCCTCCTCGGCAGCCTTGCCTTGCAGGACCGTGACCAGCGTGCCGACCTGCAGCTTGTACTGCCCGTCGACCACCACTTGCTCGTTGGCCTTGAGGCCGGAATCGATAAGCGCCTGGCCTGCGCTGATCTGTGCGACCTTTACCGGGCGACTCTCGATCGTGTTGTTGGGGTTGATGACGTACACGTATGCTCCGTTCGGACCCTGCTGCACAGCCGATGCAGCGACCGTCAGGCCATTTTGGCGCGTATCGACGAGGAGCCGCGCGTTAACGAGCTCGCCCGGCCAAAGCCGATGCGTCTTGTTGGGAAAATCCGCCTTGAGCCGTATCGAGCCCGTGGTCTGTATGATCTGATTATCGACCAGGCCGAGCGCGCCTTGATCGAGCTCGATCGCGCCATCCTGGCTGTACGCGAGAACCGTCAGCGGCGCCTTGGTCTTTTCCTGCTGCTGCTGGATTTGGGGCAGGTTGGTCTCGGGGAGCGTGAAGATCAGTGAAATGGGCTCGATCTGAGTGACGACGACGAGGCCGTTCGGCGTTGTCGGGCTGATGATGTTGCCGATGTCAATCTGCTGAATTCCGGTCACCCCATCGATCGGTGACGTCAGCCGCGTGTAGCTGAGCTGCACATTCGCTGCATCGATGAGGGCCTCGTCCGCCTTGATGGCGTTCTGCAGCTGCGCGACTTGCGCCTTCTGGGTCTCGACCAGTTGCGGGGTGGCCCAGCCTTTATCTCCCAACTCGGTGTAGCGGGTGAGATTAGCCTGGGCGTTGGCGAGCTGAGCCCGATCGCGATCGCGCGTGGCAGTCAGCTGATCGATCTGGGCCTTGTAGGGACGCGGGTCGATCTGGGCCAGAAGGTCGCCGGTCTTCACCGTCTGCCCTTCTTTGAAGTTGATGCTGACGAGCTGTCCCTGGATCTGGCTGCGCACCACGACTGTGTTGTAGGCGACGACGGTGCCGACGCCGGTGAGGTAGATCGGCACATCGTGACTGGCCACGACGCCGGCAACCACCGGCACCGCGGGCGTAGCCACCGGAGCCGGCGCGGCCTCGATCCGCGCCCTGTGAATGAAGAACGCGGCGACCGCTGCGACCGCTGCGGCCGCGAGGACCAATACGCTGACAAGCGATTTTCGCTTCATTCGTGGCCTCCCAATACCTGCAAGAGCGATCAGCAGGCGCCCCGGAACACAGTCGGGGTGTTGATATTGCCAGGCACGCCAGCGCATGCCGTTGGCAACCCGTTCGGAAGTGTGGAGGAGGACGTTCCAGCGGAAGAAGACGCCGGAGCGGATGCGTCGAACGACGTTGCCGGCGTCGTGGAAGGCGGGATCAAAAAAGGTGTGGAGGGCACCGCCGCCCCCACGGGTAATGTACTCGTCATTGATGTGGAGGGCAGCATCGGGCTCACCCCTGCGCTGCCGATCTCGAATGAGCCCAACGGAATCCCGGTCCGGGTGGCACCGCCGGGCGTCACGGGTGACGTTGCGGCCATCGATGACGCACCGCTTGAGGTCGTGCCGCATGGTCCCGACGCTGCCAGGCTGCCTGGCATCGACATTCCGGCGCCCATTCCGATTCCGCCGCCGTCGAAGGTCGTCGTCGAGCCGGACATGGCGGACGATGTGCTCCCGGTGGCCGGGCAGGGTAACGGACTGAGCCCTGGCGACGCGAGTGCCGTGGCACCCATCGGGATTCCGGTCGGCGCGACAGACGAACCCGGTGTCATGCCAAGCGGCGACGTTGCGCCAATGGTCGGGGTTGGACTGACCTGTGCTAGCGCCGGCGGCGCGATCGCCAGCGCGATGATCGCGATCAAAAGCGAGAGATGCTTCATCGAAAACTCCATCTCGGATTCGGTGCAATCAACCGAGGCTTCGACAGTAGCCGCTCGGGGTCTGCCCGGTGATCTTGCGGAAGGTCGCCGTGAAGGAGCTCGTCTCGCTGAAGCCGAGCGCCAACCCGACCTCGGTCACGGAGTGCTTCCGTCCGGCCAGCAGGATCTTTGCCTGCTCGATGCGCCGCTGGATGTGATAGCGATGCGGCGGCACGCCGAACGACTGCTTGAAGGCGCGGCAGAAATAATACGTGCTCAGCCGCACCAGCTGCGCGAGTGTGGCGAGCGGGATTTGTTCGGCCAAATGCTCGTCGATGTATGTGGTGACGACGCGCTCCTGCCACGCGGCGAGCCCGCCGCGAATTTGCACCTGCTCACGCGGCGCGCCGCGGTTGAGGCGCATCAGTTCGTGGATCAGAACCACTCCGAGCGCTTCGACGTAGAGCCTGTTTTCGATGCGGGGCGACTGGATCGCCTGCTTGAGCTTTGCCGCGGTGCTCCAGATCGTCGCGTCCTCGAAGAAGAGTCGCGGCGCGAACTCCGCGGCGTCTTCGTCGAACTCGGTCTGCAACTCCGCCGGATCGAGGTAGAAATACGTCACGCCCGTCAGCGTGCGCGGATCGTGCCATTCGCGGTACTCGTGACCGGCCGGTGCGAACGTGAGCTTGTTCGCGACGTCACGCAGAGTCGAACGGGACAGGCCCTCGACATAGGACTCGCCCTCGCGGCGGACGCCGTGCTCGTACGCGGCGAGCAGGTGCACCGGTGAGCGGAAGCTGTATTCGACGCGATCATGGCTCGTCGCCTGGACGAACTCAGCGCCCATGCCGCGCCATTCCATCCCGCGTCGCGATACCGCGCGCGCGGGCGTGACGTTCACGGTCGCCGACAGCATGTCGATCGACTGCGCCGGTGCGCCGAAGCCGTTTGCCGCATCGAGCGGCGCCAGCGGGGGAGCCTTGCGATCGTGATCCCTATCGAAGAGTGCAAGGGAACCGGTACGGAGCGCTTCGGAGTTTGTCAGCATGGCGGTGGACCTGCGTTTGCTGGTGGGGAGCTTCATTCGTCTCCACCCTTTTGTTTTCTTGAACGCAGATTAATGCAGAGCCGTGCATCGCCTCTATCGGACTTAGGTTTCCGTGCCGGAGCGAAAAACCTATACCTAGGTTTATCCGGCGTGGATTAGCGCCTGACAAAGTTTGATTTCGACCGCGATCGGCACGAATTCCAAATCTGCAACGGCGTTCAACGAGCCGCGATCAATCACGGCTTCTTGCGCCAGTATCGCGAAGAGTTGAGTGCGAGGTGGGAACAAATTTGCCCGATCACGCCCGAGCGGATCCAGCGGTATCAATCGACCTTCAGCGTACGCGCATCGCGCGCCATCTCCAGGCATGTCAGAAGCTGGACGTAGCTCGGAAATCCCCCGATCCGGGTCTCCGCCGTGCAACTGGCCTCATCGGCGTTGGGAAACCTGCCCCATTGAGCGGCGAGAGAATCGCGCGCCTGCTGCTCGCTCTCCTGGCAACGCTCGACCGTCCGCGTCACCGAGATTTCCATCGCGGCGCCCGCGCAGGTCGGGCGGGTATCGAATGTCGGGACGGAGCCGGCTGCCGCCATCGCCGAGGGCACCTTGACGAGCGCAAGTGCCAGCAATCCCAGGAGCGCAATGGTTCTCTGCATCGTCATCCTGTTTCTCCACAGAGCGCGAGTTGCTCGGCATTCTGTCGACCGATCTTTCATGTGGTGGGTGGCGCGGATGGTTTCCATGCCGGCATTGCGCCGATTTCC
Source organism: Hyphomicrobiales bacterium (assembly GCA_034669145.1). GTDB lineage: Bacteria > Pseudomonadota > Alphaproteobacteria > Rhizobiales > Xanthobacteraceae > PALSA-894. The sequence goes on from JAXDNY010000053.1 coordinate 59,822, forward strand.
TCTCTGTTGCGAGAACCGCTCGATGCATCGGCTTTGATTGGCCGCAGCAGCGCGGGCTGTTCGGCGCAAGAGGAGGCAAAGCCGGGCAATCGCGGCGGAGCGCGCCGCGGGGCGAGTTTGTATGTTGTGATGTGTCGCCGGAATGGCTCTTCGTTCTCTTTTCCATTCCGCGATGCGTCAGTGTCACTGCCGAGGTCCGGTCCGTCCCCCGCCCGCGCCTCGATGGAAACCGCAAAGCCGCTTCTCCCCCGGGCAGCTTTGCCACGATGCTGCGCCTGGCCGGCGGCCCCGAGCCGCCGGCCTTTTTTCTCCAGCATATGAGCGAACAGGTCAGCGCGCGAACAGCGCAGCAGCCGCAGTGCCCTGACCGCGCTACCGGCCCAATGCGCTATCGATGCAGTTGATCAAGCTGTCCTTGTGGAAGGGCTTGGTCAGAAATCCGCTTGCCCCTCCGGCGAACGCACGCGTGCGAGTGCTCGCATCGGGCAGAGCGGTGATGAAGATCAGCGGCACGCCGTTGCCCTGTGCGCGCAGGTGCGCCTGCATCTCCAACCCGCTCATGGACGGCATCCGGATGTCCACGATCGCGCACGATGTCTCGGCAAGCTGCGGCGATTGCAGAAATGCCTCCGCCGAATCGAAGGTATGAACCGCGTAGCCGAACGACCTCAACAAATTGGACGTCGCGGCGCGAACTGACGGATCGTCATCGATGATCGAAATCACGGGAATCGCCGGCACACTACTAATCCTCGGCGGGCGCAAACGGCCGCCTGCCCCTGAATCGCCTTGCCCTCAGATTGTGTTCTCAACGCCGGTTTGGAAATCATACATAGGTTTCGAGTATTTTTGCGGATGCGAACGTGGGCGCACAGCCGATCAGGCGCTCGCCGCGCTGATCCCCAGCGCCTCAGCCATTCTGACCAGGTCAGCCAGGGACCGTGCGCCCATCTTCCTCATGACGTGCCCGCGATGGATCTTCACGGTGATCTCGCTGACGTTCAGCTTGCCGGCGATCTGCTTGTTCATCAGGCCGGAGGTCACCAGGCCCATCACCTCGCGCTCACGCCGCGTCAGTGTCTCGAACACGGTGCGCAAGTTGGCGGTCGTCCGCTCGCTTTGGCGCCGCATGCGGTCACGTTCGAGCGCGCGGGTCACGGCGTCGAGCATGTCCTGGTCTCGGAACGGCTTGGTCAGGAAATCGACGGCGCCGGCCTTCATGGCCTTCACCGACATCGGGATGTCGCCGTGCCCCGTCATGAACACGATCGGAATGTGAATGCCGGCCTTGGCCAGAACGTCCTGAAACTCCAGACCGCTGACGCCCGGAAGCCTGATGTCGAGCACGAGGCAACTTGGAATCTCCGGAAGCTTGGCTTGCAGAAATTCAGGCGCCGAAGCGAACACAGTGGCGGCCAGATTCATTGAGCGAAACAGGTTGGCCAGCGCAACCCTGATGGATTCGTCGTCGTCGACGACAAACACGACTGAGTGCAATTCGTTCTTCACGTCGTTTGCCCGTCCTCAACTAAGGTGCCGCATGCGTGTTTGCCGCTATGGCGCATAGGCCGGCCAACACGGCATATCTCGGCATCAGGATATAGCAAAATCCGCCGGCCGTCCGCCAACCGCCTGACCGCAAAGAGAATTCTACACAAACCAAGGTATGAGCGAGATGCCCGTTGGTCTGATGGAAGCGGGTCCAAGCGAGGCGCATCATCTCCGCACCATCACGGAGAGAGACCATGTGGCAATTGCACGCGGCGTTTCGCCTGGGCGACTACAGGACATCCGAACTCGATGTGACACCGGTGGTCGGCATCACGCTGATCGTGGCCGTCGTCGGCCTCATCATTCAGACGGGGCTGTGACATGCGAAAGATCATCCCATTTCTCGCCAACGGCAGCTCAAAGACCTGCTGGGGGTGCGGCAAACCCTTTGTGGTCCGCGACGGCGGTGCTGAGGCAATCCTCGCGCCCGACGACCGGCTCTACTGTTTCGCGACCGGGTGCGCCGACGAGGCCTTCGCCTCACATGCGAGCACGTTGAAGCGTGCCGCCTAGCGGCCAGTTCTGGTTCCTCTCCCCAGATTTATGGCCAAACTGCCGCCCTTCGCAGGGCGGCTTTTCTTTGCGCCGCGATCGAACACGCCCTGCTGGTGATTTGAGATCGGGTCTGCCCGTTTCGGGATTGAGTTGTGCAGAACGGACATCCGCGAAGACGCAATGCTATCGCGGCGATGACGCCTTGCGTTGGGCGCGTACGTGTTTCTCACGCCATTTGGGGCCGGGGCCGCGCATATAGTGCAGTTCGGGCCGGTAACGATCAAAAATTCCGTTCGTCAACCTGCGCCAAATACCGGCTATTGCGGCCAGGTCAATCGCTGAGCGTAAAATCGAAATCGCGAAGATGGTTGCATCTCCGCCTGCTCGCCCGATCGATGGGCTGGCGATCACGGCCGTGGCCTCGGCAGCGCCAGTGTGGGCTGCGAGACTTCGGGTTCGGCGGACGCGCGCTTGCTGGCTTCGAGGGCAATGAGTTGAGTGAGCAGATATTCGATTTCGTTTGGCAGCGGCTGCCGCACAGCCGGCAGATACTCAGCCTGCAAACCACGACCAATGGCGAACAACGGCTCCCGCATGAACATTGTCATGGCGATCTCCCTTATGCTCGTTTCGAGGTGTCGAGCGATCAAGGTCTGCCGCCAAAATAGTCTTAAGAGCACGCCCGGCCATTCTACAGAGGTTCATCCGCGCACAAACGTGGGTGTCAGAAACACATACCGAAGTTTGAGATCGGCCACGTGCCACGCGCAGCGCAACTATGCGGCGTCTTCCACCAACGGCAGGGCGAACTGGAAGGTCGCGCCACGATCGGCGTTGGCGGATGCCGATAGCCGCCCGCCGTGCGCCTCGACGATCGAGCGGCAGATCGAAAGCCCCATACCCAGCCCGCCGGGTTTTGTGCTGAAGAAGGCATGGAACAGGCGATCCTGGCTTTCGGCGGTGAACCCGGCGCCACTGTCTTCCACCGCAACAATGACTTGCCCCGAGTCGTCCCGGTACGACCGGATCGTCAATCTGCGGGCGCGGCCCGCAACCGCCTGCATCGCTTCGATGGCGTTCATGGTCAGGTTGATGATCACCTGCTGAAGCTGGACCCGGTCCGCGAGAACCGAAGGCAAACCTGCCGCAAGATCGCGTTGCACCGATATCCGATGCACCAGGAGCTCGCGTTGCAACAACATTACGACATCGTCGATCGCATCATTGACGTCGAGCGCGGCGCGGTGGCCGTCGGTCTTCCTTGTGAGGGTGCGGACGCGCTGGATCACGTCTCCCGCCCGGTTGCCATCCTTCACGATCCATTCCACGGCACCACGCACATCGTTCAGGTCGGGTTTGTCCCGGGCAAGGAATCGGAGACACGCCTCGCCGTTTGCAACAATGGCGGCAAGCGGTTGATTGACCTCATGCGCAATCGACGCGCTGATCTCGCCCAAGACCGCCACGCGACTGGCGTGCGCGAGCTCGGCCTGGGCGGCCTGCAATGCCTCCTGCGCCTTCTTCGCCTCCGTGACGTCCGCCATCGCGCCGATCATTTCCTCCGCGCCTGAGGCGTCCCTTACAAGCTGCGCGCGGACATGCAGATGCTTGATCTGCCCGTCCGGCATGAGCAAACGGTGCTCGTAGTCGAAGTTTTCCTCGCCATGCGTCGCGCGATCGAGTTGGTTTTGCACAAACGGGCGGTCATCGGGATGGGTCCGCTGCATGACGATATCGAGCGACGGCTTGATTCTCCGCTCGAAGCCCATGAGCTTGTAAAACTCCTCGGACCAGTAAGTCTCGCCGGTGACTGTTTTCCAGGCGAAGCTTCCCGTGAGAGTGAGCTTCTGCGCTTCCGCCAAATAGGCCTCGCTGCGTCGCAGGGCATGCTCGGCCCGCTTTCGATCCTCGATGTCGGTGTTCGTCCCATACCATCTGACGACATTTCCGGCTCCATCGCGCAACGGCGACGGCCGAAACAGAAACCAGCGATACTCTCCGTCGAAGCGCCGCATCCGCGCCTCGACTTCCTCGGCATTTCCACTCGCCAGCATTCTCCGCCAAACGACCAGAAGACCGGGAAGATCGTCCGGATGGACTACGATCTGCCAGTCCCAGCCGAGCGCCTGCTCAATGGACAGGCCGGTATAGTCGAGCCACTGCTTGTTGAGGTATTCGGCGTATCCGTCGGATCGCGTCTGCCACGCGAGAGTTGGGATGCGATCTAGAGTAAGCTGCAGTTCGCGCTGTGTTTCGGCAAGTTCAGCCTCACGCGCGCGCAATGCGAGCTCGGCGCGTTTCCGGTCCTCAATGTCGTAACCGGCCCCATACCACGCGATCACGTTTCCGCCGGCATCGTGCAGCGGCACGCGGCGGACGAAGTACCAGCGATATTCTCCGTCGGCTCTCCGCATCCGCTGCTCCACATCGAACGGCTCGGCTGCTGCCAGATGCGCGGCCCACGCCTGCTCGACTCGCGGGCGATCGTCGGGGTGGACCACGGCGCTCCCGCGGCCGGTCCAGGACTCTTGCGTGAGCCCGGTGTAACTGCGCCAGACTTGATTGACGAAATCGGTCGTCCCGTCAGCCCGGTAGCGGGAGGCCAGTGCCGGAATGGTGTCGATCGTCAGCTGAAGTTCTCGGCGAGCTTCAGCGAGCTGCGCCTCGCTGTTGCGCAGTGCGGCCTCGGCCCGCTTCTGGTCTTCGATGTCGAAGCCGATCCCGTACCACCGGAGAATCTCTCCGTTTGTACCTCGCAATGCCACGCGGCGGATCATGTGCCAACGCCACTCCCCATCGGCCCGCTGCAGCCGATGTTCGAAGTTGAAGGGTTCGCCGGTCGCCAATGAGATGCGCCACTTGCGCAGCGATTCCTCCGCGTCGTCCGGGTGAATGACTCTTCGCCAGCCTTCCCCCTGAATGTCGGAGAGCGTAAGGCCAGCGTAGTCACGCCAAGGCTTGTTGACGAAGTCGCGTTCGCCATCGGGGCCGTAACACGTCACGATCCCCGGGATCATATCGATCGTTTGCTGCAGCTCGTGTTGAGTTGCAGCGAGATGCGCCTCGCTCCGGCGAAGCTCCGTCTCGACACTCTGCCGCTCGGCATTCTCGGCAACCAATGAATCATTGAGACGCTGAAGATCAAGCACCATCGCTGCCTGTTCGTCGCGCGCGTGCCGCAACGAATCCGCCGTGCGGTGATAGGCCGCGCTCAACAACACCACGAAAAGTGCCGCGACCGTGAAAGACACAAGTCGCGCGAGCTCTCCGACCTCAAAACTGAATGAATGGGCCGACTGCAGAAAGAACCAGTTGAAGGCCAGGATTGTCAGTGCCACTGCGAGCAATGCCGGGCCCGCGCCACTGGCCCACGCGACAAACATGATCGTGCAGAGGAACAAGGAAGCCGAAGGGCCGGTGCCCAGGGAGCGGTCGAGCGCGACCGCGACAGCTATCGCCACCGCCGCCGATAGAACCGCGATCCCGTAATTCACGGGAGTGGAAGACCAAGGCCGCCGAACAAGGACGAACGTCGACATGTTACTGCCTCCACCGGCGTCGCGCCGAGGTATCTCAGGCCGCACACTATCGTTTGCGGATAGGCACCTGATGGACTGCTGCTTCGATAATCACGGCACCGCTTTGGAAGGCGAACGTCTAAACGTTCACACGCCAAGAATAACCGCCTGAAGTTTGGGATTTTCCGCCGAATTCGGCAAGAACTCAACAATCGAGACAATCGTGGAGAGCAGCTGGACCCAGCCAGCATGCGCGCCATTCTCGCACTTGACGTTCGAACGCAAGATCGCCGCAACAGCCGCAAATCTGCTGGAGCATCACCAAGGCCGGCCAGCGCATATCTGTGCGATGCGCAGCACCGAGAATCAAACTGCCATGGCGGCCACCGATCGCCCGGCCGAAATGGGCGCGGCGCATGCGCATGTACCGGCGGACATCGTCGGCAAGTTGATTGTTCTCGGCATTGTGCTGGCTTTTTCATTCGCCACCCCGGCAGCACCGGCCGCGAGGGCGATCGGCGCAAGAATATCCGACCCGCAACAAGACCGGCAAAACGCTCCTTCGGTGCGGTTCCCATCTCAGTGGTGCGAAACACGCACCAACTGAAAGAAAGATGGAGAAGTAAAATGAAAAAGTTCGCTGCAATCATCCTTGCCACGGCTTCCCTTGCCAGCCTTGCGGCTGTCGCTCCGGCCGCCGCTGCGCAGCCCCGGCATCAAGAGCGTTCGGTCCAGAGCTCCGTTGAGGGCCAGGGCTACTACGAGGGCGACCGCGAAATGCGGGTCGACAGCCGCGACCGCGCCTCTTCGCCGTACGCGGGCGGCGTCTGAGCGACGATCGCTCTTCGGTGTTGCCCCTAACGGGCAGTCACGGACTCAGAAGCAGCCGGCGCAGTGCCGGCTGCTCTGACGGGATCGCCACTATGGTTTGGAGGAAAATTGAGAATGGACGTCCTTACGGCGAAGGCGCGGCGATTGGCGCCGCTCGACACACCCACGGATCTGATGACCGCCGCGAGCAAGGATATTTCCGCCGCCTTGACGGTGCTGCTCGCCGACATGCTTGCCCTGTATCTCAAGACGAAGAATTTCCATTGGCACATGTCAGGCCCGCATTTCCGCGACTATCACCTTCTGCTCGACGAACAGGGAGAGCAGATCTTCGCCGCGACCGACGCGATGGCGGAGCGCGCGCGAAAGATCGGCGGCACGACCTTGCGCTCCCTCGGTCAGGCAAGCCGGCTGCAGCGGCTGCTGGACAATGACGCCGACTATGTCACGCCGCTCGACATGCTGGCCGAGCTGCGCGACGACAACAAGCAGCTGATCGCCTCCATGCGCGTGACGCACGCGCTGTGCGATGAACACGGCGACGTGGCGAGCGCGAGTCTGCTCGAGAACTGGATCGACGAAGCCGAGCGGCGGACGTGGTTCCTGTTCGAGGCGAGCCGCCAGCCGTAGATCCGAAATCGCGCAACACCAGTTAGGTCGCGGCAATAACCTGCAAGCCGCGCCCAAGGGGGTGTGCATCTCTCAGGAAGCCTGAACCCCGCCGGAGGTTGCCGTGCAAAGTCCCACTCCCCCTCGCGCTCTCACGTCGCGGCGCCGCTTTCTCGAGACCGGCGGCGTTGCGACGCTCGCGCTGGCCTCGTCACCGGCGATTGCCGCGATTGCGGAGCAATCTTCATCCTCGCGATCGCCAAATACCGAAAACGTTCGGCTGACCGTCAATGGACGGCAACACGCGCTCGATCTCGATCCGCGCACCACGTTGCTCGATGCACTGCGCGAGCATCTCGCGCTCACCGGGACCAAGAAGGGTTGCGACCAGGGACAGTGCGGCGCCTGCACGGTGATCGTCAACGGACAGCGCATCAACAGCTGTCTGGCGCTCGCGGTCATGCATGCTGGCGACGAGATCACGACCATCGAGGGTTTGGTGGAAGATGGCGATCTTCATCCGATGCAGGCGGCTTTCGTACGGCATGACGGATTGCAATGCGGGTACTGCACGCCGGGCCAAATCTGCTCGGCCGTCGCGCTGCTGGCCGAACACAAGGCGGGTTGGCCAAGCTATGTCACGGCGGATGTCGCGACCGCGCCGGCCCTGACGGATGCCGAGATCGCCGAACGGATGAGCGGCAATATCTGCCGCTGCTCCGCCTATGCCAACATCGTCGCGGCGATCCGCGACGTCGCCGAGGGAGGCCGCTCATGAAGCCGTTCCGGTACGAACGGGCAAGCGACGTCGCGCCGGCTTGCGCGGCGGCGGCCCGACCGGCGGCGAAATTCGTCGCCGGCGGCACCAATCTGGTCGATCTTATGAAGCTGCAGATCGAGACGCCGGCGCACCTGGTCGACATCGGCGCGCTGCCGTTGTCCGATATCGAAGAGACCGCCGAGGGCGGCTTGCGCATCGGTGCGCTCGTGACAAACAGCACGGCCGCCGCAGACGCGAACGTCCGGCGCCGCTACCCGCTGCTGTCGCAGGCGATTCTGGCCGGCGCATCGACGCAGCTTCGAAACAAGGCAACGACCGGTGGGAATCTGCTGCAGCGGACCCGATGCCCCTATTTCTACGACACGACGAAGCCTTGCAACAAGCGCGTTCCAGGATCGGGTTGCGCGGCGCTGGGCGGGATCAACCGAATGAACGCGGTGCTGGGCGTGAGCGACAACTGCATCGCTGCGCACGGGTCCGATATGGCGGTCGCGATGACGGCCCTGAGTGCGCGGATCGAAACGATTGCGCCCGACGGAGCAACCCGGACCATCCCGATCGACGCGTTCTATCGCCCGCCCGGCAACACGCCCCATATCGAAACTGTCCTCGCGCCGGGCGAGTTGATCCGCTCTGTCCTGTTGCCGCCGCCGCCGCCGGGCCGGCAGGTTTATCGCAAAGTGCGCGATCGCGCTTCCTATGCATTTGCGCTCGTCTCGGCCGCCGTCATCGTGGCGAGCGACAACGGGCTGGTCAGCGCCGCCCGCGTGGCGTTCGGCGGCATCTCATACAAGCCGTGGCGGTCGGTCGAAGCCGAAGCCGCGCTCATCGGCATAACGGCGACGCGCGAGTCCTTCGACGCTGCGGGGGTCGCCGCGCTCAGGGATGCTCGCGGCTATGGTTACAACGATTTCAAAATCCCGCTCGCCCGCCGGACCCTGCGCGCCACGCTGGCCGTTGCGGCCGGCGTCATCTGAGGAGAAGCCGTCATGGCTGAAAGCGAGCATGCCGGCCCGATCGGGCGTCCGCTTGATCGTGTCGATGGCCGGCTAAAGGTAACCGGCAAGGCGACCTATGCGTTTGAATACGCGGCGCAAGGCGCCGCCGCCTATGGCGTCATCGTTCCCGCGGCGATCGCCAAAGGCCGCGTCGTTGCCGTCGACACGCGTGATGTAGAGCGCGCTCCCGGCGTGCTGCTGGTGCTGACAAAGGACAATGCGCCGCCGCAAACACCGTGGGGTCCCGTCGACCTGCCGGACCGCTTTGCGCGCGCCGAGCCCGCGCTCAATACCGACGAGGTGCGCTATTTCGGCTTTCCGGTCGCCTTCGTGGTCGCCGACACGTTCGAGCGTGCCACGGCCGCCGCGATGCTGGTCCGCGTCAATTATGCGTTACAGCCAGGGGATTACGACCTCCAGGCGGCTGGTCCGCACGCCGAGAATCCCGGCCGGATCAACGGCGGAGATCCCGCCGACAGTTCAATCGGCCATTTTGAATCCGCCTTCGCCGACGCACCGGTGAAGGTCGAGGCGATCTACACCACGCCCTATCAATGCCATGCCGCGATGGAGCCGCATGCCACGATGGCAACTTGGGACGGCCCGAAGTTGACCGTGCATACGTCGGCGCAGTTGACCACGAGTCCGCAGGAAGGCCTCGCCCGAACATTCAACATCCGCAAGGAGGATGTCCGCGTCATCACGCGCTATATCGGCGGCGGCTTCGGCGGCAAATTGCCGTATTATGTCGACGCGACACTCGCCGCGGTCGGCGCCCGGATGCTCGGACGGCCGGTGAAGGTGGCGATGGCGCGGCCGCAGATCTTCCACATGACCACCCATCGTAGCGCATCCGAGCAGCGCCTGCGGCTCGGCGCAGACCGCGACGGCCGCCTCACCGCTTACGGCCAGGATGCGCTTGTGCAATGCGCGCGCTTCGACGGCTATGTCGAGCCGGTCTGCGCCGCGGCGCGCGCGTTGTATGCCGCGCCCAACCGGCTATCCCGTCATCGCCTCGCAAAGCTGGATCTGCCGCGCTCGGATTCGATGCGCGCACCCGGCGAGGCGATCGGACTGCTCGGCCTCGAATGCGCGATGGACGAGTTGGCCGACGCCCTCGGCCTCGATCCGGTGGAATTGCGGCTGCGCAACGATACCCAGAATGATCCCGAGCACGGCCGTCCGTTCGCCTCGCGCCATCTCGCCGAGGCCTTAATTGTGGGTGCTGCCCGCTTCGGCTGGGACCAGCGCGTCGCAAAGCCCGCCAGCGTACGCGACGGACGCTGGCTCATCGGTCTCGGCGTTGCGTCCGCAATCCGCGGCGACACGCTGAAAAGCGCGTCGGCGCGTGCGCGCGTGGAGAGTGACGGCCGGCTGACCATCGAACTGGCGATGACCGACATCGGCACCGGCACCTACACGATCCTGACCCAGATCGCCGCCGAGACGATGGACATGCCGGTCGGCCGTGTCATGGTCCGGCTCGGCGACACCAACTTCCCACCGACCGACGGCTCGGGCGGCTCGTGGGGCGCGGCGACCTCGGGCGCGGCGGTTCTTGCGGCCTGCCGCAAGCTCAAGGAGGGGCTCGCCCTCGGGATCACGCAAGCCGAAGGGTCGGTCACGCCGGCCGAACTCGACGACGCGTATTCGCATGCCGGCTTTGGCGCGCATTTCGCCGAAGTCGGGGTCGATCGGGATACCGGCGAGGTGCGTGTCCGGCGCATGCTCGGCGTGTTCGCGGCCGGCCGCATCCTTAATGCCAAGACCGCCCACTCGCAGATGATCGGCGGCATGACATGGGGCATAGGGGCGGCGCTGATCGAGGAGAACCACGTCGACGCGCGCTATGGCTCCTTCATCAATCAGGATCTGGCCAGCTATCATGTCGCGGTGAACGCCGATGTCGGCGCGATGGATGTCGTGTTTCTCGACGAGGCGGACCCTCACGGCAGTCCCCTCGCGAGCAAGGGTATCGGCGAGCTTGGAATCTGCGGGGCGGGGGCCGCGGTGATGAACGCCATCCACAACGCGACCGGCGCACGCATCCGCGATTTTCCCGCCACGCCGGACAAGCTCTTGGCCGCGCTCGAAGCACTCGATTGAAGCGCCGAGCGTCGGTGCATCTCAAGAGGATGTCACAGTTCGTTCAGTGAAGCCCACATGGATACGCCCGTGAAGCCAGAGCCGGCCGCCGACCTGCGTGATTATCTCGCCGGGGAGCGGACGTTTCTCGCGTGGATTCGTACGGGCCTCGCCTTGATGGGATTCGGGTTCATACTGGCGCATTTTGGGATTTTTGCTGATGAGCCAGGCCTGAGCCGCGTCGGCGGCGTCCGGACCGACGAGCTCTCGCTCTGGTTTGGAGTGGCGCTGATCGCAGTTGGCGTGACGGTGAACCTTTATTCGGCACGGCGTTACATGCGTCTCGTCGGCGCACTCAATGGCGGGAAAGTCGTGCAGCTTTCCGTGTCCCGGCAGGGCGTGGCTGTGGCTGTCTTTCTTGCGCTGTTCGGCGTTGCTGTGACGATTTACATGGTTCTCGTTCTGGCTCAGTTGCCGGACACGCTGCATGCGTCGTCGTCGGCCATCCACGCCGGCGTTGTGTAGGAGACAATGATGGAAGGTTCGAAGACGCGCACCTTCGGCAGCACCGATTCATCGTCTGCGATGGGCCTGATCATCCGGCAAACGGAGCCCAGGGTTCTGGAGACTCCCTTCGATCGGATCGACTCCTATCTGACCCCAACCGAGCTATTCTACATACGCAGTCATTTTCCGGCGCCTGATCTGGATCGCGCCACTTATCGATTGCGCATCGATGGTGCGGTCCGGCAGCCACTTGCTTTGAGCTACGACGAGTTGCGGGCAATGCCGTCGGAGACGCGAGTCGCCACGCTGGAGTGCGCAGGCAACAGCCGCGTTTTTCTAGTCCCGCAGGTGCAAGGTGCACAGTGGGAGCTAGGCGCCGTCAGCAATGCGGAATGGATGGGAGTGCCCCTGCGGGCACTGCTCGCGCGTGCCGGACTGGCGGACGATGCCTGCGAGATCGTGCTCGAAGGAGCGGATCGCGGAACACTCACGGGAGAGCACGTCCCTCCAGGCGCGATCTCCTATGCCTGGAGCGTGCCGCGCAGCAAGGCCCTTCAGCCGGAGGTGCTGATCGCTTACCAGATGAATGGTCGTGATCTTCCGCAGGATCACGGATTTCCGGTGCGCGCAATTGTGCCCGGTCACTACGGAATGGCTTCGGTCAAGTGGCTGACGCGCATCGAGGCGGTGCGCGAGCCGTTCCACGGTTACTGGCAGACATCGGATTACGCCTACTGGGCGTCGATGAGCGGAAAGCCCGTGCGGCGTGCGCTGGGTGAAATGCAACTCAAGTCAGAGATCGCGCGGCCGCGTGTCTACGAAACCTTGCCGCCTAACCGGATCTACACAGTGTCCGGCGCTGCGTGGACGGGCGAGAGCGACGTGATCGAGATTGCGGTGAGTGCTGACGGCGGTAAGACATGGGCCGACGCGGAATTCCTCGACCCAATTCGACGGTATGCATGGCGACGCTGGAAACTGGATTGGCTGACACCGAAGACGCCGGGGCAGTACACACTGCTGGCGCGCGCGAAGGACGCGGGCGGGATGCTGCAGCCTGACGCGCACGACCCGAACTACGGCCCTTATGTGATCGATCACTCTCTCCCGATTCAAATATTCGTGGACGAATATCGGGGATCATGACGGCTTCGGCTCACCGCGCGCCAAACCCGCAATATCTGATCCTGCAGCGGTTTCGTGAAATAGGAAAAGACGGTGCAGTCGCGGCCGTGTTCCTTCACGCGCGCGAGGAAAGCAATCGTCGGGCTCTGTTTGAGACCTGTTCGTACGCGCCGACCCACCTTGGCGATGCGACTGCAATGTGGTTCACTTCAGCTATAGGACGCACGGGAGCTTTGCCGCAACCGGACGATAGTACGCGGGCGGACTTAACGCGGCGCTTGCATGCCCGCGAGATCGGCCGTCCGCTGCAAGCCTGGAGGATCGCGAGATGCGCGCGCGCTTCGCCCTGAAACTCTGCTTTTTCCTCATCGCGGCCTGCTTCCTTACACCGAACAGTGCGCCGGCGCAGAGCAAGCTCAACCCCGGCTATGCGGCGCAGGACTCGCGGTACAATCCTTCGGAGCGGGCCGGCCGCGAGATCTGGTTCTTCGCCACCGCGTTCAACGACCGCTTCCTCACCTATTCGTATCCGCAGCGGCTGGGCGCCGCGATCGACTGGTTCAAGATTCTTGCGGCGAAAAACAAGCGCGACCTGTTCCAGGGCTGGGGCATCACGCCCGATCCCGACTGCTGCGTTCCCGGGGACCCGAATTGTCCGGCACGCACGCTCGATGAGACCTACGGCTTTCAGTACTGCAAGGGCGACGACGAGCTTCTGAAGTTCGTCGGCCGCGAGGGGTACAAGGATCCCGCCTGCGATTTCCAGGACGCCCCGTTCGTGGTCGATCCGGCCAAGCCGCACGGCGCGAGCGACATGCGCCAGAGCCCGTGCGATTTGCGGTTCGGCACCTCGACCGGCGCGCTCGGCTTGCGCAAGTTCCCCAATCCGCGCTTCGACGCGGAGAAATGGCGCAAGCTCAACGGCTCGCTCGGGACATGGGACGCGTACGGCAAGTTCCTCTCGGGCGACAAAGAGGATGGAGACTCGCGCACCAACCGGCTGTTCGACGGATCGATCGAGCCTCCGTTCCGCATCGGCATGGCCTGCGGCGCATGCCACATCTCCTACGATCCGCTGAAGCCGCCGGCCGATCCGAACAATCCTGCCTGGGACAATATCGACGGGCTCGTCGGCAATCAGTACAGCCGCATCTCGCAGCTGCTCGCCTCGGGCATGTCGCAGCACCTGGTCGAATGGCAGCTGATCGCGCGCACACGCCCCGGCACGGTCGATACCTCGGCGCTGCCCATGGATACGGTGTCCAATCCCGGCACCATGAACGCGATCTACAATTTCAAGAGCCGCCCGCTGCACGAGCACCGCATCCTGAAATGGCGCAAGGCCTCGCAATGTCCCGGCGGACCGGCTGCGACCTGCTGGTGCGAGCCGGAGAAAGCCGGCAAGTGCTGGGAGCGCAGCGAGAAGACCGAGCGGGTGCAGAATATCCTCAAGGGCGGCGAGGATACGATCGGCGCAACCGAGGCGATCCAGCGCGTCTACTTCAACATCGGCTCGTGCGGCGAGCAGTGCTGGCTCAACCATCTGCCCGACCTGCGCGCGATCGATCCGGCGCAGCGCAACTACGGCCAGACCCCGCTCGACATCGGGCAGTGCCGGCGCGACTGCGCGAGCTTCCGCGCGATTGAGGATCGTCTCGAGGATTTGGCGGCGTTCTTCTTCAACGCGCGCCCGACCGACCTCGCAACGGCGCGCGGCGTGACGCAGCAGCAGCTGGAAGGGCAGCTCAATCAGGAGTTCGGCCCTGATGCGGTCGCGCAGGGCCAGCGCATCTTCGCACGCACCTGTGCGGGATGCCATTCGAGCCAGGAGAATGTCTCCGAGGCCACCAACTTCCGCGCCACAGACCCGGCCGACCCGACACGGCGGATCGATTTCTTGAGCAACGAAAAGCCGATCCTCGCAAGCCGCGTCGGCACCCATGCCGCGCGCGCGATGCACTCGAACCACATGAAGACCCGCGTGTGGGACCAATATGCCGCCTTCGATATGCAAGAGCGCCCTGCCGATCCTGCCGTGATGGAAGTGATGAAGGGCGGCGGGCGCGGCTACTACCGGCCGCCGTCGCTGCTCAGCGTGTGGGCCTATGCGCCGTTCATGCTCAACAATGCGATGGGTCCGGAAGTGTGCGGCAAGCCGTCGAACCCGGATTTGAATTTTTATTCCTCACCCTATGTCGACGACAACGACAAGCTCGTCGCCAATCCGCCGCCCTGCGTGGCGTTCGATCCGAGCGTGGAGGGGCGCTACCGGCTGTTCCGGGATTCGATCGATCAGCTCCTCAACCCGGCCAAGCGCGGCCGCAAGGTGAACCTCGCCGACAAGGACATCATCATCGACATCGTGTCGAATGTGAAGCTCGGGCCGATCGACATCGACTCATTCTCGCTTAAGCTTCCGCAGGGCTCGCCCGTGATCCTGATCAACAGCTTGCGCTACAAGGACCTGCTGCAGGACCTCGTGCTGGTCAACCGCGATCCCGGCAAGCTCGATGCCAAGTACAGCACCATCCTCACGCCGGCCCGGCTCGCGGCGCTCAAGGACGGGCTGGAGCGGCTGCGCCTGCGGATCACGGCAAACCGGGGTCAATTCACGCTCGATATCACGCAGCCCAAGGAGCAGGCCGACTTCATCCAGTCGTTCTATTCGAACCTGCTCGGCCGGGTCGAGAACAGCGGCCACACGTTCGGCCAGGACCTGTCGGAGAACGAGAAGAAGGCGCTGATCGCCTTCCTGGCAACGTTGTGAGCGGGGA
>JAXDNY010000054.1:0-31746 GCA_034669145.1 Hyphomicrobiales bacterium
TGACCGGCGCCTTCACGCCAAGCTCTTTCGCGCGTTTCTCGCTCATCACCACCACGGCAGCCGCCCCGTCCGACACAAGGCAGATGTCGTCGCGCTTCAAGGGTTCGATGATGAAGGGCGACTCCATGTATTTGTCGAGCGTGAGCGGCACGCGCAGCGCCGCGTGCGGATTATTGGCGCCGTGATTGCGCACCGCGACAGCGATCTCGCCGAACTGTTCCGCCTTGGTGCCATATTCGGCCTTGTGGCGTTGCATCGTCATGGCGTAGCCGGCCGCGACCGAGAACCAGCCGTAAGCGCCGTCGTCGCCCCAGGCTTTCTCGTAAGCCTGGCGCGTGCCGGTCTTGGGATCGTCGGCGAGGCAGACGATCGCGACATCGCACTGGCCGGCGTCGATCGCCATGCAGGCGAACGAGATCGTGCTGATATTCGTTGCGCCGCCTTGGTCCCACACGCCGCCGACCTTGGGCTGCAGCCGCATCGCCTCGGCGAGCGTCTGGCCGTACATCGAGGAATAGCGCGAGGTCGGCACTTTGACGAACAGGGCATCGACGGCGGATTTCTCAATTCCCGCATCGGCCAGCGCGTTGCGGCACGCCTCGACATTCATCGACACCGTGCCGCGCCCGGGCAGGCGTCCGAATTTAGTGTGGCCGATGCCGGCGATGACGTATTTGCCGCGCATCAGACGACGCCCTCTCTTGTGAGCTGCTCGATTTCGTCCTGTGATTTTCCAAGCCAGCCGAGCACGCTCTCATTGTCGGCACCAAGCGTGCGGCTCGGCTCATGCGGCAGTGGCGGCGCGCCGTCGAAACGGATCGGGCTCGACTGCACCACGATGCGGCCGAGCTCCGGATGATCGATCCATTGCAGCATGCCGCGCTGATGCAGGTGCGGATCGTTCACGACCTCCATCAGGGTGCGCACCGGCGCGCATGGCACGCGGTGTTTCATCAACAGCGCGAACAGGTCCTGCTTGTTGTACTGTTTGGTGAAGCCGCTCACGAGATCGTCGATTACGTTCATGTGTGCCACGCGCGTTTTCAGACTCGTAAAGCGCGGGTCGGCGCCAAGCTCGGCGCGGCCCATGGCGTCGAGCAGGTTCTTCCAGTGCTGCTCGCCGACGCAGATGATCGCGATGTGGCCGTCGCTGGTCGGGTAGACATTATAAGGCGACTCCGCGAGGCCGCCGTGACGGTTGCCGGTGCGCCCGGCGTCCTTCCAGCCGGCGCCGAAGCTCATGCCGAGCGTCGAGGCGAGCGAGGCATAAACCGAATCGAGCATCGCGACCTCGACGGTGCGTCCGCGCCCGGTGCGCTCGCGATCGAGCAGCGCGGTGACGATGCCGCCATAAAGATGCACGCCGGCGAAGAAATCGCACAGCGCAGGTCCCGCCTTGACGGGCTCGCGCTCTGGGAAGCCCGTGATGTCCATGATGCCGGACATCGCCTGTACGGTCAGGTCCATCGCGGGATAGTCGCGATAGAGCCCGTCCTGGCCGTAGCCGGAGCTTTGCGCATAGACGAGGCGCGGATTGATCTTGTGCATCGCCGCGACGCCGAGGCCGAGCCGCTTCATCACGCCGGGCGCAAAGTTCTCCACCAGCACGTCGGCGCGCCGGACCATCTCGATCAGCAGGTCGCGCCCCTGCGGGTTCTTCAGGTCGAGCGAGACCGAGCGCTTGTTGGCGTTGAGCATCGCGAAGGGGAGCGCCGCGCCGCCGACCACGCCGCGCCGGCGCAGATGCTCGCCGCCCTTCGGCTCGACCTTGATCACCTCCGCGCCGGCCTGCGCGCACAGGAAGGTCGCGTAGGGGCCGTTGTAGATCTGGGACAGATCCACAACCGTGATGCCGGCGAGCGGGTAGGGCGATGTCATCTCAGCGGCCCTTGAAGTTCGGCGGGCGTTTTTCGGCAAAGGCCGCGGGGCCTTCCTTCGCGTCCTCGGTGAATTGCAGCATGCGATTGATCACGGCCTCGAAGCGAAGCCCCGTGGTGCGATCCATCTCGCGCGAGCGAACCGCCATTTCCTTCGCGGCCTGCACGGCGAGCGGGGCGTTTGCGGCGATCTTCTTTGCCGTCTCGCGCGCCGTCTCCATCAATTTGTCTTTCGGCACTACTTTGTTGATCAGCCCGTAGTGCAGCGCCTTCTGCGCATCCATCGAGTCGCCGGTCAGCAGCAACTCCATGCCGATCGCATAGGGAAGCTGATCGAGGATGCGCTGGGTGCCGCCGTTGCCGGGGAGAATCCCGCGCTTCACCTCCGCGATGTTGAAGGTCGCGTGTTCGGCGGCGATCCGGATGTCGGTGCCGAGCAGCAGCGTCATGCCGCCTGCGAGGCAATAGCCGTTCACCGCCGCGATGATGGGCTTCCATACTTCCAGCCCGCGGTTGAGCAACTGGTCGCGCTGCGTCAGCCACATCTCGTCGAGGCCGGCGGGCGCGGTGAGGAAGCTCTTGATGTCGGCGCCGGAGGAGAACGACTTCTCGCCCGCGCCCGTGATGATCGCAACGCGGATCGCGGCATCGTCCCGCACGCGCATCCAGGCCTGCGAGAGGCCCTTGTAGTGCTCGGCGTCCATCGCGTTCATCCGCTCGGGGCGGTTGATCGTGATGGTGGCGATGCCGTCCGTGACGTCGACGTCGATCGACATGGGTCAAGCCTTCGCTTCGGCAGGCTTCTTGCGCTGGCCGCCGAGCAGGTCGCGCGCAACCACCATGCGGTGAACCTCGGAGGGACCTTCGCCGATGCGTTTGATGCGCATCTCGCGATGCCAGCGCTCCAGCGGCATTTCGCGCGCGACGCCGAGCCCGCCGAACATCTGGATGCAGCGGTCGACCACCTTGCCGGCAATTTCGGTCGCGTACACCTTGCAGATCGACGCGTCGACCTTGATGTCCTGCCCGAGGTCGCCCTTCCAGGCCGCCTGATAGACCAGCAGGCGCGCGGCGCGCAGCTCGATCTCCGAGTCCGCAATCATCCACTGGATCGCCTGCTTGTCGGCGAGCTTCGAACCGAAGGTCTCACGCTGCTTGGCCCAATCGATGGCGAGTTGCAGCGAAGCCTGCGCGACGCCGATCACCGCCGCCGCGTACGGAATGCGCGCGTGGACCAGCCAGGTCTCGGCGAGCTTGAAGCCTTCACCCTCATTGCCGAGGCGGTTCTCCTCCGGCACTTCGCAATCCTGCAGGCTGATCTCGTACGGGAAGTACGAGCGGATCACCGGCACCGGCTTGTAGGAAAAGCCCTTGAACGTCTTCTCGACGATGAACGAGGTGACGCCGTCGCGGCCTTTCCCGCCGGTCCGCGCAAACACGAGTCCCCAGTTCGCTTGTCCCACTCCCGTGATCCAGAGCTTGGTGCCGTTGAGGATATAGCGGTCGCCGCGCTTCTCGGCGCGCGTCTGGATCGCGCGGCCGGGATCGGCACCGCCGCTCGGCTCCGAGATGGCGACGAACGTCTTGTCGCCGTTCTGGATCGCCGGCACGGCGTATTTCTCGATCTGCTCCTTGCGGCCGAGAAAGATCGAATTCGGCGGGTCGTAGCCGAAGGCGTGGCAGGCCGCGACGTAGAGGCCCATCTTGCACTGCGAGGACTCCTCGGCGACCACCGCCTGGCCGAGCAGGTTCAATCCCGCCCCGCCCCATTCGGACGGCGATTCCACGTGCCAGAAGCCGAGCCTTTTCGCTTCTTCCTGCAGGGGTTTCAGCACCTCATCGGGGAGCGCATAGGCATCGTGCGGCATGGGCTTTTCGGCCGGCACCACGCGCTCGCGCATGAAGCGCCGTGCGGTGTCCTGCATCTGGCGGAATTCGTGCGGCAGTTCCCACGCACCGCTGCTGTCGCTGGCACTCACTCGCGCGCTCCCTGAATGTTTCGGCCCTTTAGGGCACCATAAGCGCGCCCGGCGCTGGCGCGCAATCGCGCGCAGGGCATGGCGGCGCTGCGATGGCGAGGTTCTCAAGGTCACGCTCAGGGCCTAAGCTGACGAGC
Source organism: Hyphomicrobiales bacterium (assembly GCA_034669145.1). Lineage (GTDB taxonomy): Bacteria > Pseudomonadota > Alphaproteobacteria > Rhizobiales > Xanthobacteraceae > PALSA-894. The sequence continues at coordinate 3,994 of JAXDNY010000054.1, forward strand.
GGAGGAAACACAATGCATCGATCCATGCTGGCAGCGCTCGCGTGCGCACTCGTTTGCCTCAATCCATTCGCGCCGCTGGCAGCCGCCGAGCCGTTTCCCGGCAGGGTCGTGAAGTTCGTGGTGCCGCAGACGCCGGGCGGCGCGACCGATGTGTTTGCGCGCAAGTTCGCACAGGTGCTGAGCGAGAAATGGGGACAGCCGGTCATCGTCGAGAATCGCGCCGGCGCGGGCGGCGTGGTGGGCACCGACGCGGTCGCGAAATCCGCGCCCGACGGCCACACGCTGCTGGTGACCTATGCGGGCTCGCAGGCGATCAACCCGGCGCTCTATTCAAAAATTCCGTTCGACTCGGTGAAGGACTTCCAGACCGTCGCGACGCTCGCCAGCACGCCGTTCATCCTGATCGTCCACACCAAGCTTCCCGCGAAGGACCTCGGCGAATTCATCGCGCTCGCCCGCGCGAAGCCAGATGCGCTGACCTACGCGTCGTCGGGCAATGGTTCGGTCAATCATCTGCTCGGCGAGATGCTCAAGTCGGAGTCCGGCATCAAGATGCTGCACGTTCCCTATCGCGGCGTCGCTCCGGCGATCACCGACGTGATCGGCGGGCAGGTCGATTCCGCATTCAGCAGCGTCCCGTCGGTGCTTCAGATGATCCAGACCGAAAAGGTCCGCGCACTCGCGATCAGCAGCGGACGGCGCAACGCCGCCGCGCCCGAGATTCCGACTATTGCGGAATCCGGCTTTCCGGGCTTCGACGTGAATCCGTGGTGGGGCATTCTGGCTCCGGCCGGCACCGACATGGCCATCGTGCGCAAGATCAACAGCGATGTGGAAAGCGTCTTGCGCACACCTGAGATGATCGCGTTCCTTGCCACGCAGGGCGCCGAGCCGCTGGTCACGTCGCCGGAGAAATTTCTCGAGATGCTGCAAGCCGACATCGCGAAGTGGGCCAAGGTCGTCAAGGACGCGAACGTCAAGCTCGATTAGGGCGGCTACTTGATACGCGAAAGGTCGCCGTCGAATCCCATTGGCGTATACATGCCGCCGTGGAATTGCCGCGAGATCGCTGCCTCGGTGTCGGGCGCGCGCATGATGTCGGCCGCGTAGTCCTCTGATTTGTCCTGCGGCTTGTAGCCGAGGAATTCGAGACCGACATTGCGGTACTTGCTGCGCGCGTTGTCGGAGACCCCGTACACGGTGATGAAATGATAGTCCGGCGCGTCGATGCAGCATTGGACCAGGTGCACGGTGTCGCGCGGGCTGAGCCAGACAAGAAGCAGACGCCGGTCCTCCGGCTTGTCGCGAAAGGCGCCGATGCGCAGGCAGGAGACCGACAGGCCGTGCTTGTCGGCGAACAGGCGTCCGACCGCCTCGCCGAACACCTTGCTCACCCCATAAATGCCGTCCGGCCGCGGAACGACCGTCTGGTCGATGTCGCGCTCGCGCCGATAGAACCCGACCGCGTGGTGCGAGCTCGCATAGACGACGCGCTTCACGCCCTGCCGCCGCGCCGCCTCGAACACGTTCCAGGTGCCGACGATGTTGTTCGGCAGAATCTTGTCCCACGTGTCCTCCCCGGGCACTGCGCCGAGGTGAACGACGCAATCGACGTCCCGCATGGCGGCTTCCACCGACGCGAGATCGGTGAGATCGGCCTGCGCTATCTCTTCGCCGGCTTGCGCGGATCCAAGCGGCGCCACGTCGGAGAGGCGCAGCACCGGATAGCGATTGCGCAAGCCTTCGCGCAAGGTGTTGCCGATTTTGCCGGCCGCGCCGGTGATGAGAATGCGATTCATGCGACCTCTTTTCAAATTCTGATGCGACCGGCGGACGGGAGCCTTCGCGGCAATCCATACGAACAGGGTGCGCCCCTTGCAACGCACCCCGCGCCCTCGCCGGACCTGCGCGATCACCTCCGCCCTGTTAACTTCTTCCTTGAAGAATTCTTAAAGGAATCTCGCGCATTCTCCGCGCATGGCGCGCGGAGTGGCCCGGTATCTCGTCGGCTCCCTCGTCGTCCTCGGTCTCGCTGCCTGCGGCAAGGTGATGTTCGCGGAGCGCGACGCGTGGCGGCATGAGGCGGAGGCCGCCTGCCTCAAGTCGGGGCAGGTGAAGGAAGGCCCGTCGCTCGCCCGCATCGAGCCGATTACCGGCCCCGGCATCTGCGGGGCGGATTTTCCCCTGAAGGTCGCCGCAATCGGCGACGGCGCACCGATCGGCTTTGCCGATGAGTTGCGTCCGCCCGGCGCGATTCCGAGCCGCCAGCCGCTCGCCGCGCCGCCCGGCAACTACTCGCGTCCGGCCTATTACGATCCGTATCCGCCGCAGCCGCAAACCTATCCCCGAGCCGCCGCGCCGAGCGGACCGATGCCGATCCAGCCGCCCGGCAGCGAACCGGGCGACGCGGACGACGACCTCGAATACGAGAACGCGCAGCCCGGGCAGGCACCGGCGCAAGCCTATCCGCCGCGCCCGCAATACGGCGCGCCGCCGAAGGCCTATCCGCAGCGCCCGCAGTATGGGGCCCCCGCTCCCTATGAGCCCGTTCCCTACGAGCCTGCGCCGGACAATCGCGCGCCGGCCACCTCGCAGCCCTATCCGCCGCAATCCTACCCACCGCGCGGTGCCGAGCAGGTGCCGCTTGGCCGCGAGCGCGCGCTGGTTGCGACCGGCGCGGTGGCGGTGCAGCCGACCGCGACGCTCGCCTGTCCGATCGTCTCCGCGCTCGACACGTGGTTCGCGAGCGCCGTGCAGCCCGCCGCGCTGAAGTGGTTCGGCGTGCAGGTCGCGGAAATCCGCCAGATCTCGGCCTATTCGTGCCGCGGGATGAACGGCCAGCCCGGCGCGCGCATCTCGGAGCATGCGTTCGGCAATGCGCTCGACATCGCGTCGTTCACGCTTGCCGACGGCCGCAAGGTGACCGTGAAGGACGGCTGGCGCGGCGCGCCGGAGGAGCAGGGTTTCCTGCGCGACGTGCAGGGCGCGGCCTGCCAGCATTTTTCGACCGTGCTCGCGCCCGGCTCGAACGCCTTCCACTACGACCACATCCATGTGGACCTGATGCGCCGTTCGAGCGCGCGGCAGGTATGCAATCCGGCGCCGGTCTCCGGCGACGTGGTGGCGGCGCGCGCCGGCTACCGCTTTGCGCGCGGCGAGCCCGCGGTGACCGGCTCGATCAAGCGGGCGCGCGTACCCACCTTCCGCAGTCCCCTGGGCCGCGATGAAGTCTATGACGGGCTGCCCCGCGCGGTCCCGGGCGAGGACTAGGATTGGGCCAACTCGCCCGGATCGCTAAAAACACGCCCCCTGAACGGCTCAATCGCCGCCGCCACAGCGCAAAAGTCCACGCAAACCCGCGATTTCGCCAACACCGACTCCAGTATCGGCGCAAGGGTTTGTGTACGGTTTTGTGCTTACTTACCCTACGTCAATGTCAGGGTTCCCATGCGGGTAGTGCTCGTCGACCCGAGCCGCACCATGCGATTGTTCGTGACGCGGCTCCTGGAGGCGCGCGATCACGAGGTCCGGCCGTTCGCCGACGGGCCGGAGGCGCTTGCCTGCATGCGTGAGGACACCGAAGTCGCGGCGCTGATCACGTCGGGAGAGCTCGGCGCGATGTCGGGCCTCGAATTGTGCTGGGAAACGCGCGTGCTCGCGGGGCGCGACCGGCCGATCTACGTGATCCTGATGTCGTCGAGCATCGACAAGAGCAAGCTCGGCGAGGCGCTCGATTCCGGCGCCGACGATTTCATTTCCAAGCCGCCTGTGCCGGACGAACTCTACGCGCGGCTGCGCGCGGCCGAGCGGCTGGGCGCGATGCAGCGCGAACTGGTGCGGCTCGCATCGGTCGATCCACTGACGGGCCTGCATAATCGGCGCGTTTTCTTCGAGCTTGCCGAAAGTGCGCGCGAACGCTGCGCCGAGCGCCGCGCGCTGACGGCAATCATGCTCGACATCGATCACTTCAAGCGCATCAACGACCTTTACGGCCACGACGTCGGCGATCAGGCGATCGCGGCGGTCGCGAAAGCTGCGGCGACGGATGGCGCTGTGATCGGCCGGCTCGGCGGCGAGGAATTCGCGATCCTGCTCGAAGGGCGCACGCTCGGGGACGGCGCCGCGATCGCGGAACAATTGCGTGCGCGCATAGCGGCGTTGCGTTTCGATACGGCGAACGGCGCAATGACGCTCACCGTCAGCTTCGGTGTGAGCGAACGCAAGCCCGGCGACAGCATCGACGATCTGCTCAAGCGGGCGGACGTCGCGCTCTACGCGGCGAAGACCTCAGGGCGCAATCGCGTGGTCGCGGCCGATGCCATTATGCCGCGCACGGCGGCGGCGAAGAGCAACGTCATCCACGCGTTCGCGGGTTGATTGTCGCGCCGAGGCGCGAACTACCACCAAGGCTTGAGCTCACACTTGCGCTGGCCCCAATCCCACCAGCAGTCGCGGTAATAGCGCCGGCCTTCGATCATGATCGGCTGGTCCGCATAGGCGGTGCCGGGTGCGGGCGCCACGTAGGTCTGGCCGGGCGCCAGATAGACCTGGCTTTCCACCTGCGGAGTTACGTAGCCATAGGCGGGCGGCGGCGGATAGCCGAACACCGGCGGCGCGCCGTATGGGTCGGCATAATAATATTGCGCCGACGCAACGGTTGGGATCGCGGCCAGCGCCGCAATCGTTGTTCCGGCCAGCAGAAACCTGCGCATGATGACCTCCATTTCGACCTCGCCCGATAGGACAAAACGCCGGGCGGGCAGGAGTGTTCCCGCAGTGCGTGGCGTTCACCGACACGTGTCCGGATTATTGTTCCGGCTTCCCATATCCTCCCGCCGTCGGGAACTGGATGGTGATCGCCTCGCCGGTGTCGAGAAGTTTCAAATCTACTCAGTGGATGCGATAGTCAAAACTTGTCCGGCATACGGAGGTTTCCTTTTCAATGTTCGGTTGGATGAAAAAGAAACCTACGACGGGCGATGGCGGTCAACTGGCAGCGTGGCTGAAGATGCTGCAGACATTAGATGGCAGCGAGCTTGGATTGCCTGTCGCATTTGCTGCACATTTTCGTAACAAATATTCTTTGACGGGCCGCAATTTCAATAAGCCAGCGGAGATAGCCCATCTTGATCCCAATTTCGTTCTCCGGATGATCGCTGAAGTACAGAGACTCCAAGCGTCCGGTCTTCAGTACATGGCTCCAGGAATAATGATATGGGTGCATTCTTTTAGGGCCGCGCGTGATCTGGAGTTGAGGCCTCTTGGACGACAGATGTGGGGTGAGCTAGCCAGAGGCTTCCCTTTCGTCGAGCAAGCCGCAATTGAAGTCGGTCCCCTAGCTGGCTTCGAATTGGACACCACAGGCTACCATGAGTTTCCAGAAGGTCTAAGTCCGACGCCACTTTGAACCGGCTTTTCGCGGCTGTCCTCAAACTTTCTCGGGTTTCCCATATCCCCCCGCGGTCGGCGTCTGGATGATGATCGCCTCGCCGGCGTCGATCACGGTTGCGTCGCAGCCTTTGAGCTTCTCGATCGAGCCATCCTTGCGCCGCACGGAGTTCTCGCCCGGCTGGCCCGACGATCCGCCGGCGAGGCCGAACGGCGGTACGATGCGGTGGCCGGTGAGCAGCGTGCAGTCCATCTGTTCGAGAAAGCGGATGGTGCGGCGGATGCCGTCACCGGCGTTCCACTTGCCCTTGCCGCCCGAGCCCTTGCGGATGTGGAAGTCCTCCAGCACCACCGGATAGCGGAATTCGAGGATCTCCGGATCGGTGAGCCGCGTGTTGGTCATGTGCGTGTGCACGGCGTCCGTGCCCGGGAAGCCGGGACCCGCCGGCGAGCCCGAGCAGATCGTCTCGTAATACTGATACTTCGCGTTGCCGAAGTTGAGATTATTCATCGTGCCCTGCGCGCAGGCGATCGCCTTGAGCGCGCCGAACAGCGTGTTGGTCACGGCCTGGCTCACCTCGACGTTTCCGGCGACGACCGCGGCCGGATATTCCGGCGTCAGCATCGTGCGCTTCGGGATCACGATGTTGATCGGGCGCAGGCACCCGGCATTCATCGGGATGTCGTCATCGACCATCACGCGGAACACGTAGAGCACGGCGGCGCGCGCCACCGGCTCTGGCGCGTTGAAGTTGTTCGGCTGCTGCTCAGACGTGCCGGTGAAGTCGACCGTCAGCTCGCGCTTCTTCTTGTCGACGGAGATTTTCACCCGGATCGCGGTGCCGAGGTCCATCGGATATTCGAACGAGGAGTCATGCAGCCGGTCGATCACGCGGCGCACGCTTTCGGCGGCGTTGTCCTGCACGTGCTTCATGTAGGCCCTCACGACCGGCAGCGTGAAGTGCGCCACCATCTTGCGCAGCTCGCTCACGCCTTTCTCGTTGGCGGCGATCTGCGCCTTCATGTCGTTGACGTTCTGGAGCGGGTTGCGCGCCGGATATTTTGCTTCGGTCAGCGCGGCATAAAGCTCCTTCTCGCGGAAGCGGCCGCGATCGATCACCTTGAAATTGTCGAACAGCACGCCTTCTTCGTGGATGGTCGTCGCGTTCGGCGACATCGAACCGGGCGAGATGCCGCCCACATCGGCGTGGTGGCCGCGCGAGGCGACCCAGAACAGGATGTTCTTCTTTCTGTCGTCAAAGACAGGGGTACAAACGGTGATGTCCGGCAGGTGCGTGCCGCCGTTGTAGGGCGCGTTGATGACATAAACGTCACCGGGTTTGATCCTGCCCGCATTGTCGCGGATCACCGTCTCGACGGAGCGGTCCATCGAACCGAGATGCACCGGCATATGCGGCGCGTTCGCCACCAGGGTGCCGTCATGCGCGAACACCGCGCAGGAGAAATCGAGCCGCTCCTTGATGTTCACCGAATAGGCGGTGTTCTGCAGCGCGACGCCCATCTGCTCGGCGATCGACATGAACAGGTTGTTGAACACCTCGAGCATGATCGGGTCGGCCTTGGTGCCGATCGCGGCGATGCGCTTGAGCTTTCTCACGCGGGTGAGCACCAGATGGTTCTTCAGCGTGATGGCGGCCTGCCAGCCGGGCTCGACCACCACGGTCTGGTGCGGCTCGATCACGATGGCGGGGCCTTTGATCTTATGGCCGGCGTCGAGTTGATCGCGCGTGTAGACCGTGGCCTTGTGCCATTTGCCGTCGGAAAAGAATTTCGTGCGCCGGGCAGGCGAGGGGAGTTTCGCGCGAGTCGCCTTGCCCTTCTTCTCGGAGAACTTCGCGCCGCCGCCGACGGCCTCGACCGAGACCGCTTCGATGACGAGATCCTTCTTCTTGTCGATGAAACCGAATTGCGCCTTGTGGGCTTTCTCGAAGGCTGACTTCATCGCGGCGAGCGAGCCCGCCCTCACCACCAGCGCGGTGTCGGTGCCGGCGTAGCGGATGTGCGCGCGCACGAAGGACGTGATGGCTTTCTCCGGCACACCCTGACCGGCGACTTCGGCGCTGACGTCTTTTGAAAGCCTGTCCCCGATCTTGTTCAGCGTCGCGAGCGACTTTTCGCCGAACGCTTCCTCGATCGCCTGCTGGCGCGTCGCGCGAATGTCGGCGAGGCCCATGCCGTAGGCGGAGAGCAGCGACGAAAACGGATGGATCAGCACCGTGGTCATGCCGAGCGCGTCGGCGACGAGGCACGCGTGCTGCCCGCCCGCCCCGCCGAAGCAGTTGAGCGCATAGCGCGTCACGTCATAGCCGCGCTGCACGGAAATCTTCTTGATCGCGTTCGCCATGTTTTCGACCGCGATCTTGATGAAGCCGTCGGCGATCTCTTCCGATGATTTGCCGCCGATTTCTGTCGCAAGCTCAGCGAACGCCGCGCGCACGGCGTCGGCGTCGAGCGGCTGATTCTGTTCGGGCCCGAAGATCTTCGGAAAGAAATCAGGAATGAGTTTTCCGGCCATCACATTGGCGTCGGTGACGGCGAGCGGCCCGCCGCGGCGGTAGCACTTCGGCCCCGGGTTGGCGCCCGCCGAATCCGGCCCGACGCGGAAGCGCGCGCCGTCGAAATGCAGGATCGAGCCGCCGCCGGCCGCCACCGTGTGGATCAGCATCATCGGCGCGCGCATGCGCACGCCCGCGACTTCGGTCTCGAAGGCGCGCTCGTATTCGCCGTCGTAGTGCGACACATCGGTCGAGGTGCCGCCCATGTCGAAGCCGATCAGGCGATTGAAACCGGCCTCGCGTCCCGTTTCCGCCATGCCGACCACGCCGCCCGCGGGGCCGGAGAGGATCGCGTCCTTGCCTTGGAACAGCTCGGCTGCCGTAAGCCCGCCGGAGGACATCATGAACATCAGGCGCGCACCGGAATTCTTCGCGTCGAGCTCGCTGTCCACAGTCGCCACGTATCTGCGCAAAATCGGCGACAGATACGCATCCACCACGGTGGTATCGCCGCGCCCGACCAGCTTGATCAGCGGCGAGACCTCGTGGCTGACCGACACCTGCGCGAAGCCCATCTCGCGCGCGAGCGCGGCGACGCGTTGCTCGTGTTCGGGATAGCGGTAAGCGTGCATGAACACGATCGCGACAGCCTTGATGCCGTCATCGAGCGCCGCGGCGAGTTCGAAACGCACCGCGCCGAGGTTGGGTTCGCTCTCGACCGTGCCGTCGGAGCGTACGCGCTCGTCCACTTCGACCACGCGCTCGAACAGCATCTCGGGCTTGACGATGTGCTTGGCGAAAATCTTCGGCCGGTTCTGGTAGCCGACGCGCAGCGCGTCGCGAAAACCCTTCGTGGTCACCAGCAGCGTGCGGTCGCCCTTGCGCTCCAGGAGTGCATTGGTGGCGACCGTCGTGCCCATCTTCACGGCGCCGACGCGGCCCGGCGGGATCGGCTCGCCCTTGTTCAGGCCGAGCAGGTCGCGGATGCCCTGCACGGCCGCGTCTTTGTAGGCCTCGGGATTTTCCGAGAGCAGCTTGTGCGCGGTGAGCGCGCCGTCCGGCCGCCGGGCGACCACGTCGGTGAACGTGCCGCCGCGGTCGATCCAGAAATCCCAGGTTCCTGTGGCCATCGGGCCGCCGCCTCTAAGGGTTGATCGCGCCAAGCGCGTATCACTTGCACGAAGATCATGGGCCGGGCTAGGCTCGCAACGCGTAGTAGTGTTTGGGGGGTAATCATGCGTATGGTTTGTGGAGTGGCCGCGTCGGCGCTGATGGCGCTTGCGCTCTTCTGTGAGCCCGCCGCCGCACAATGTCCGGGCGGCTATTTCCAGGCGAACGCCTCGCAACCGGTAGGCAATTTCGGCGCGACGTTGAATTCGACGGTCTGCGTCCTGATCGCAACCGCGCCGACCCAGATCAGCCTGAAGTCGACCACCACCGCCGAAATTCTCAACGTCTCGAAGCTGCAGCAGGCGATCGTCGATCGCGTGGCGGGCTCCGAACCTTGCAGCCCGACGAGCATGTCAGGCTGGGACATTACCGCCGCGGACGTGAGATTTCTCGGGTCATCGTCATCGTCCGCGATCCGCGTGGACGTCGTCGGCCGGGACTGCCAGGCTCTCACGGCCGCGCGGGTGGCCTACCAGGCTCCGTTGAACATCAACCTCACCAACAACGTTCTGACGGCGAGCGTCGACGACGCGAACGCGCGGGTCACCAGCAGCCGTGTTCTCCTCGGGTTGTTGCGCGGTCTCATCTCCCGCAAGATCAGCGAACGTCTCAACGAGGCGCTCGCCCGGCCGATCGACCTCAATCCCCATATCCCGTCCTATGTGCGCAGCCTCGAGCCGTCGGTTTCCGACGTGTCGATCGTGCTCCAATCGCGCAAGCTGACGCTGAAGGTAAGTGTCAACGGATGGCTGACCAAGCCGGTCGCCGACAAGCTGCTCGACGAGGCGGTGCGCGACCGGGTCGTGCCGCCGCTGTTGCGCTGGATCGGCCGCGACTCGCCGATGTCGTAATCGCGCGCAGCGCCTCGCGCTGCACGGCGGTGACCGACCTGAAGAACGCACAGCTTGCCGTGTAGTGACGCCGCGCGATCAAGGCACGTCGATTATGAACTGACTGAGAAACTGCGCGCGGTCGTCCCGGCTCTTCAACCCTTGATGCGGCAGGAAGTGCGTGTCTGCGCCGAAGCGCCGGTCAAGCTCTTGTGCGAGCTGTGTCCGCGGCCACGCGCTGCAATATGGGAACACGCCGTACTTCAGCACCCAAGTCGGGATCGGCGGAAACAACGTGAACTGCTCGCGATGAGTGCCGCCGGCGTCATTATAGAACTCGGCGACTACCCGGCCGGTCATTGCCGCCCGCGAATTGTCGAACAGCACCACCCGATCGACGTCGCGCAACGACAGCGCGAGCAATGCGAGCGAGCGATAGTAGCGCTCACGAACGTCCGCCTCGTCGACGTCGTGCCCGCCCAGTGCGACGCGGTTGCGGACGCGAGTCACATTGATCTCGGGATCCTCAGTGCAGAAGAAGTACAGGTGAACCTCGTAACGGAGCTCCCTCAGGGCGCGGAGGAACGCCACGTTGGACCCGTGCGAGAACACCGTCTCGAAGCCGAAATCGTGTAGGTCGGTTGCGTAGTCCACCCTGAGGCGGCGCGCTGCACGGAATGCTTTCTCGGATATCTCCCGAGTTACCCGGCCGTTTTCTTCGGATGCAGCCAGCGTGCGTGCGACGTGATCTGGGTCTATCCAGGATTGAACGGGGTAGCGAGCCCGCAACCCCCCCCCGTCAGGGTCGATTTCCCGCTTCCATTTGGTCCTGCCAAGCAAAGGCAGAATGGAGAGTCAGGCACGGCTCAAGCCAGGGTGCGAGAATGCCTCTTTTCGCCTGTCGCGGTTCCCGTCGTCGCACCTTCGACCCCCGATGATAGGACGGATTTGTCCACCTCAACAAGACGCGACTGATCGTCCGTCCCGGTGATCGTAAGGTTGCTTTCCAGTGCCTCGCGCGCAGCCGTGGCAGTCGCATCCCGGAAAAGTCCGTCCAAGTCCCTCACGGTGAGATCGCGAATGATCTTCATGCCGCGGCGTTTCTTTCGAACCGTTTTTTTGGAAGCAGGCATTGCTTCAGATCCGTCCGTCCAGCGCGTTGATTGCATGCGATCGCGACCGCACAGTGTGCGGCGTGCCTCCGGCATCGAAATTGCGTGGTCGCTCGGACGGTTCCTGGCGGGTGATTTTGATTTTTCGGATTGGCCGAAGGGGGCAGCCGCTGAAAAAAAATTCAACCTGTAAGTCAATGCTTACTTCATCGCGCCGGCGAGCCAAACTCTCCAACTTGCACAACTGATCGGAGCGCAAAAGGAACCTCCGAGTATCACCGGCGCCCCACGATCTAACGCCTTATCTCGCTGAGTCTCAAGGCATTTCGATGGCATGACAGACGTGGTAATTGTATTTTCACGCAGCAAACGGAACACGACCGAGCGTCAGCGTTCCGCTGGGGGAACACCCGCAACCATACACTGCCGAAGATGACGCTCGACACACGTTAGAATGGAGTGCAACCTTAAGCGCATGGTTTTCCGTCGGGAGCCAACCCGACGTCGGCCAAACCCATTTCGCGAACGCGGCGCTCGACAGTGTCGTGTCGCGGATTCGCTACGGCGATTCGTGGGACGTATCTGCTAGCATTTTCCCTGGCCGGGCTTTTTCGTGCAGAGTAGGGCCGAGCTTGGGGGGCACATGCTGCGCCGATGTCTTGACGGCCTTTATCTGTTCGCCGGCTATCTGGCCGGCGCGTTCATGGTGGCGATCTTCGTGCTGATGATGGGCATCTCCATCGGGCGCGAGATCAACATGAATATCCCGGCGGGCGACGATTTCGTGTCGTGGTGCATGGCCGCGATGGCGTTTCTCGGCCTCGCGCACACCTTCCGCCATGGCGAGATGATCCGCGTCGGCCTGATCATCGACCTGATCGAGGGGCGCAAGCGCTGGTATTTCGAGATGTTCTGCCTGGTGCTCGGCTGCGCCTTCATCGGCTTCTTCGCCTACTACGCGGTGCAGATGAACTGGCAGTCGTGGAAGTTCAACGACATGTCGGGTGGTGTCGTCATCGTGCCGCTCTGGATCCCGCAGCTCGGCTATTCGGGTGGCCTCGTCATCTTGCTCATCGCGTTCATCGACGAACTGATCCACGTCGCGATGGGCGGCCACCCGCGCTACGAGAAGCCCAAGCCAAAGACCGCCGAGGAGGTCGTCGAACAGGCGATCCAGAGCGGGGTCTAGGCGATGATCGAACTCGTCGAAATCTCGCTTCTCCTGCTGGCGCTGCTCACCGTCCTGTTGTGCGGCGGCGTGTGGATCGCGGTCTCGCTGATGGCGGTCGGCTGGGTCGGCATGCAGTTCGTGGGCGGCAACATCCCGGCCGGGCCGGTGCTGGCGACCACGATCTGGGGCAACAGCGCCTCGTGGTCGCTGGCCGCACTGCCGCTGTTCATCTGGATGGGTGAAATACTTTTTCGCACCAAGCTCTCGGAAGAGATGTTCCGCGGGCTCGCGCCGTGGCTCAACTGGCTGCCCGGGCGGCTGATGCACGTGAATGTGCTCGCGTGCGGGCTGTTCGGATCGGTCTCGGGCTCCTCGGCGGCGACCTGCGCCACCGTCGCCAAGATCGCGCTGCCCGAATTGAAAAAGCGCGGCTATGACGACATGGTCTCGCTCGGTTCGCTCGCGGGCGCAGGCACGCTCGGCATCCTCATTCCGCCGTCGATCACCATGGTCGTGTATGCGGTCGCGGCGAATGCCTCGATCATCCAGATTTTCCTCGCGGGCTTCCTGCCCGGCTTCCTCGTGATGGCGCTCTATTCCGGCTACATCGTCGTGTGGGCGCTGCTCAATCCGAAGAAGCAGCCGCCGCCGGAACCGACGATGTCGTTCCGCATGAAGCTGCGCGAATCCGCCCAGCTCATCCCGGTGCTGCTGCTGATCATCATGGTGTTCGTCACGCTCATCATCGGCTGGGCGACCGCGACCGAATGCGCCGCCTGGGGCGTGCTCGGCTCGCTGGCCATCGCGTGGTGGCACGGCTCGCTCACCTGGGAGTCGTTCTGGCTCAGCGTCATGGGGTCGACCCGCGTGACCTGCATGATCATGCTGATCCTCGCGGGTGCGTCCTACATGTCGACCTCGATGGCCTATACGGGCATTCCGCTCGCGATCGCCGGGTGGGTCGACAGCCTGCATCTGTCGCCCTATGCGCTGATCGCGGCGCTCACCGTGATGTATGTGGTGCTCGGCACGGCGCTCGACGGGATCTCGATGATCGTGCTCACGACCGCCGTGGTGATTCCGATGATCAAGAGCGCCGGCTTCGACCTCGTCTGGTTCGGCATCTTCGTCGTGCTGGTGGTCGAAATGGCGGAGGTGTCGCCTCCGGTCGGATTCAACCTGTTCGTGCTGCAAACCATGTCGGGCAAGGATTCCAACACGGTCGCGCGCGCATCGCTGCCGTTTTTCTTCCTGTTGGTTGTCGCGGTTGCCCTGATTACGATATTTCCTGATATCGTGATGGTGGTGCCGCGGTATTTCTATCCCGCGTAAAACAACGAAAGAGGGAGTCGCATGAAACCTTCCAGATCCGTTCTCTGGCTCGGACTCGCGGGGGCGCTCGCGTTCGCAACCAGCGCGGCCGCGCAGACCAAGTGGAATCTGCCCGCCGCCTATCCGGCGGACAATCCGCATTCGGAAAATCTCGTCCTGTTCGCCAAGGACGTCGAAGCCGCGACCGGCGGCAAGCTGCAGATTCAGGTTCACGCCAACGCCTCGCTGTTCAAGGCGCCCGAGATCAAGCGCGCGGTCGCGACCGGCCAAGCGCAGATGGGCGAGCTTCTGCTCTCGATCCACGAGAACGAGGACGCGCTGTTCGGCATCGACGTGGTGCCGTTTCTGGCGGTCAGCTTTCCGGATGCGATGAAGCTCTACCAAGCCTCAAAGGCGACGATCGAAAAGAAGCTCGCCGCGCAGGGCATCATGCTGCTGTTCGCGGTGCCGTGGGCGCCGCAAGGCATCTACGCCAAGAAGGACCTCAACACGATCGACGACATGAAGGGGCTGAAGTGGCGGGCCTACAATGTCGGTACCGCGCGCATCGGCGAGATCGTCGGCGCGCAGTCGGTCACCGTGCAGGCGGCCGAACTGCCGCAGGCACTCGCGACCGGCGTGGTCAATTCGTTCATGTCGTCGGGCGGCACCGGCTACGACTCCAAGGCGTGGGAGTCGCTGACGCACTTCTACGACACGCAGGCCTGGATCCCGAAGGACTACACGATCATGAACAAGGCCGCGTTCGACGCGCTCGACAAGCCCACGCAGGACGCGATCCTCAAGGCCGCGGCCGCCGCCGAACCGCGCGGCTGGAAGATGTGGCAGGACAAGGCGCAGTGGTATCTCGATCAACTCGCCGCCAAGGGCATGAAGGTGCAGCCGCCGAGCCCGGCGTTGAAGTCCGGCTTCCAGAAGGTCGGCGAGCAACTCAGCGCCGACTGGCTGAAGAAGGCCGGCCCCGACGGCCAGGCGATCATCGAGGCGTATAAGAAGATGTGAGTGCTTGCTTCCCTCTCCCCGCTTTACCGGGGAGAGGGTGCGGAGCGGACGAAGTCCGCGAAGCGGGTGAGGGGCTTTTGCGACTTTCATAGATGCCCCTCACCCGGCTCGGACCTTCGGTCCTCGCCACCCTCTCTCCGCAAGCGGGGAGAGGAGAAGCAGGAGAGATCCCATGCCCCTCGGCGTCCTGATGCTCGACACGCGCTTCCGGCGCTTCGTTGGCGATATCGGCAATCCGGAGAGCTACAAAGACCCGGTGCTGTTCGAGGTCGTGCGCGGCGCGACGGTCGACAAGGTCGTGCCTGCCAAGGCGCCGCCGCTGATCGACGATTTCGTTGCCGCCGGCGAGCGGCTGATCGCGCGCGGCGCGAGCGCGATCACGACCGGCTGCGGTTTCCTGGTGCTCAATCAGGCCGAGCTTAGCAGCCGGCTGAATGTACCGGTCGCGACCAGCGCGCTGCTGCTGATCCCCTCCCTGCTCAGACTGTTGCCTGCGGGCAAGCGGCTCGGCGTGCTGACGTTCTCAGGCGCCGATCTCACCCCTGCGCATTTCGCAGCCGCAGGCGCGCCGCCGGACACGCCGGTCGAAGGCGTCGCGCAGGACGGTGTGTTCCAGAAAGCGATCTACGAACAGCCCTGCGACGACAGCGTCGCTGCACGCGAGGCCGAGGTGGTTGCCGCCGCGCAGCGGCTGATCGCGCGGCATCCGGACATCGGCGCGATCCTGTTCGAGTGCACCAACTTCCCGCCGCACCGCGCCGCCGTCGAGAAAGCGACGGGGCTTCCCGTCTATGACGTGTTCACGCTGATCGGGCTGCTGCGCAGCGCGGCAACGAAAACGATTGTTGATCGATAAACATTCATTGCGGTTGAGTGACCCATCTCACATACGCGATTGCCAGAGCGCGCCATCCTCCCGCTGACGCCGTATTCCCATTGTCACGTTCCTCGGGAGGATCCCATGAGTCTCGTCACATTGCCCGCGCCGCCCGCAACTTCGCTCGTCGCCGTGAAGAAGAAGCTCAAGGATTTTCGCGTGCCGTTGCCGACCAAGTCCTCGGTCGATCGTGCCTCATTCTTCATGCTGCATCTCTACCGCTCCAACCTCGAAGTAAGGCTGCGCAGCATCGAGGAATCCGCGCTGCAGACCGAAGGACAGAAGAAGATCTTCCAAACCGTGACCGAGATGCTGAAAGAACGCTGCTCGGCGCGCGCGAGCGGACGCGATTTCGAGTGGGATGACGTTTACAAGATCGAGCGCCTGATCGTGCTACTGTACAGCGGCCCGCAGCTGCGCCAGGAAATCAGCGCTCGCTTGCAGGAGCTCGCCGCCGAGAGCTTGAAGGACGCGGACTCAATGCGCCGCGACTACGAGGCGATGCTCAAGCCGCCGGGAGACGGGACGGCGCCTGCGCTGGATGACGGGATGTTGCGGATGTTCCTGCTGCGTATCATGGAGACGCTGCACTGGAACGCCAAGAAGAAGTATCTCTCGCGGCCGCTTCAGAAGGAAGGTGCGAAGATCATCCTGTGCGGCGTCTTCGTCGCGTTCGTATTGATCATCGCGCCGTACATCCTCTTGAATCTGCCGGGTTATGGATTCGAGAAATGGTGGTCGGTCTTTGCCCTGTACACCGCGCTCAGCGCAGGGCTGATGGGTGCGTTCTTCTCCCGTCTGCTCGACATGCAGCGTCGCGGCGGCGCCTTCACGCTCGACGAGGCGTTCCTGCAGCGCGAGCTCTCCTACACGTTGCTGCGCGCCGGCGTCGGAGTGTGCGGCGCGCTGATCGTCTATATCTTCCTGCGGTCGGAGTTCATGTCGGGAGGCATTTTCCCGGTGTTCGGCGAAGTCGCGATCGACTACGTCAACGTGAAAGGCAGCGGATCGGTCCCGATGTCGTTCGTCATGCCGTCAAAGGCGCTGGCGCTGCTGACGTTCTGGTGCTTCCTTGCGGGCTTCTCCGAGGCACTGGTGCCAAACATCCTCGCGCGCACCGAGAAGCAGTTCTCGCAAAGCGACGGCTCGCCGCAGAAGACAACGTAGGGCGATTGTCGATCAGGCGTTTTCCGCGAGAAACTCGTCGACAATCCGATTGAACTCCGCCGGCCGCTCGAAATAGACCGAATGGCCGGCTTGTCGCACTTGCGCGACGCGTGCGTTCGGCATCATCGATGCCAAGATGTCGGAGAGGAACGGCGGGTAGACGATGTCCTCGTCGCCGGTCAACCACAGCGTCGGAATATTCAGCGTGCGCAATACCTCGGCGGGGCGCACGAGCCCGTCAAACAGTTTCTGGCGCAGCTTGAGTTTGTCGACGCCACTCAGCGCATCGATCTCCTGGTAGAGGAAGTGTGCGGCCGGTTGCTCGCGCGCGAGCCGTTCGCCACCCGCCACATGGATGTTGCTCGCCTGATTGGCAGCGGCGGCCGCTGCGGCCTCGCGCTCCCATGCGGGCAACTGTCCGGGATCGGCGAACAGCGACGGCGCGCGCGCGATCGTGCCGGCCGTCGAGGCCAGCACCAGCGCGCGCACACGGCCCGGCTGGGCGAGCGTATATTCGAGCGCGGTCCAGCCGCCCATCGATTGCGCCACGATGCGGATGTCACCGGCGCCGAGATGATCGGCGAGCGCCGCGAGATCGCCGGCGTAATCTGCCGGATCGGGGCCGCCCGCCGGCGCGCTCGACGGCGCAAAACCGCGATGCGCGAAGGTCACGCAGGTGTAGCGGTCGCGGAAATGCGGCACCTGCTGCCACCAGCTTAAGTGATTGCCGCCGAGTCCATGGGCGAACATGAGGAAAGGCCCGGCGCCGTCGACTTCGTAATAGAGACGGCAATCGGGCCGGTCGAGAGTGCCGCGTTTCATGGAGTGGTCCTGAGATAAGGGGCGGGCAGCGATATCAAACGCCGAGCAGCGGAATGTCGAGGGCTTTCGCCGCCTTGCGCAAATCCTTGTCGAGCGTCGCAAGCGGGAGGGAGCGACGCTGCGCGAGTTCTAGGTAGCAAGCATCGTACAGTGTTAGTTCGAAGCGGTCGGAGAGCTCAAGCGTACTTCTCCAGACATGCACCAACGTCGAGCGATCGATCCGGATAGGAAGTGCGCCGAGCCGATCGAGCGCCCGGTTCCGCGCGGCTATGTCAATCCGCTTGCGGCGCACGGCATGGGAGAGCGCGTTGCCGACTTCGATAGCCCAAAGCATCGGTGCCCATGCACCCTCTACCGCGGTTTGGTGGAGGAGGGCGTTCTCGGGCTCATCGGGCATGAACCATGCGATCGCGATCGAGCCGTCGAGGACAAACGTCCCAAACTCATTTTCGTCCTGCATCGCGGTATTTCTTCCACTCGTCCCAATCGAACGGGCCGAGGTTCATTTCTTGGGCTAGGTTGCGGATGTCCTGCGCGGCCTGCAGCGCGCGTTTGCGAATGCGCTGCACCGCGTGTCGCGACCGCTGCTGTTTGGTTAGCTCGCCGGCAGGCACCAGCTTCGCCACTGCTTTACCGCGCCGCGTAATCACGACCTCTTCGCCGCGTTCGGCGCGGTCCACGAGTTCGGAAAGCTTGTTCTTCGCTTCGAAAAGCCCGATTTCATCCATGGCACCAGTCCAGCTAGCTGAATAGCTAGCTTATTCGAGAACACCCTATCGTTCAACTTGGCAGCAAACATGGCGGGGGCCCGGCGGTCGTCCCGCCGAGCCCCCTTAGGTATCAGCCGGCCTGTAAGCCGGGTTCTGTAGGGCGGCGCCGCGAAGGCGCCGCGTGACGGCCATTCATCTGGGACGCCGGTTGCCCGGCGCCTCCAGCAACCTACCCGGACGGCAGGATCCAGACACAGATCCCGAGATTGCTCCCGCGCCGTCCCTATTCGGTCTTGCTCCCGGTGGGGTTTGCCGTGCCGCTTCCGTTGCCGGAAGCGCGGTGCGCTCTTACCGCACCGTTTCACCCTTGCGGCTCCCTTGCGGGAGGTCGCGGTCTACTTTCTGTGGCACTTTCCCTGAGGTTCTTTCGCTTGCGCGATGTCCCCCCGCCGGACGTTATCCGGCACCGCATGTCCATGGAGCCCGGACTTTCCTCTCAAGCCCGCCTTTCGGCATTGGACCCAAGCGGCCGTCCGGCCGACTGACGAGATGGAGCTAGGCCCTTTCCCCGACGAGATCAAGCAACGGCGGCCTATCTCGTTAACAAACGCCGCAGCGTTTCGACGGTGGATGGGTCCGCGAGCCCATCCACGCGTTCTGGCCGGAAATGGCGCTGGAATGCCGTGACGACGCTGCGCGTCTTGTCGTCGTAGAAGCGCGAAACCTCGAGACCGTAGCCGAAGCGAGCAAGCTGTTTCTGCAATTGCTCGACGTCCGAACCTCTGTCGTTCGCCGAGAGCGTCCGTCCCCCGACGATCGGGGAGGGCTCGACCCACAATCCGATGCCGGCGGCGGCCAGACGCGCCCAGGGAAATTTCTCGCCCGGATCGTCCTTCCGGGTCGGCGCGACATCGGAATGCGCGAGCACGCGCTCGCGGCGGATGTGGCGGCGCGCGAGGATATCCCGGCAGAGCGCGATTACGGCGTCGATCTGCACGTCGGGAAAATCCCGGTAGCCATACTGGTGTCCCGGATTGACGACCTCGATGCCGATCGAGCGCGAATTGATGTCCACCGCTCCTTTCCACGATGCCTCGCCGGCATGCCAGGCGCGCCGCGCTTCCGGCACCAGCTGATCGACGCGGCCGTCCTCGTCGACGAAATAGTGCGAGGAGACTTTCGCTTGCTTGTCGGTGAGGCGCGCGAGCGCTTCCGCGGCGCTCTGCATGCCGGTGTAGTGCAGCAAGAGAATATCGAGGCGGGCGTCCCGCGCGTCATGGTTTGGCGACGGGACCACGTTTTTGACGGTGGGTGAATCGGCGCGAAACGTCATGGGTCTATGAGTACGCCAGGATTCAACAAGCCCTGCGGGTCGAGCGCCTTCTTGGCGGCGCGCAGCGCTTCGGCGAACAACGGCGGGCGCTGGCGGTCGTACCACGGGCGATGGTCGCGCCCGACCGCATGATGATGCGTCACCGTTCCGCCGTTCTCGATCACGGCATCGAGGGCCGCGCTCTTGATGGCGTGCCATTGCGCGCCCAGTTTTCCCGGCTCGCCCAGCGCGTGAAAGGTGAAATAGGGCGCGGGCCCGTCGGGATACACATGGGTGAAGCGGCAGGTGACCTGACCGTTGCGGCCGGTCGTTTCAAGAATGGCGTTCTCGGTCGCGGCATGAATAGCGTCGTGGAATTGTTCGAAGCGGTCCCATGTGATCGATGTCTCGAACGTGTCGTTGATGACGCCACGCAGGATCAGCCGCTCCATCGCGTAAGGCATGCGGATGAAGGCGTTGCGCCACACCCCGGCGGCACCCTCGCGATGCGCGTCGGCGCCGGCCGCCTCGGGCGCGCCGCCATGGTCCGCGCAGCATTCGAGCGCGCGCTTCATCCACGGCGTCACATCGTGATCGCCCGACTCGAAGGCGAGCACCATGATGGCGGCCGAGCCGTCCGCCGCGCCGGTGTTGTAGGCCTCGGCCGGGTCGAGGATGCGGCAGTTCGAGGGATACAAGCCCGCCTGCGAGATCGCGCGCACGGCGCGCGCGGCAGTGAAGAAGTCCTTGAAGCGCACCGCGCCGCCTGCACGGTAGGTCGGGCGGTTCTGCAGCCGCATCCAGGCCTGCGTGATGATGCCGAAAATGCCCTCCGAGCCGATCATCATGCGGTCCGGGCTCGGGCCAGCTCCTGAGCCGGGCAGGCGGCGGCTTTCCAGCGTGCCCTTCGGCGTGACGGTGCGCAGCGCTTCGACGAAATCGTCGATGTGAGTGTAGAGCGTTGCGAAGTGGCCGCCGCCACGCGTCGCAATCCAGCCGCCGAGCGTGGAGTACTCGAAGCTCTGCGGAAAATGGCGCAGCGTGAGGCCGTGCGGCTTCAATTGCGCTTCGAGCGCCGGGCCGTAGGTGCCGCCCTCGATCAGCGCGGCGCGCGACGTCTTGTCGACTTCTTTCACCTTTCCCATTGCGCGCAGGTCGATGGTGACGGCGCCCTTGTGGCCGTTGCGCTTCGGCTCGACGCCGCCGCACACGCTCGATCCGCCGCCGAACGGCGTGACCGTCGCATCGGCACCGCCGGCCCAGTCGAGCACAGCGGCAACTTCGGCCTCGTTGCGCGGATAGGCGACGACATCGGGCGCGCTCGCGTAGTCGCGCGCGAGCCCGCGCGCGAGGTCGGGATAGGATTTGCCAAACGTGTGCGCGGCGCGGTCGTAGTGCTCGCTGGTGGCAAAGGGCAGCGAAGCCGGCGCGGTGACGTGCGGCGCCTCGAGCTTGATCTCGTCGAGCGGCGGCGCGGTCGCGCTTTCTTTCAATGCTGTCCCGAACCGCGCCTCCGCACGCGCGAGCACGAAGGCTTCTTCCTCCGCGGACAGGCCCTCGCCCTCGCGGCCCCAGCCGAAGTGCTTCAGCCGCGGTGTCGACATTCCTGTTCTCCCGGCGCGTTGCGGGTGAGACAATAGACGCTCGTTTGGAGAAAATCATGCCCGCGATCAAACACGCCCGAACGTCCGCGCTCGACATCGCCTACGAGGAGAGCGGCCCGGCGGACGGCGCGCCGGTGCTCCTCATGCACGGCTTTCCCTACGACCCGCGCGCCTACGACGAGGTCGTGCCGCAGCTTACCGCGCAAGGGTGCCGCACGATCGTGCCGTATCTGCGCGGCTACGGGCCGACCCGATTCCTGTCGGCCGGCACGATGCGTTCGGGCGAGCAGGCGGCGCTCGGCAACGACCTGAAGGACCTGATGGACGCGCTGACGATCGAGCGCGCGGTGCTCGCAGGGTACGACTGGGGCGGACGCGCGGCCTGCATCGTGGCGGCGCTCTGGCCGGAGCGCGTGCGCGGGCTTGTGACCTGCGGCGGCTACAACATGCACGACGTCGCGGGCTCGGTGAAGCCGGCCGATGCCGAGCAGGAGCACCGCTACTGGTATCAGTATTATTTCTGCACGCCGCGCGGGGAGGCAGGGCTGACGGCGAACCGGCGCGGCATCGCAAGGCTGTTATGGAAACTCTGGTCGCCGCACTGGTCGTTCGACGACGCGACATTCGACGCGACCGCGGCCTCTTTCGACAATCCGGATTTCGTCGAGGTCGTGATCCATTCGTATCGCGTGCGCTACGGCTATGCGCCGGGCGATCCGGCGCTGGCGTCCATTGAGCAGAAGCTCGCCGCGCAGCCGCCGATCCGCGTCCCGGCGATCGTGCTGCAGGGCGAGGCCGCCGGCACCACGGCGCCGGAGGCATCCGCCGCCCACGCGAAACATTTCACCGGCCCCTACCGGCGGCGCACGATCCCGCGCGCCGGTCACAACGTGCCGCAGGAAGCCCCGCGCGAAACCGCGGAGGCGGTGCTGGAACTGATCGGGAACGAGCTTACGCGGGCGTAACTTGCCAAATCAGCAAACGCCCCCTAGCTTTGACTCGTCGTCAACCAACTGAAAGGAGGTGATCCAGTGTCTCATTGTCATTCGCCGATCACGGCAAGCTGGATCGAAGCCTCGTCCGGAGTGGATTGCTCCTGAGCAGCGCCTGCGGATTCAGCCAGACAGCCGATTCTCGGCTAGGCAATGTGGGGTCACCCGAAAGGGTGGCCCCTCTTGTTTTCGGGCAATCGGAACTTGGGAGGGGCTGCGGCGGTTATCCGCCATGGCTCAATCGGCAAAATCGCAAGAGCGCACGCGGTCGGCGGGCCGACATCGGACCCCCTCATCCCGGAGGCAACAAACCGGGCTATCGCCCGGTGCCCGACAATGCCGCGCGAAATTCCTCGAATATTTTCCGGGAGGATTTGGCGACCCGGATTACGTTGGCTCAGAGCGCGCCTACAAATGGAATGCGCACCTGCGTTGGGAGGAAGTGCTCAACCGGCGCGCCTTCCGTAGTTCGCTTGACGCGTGCCACTATCAGGACATCGCGTTGCGCGCCATTTCGATCGAGTCACGCACTAATTTGTTGTTCTCGTTCGAGAAAATGGCGCTACGCGACGCCGTGAAATCGCGCGCTGGCGCGGAAGCGTTCGCGCAAGGGCTATACGATTTCCTTCATGGGCTCGGCACTATCGAAACGCGGTTCAACCGCTGGCGCGACGTAGTTGCGGAGTTGCCGCGGCGTCAAACGCGCGTTTTGACCTGGCCAGTGCTGACGGTAATGGGATTTATCGCGCAGCCGCGCGTTCACATGTATCTCAAGCCTACCGTGACGCGCCGCGCCGCCGAGGCCTATGGATTTGATTTCGTTTATCGCTCGCAGCCCTCGTGGGAGACGTACCGGAGCCTGCTCGATTTCGCGAATACAATTGAGCGCGACATGTGCGGTCTGGGCCCGCGCGACATGATCGACCTCCAATCGTTCATCTGGGTGCAGGGTTCGGACGAATATCCGGATTGATCTGATCGGATACAGGCGGTCCTCATCGCCCCACCGCCAGCCGCGCGGCGAGGAACGGCGGCAGGCCGGCGTCGCGGATTTTTCGCGCGGCGGTATCCACATCGTACGGCACGCGCACATAGGTGAGCATGCGCGGGGCCTCGTCGTAGAGCGCATAGCAGGCGGCGGGATTGCGGTCGCGCGGCTGACCGACCGCCCCGATCACCGCGAGCCAGCGCCGCTGCGCGTTGAGCGGCATCGCGACGTCCGCGTCCGGATCGAAGCCGGCGATCGTTCCGGCGGCCGTCATGTGAAACAGCGCCGGCACGTGCACGTGCCCGCAGAATGTCAGCGCCGCATCGGTTGCCCGCAGGCTGCGCCCCGCGGCGCGCTCGTCCAATACATAGTCCCACCCGGCGGGCTCGGCCGCGCTGGCGTGCACGTAGAGCCGGTCGCCGTCCTCGGCCTCAAGCGGCAGGCTGGCGAGGAATTCGAGCTGATCCGCCTTGAGCTGCCGGCGCGTCCATTGGATCGCCAGCGTCGCCTCATCGTTCATCCGCTCCGGCATGCCGATCGCGGCCGAGTCGTGATTGCCGAGCAGCGCGAGGGCGCCGCGCGCGGCGAAATCCTTCACCGTATCGACGACGAAGCCCGGATCGGCGCCGTAGCCGACGAAGTCGCCGAGGAAGACGTAACGGTCGATAGGATGGCGCTTGGCGTGCGCCAGACAGGCTTCGAACGCCTCGCGATTGCCGTGGATATCGGTGAAGAGGGCAATCAGCACGGCATTGTCATTTCCGAGGGTCACGTGGTGCGGCGGACCATGCCGGGCACGAGATGCCGGATGGTCGGCGCGCCGACCTGCTGCATGGCGCCGTAGAGCTCGACGCGCAACAACTCCAGCACACGCTCGACGCCCGGCTGGCCGAAGGCGCCGAGGCCCCAGATATAGGGGCGCCCGATGCAGACCGCGCTCGCGCCCAGGCACAGCGCCTTGACGATGTCGGTACCGCGGCGGAAGCCGGAGTCGACCAGGATGGGCATGCGGCCGCGCACGGCTTCGACGATTTCGGGCAGCGCGTCGACGGTCGAGCGGCCCGAATCCTCGCTGCGCGCGCCATGGTTCGACACGATGATGGCGTCGATGCCGGCGTCGGCGGCGAGCACTGCGTCCTCGTGCGCCAGGATGCCCTTGAGCACGATTTTCATTTTTGTGCTGTCGCGCAGGCGCTTCAAAAAATCCCAGGTCATGTTCGACGACTGGGTGTGCGTCAGTCCCGAAATGTCGAGATCCTTGTACATCGCGCGGCGCTTCAAGTTGGTCGCGAGGCTGCCGCGCTCGTGGCAGCCGTTGCAGTCGCGCGTGTCGGTCGGGATCAGGCGGAATAGCGTTTCCTGATTGCGCCCGCCGGAGCGGTCGACCGTCACGGCAACCGCGAGGCAGCCGGCGTTCTCCGCGCGCTGCACCATCGCTTTGGCGACCTCCCATTTGTTGGTGGCGTAAAGCTGGTACCAGAGCGGCGCGCCGCGTGCGGCCGTGACCTCCTCGACGCCGGTGTTGGTGGCGGTCGAAAGAATTTGCAGATGGTTGCCGGCCTTCGCGGCTTTTGCGACGCCGATTTCGCCGTCGGAATGAAAGGATTGGTTGCCGCCGACCGGGGCGATGACGATCGGCGAGTCGTATTTCACGCCGAGAATGTCGGTGGTCATGTCGACCCTGCTGACATCGACAAGGCGGCGCGGCCGCAGCTGGAATTTGAGAAATCCCTCGCGATTGGCGCGCAGCGTGACTTCATCGTCGATGCCGGAGGCCATGTAGCCGAAATGAGCCGGCGGAATATTGACGCGCGCGACCGGCTCGAAGTCGAACACGTTGATCGCGTCCTTCGGGCTCGTGATGAGAGTGTCGGTGCGCAGCGGCGCCCACATGATCGGGTCGGGGAGCTTCACGCCTGCGGCCGGGCCTTCGGCGAATGCGGGCCACGCGCCCGTGAGCAGCGGACTGGCGGACAGGTATTGCAGGAATTGGCGGCGGCTTGCGGCTTGATCCAACGGCACGACTGTCCTCCCCCCCGTTTTAAGACCAGCGCCGAAGGATAGTCGAATGCGCGAAGCGGTGCGAGGCGCACAAAGGAAGGCGGCCCTGACCGAAATCAGGGCCGCCTGAGTGACCGTCGCCGCGGACGGGGGAATACGCGGCGTCAGCCTATCTTTACTGCTTCGGGGCCGGCGGGGTCGCCGGAGCCGGCGTACCCATCGGACGAGTCGCTGGCTGGTTGCTGCTGCTCACCGGGCGCGGCGCATGATACGGCTCGAACGCCGGGGCGGCTTTCAGCTCGTCCTTGGTCATCGACAGGCGAAGCTTGAAGTCCGTCGCATCCTTGCCGGGGACGGCCTGGAACGATGCCGGGTCAAGCGCGACGTCCTTCGCGCCGATCCCGAGGAAGCCGCCCACGCCAACGATGTAGGCAAGAATCTTCTTGTCCTTGTCGAACAGGATGTCGCTGACATCGCCGATCTTCTTGTCATCGGCGCCGATCACGTCGGTGCCCTTGAACTTCGACGCAAGCCACTGATCGGGCGTCTGCGTGGTCACGAAGTTTGCCTTGCCCGACGTGCTGGCGCTGGCGCTCGGAGCGGGCGTCGCCGGAACAGCGGCGGCCGGCGGGGACGAACTTGACGGTGACGTTGTCTGCGCCATCGCGCTGGTCAACGCCAAGGCACTCACGGCCGCAGCGGCCATGATTTTGCTGAGCATGTCTGCCTCCTAGGGGGTGTTCCAAAAGAAATTGGGAACGCCGGCACAGCGCCGGCCTTCAGTAATGAGAACGCGCAAATTGCGCTGGTGTTCCGCGAGGTTCCGCGAGTCGCGAAATAACTGATCGAACTTGGTGTGCGGTGCAATGGTGGCTGCGTCAGGCTTTCGTGTCGATCAGCCGCTTCACGGCGGCGACGAACTCGACAGCGCGGCCGACGTAGGCCACCGGGTCTTTCGGCTCGATAATGTCTGCGCTGTAATCGACGATGAACTTGATATCGTACCCATCCGTCAGAACCGTATTAAGGTGCTCAGGCAGGCGATGCGTGCGCACCGCGATATCGTTGAAGAGTGTTTTTGAGCCGTCGTGCGTTTTCGGCGCGACGTTGCGCTCCTCGAATATCAGGGCGCGCGCCGCATATAGCGCAGCGATATAGGCTTCTCTCCCCGCGGAGTCGGCAACGCCCGCGCGCAGGATTGTGGCTGCCTTTTCCAATCCGAGGTCAGCTTTGGTAAGCAGTTGGCGTGTTTCCGGCTTCATTGGTCCCTCGTCGGGCACAATCGGGGGTGCGATCACCGGCGGCCAAGCTAGGCCGGGCAGCGGCACACCTTCATTGCGGATGTTGAACATCAAGGTATTGCGTGCGGCGAGCCCATCCTTGGCCAAAGGCCAGAACTGGAGCGTGTAGACACTCTCGCCGAGCCTTCCGCGCACCGTGTCGAGGATGTCGTGGTCGCGTGTCGGCTCGTAACCATCGAGGAACACTGCGACGTCGTAATCCGAATCGCGCTTGTGATCGCCGCGGGCGCGTGAACCGAACAGCAGCGCGGACACCAGCCGTGCGCCGAACGTCTCACGCAGCGCGTCTGCAATGCGGGCGAGCTTCGGATCGTCGCGCAGTCCTGTGGTCGGGCGGGCAGCGGGGGCGCTCATCAAGGTCTCTCCGCCCGCAGGGTAGCAGAAAACAGCCTCCCAGACGTGCGTCCACCCGAAGTCGAGGCACGATTTGGCAACCATTCCTTAAGTTTATCGTCCGTTAATCAAGCCGAGGGCGTGCGCCGCGGGAAACGGTGCGCGTGGGCGCTCGCTTGATTGACGACCATAAGGTCCCATGATATCCCAAAAATTCCCAGTCGTAGCCGAGGCTGGAGGCAGGAGCAGCGCCAGCGCGCGCCCGCCAGCCGCGGCGCACCGGGAGTTTTCCGCCAAGTCCCTTGGCGGAAAGGGGAATTTCGCCGGGCATGGACCGTTTCGTCTCCAATTTCACGCTGGGCCTGGACGCGAAGGGACGCGTCTCGATCCCGGCGTCCTATCGCGCGGTGCTCGCGCGCGACGGCCACGATGGCCTCTATTGCTACCCGGCGCTGGACCAGCCGGCGGTGGATGCCGGCGGCAACGCGCTGCTCGCCGAGATCGAAGCGCTGATCGCGAGCTATCCGCCCTATTCGGACGAGCGCGACGCCTTCACGCTCTCGCTCTACGGCACGAGCGAGACGGTCAAGCTCGACGGCGAGGGGAGGGTGATCCTCTCCGAGGCGCTCAAGAGCCATGCGGGAATCACCGAGGCGATTGCGTTCGTCGGCCTCGGCCACAAGTTTCAGATCTGGGAGCCCGGACGCTTCCGCGCGCAGCTCGCGGAGGCCACCGGGACGGTGCGCGCGTTGAAGAAGCAACTGGGCTCCCGGGTGGCGGCGCACGAAGCGCAAAAAGCACGGGAATGATGATGGGCAGCGGCAGCAACTCTGCCGCTGGCGGACTGGCCCGTCACGTTCCCGTGCTTGCCCGCCAGGTGATGGAGCATCTGGCGCCGCACGACGGCGGCATTTATCTCGACGGCACGTTCGGCGCCGGCGGGCACACGCGCGGCATCCTGGATGTGAGCGGCACGCGCGTCATCGGCATCGACCGCGACCGCAATGCGGTGGCCGAGGGCTACGGACTGGTCGAACTGGCGCAAGGCCGGCTCACCTTGGTGGAGGACCGGTTCTCCAATCTCGACCGTGTCGCGCACGGCCTCGGCCATGACGCGGTCGACGG
>JAXDNY010000055.1:0-17416 GCA_034669145.1 Hyphomicrobiales bacterium
CAGCAGCGCAACCTCGCCGAGCAGCGTACCCGGGCCGGCGACGCTCGCCGCGATCGCGTTCTTCTCCGAGACGAGATCGAACGAGCCTTCCTGCACCACATAGGCGCTGTCGGCATCCTCGCCCTCGCCGAACAGCGAAATGCCCTGGTGGATGTAACGGCTCTCCGAGCCGATCGCGAGGATGCGCAATGCATCGCGGCCGAGAAACGCAAGCGCCGGAACGCGCTCCAGGAACGCGATGTCGTCCTCGATGCTCATGGCATCAGCTTGTAGCCGCCGCCCTCGGTCACCAGGATCGCGGGCGCAGAAGCATCGTTCTCGACCTTCTGCCGCAGCCGGTAGATGTGCGTCTCCAGCGTGTGCGTGGTGACGCCGGAGTTGTAGCCCCACACCTCCTGCAGCAGCACCTCGCGCGACACCGGCCGCTGTCCGGCGCGATAGAGATAGCGCAGGATCGCGGTTTCCTTCTCGGTGAGGCGGACCTTGCTGCCCTTCGGATTGAGCAGCAGCTTGGAGCTCGGCCGGAACGTGTATGGCCCGATGGTGAACACCGCGTCCTCGCTCGCCTCGTGCTGGCGCAGCTGCGCGCGGATGCGCGCGAGCAGCACCGCGAAGCGGAACGGCTTGGTGATGTAGTCGTTGGCGCCGGATTCCAGACCCAGGATCGTGTCGGAATCGGTGTCGTGGCCGGTCAGCATGATGATCGGCGCCTTGAAGCCGTTCTTGCGCAGGATGCGCACCGCCTCGCGCCCGTCCACGTCGGGCAGGCCGACGTCCATGATCACCAGATCGATGTGGCCGTTGCGCGCCGCCTGCACGCCCTTGGTGCCGCTGTCGACCGACGTCGCCTCGAATTCCTCGTGCAGCGCGAGCTGCTCGACCAAGGCCTCGCGCAGTTCGGTGTCGTCGTCGACGATGAGGATCTTGCGGGCGTTGGACATGCCTGCCTCCCGGGGCCAGTTCCCCAGTTGCGCGAAGTAGAACATTCGGGGGAGAAAGCGCAAGCGCCTACAGCTGTTGATTCCACTCGCAAATGGCATCGTGATGACGCGTGACGAGCTTGTGGGGATGCACCGTTCGACCTTGAAAACGCTCCATGTGCGGGCCGCTCCCGGCTCGCGCACGCGCGGATGGCTGACCGTCGGCCCGCTCGCGTGGCCGGTGGCGCTTGGCCGGGGCGGCATTTTGGCGAACAAGCGGGAGGGCGATGGCGGAACCCCGCGCGGAACGTTCCGGGCCGTGCGTCTATGGTGGCGCGCCGACCGGAACCCACGCCCGGCGACCGGGCTGCCGGTCCGGCGGATCGGCGCCAATGACGCCTGGTGCGAGGACCCGGCGGACCGCCGCTATAACCGGGCGATCCGGATGGCGGCCGGAGAGCCCGGAGACCGGCTGCGGCGCGAGGATCATCTCTATGATTTCATTATCGAAATCGACCATAACGCACGCCCGCGGGTGGCCGGGCGGGGCAGCGCGGTGTTCGTCCATGTGGCAAGGCCCGGTCTGGCGCCGACCGCCGGCTGCGTGGCGATGCCCAAGGCCCGGTTGCGCCATCTGCTGAAAAAAATCGACCGAGGGACGCGGATTGTCATCCGCTAGGCGCGAATTCCCTCGCTTTTTCAATGCGATATAAAAAAGTTGGCCGGCAGCGAAAATTTTTACGTCTCGGCGGAACGACCGGCGGTCTTGGGCGTTTGGACTTTAAGTTTTTGTGCGCAGCCGAGGAGGCCGGGCACAAAAGGCCCCGACGCTCTCAGCCCCCCAGCCCCGCGTCGGGGCTTTTCTTTTGTCCGGACGGTCCGTGCGCGGTCCTGCCGCCGAAAATCGCCGTCCCGACCCGCACGTGCGTCGCGCCGAACGCGACCGCGGTCGCAAAATCCGCGCTCATCCCCATCGACAGCAGCGTCAGGCCGTTGCGCGCCGCGATCTTGGCGGTGAGCGCGAAATGCGGCGCCGGCGCTTCTTCCAACGGCGGAATGCACATCAAGCCGACGATCTCCAGGCCGTGGGTTTCGCGGCACATCGTGATGAACGCGTCGGCTTCCTCGGGCAGCACCCCCGCCTTCTGCGGTTCCGCGCCGGTATTGATCTGCACGAACAGCTGCGGGCGGCGCCCCAGCCGGGCGATCTCCTTCGCCAACGCCTCGGCCGTGCTCGCGCGGTCGACCGAGTGGATCGCGTCGAACAGCGCCACCGCTTCCCTCGCCTTGTTGGATTGCAGGGGGCCGATCAGGTGCAGTTCGAGCCCCGGATGCGCCTCGCGCAGCGCCGGCCATTTCGCCTTCGCCTCCTGCACGCGGTTCTCGCCGAACACACGCTGGCCCGCCGCGATCACCGGCTCGATGGCATCCGCGGGAAAAGTCTTCGACACCGCGATCAGCGTCACCGAGGCCGGATCGCGCTTCGCCTCGTCGCATGCGGCCGCGATCTCGCCCCGGACGCGGGCGAGCGATTCCGCAGGATTCGTCAGTTCAGAAGTCATCGTATTCATCACCCAAGATCATATCACCCTTTCGCCGCCATGCGTTCCCTCCACGCCGTGCGGGTGCTACCACGATTGGCAACTTGAACCGGGAAACGCCGTGACAGCCGCATTCGCCGCCCGCACCGACATGAGCGGGGTCGATTCCACTTATGCGTGGATCCGCCTGTTTGTCGCGCTGGTGCTCGGCACCATCGGCAGCGTCGGCATGTGGTCGTACGTGGTCGCGCTGCCGCCGGTGCAGGCGGACTTCGGCATCCTGCGCAATCTCGCATCGCTTCCCTACACGATGGCGATGATCGGTTTCGCCTTCGGCGGCGTCGCGATGGGACGGCTCGCCGACCGCTTCGGCATCGTGGTTCCGGCGATTGCCGGAACGCTGCTGACGGCGCTCGGATTCCTCGGCGCCGGCTATGCGCCGAACATCTGGGTTCTCTCCGCGGCGCATGTGGTCATTGGCGTCGGCTGTTCGGGCACCTTCGGGCCGATCGTCTCGGACATGTCGCACTGGTTTCGCAAGCGGCGCGGCATCGCGATCGGGATTGCGTCATGCGGCAACTATGCGGCCGGCGCCATCTGGCCGCCGATCGTGCAGCATTTCATCATCGCCGATGGATGGCGCGCGGCACACATCGGCATCGCGGTGTTCTGCCTCGTCACAATGATCCCGCTCGCGCTGATGTTGCGGCGGCCCTCGCCGGTCGAGCATGTGGATGTCAGCGGCGCCGGCAGTGCGCGCGGCACGCTCGGACTGAAGCCGAACACCTTGCAGGCGCTGCTCGCGGTGGCAGGCATCAGTTGCTGCGTCGCGATGGCGATGCCGCAGGTGCACATCGTCGCCTACTGCTCGGACCTCGGCTATGGCGTCGCGCGCGGCGCCGAGATGCTGTCGCTGATGCTCGCGCTTGGGCTGATCGCGCGCGTCGTGTCGGGCAGCATCGCCGACAAGATCGGCGGGCTCGCCGCGCTGCTGATCGGCTCGGGCCTGCAGGCTTTCGCGCTGCTGCTCTATCTCGGCTTCAACGGCCTGACCTCGCTCTACGTCGTCTCGGCGCTGTTCGGCCTGTTCCAGGGCGGCATTATTCCGATGTACGCCGTCATCGTGCGCGAGTATTTCCCGCCGAAGGATGCGGGTGTGCGCACCGGCGTCGCGCTGATGTTCGCGTTGTTCGGCATGGCGCTCGGCGGCTGGATGTCGGGCGCGATCTTCGACCTCACCGGCTCGTACCGCGCCGCCTTCGCCAACGGCTTCCTGTGGAACCTGCTCAACATCGCGATCATCGGCTGGCTGTTGATCCGCAGCCGCACCGGGATGAGCGGACGGCTGGCGGCGGCGTAGCGCTAGACTTTGCGCATCGGCGGAGAGCCTCCGATCGGCATCATCTCGTACGGCAGCTTCCAGCCGGGCAGGGCTGCGATGCGCTTTCGCCAGGCATCGATCGCCGGATAATCTGCCGCGATATCGAAACCCGTCTCTTCCGGCGGATAGTAGACGTAACCCGCCATGGAGAGGTCCACGATGGTGAGTGTATCGCCAAGAATGAAACAGCGATCCGAAAGATGCTTCTCCGCCACCGCGAAGCTCGCCTCCGCCCGCGCGCGGAGGAACGTCAGCACCGACTCGTGCACCGGCTGTGGCGTGAAGCAACGTTGGTTTCGGTACATTGCATAGTTGTGCGTGAATTTATGATTGTCGAAGAACAGCCAGCGCATCGCCTCGAAACGCTGATCCGGATCGAATGCAAACCGGCCGTGGGTTTCGGCGAGCCACAGCAGGATCGCGCCGGATTGCGTCAGGCGCTTGCCCGCGGTCTCGAGCACCGGGACTTCGCCCATCGGATTCATCGCGGCCCGCCACTCCACGTCGCGCGTTTGCCCGTCGGCGAGTTTGACGCCGACCGGCTCCCAGTCGAGGCCCGCGCAATTGAGATAGAGCGCGACCTTGAACGAGTTGCCCGAGCCTTTCGTGCAATACAGCCGATATTGCGCCATTAACTTCCCGCCAGCCCATGCGACTCCGGCATGAACAGATCGCGCCAGTCGCCGGGCACCTTCTTCACCGTGCCGACTTTGTTCATGAACTCCACATAGCGCATCGCGTTGAGCGGGGTCGTGGCCCACACGTTGTCGGGATCGAAGATCATCGTCGCCATCTCGTCGGCATTTGAGCGCTTCTCGTTCGTCATGCGGATGTAGACCTCGGCGCTTTGCCGCGGTTCTCGTCTGATGAATTCGGAAACCTCCTCGAACGCCGCATACACCGCGCCCGTTACCTTCGGATTCGCGTCACGGAATTTCTTCGCCATGAACACGACGCCGTTGGTCGTCGGCCCGCCGAGCGTGTCGTAGGATTTCAGCACGACATGCGTGCCCGGCGCCGCGACCTCGTAGTTCTGGAACGGCGAGACGCCGTAGTGCGCGGTCAGCTCGCTCGACTTCGAGATGATCGCGATCGCGGCATCCGGGTGCGGCAGCGTAATGGTGAACGGATCGAGCCGCGCGTAGTTCTCCTGCCCCCACTCCTTTGCGGCCGCCATCTGCAGGCAGATCGCCTGGTTGGAGTTCTTGATGCCCGGCACCGCGATCTTGTCGCCTTCCTTGAAATCCTTGATCGACTTGATATGGGGCCTGCTGGTGACGAGCAGGAACGGCATTGCCTGCGCGGCGCAGAGCCCGCGCACTTCGTTCGGCGTGCCGACGGTCTTGTCCCACAATGTCGCCAAGCCCGGCACGCCCGCGATGCCGAAATGCATCTGCCCGGCAATGAGCGCATCGATCAGCGACTGCGTGCCGCCGAGCGTGCGGTAATCGGTCTTGAGATTGGCGATGCCGAGCTTGCCGGCGTGCTTCTCGACCAGGCGGAATTCCTCCATCAGCATCATCGGCAGGTAGGGCAGCCCATGCTGCTTGATCAGCGTGATGCTCGAGACCTCCTGGGCGAACGCCGAGCGCGCGAGCGCCGGCATGGCGAGGAGACCGAAGCAGAACTCGCGGCGGCGCATGGCATCTCCGTCCTCATGGTGAGGAGCGCGGCGCAGCCGCGCGTCTCGAACCATGGCCATATGTGCCATCCTTCGAGACGGGCGCTTCGCGCCCTCCTCAGGATGAGGCCGGAGAGCTTACCCCGGATGGAGCGCCAGCGAAATCCGGGTTAGGTTCGGCCGCAGGGAGAAAGCGGAAATGAACTATTCGACCGACTTCAAATCCGTGCGTGGCGCCGTGAGCCCGGCCGAATGGCAGGCGCGCGTCGATCTCGCGGCGTGCTACCGCCTGATGGACTGCTACGGGATGACCGACCTGATCTACAATCACATCACGGCACGGGTGCCCGGCACCGACCACCTGCTGATCAATCTCTACGGGCTGCTGTACCGGGAGATCACCGCATCGAGCCTGGTGAAGATCGACGTCGAGGGCAATATCATTGCCAAGCCCGACACCGACTACGCGATCAACAAATCCGGCTACGTGATCCACGGCGCGATCCACAAGGCGCGCCCCGACGTCGCCTGCATCATCCACACGCACACCCGCGCCGGCATGGCGGTGGCTGCCATGCAATGCGGGCTCTTGCCGCTGTCGCAAACCTCGATCCGCTTCGTCGGCCACATCGGCTATCACGACTACGAAGGCCCGGCGGTCGATCTCGACGAGCGCGAGCGCCTTGTTGTGGACCTGGGCGCGCATGACGCCATGATCCTGCGCAATCACGGCCTGCTCACCTGCGGGGCGACGATCCAGCAGGCGTTCAACACGATGTATCAGCTTGAGATGTCCTGCCGCGGACAGGTCGACGCCATGGCGGCGCGCACCGAGCTGACGATGCCGGGCGAGAACGTGCTGGCGCACACCGCGCACCTCTATCAGCCCGGCACCCGGCGCCCTTACGGCGTGCTGGAATGGCCCGCCATGCTGCGGCTGCTGGAGGCCGAGGGGAGGAATTCGGGCTACCCGGCGTATTGGAATTAACACGATATCTGCTATAGTGGACTGATGTCCACTATACTGGACGACATTACGCTGAAGATCGCGGCCCGCATCCGCGGCGAGCGGACGGCGCGGCGCTGGTCGCTCGACGACCTCGCCGAGCGCGCCTCCGTCTCCAAGGCGATGATCTCCAAGATCGAGCGCGCCGAGGCGAGCCCCACCGCGGCGCTGCTCGGCCGCCTCTCGGGCGCCTATGGGCTGACGCTGTCGGCGCTGCTGGCAGACGGCGACGCGCCGCGCGGCCCGGGGCGCGCCACCGATCAGCCGCTGTGGCGCGATCCCGCCACCGGCTACATCCGCCGCCAGGTCCACGCCTCGACGACGTCACCGATCGAGCTCACGCAAGTCGATCTGCCGCCGGGCGCCTCGGTGTCGTTCCCGGCGGCGTCCTACCGCCAGATGTCGCACGTGATCTGGGTGCTGGCCGGGCGGCTCACCTTCGTCGAGGGCGACGTGACGCACGATCTTGGCCCCGGCGACAGTTTCGAGTTCGGCCCGCCGGCGGATTGCACCTATCGCAACGATGGCGGCGTGCCGTGCCGCTATCTGGTCGTGTTGGTACGGCGATGAACAGTCCCGCATCCAATCACAACAATGGCCCGCCGCTCGATGACGACGAAGGGCCCGAGTGGGGCGATGGCGACATCTATGTCTATTACAGCTGGAAGAATGCGCACCGCGCCGCATGGAAGCCGAAGTCGCGCGACATGGCGCTGTTCCGGCTGGAGAAGGCCGAGGCGCTGGGGCTCACGTACGACGAATACACTTTGGAGATTCTGGAGCGCGGGCGCTATCTGTCGCGCGCCGACGCCGAGCGCATCGCGAAGATCAAGGACAAGCGGGATGTGTGACCCCGTCGTGCCATGACGGATTGAGAGAGTTAGCGATGCGAACACCGCAAAACAAATCCCCCGCCGACGCCGCACAACGCCAGGCCGCGCCGCCGGTCGTCGTCTACACCGTCGATAAGCTCCCGCCCTACGATCGCGCGTTCTACGACAACGTCAGGCGCGATCTCACACTCGTTTCCGAAACGATCGTGCCGCCGCGCGACGCGCGCACGTTCACCGTGCCGGCCGGCCATCTGTTCCGCATTGTCAGCATCGAGGGGCCGCAGGTCGGCGATCTCAACCTGTGGAACGCGCACGACCTTGGCGAACGCTTCTTCTCCGGCAAGACGCGCGCGCTGCACGCGACCCATGTGACGACCGGCGACCGGCTGTGGAGTACGCTGCCGTATCTGCGGCCGCTCGCGACGATCACGCACGACACGCTCGACTGGTACGGCTTCGACGCGGACGGCGGCGGCATTCACGACGTCATCGGCACGCGCTGCGATCCCTACACGCAGCTCCTGCTCGGCGGACCTGAGTATCATCACTGCTGCCACTCGAACCTGACGCGCGCGCTTGTCCGCCACACCGGCCTGCCGCTCGCCGAGGCCGAGCGCCACGTGCACGACGTGCTCAACGTCTTCATGTGCACCGGCTTCACAGCCGACACGCACCAGTATTTCATGAAGGCGAGCCCGGTGCGGCCGGGCGACTTCATCGAGTTCTTCGCCGAGATCGATCTCTTGGGCGCGCTATCGGCCTGCCCCGGCGGCGACTGCAGCGCCACGCATTCGAGCGACGCCGCGAAGTGCTATCCGCTCAAGGTGGAGGTGTTGAGGGCGAGGGACGGGGCGTTGGAGGCGTGGCGGGGGATGGAGGTGAGTGGGTATCGGATGGGCTAGCCACGAATTTCCGGCCGCTGTCCGCGTCCAACCGACAAGATGCGCCTCTTCTCTTACGGCTCTTACGGCACGCTGATCTGCTCCAGCACAATCGGAACCTTCACGCCGGGTCGGTGCTGCCGGCTGCGGCGGGTCGGATGCGTCCGGGGGGCCAAACTCCCCTTGCTGGGAGAACGGCGAGGCACTTCCTCATACGATTTCACGTTGAACTCACGCCTGGGTGTTTTACCTCGCGCTATGGTCGATGGCTAGCGTGAGACGCTAAGCATACAGGAGCCAGCGCGATGTTAGGACACGGCGTCTTCGTTTATGATCCGCGAGAGGCGAAGTCGAAGCATGGCAGTTGGGATGGCGCCGCAAAGGCGATTGCCGACCTGGATATGAGCCATGCGTGGATACGAACGCACAGCAAGGATGGGTTGTGGCGCACCGAAGAAAATAAGGCACTCGCAGCCGCACTGAAGGCACGAGGCATAAAGGTTTTTGCTTGGGGATGGTGTGACGGGAATTCGGTCCAGAAGGATATCGACAACGTTGAGAGTACCCTGTCGGAGTACTCCCTTGATGGATACGTCGCCGATATCGAGCACGGAGTATCCGGCGCGAACTGGACCACGGCACGGATCAACCAGTTTTGCGCCAAGGTCCGTCAACTCGTCGGAAACAAGCCGTTTCTCGTCTCGACATTCGGCTTTCTCCCTTATCATGAACCCCAACTCATGGCGGCGGCCGATCCCTACGTCGACGCCTTCGCGCCACAGGTCTACTGGTTCAAATTTCCTAACCAGGGCATGCTCAACCAGCCCGGCGCGCATGGTCCATATGCTCTGAACAATGCGGCCGCCTACACAAATCTGTGCATCGACGTGTGGAAGCACGTCGTGTCAAAACCGCTCGTCATCACCGGACAGGTCTATTGGGGAGAGTCCGCGGGATGGACCCAAGCACTGGCCGAGCGGAAACTTCAGGAGTTCATCGACGGATTCGACCGTTACGATGAAATCGCCGGCTTGAACTGGTGGCACTTCGCCGGCAACAAGGCGATGTCCGATGACATGGCCGCCAAGATTGCTGCGGCGAAATTCGGATCGCGGCTGGGAGGCGACGCTCCGGCGCCTCAGGCGGCCTCGGCGCTGGCTGCTGCCCTCTCAACCGGTCAAACTGCCTATGCGCGCGTCGACGCGCTCAATCTGCGAACGGCGCCGGGCGACGACCCATCCACGGTCATCGTCGCGCTCGATATTGGACAAAAACTCGGCGTACTCGGCGATTCAAACGTCCCGGGTTGGAAGAAAGTCTCAGCCGAAATCGATGACAGGATCCATGAGGGACATGTTTTTGCGAAATACATCCGTCCGCCCGAGAGCGCTTCCGTCGAAAATCTGCTGAAGGCGGCTCACACTGAGTGGTTCCGGTTCCAGCGAGGCCGCGGCGCTGAAGCCTCCCAGCCCTACTCCGACTATGTCGGCGAGATGTGGCGCGAGCTTGATATCCTAGACCGCGACGGCACGGACAGCCAACACCCCTGGTCTGCCGCATTTATTTCGTGGATCGTAAAGAAAGCCGGATACCAGAATTTTCTGTTTTCGCAGCTTCACGCCGAGTATGTCCACCAGGCCGTTCGCAGGCGGGAGCTTTCGATCGAGGGACCGTTCTGGGGTTTCCGTCTCAATGAGCATCGTCCCGCACTCGGCGATATCGTGTGCCAATGGCGCCCGACTAATGATGCGCATGGCAACCCTATCCTGATCGATTACGACTACGCCGAAGATCACGACGATTTCTTTGGCCATTGCGATGTCGTGGTTCAGGTGAACGAGGCATCAGTCCGCACGATCGGCGGCAATACCGGACAGGAGCTCGGCCACGGCGGGAGCGTCAGCATGAAAACCTACCGGCTGACGGCCAACGGCTTCCTCATGGACGAAAGCCGCGTGTTCGCGATCATGCGCAACAATCTGCGAGCGTGATTGTGACTCTCTCTTGTTCAACACCAATCCGCGTTGTCTCGTGGCGCTCGTTCAGGTGGTCGCGCCACATCGAAGGAGTGAAATCATGACCCGCGATCTGCTGGCGCTCACCCTCGTCGCCGTCCTTGCGTCGTCTGACGTTTCGGCCATGGAATATAAGGGCCTTTGCGAGGCCTCCGCCGGAGCGTTTCTTGACGACACGCACTTTGCCGTCGCCAGCGACGAAACGAACGTGCTGCAGATTTACCAACGCGGCAAACCCGAGCCGCTCGGCAGCGGCGTCGACATGGAGCCTTTTACCTCCTTCGATAAATCGGATCTTGAGGGCGCGGCGCGCATCGGCGACCGGATCTATTGGATCAGCTCGCACTCGTTCAACAGCAGTGGCGAAGACAAGGCGAAACGTAAGGTATTCTTCGCGACGACGATTGGGTCTGTGGATGGGAAGCCTACGCTCAAGGGAGTTGGGAAGCCGATCAAAACGCTTCGCGATCCGCTCGCCACGGCCGCCGGTGTCGCGCCGCATGAAATGAATATTGAAGCATTGTCAGCGACACCGCAGGGCGGTCTTCTGATCGGCCTGAGGAAGCCGCTTCGGGACGGAATGGCGCTCGTTATCCCGCTCAAAAATCCCGGACCGGTGGTGGATAATGAACCTCCAGCCCCACCGGATTTCGGCACCGTCATACCACTCGATCTAGAAGGCCGGGGGCTGCGCAGCATGGACCTCATCGGAAGCGGAGGTGAGCAGTATGTCATTGTTGCCGGTCCGGTTGAGGACAGCGCAGAAGGCTTCGCGATTTTCCGGTGGGCGGGTCCCGGCTCCAAACCTGTGAAAGTCGAAGGGCCAAATCTAAAGGGACTAACGCCAGAGGGCGCGATGGCGGTGCCGGGTCAGGACTTGGTGCAGCTTTTGAGCGACGACGGAAAGGTCAACGGCGTCACTTGCAGCGACGAGCATGATCCAGTCGAGAAGCGCAAGTTCAGAAGCATCGATGTGAAGCCATAGGATGGAAACCCGGTTCGAATGATGCGATGCGACGTGCGACGTCTTATCCGACCCTGATAGGCCGGGCTCGATGATCATCTTTTGAGGCTGAAGGCGTCGGTTTAGAGCGAGAGCCAAGGTCCGTTCCTACGGGCCATCGCCTCAAGCGAGGCGTCTCTACCTTTTTCGCGCCCCATTGACCCCTAACCCCCTCCATGTTCCTACTCCGGCGCCTGTTTCCACGCCCAGAGCCACCGAATCGCATGACTTCCGACCGCTACAACGCCCGCGAGGCCGAGCCGCGCTGGCAGAAGGTATGGGACGAGCGCGGCATCTTCGCCACGCAGAACTCCGACCCGCGCCCGAAATACTACGTGCTGGAGATGTTCCCCTATCCGTCGGGGCGCATCCACATGGGGCATGTGCGCAACTACACCATGGGCGACGTGCTGGCGCGCCACATGCGCGCGCGCGGCCACAACGTGCTGCACCCGATGGGCTGGGACGCGTTCGGGCTGCCGGCCGAGAACGCCGCGATGGAGCGCAAGATCCCGCCGCGCGCCTGGACCTATCAGAACATCGCCGCCATGAAGGCGCAGCTGCAGTTGATGGGGCTCTCGCTCGACTGGTCGCGCGAATTCGCGACCTGCGATCCGAGCTACTACAAGCATCAGCAGAAGATGTTTCTCGACTTCATGAAGGCCGGGCTTGCCGAGCGCGAGAAGCGCAAGGTGAACTGGGACCCGGTCGACATGACGGTGCTGGCGAACGAGCAGGTGATCGACGGCCGCGGCTGGCGGTCCGGCGCGGTGGTCGAGCAGCGCGAGATGAACCAGTGGGTCTTCAAGATCACGAAGTACGCGCAGGAGCTGCTCGACGCGCTCGATACGCTCGACCGCTGGCCCGACAAGGTGCGGCTGATGCAGCGCAACTGGATCGGGCGCAGCGAAGGCCTGCTGATCCGCTTCGTGCTTGATCCCAAGACCTTGCCTGAAGGTGCGGCGCCTACGGCTGAGAGCGAGGTGAAAGTTTTCACCACGCGGCACGACACGTTGTTTGGGGCGAAGTTCTTAGGGGTCGCGCCGGATCATCCGTTGGCGCAGGCCGCGGCCGCGAAGAATCCGGCGCTCGCGGATTTCATCGCGGAGTGCAAACGCCACGGCACCGCGCAGGCGATCGTCGACACCCAGGAGAAACTCGGCTTCGACACCGGCATCCGCGCGGTGCATCCGTTCGATCCGGCGTGGACGCTGCCGGTTTACGTCGCGAATTTCATCCTGATGGAATATGGCACCGGCGCGATCTTCGGCTGCCCGGCGCATGACCAGCGCGACCTCGACTTCGTCAACAAATACGGGCTCGGCAACACACCTGTCGTGTGCCCCCCGGATGTCGATCCGAAATCGTTCATCATCACCGACGTGGCCTATGACGGCGACGGCCGCATGATCAACTCGCGCTTCCTCGACGGCATGACGATCGAAGAGGCGAAGGAAGAGGTCGCGCGGCTGTTGGAGACCGCATCGCTCCCCCTCCCTGCCCCTCCCCCGCTTGCGGGGGAGGGTAGGGTGGGGGCGGTCGCCGAGCGCCAGGTGAATTTCCGGCTGCGCGACTGGGGCATCTCACGCCAGCGCTATTGGGGTTGCCCGATTCCCGTCATCCACTGTCCGAAGTGCGACGTGGTGCCGGTGCCCGATGCGGACTTGCCGGTCGTGCTGCCCGAGGACGCGACGTTCGACAAGCCCGGCAACGCGCTCGACCATCACCCGACCTGGAAGCACGTCACCTGTCCGACGTGCGGCGGCCCCGCGACGCGCGAGACCGACACGATGGACACGTTCGTCGACTCGTCGTGGTACTTCGCGCGCTTTACCGATCCATGGAACGAGACGGCGCCGACCACACGCGCGGTGGTCGATCGGTATCTGCCGGTCGATCAGTACATCGGCGGCGTCGAGCACGCGATTTTGCACCTGCTCTATTCGCGCTTCTTCACCCGCGCCATGAAGGTGACCGGCCACATCGGCATCGAGGAGCCGTTCGCCGGCATGTTCACGCAAGGCATGGTGGTGCACGAGACCTACCAGAAACAGGACGGCACCTACGTCACCCCCGCCGAGGTCAAGATCGAGACCGGCCCCAACGGCCGCCGCGCGACTCTGATTGCGACCGGCGAAGAAGTGAATATCGGTTCAATTGAAAAGATGTCCAAATCGAAGCGCAACACCGTCGACCCCGACGACATCATCGGCGAATATGGGGCCGACGTGGCGCGCTGGTTCATGCTGTCGGATTCGCCGCCCGACCGCGACGTGATCTGGACCGAGGAGGGCGTGCAAGGCTCCGGGCGCTTCGTGCAGCGGCTCTGGCGGCTGGTCGGCGAGGCGATCGAGATCGAGGCGGCGGTATCCTCATCCGGCGCGGCCGACAACCTCGTCCTCGCGCTGCGGAAGAACGCCCATTCGGCGCTGAACAAGGTGTCCGAGGATATTGCGCGGCTGCGCTTCAACCGCTGCGTTGCCCACGTCTACGAGCTCTCGAACGCGCTGCAGGCCTCGCTTTCGGCCGCGAAACAAAGCCGCAGCGGCAGCAGCCCGGCCTATGCGGCCGCGGTGCGCGAAGCCGTTGAAATCATGGTGTTATTGTTCTCCCCGATGATGCCGCATCTGGCCGAGGAGTGCTGGGCGGCGCTCGGCCACAAGACCCTGATCGCCGAGGCCCCGTGGCCGGAAGTCGAGCAGTCCCTGCTGGTTGAGGACACCATCACGCTTCCGGTTCAGATCAACGGCCGCAAGCGCGCCGACGTCACGGTCGCGCGCGACGCCGTTAATGCGGAGGTGGAGCGGGCCGTGCTAGAATTGGAAGCGGTGGTGCGGGCGCTTGAGGGCAAGCCCCCTAAAAAAGTCATCGTCGTCCCGCAGAGGATCGTGAATGTGGTGGCGTAATCCTATCCGCAGCGGGGCCGTGATCGCGCTCGGCGCGTTGAACGCCGCGTGCTTCCAGCCGCTTTACGCATCGCGCTCGGTCGCCGGCGGGACACCGCTCGGGACCCAGCTCGCGCAGGTGCAGGTCGAGCGTGTCGATGCGCCGAACGGCGCGCCGGAATCGCGCGTCGCGACCGAACTGCAGAACGCGCTCGATTTCGAAATGAGC
The DNA here is from genome assembly GCA_034669145.1 of Hyphomicrobiales bacterium. Classification (GTDB taxonomy): domain Bacteria; phylum Pseudomonadota; class Alphaproteobacteria; order Rhizobiales; family Xanthobacteraceae; genus PALSA-894. Next base: position 14,316 of record JAXDNY010000055.1, read on the forward strand.
GGCGGCGGCGGCCTGATCTCGCCGACGCATCGGCTCAAGGTGCGCATGACGGTCGGGCGCTCGTCGATCATCAGCGACATCACGACCGGCCGCGTGATGGCGGAGATCACCGGCATCGATACGACGTTCACCCTGACCGAGCTCGCGACCGGCAAGGCCGTGATGAGCGGCCGCACTTTCGCGCGCGTGTCGTCCGATTACCCCGGGCAGCAGCAGCGCTTCGCGCGCGTGCGCGCGCGGCTCGACGCCGAGAACCGCGCCGCCAAGGTGATCGCCGAGAATGTGCGCACGCGCGTTGCGTCGTTCTTTGTCGCGGGGACGTGACGTCGCTGTCATCCCGGGCGACGTTCGCCTCAAGCGCGTTCACGCGCGTCTGCGACGCGCTATGGCGAACGAGACCCGGGATCCATCTATCCTCACATTCAAGCGCGGCGTTATATGGGTCCCGGCTCTCGCTCCGCTCGGCCGGGATGACAACCTGAGAACATGGTCGCGCTGAAAACCTCCGATATCGAATCCTTCGTCGCGCGCCCCGACCCGTCGCGCGCCATCGTGCTGGTGTTCGGGCCCGACGCCGGGCTTGTCAGCGAGCGCGCCGATGCGATCGTCCGTGCCTCGGTCGACGATCCGGCCGATCCGTTCGCGCTGGTGCGGCTCGACGGCGACACACTCGCGTCCGATCCGGCGCGGCTGCTCGACGAAGCCACCACGATCCCGCTATTTGGAGGGCGCCGGGCAATAAGAGTGCGCGCCGGGAGCCGCAACATCGTGCCGGCGATCGAGAATGTGCTTGGCGCGAAGCTGCAGGATTGCCGCGTCGTGATCGAGGCCGGCGACCTCAAGCGCGGCGCCGCGCTGCGCGCCGTGTGCGAGCGCGCCAAGACCGCGGTGGCGATTCCCTGTTACGCCGACGCCGACCGCGATGTCGGACGCATCGTCGACGAGGAGATGCGCGCTGCGGATTTGTCGATCGCGCCGGATGCGCGCGCCGCGCTGATCCCGCTGCTCGGCGGCGACCGCCGCGCCTCGCGCGCCGAGCTGCGCAAGCTTGCGCTCTATGCGAACGGCCAGGAGCGCGTCGAGATCGACGACGTGACGGCGGTGGTGGCGGATGCATCCGCGCTCGCGCTCGATTCGCTGGTCGACGCGGCGTTCGCCGGCAGGCTCGCCGACGTCGAGAAGGAATTCGCCAAGGCGGCGATCGCCGGCACGAACGCGAGTGCGATCGTCGGCGCGGCATTGCGGCAGATCGAGCGCCTGCATGCGCTGCGCCTCGACGTCGAGAACGGCACGTCCGCGTCAGCCGTCGTGGAGAGCCAGCCGGGAATTCACTTCCGGCGCAAGCCGCTCATCGAAGCCGCGTTGAAGGCCTGGACGTCCGAGCGGCTCGCGAAAGCGATGTCGATGCTGGCCGAGGCTTCCTTGGACGCGCGCAAACAATCGGATTTGGGCGAAACGATTGCACACCGCGCGCTGTCGCTGATTGCACGAAGTGCGGCAAGGAGAGAGTAGGGCACTCTCTCACCCGTCATGGCCGGGCTTGTCCCGGCCGTAGTCCGTAGGGTGGGCAAAGGCGCGCGGAGCGCGCCGTGCCCACGCAAACGCATTGATCTATAATTGCTACCATGTCTCGTTATCGGCGTGCGCTCATCCCTGGCGGCACATTCTTCTTCACGGTCGCGCTTGCGGATCGTTCAAGCGATGCGCTGGTGCGGCACATCGATCTTCTGCGCGGCATATATGGGGCGGTTCTGAAGGACCGTCCGTTCGAGACTATTGCGATCTGCGTGCTGCCTGATCATCTGCACGCAATTTGGTCTCTCCCGGCGGATCACGCCGATTTCGCCACGCGATGGAACGTCATCAAGGGCGGCTCTTCGCGAGGCTTACCTGCCGCACCATCGCGTTCGTCCAGCAAGGTTACCAGACGAGAAAAGGGAATCTGGCAGCGCCGATATTGGGAGCACGCCATTCGTGATGAGGCAGACATGGCGCGTCATGTTGATTACATCCACTTCAACCCCGTGAAGCATGGGCTCGTTTCGCGCGTGCAGGATTGGCCACACAGCAGCTTTCACCGATATGTCGAAAAGGGCACCTTGCCGATCGATTGGGGCGGTGATGTTCGCGAGATCACGGGTGCGTTCGGCGAATAGCCGCGTGGGCACGGCGCTACGCGCCTTTGCCCACCCTACAGCTTCTATTGTCGAAGCCGACGCGTCTGTGACAGTCGAGCAGGCGCAACGAGGCTAGCGACACCTTATCCTTGCCGCGGGCTGATTCTATGCTTGCGATCCGATTCGCTCATCTCGCAGGCCTCAAGCCAATGTCAGGCAGACTCAAAGAGCTGTTGGTGAAGGACCCACTTGCGCGTCGAACGCAGGACTACGAGGCTGTGTATGACGATTTCATTCGATACGCAGGCGGATTCCGAATTGCTGAACGGTTCAACGTCCCTGCTAACTATGACAATGCAGATTACTATGTTGATTGCTGCGAGTACGATGTCATTTTGGAGCTGAAACAAGTTCAAAAGTATTTGAAAGATGGCACGGTCGATTCGTACTTCAATCAGCTACTAGCAACAGGACAATTGCAACCGATCTGCTGTTTCGGATTATCGAGCGAAAAGTAAAGCTCGAATGGAGGGATGACCACTATCGTTCGCTAGATCTCGTCATCTGTGGCTCGATCGACATGCATCGAAAGGGCCAGAACGCTCTTCACGCAAGACGGATAGTACGATCCAAAGACGACCCGGTATTAGTGAATGCAGCTTGGTTCATCAATGATCGTTGGATTAGATATGTCGCCTCAGAACTTGATATGAGTGTCGAGTACAATGAGGATGGTGGTGTGACCGAGCCTCCCGAAGTTGAGGTGCTTCCGGCTTTCGATGGAAAGCTCCAGTTACGTCTTACTGACTCTTAGCGTCGATGTGGTGGGCACGGCGCTACGCGCCTTTGCCCACCCTACGAGATCGGGACAAGCCCGGCCATGACGAGTTGCGCCCACCATGATGTAGGTTTAGCGCCGCGCGAAGCGCGGGCCCGTTGGCTCCAACCCACCCTACAGCCTCCGTATCCGCGGCCCGCTCTCGT
>JAXDNY010000056.1:0-43820 GCA_034669145.1 Hyphomicrobiales bacterium
TCTTCGGGTCGATCAGTTCGGACCCCGGAACGTTGGTGTCGTGGTGCGGGGTGAGCGGATAGCTCGCGAGGTTGGCGCGATACTGAACCTGCGTCGTCTGCTGCGCGGGGAGGAAGTCGTTCTGGAACTTGAGCATCTCCGGCACGCTGCCGGCGAGGTTGCCGGTCTTGGAGTCGACCGGAATGCCCATCAGGTAGTAGCCGGCGCCGTTCACCAGGAAACCGTCCTTGTCGGTCTGGAAGTCGCCGCGGCGCGTGTAGAGGTTGCTGCCACCGAAGGTCGGCCGGCCGTCGACGAAGCCTTCCGGCTTCTGCACTACGAAAAACCCGTCGCCGTTGATCGCCATGAAGGTGCCGATCGATGCCGACTGGAAATCGCCTTGCACCGTGTTGGTGGCGCGCGCGTTGGCGATGACTGTGCCGGACAGCTGCTTGCTGGGCGGATTGTCCGGGATCAGGTCCATGAAGCTCGTGTCGACGCGCTTGAACGCGGTCGTCTGCGAGTTCGCGATATTGCCCGAGATGTTTTCCAGCGCGAACGACTGCGCGCGAAGTCCCGTCACCGCCGTGGTGAGAGCGCCGAAGATACCCATGACCTGCCTCCAGTCCCCAAGCGCGCCAGGTTGGCGCGGACGCATGTTCGGAAGGGGCATTGCAAGCCACGCGCCACGGGCGTCCTGTTGCAATATCAGTGGGTTAGACGGAACGGACGACACCGGGTGCCGGCGCGGAACTGCCTAGCGCGGCAGGATTTGCCGACCAATCCTCATGCTGAGGAGGCGCGAAGCGCCGTCCCGAAGCATGGCGGCATACACCGAGCGTGCGGCCATGGTTCGAGACGCGCGGCTGCGCCGCGCTCCTCACCATGAGGAGATGGTGCTACGCCGGCCCGCCCGCCGCGTTCGGCACGAACTTCAGCGCCACCCCGTTCATGCAGTAGCGCAGGCCCGTCGGCTTCGGGCCGTCCTCGAACACATGCCCGAGATGACCGCCGCAGCGGCGGCAGTGCACTTCGGTGCGCGTCATGAACAGCGACTTGTCGACGGTGGTCCCGACCGCGTTCGCCAGCGGCTGCCAGAAGCTCGGCCAGCCGGTCCGGCTATCGAATTTCGTGTCGGAGGAGAACAGCGGCAGGTCGCAGCCCGCGCACGCGAACGTGCCCTTGCGCTTCTCCTTGTCTAGCGGGCTCGTGAACGGGCGTTCGGTGCCGTGCTTGCGCAACACGTCGTATTGCGCCGGCGTCAGCAGCTTGCGCCACTCGTTGTCGCTCTTCTCGATCTCGAATTTTCCGGCCGGCGCCGCGTCGCTCGACGCGCCCCAGCGAAACAGGGAGAAGATCGCAAGCGTTCCGACGGTTCCGAGCAGCATCGCGCGCCTCGTCATCACGAAGACTCCTTCTTGCCCCACAGCTGTTCAAGACGCTGATCGCGGCCGCAGTTCCAGCGGTAGAAGTTGTAGCGACCCTCGTTCTTCTTGTAGTAATCCTGGTGATAGTCCTCGGCCTTGTAGAACGTGTCGGCCTTGACGATCTCGGTATAGACCGTGCGCGGCGCGAATTTCGCCGCGACCTGCGTCTTCGATTCATCCGCGAGCTTCTTCTGCTCATCGTCGAGGTAATAGATACCCGTGCGGTACATGTCGCCGGTGTCGCAGAATTGCTTGTCCTTCACCAGCGGATCGATGCTGCGCCAGAACGCGTCGAGCAGCTTGGCGTAAGTCACCTTGGCGGGGTCGTAGACGACCTCGACCGCCTCGACGTGACCGCTGCCTCCGGCCGACACTTCCTTGTAGGTGGGATTCTTCGTCTTGCCGTTCAGGTAGCCCGACGTCGTCGAGATCACGCCCGGCACCTTGTCGAAGTCAGCCTCGGTGCACCAGAAGCAGCCGCCCGCGAAAATCGCGGTGGCGGTTTTCGGCGCCTGCGCGGATGCGCTGCCGAGCGCGGCCGCGAACAGGCATGCGGCAATGAATGTGCGACGGAACATGAGCGCGACCTCCCAGGTGGCGGGGCCTCTTGGCCCGCGTCCTCTATAAACGATTCAAAGACGACCGGGGTTTCAATTGCTCTCACAATCACGCGAAACGCGCGTTATCGGCTGCCTTGCCGCGGGCTTTCTACCGCCCTAGGGTGCGCCGCAACCTGGAATCTAAGCATGCGTTTTGAAGGCACCAAGGCTTATGTGGCGACCGACGACCTGACAGTCGCGGTGAATGCCGCGATCACGCTGGAGCGGCCGCTGCTGGTGAAAGGCGAGCCCGGCACCGGCAAGACCGTGCTGGCGCTCGAGATCGCCAAGGCGCTGTCCGCGCCGTTGATCGAGTGGCACGTCAAGTCGACCACCAAGGCGCTGCAGGGCCTTTACGAATACGACGCGGTTTCGCGCCTGCGCGACAGCCAGCTGGGCGACCAGCGCGTGGCGGACATCCGCAACTACATCCGGCGCGGCAAGCTGTGGGACGCGTTCGTCGCCGACGAGCGGCCGGTGCTGCTGATCGACGAGATCGACAAGGCCGACATCGAGTTTCCCAACGACCTGCTGCAGGAACTCGACCGCATGGAGTTCTACGTCTACGAGACGCACGAGACGGTGCAGGCGCGCCGCCGGCCTGTCGTCGTCATCACATCCAACAACGAGAAGGAATTGCCCGACGCGTTCCTGCGCCGCTGCTTCTTCCACTACATCCGCTTTCCCGATGCCGACACCATGACGGCCATCATCGAGGTGCACTTCCCCGGCATCAAGCAGCGGCTCGTCGCCGAGGCGCTCAAGCTGTTCTACGAAATCCGCGAAGTGCCGGGCCTGAAGAAGAAGCCCTCCACCTCCGAACTGCTCGACTGGCTCAAGCTGCTGATGGTCGAGGACATCGGCCCCGAGACCTTGCGCGAGCGCGATCCGAAGAAGCTGATCCCGCCGCTGCACGGCGCGCTGATCAAGAACGAGCAGGATGTGCACCTGTTCGAGCGGCTCGCGTTCATGGCGCGGCGCGAGGGGCGCTAGCGGTTACCAGCGCCGTCACCGACTGTCTTCGCTCAGTCCGAGAAACGTCCGGATGGCGCGAAGGACCTCGTCAGGCTTGTCGTGCTGCAGCCAGTGCCCAGCGCCGGATATGGTTTCGGAGCGGGCTTGCGGGAAGTAGCCTGCCAATCCAGCGGTCCTCGAGCTTTCGAGGAAGCTCTCCTCTGCGTGCAACAGCAGCGTCGGGCAGGTGATGCGCGACCAGAGCGCAACGTGATCGTCCGGCAATAGCCGGTGGGGCGCCGCCGCGCGCTGATACGGATCGAATTTCCAGCCGTATGTGCCGTCCTCGTTTCGCCGCACGCCATGGGTCGCGAGATGCAGCGCCAGCTCGGGCGGCAATCGTGTGTTGTGCACGCGCATCTGCGCGGCTGCCTCTTCGAGGGTGCGATAGTGGCGCGGCTCGCGATCTTCCAGTCTGTCGAGCTGTCCGATCCACTTCGCGATCCGCTCGTGCGCCGGCAGTCTCTTCGCGTTCGGCAGAACCGTCACGCCATCGAGCACGACCAGCGCCGACACCAGATCCGGGAACGTGCCCGCATAGATGAGCCCGACCATCCCGCCCATCGAATGACCGACGATCGTCACTTGGCTCGCGCCCGTGCTGCGCACGAGCCGTGACAGGTCGTACACGTATTCGGTCAGGCCGTAGCTGCCGCCTTTCGTCCAGTCGGAATCGCCGTGTCCACGCAGGTCCGGCGCGACAACATGAAAATGAGGCTGCAACGATCGAGCGATCAGGTCCCAGCTGCGGCAATGATCGCGGCCGCCGTGAACCAGCAGCATGAGCGGCGCATTCGCGTTACCCCAGTCCGCATAGTGCAGACGCAGACCTTGCGACTCGTAGAAGCGGCTTTCCGGCTCGGACATCAGCTCTATCGCTCACCGGTGACGCGCCAGATCACATCGCCGACATCGTCGGCGACCAGCAGCGATCCATCGAGGCCGAGTGCCACTCCGACCGGCCGGCCATAGGACACCTTCTCGTCCGGTGCGAGGAAGCCCGACAGAATATCGCGCGGCGGCCCGGCCGGACGCCCGTTCGCAAACGGAATGAAGACCACCTTGTAGCCGCTCAGTGTGCTGCGATTCCACGAGCCGTGCTGTCCGATGACCATGCCGTCCGGAAAGCCCGGCAGCGTGCCGGCGGGGAGCCAGCACAGGCCGAGCGACGCGGTGTGCCCGCCCAGCGCATAGTCCGGCGTGATCGCCTTCGCCACCATGGCGGGATCCTGCAGCACGCGATCGTCCACCGTCTGCCCCCAGTAGCAATAAGGCCAGCCGTAGAAACCGCCATCGCGCACCGATGTCAGATAGTCGGGAGGTGTTTCGTCGCCGAGGCCGTCGCGCTCGTTGACCGCGGTCCAGAGCACGCCGGTGTTCGGCTCCCACGCGAGCCCGACCGCGTTGCGCAGGCCGCCGGCAAAGATGCGGCTCGTGCTGCTCGCCACATCGAGCTCGTAGATGCAGGCCCGGCCTTCTTCCACGTCCATGCCGAGTTCAGCGATGTTGGTGAGCGAGCCGACGCCGGCATAGAGCTTCCGGCCGTCGGGGCTCGGCAGCAGGCTGCGCGTCCAGTGTCCGCCCGGCTTGAAGGTGGTGAGCCTCTTGCCCACGGCCGTGATGCGGTCCGCGCCCGCCACATAGGGGAAGGCCATCACGCCGTCGGTGTTGCCGACATAGAAGGTGTCGCCGAGCAGCGCCATGCCGAACGGCTGGTTCAGTCCCTCCATGAAAGCCTTGCGCGTTTCGGCGACGCCGTCGCCGTCCGCGTCGCGAAACAACGTGATGCGGTTGGCGCTGACGCCGAGCGCATCGGCACGCCGCATCGTGGCCTGCATCGCATAGCCGAACACGCTCCGGACCGGTCCGGGGATTTGCGTGGACTCGGCGACCAGCACATCGCCATTGGGCAGCACCTCGATCCAGCGCGGATGCTCCAGATCGGTCGCAAACGCATTGACCTTGAGGCCGGGCGCCGCCACGGGCTTCTGGCCCGCGGCCCAGCCTTGCGCTGTCGGCATCTTGAGCGTCGGCATCGCCCCCTGGGGCTTCGCGACCGGCACCACGGGTGCGCTGCCCCAGGCGGCCTCACGCGGGACGCCCTGCAGGCGGCGCCACTGCAGCGCAGCCGCGCCGATCAGCGCGACGATTTGCGCGAAAATGCCGGAAAAGCTCATGTCATTCCCTTGATCGATTGCGTTGCATCAGCCCACCGGCGGCAACGGCTCGGCGGCTTCTTTCTTTTTCTTCGGTTGTCGCGGTTTGCGAGCGCCTTTGCGGCGACGGCCGGTCTTCGCTTCGGTGGGTGCCGGCGCGCTTTCCGGCCCAACCGGTTCGACCGGACGCTGGGCCACCGCAACCGTCGTCAGCGCCTTGTGCTCCTCGAGCTGCCGCGCAAGCGTGGCCGCGGCATCCGCGGCATCCTTGAGCGCCTGTTCGGCCGCAACGCGCGCGGCCTCTTCCTCGGCGCGCCTGGCATCTTCGGCGGCCCGCTCGCGCTCGGCCCTGATCCGCTCGACCTCCTCCTTGGCGCGCCGCGCGTTCTCCGCCGCCACGCGCCGGGCTTCCTCGGCAGCGAGGCGGCGCGCTTCCGCATCCGCGATGCGCTTTTGCTCTTCGGCAACACGGCGCGCCTCGGCCTCCGCCTTGCGCGCGGCCTTCTCGGCTTCCCAGCGCGCCTGCCTTGCCTCGGACTCGCGCCGCGCGCGGTCGCGATAGCGCGAGATCCGTTCCTGCACGGCGTCACGCGCCTGCATCGACCAATACGCCGCCTGCGCGGCGAGGCGTCCGGCCCGGCCACCCGCCCAGACCAGCTCGTAGGACGAGAACAGCCGCCAGCGGTCGTCGCCATCGAGGATCGCGCGCGCGATCATCTCGCCTGCCATCGCGGTGGTGTTAAGCCCATGGCCGCCGAACGCGCTCGCCAGCCAATAGCCGGGTGCAAGCTCGCCGATCTGCGGCATCTTGTGCACCGCATAGGCCATCGTCCCGGCCCAGGCGTATTCGATCTCGACGTCGTCGAGCTGCGGATAGACCTGCCGGATATCGCCGCGCATCTGCGCCTTGAGCCGGCGCGGCTCGGACGCGCGCGTGGTAATGCGCCCGCCCCACAGCAGCCGGTCGTCCGCCACGATGCGGTAATAGTCCCCGGCGCGGCGCGTGTCGGCGACCGCGCCGGTGTAGCGCACCGCGTCGAACAGCTTTTCGCCGAGCGGCGCCGTGACCGCCACGTAGGTCGAGATCGGCTGCAGGGTCGCGGCAAGCTCGCCGTCGATCGCGCCGATGCCGGTGCTGCCGGCGAGCACGACGTGACGCGCGCGCACCGTTCCGTGTGCCGTTTGAACGCGCTTGCGCACGCCCGCCGGATCGAGCCCGATCGCAGCGGTATCCTGGAAGATGCGCGCGCCATGCTTTTCGGCGTCCGCCGCAAGGCCGAGCGCATAGTTGAGCGGATGGATGTGAAACGCCTTGGTGAAATGCACGGCTTGAAAATAGTGCCCGCTGCGCAGCACCTCGCGCACCTGATCGGCCGGCCACGCCTCGACATCCGCGCCGAAATCGACGCGCAGCATCGCGACGTGCTCGATCAGCCCGGCTTCGTCGTCGGTGCGGCGCACCGACAGCCGCCCGTCGCGCGGCTCGACGCCCGGCACCGCGGCCTCGGCGATCGCGCGGCGCATATACTCGACGCCCGCCTCGGAGAGCGCCCACAGCTCCTTGGCGCGCGGCAGCCCGACGCGCTCCGCGATCGCATCGATCCGCTCGGCAAATCCCGGCGACACGAACCCGCCATTGCGGCCGGATGCGCCGCCCGCGACCTTGCCGGCTTCGAGCACCGCAACCGCCCAGCCGCGCCGCGCCACCTCGCGCGCGACCGTCAGCCCGGCAAGTCCGGCACCGACGACGCACACATCCACGTCGAGATCGCGGGTCAGGGCCGGACGCTCCGGCGACTCCACCACGGTCGCCGTGTACCAGATCTGGGAACTTGGCTCGGTCATCTGCCCTTGATGCCGCGCTGGCAGGGTTCTCGCAAGCCGCCCGCACCGGCATACTAGTGCCGGAACCGAAAGGATCGCCGATGCGCCGCCTGATGCTGTTGCGTCACGCCAAATCGGACTGGACCGCACCGGCCGGACGCGATCACGAGCGGCCGCTCAATGCGCGCGGCCGCGAATCCGCGCCCAAGATGGGCGCCTACATGGCGCGGCATGCGCTCGTGCCGGACCTTGTCGTCGCATCTCCCGCCGTGCGGGTGAGCGAAACGCTCAATCTGGTGCTTCCGGCCTTCGACAAACCGCCGAAAGTCCAAAATGACAAGCGAATCTATGAGGCGGAGGCCGATGCGCTGCTCGAACTGATCAAGGAGACGCCGCGGACGGCGCATAGTCTCCTGCTGGTCGGCCACAATCCCGGTCTGGCCGAATTGGCCGCTCTGGTCATGGCCTCGGGCGATGTCGAGGCGCGCCAGCGGCTGATCGAGAAATTCCCGACCGCCGCGCTCGCCGTGATCGACTTCGCGCTCGACGATTGGGGCAAGCTCCACCCCAAAGCCGGCCGGCTCGACCGTTTCGTGGTCCCGCGCACGCTGGAGACGGCGACGGACTAGGGCGTGTACTCACGAAACAGGGCGCCCGCTCTTCTCCAAAAAGCGGACATTTTGTCCGGCGGGCCGGACTTCCGCCTTGGGCCAGATGCAGACCATCCGCCTGCGGTCCAAGCCCTTCCAATCAAGGGGCGTCAGGCCAATGCTCCCGCAATCGCGTTTAGAACGGCAAGCGCATCGGCTGTTCCATCGGCCTCACCTTTTTCAAAATCTTGCCCGGCTTGTCCCATGGTGTTGGTGACGTGGGCGAGGCAAAGCACGCGGACGCTCTTCGCGCGCGCAAAGGCGTAAAGCGCGGCGGCTTCCATTTCGACTGCGAGCACGCCTTTGGATCGCGCGGCGTCGATTGCATCCGCTGTTTCGCGGAACGGAGCGTCGGTTGTCCAACTTGCCCCGACGATCACAGGCGGATTGCGCCCATTCACTGCTTGCGTTGCCGCCGCGACCAATGCTGCGTCCGCTTCGCTGTATTCCGATGGCGGCGCATAGTGAAAGCTGGTCCCTTCATCGCGCAATGCTCGATCGATGATGACGAAATAGGGTGTCGGGCCGGCGGGCACGATCTGCCCCGCCGAAGTCAAGCTCAGCAGCAGGCGGCAGCCGCAAGCGAAAAGCTGCTCGGCAATCAGCACCGCAAACGACGCGCCAACAGCGCTGCCTACAATGCCGACTGTTTTGCCCGCGAGCACAAAGGTGTCGAGGCGCGTGTGATAGCAGGGCCACCCCTCGAATGGCTTTGCTTCGCTGCTCTCACGCAGGCGGCGAACGATGTCCCCGTCCGGGTCGAGAATGCAGATTGGCGGAACGTCCACGAGGGCCAAGTGCTTCTGTCGCCGTGCTTCTCGCAGCAAAGCGGCAGGAAGGAAAACGGAAGGCGCTGAAGTATCCTTGTTATCGCGGATCGAAGGCATTGCGCCCCTTAGTGGGATGGTTGGAAGATCGCGGCGTAATGATATGGCTGAAGTTCAATCAGGCGCGCCAGTCTTAGCCCGCTCTCTTCCACGGTCGCGATGGTTGTTTCCGGCGATAGGCGAAGCTCGGTTTTCGGTCCACGCGGTTCGCCCAGAATAGTTGTTTCCTCGCGCGGTCGCGGATGCCAGTTCACAATGGCGAACTGTCCGCCCGCGTTCAGCCTCGCGCGTACCGCATGAGATAGGCGCGGCCGGTCCGGCACGCCGTGAAATGCGTTCGCCATGAACACGAAATCAGCGCGATGCGGCGCAAGCTTCGCCAACTCGTAGGCATCGCCCGCGACGAAATCGCAATTCGTAATTCCGTTTTCGGTCAGACGGTGGCGCGCCACGTCCAGCAGGCTTGGGTCGATGTCGATGGCGGTGACATGCCGCGCGATCTTCGCGATTTGAAGCGTGAACCAGCCATCGCCCGAGCAAAGATCAATCACCTCCATGCCCGGCTTGATGCCGACGGCAGTAAGAACACCGGCCGGATCAGGCCACAGTGCTTCCCACCATCCCGCAGTGGGCATTTCAGTACCTTGAAAGAATCCGGGACGTTCACTCGTCATCACAGCGATTTTAAGCAGAACGCGCACCACAGGGAACCGGGCCAGGATGTCCGAGATGGGTCAAACGGCGCCGTAACGGTATTCTCGGGCCACGTCTGCTTTGCCCCCCAAAAGCGGACATTCCCGCGCGTTTCTGAGTACACGCCTTTGCCGCTGGTGAAACCGGCGGCGGGCGACTATCTGGTGGCTGGCGGACACCCATGCCCCCCACCCTCACCCACATCGCGGAAGAAATCCGTCTCGCCGGCCGCGCGCTCGGCGAGTTCGGCCTCGGCCTGTTCAACCCGACGGTCCGGCTCGGCGTGACCGGCCTTTCGGGCGCGGGCAAGACCGTGTTCATCACCGCGCTGGTGCATCAGCTCCTGCATGGCGGACGGCTGCCGGTATTCGAGGCGCTCGCGAGCGGACGCATCGCGCGCGCCCGGCTCGAGCCGCAGCCGGACGATGCGGTGCCGCGCTTCGACTACGAGACGCACGTGCGCGTGCTGACGCAAGAGCGGCGCTGGCCGGAGTCGACGACCCGCATCAGCGAGCTTCGTCTCGTCATCGATTACCAGTCGGCGCGGCGCGGCGCGCGCAACCGTACACTGACGCTCGACATCGTGGATTATCCGGGCGAATGGCTGCTCGACCTCCCGCTGCTCGCCACGAGCTACGCGCGCTGGTCGCGCGATACGCTCCAGCTCTCGCGCTCCGGTCCGCGTGCCATGCTGGCCGCACGCTGGCACCGGCATCTTGCGACGCTCAACCCGGCCGCCCCCGAGAACGAGCAATCCGCGTTGCAGGCCGCGGCCCTGTTCACCGACTATCTCAAGGCGTGCCGCGACGACCGCTACGCCATGCGCCTGTTGCCGCCCGGCCGTTTCCTGATGCCGGGCGATCTTGCGGGCTCTCCGGCGCTCACTTTCGCGCCGCTCGAATTATCGAGCGAGGGGCCCGCGCCGGCCGGATCGCTCGCCGCGATGATGGAGCGGCGCTACGAGGCCTACAAGGACGTGGTGGTGCGGCCGTTCTACCGCGAGCATTTCGCGCGGCTCGACCGCCAGATCGTGCTGGTCGATGCACTCGCGGCGTTCAACGCCGGGCCGGATGCCGTCAAGGACCTTGAGGGCGCACTTGCCGCAATCCTCGGCTCGTTCCGCACCGGCCGCGCGACGTTTGGCAGCGCCCTGTTCCGCCCGCGCATCGACCGCATCCTGTTCGCCGCCACCAAGGCGGACCACCTGCACCACGTGAGCCACGACCGGTTGGAGCGCTTTCTGGCGCGCATGACCGAGCGCGCCATCAGCCAGGCGAAGTTTTCCGGCGCCACCGTCGATGTCGTCGCACTTGCGGCCGTGCGGGCCACGCGCGAGGCGACGGTCGCGCGCGGGCGCGACAAACTCCCCGCGATCACCGGGACGCCGCTCGCCGGCGAAGCGGTTGGCCGTGAGAGCTTCGACGGCGAAACCGAGGTTGCGTCGTTTCCGGGCGACCTGCCGGACGATCCGGCCGCATTGTTCGACGGCTTCAAGGGACTGACCGCGTCCCACGAGACCGACTACCGCTTCCTGCGCTTCCGCCCGCCGGCGGGCGAGCCAGGCCGGGCCGAAACGCCCACCCTGCCGCACATCCGCCTCGACCGTGCGCTGCAATTCCTGCTCGGAGACCGCCTCGCATGACCCGCCGGCCTGCGGCATTCCGTCTCGACGATCCCCACGTCATCGTGGCGGAGGACGACAAGACGCGTGCCGCGCGCGGGACGGTGCGGGTATTGCCCGAGCCGGAGAATTTCGATCTGCCGATGCCGCCGATGCCGCCGATGCCGACGCGCCGCCGTTTTCCATGGGGGACGATGTTCTGGACGGCGCTCGGCGGGCTGGTCACGCTCGGCGCCGGCCTCGCGACGACGGCCCTGATCGAGGACCTTTACGTCCGCGCGGCTTGGCTCGGCACGCTCGGCGCCACGCTGGCCGCGCTCGCGGGCCTCGCCCTCTTGGTGATTTGCGCCAAGGAGATAGCGGGACTTCTTCGACTGGCTTCGATCGAAAAGTTGCGGGCGCGCGCCGAGGCTGCGTTGGTGGATGACGATCGCGATGCGGCGCGCGCAATCGTGCGCGAATTGACCGCCGCCCTTTCCGCAACACCGCAACTCGCGCGCGGCCGTGGCGAACTCGAAAACCACCTCACCGAAATCATCGACGGCCGCGACCTGTTGCATATCGCGGAGCGCCACCTGATGGCGCCGCTCGACCACGAGGCCTCGCGCCTGGTCGCACGCACGGCAACGCGCGTCTCGATCGTCACCGCGGTGTCGCCGCGCGCCGCCGTCGATCTCGCATTCGTGCTGTTCGCGGCGCTCGGCATGATCCGGCGCCTTGCCGCGCTCTATGGCGGTCGGCCCGGCATGCTCGGGCTGATCCGGCTATTGCGGCACATCATCGCGCATCTGACCGTCACGGGCGGGCTTGCGGCCGGCGATAGCCTGATCCAGCAGATGCTCGGCCATGGCGTCGCCGCCAAGCTCTCCGCCCGCCTCGGCGAAGGCATGCTCAACGGCCTGCTCACCGCCCGGCTCGGCCTTGCCGCTATCGAGGTGGCGCGCCCCTTGCCCTTTGCGGCGCTGCCGAAGCCCGCGCTCGCCGATATCGCGGGCGATCTCCTGCGCCGCCGCGGCGACGAAGCCGCACGCGACAAGACCCTTCCGGACGGCTAGACTGGGTTGGTGGCTGTGCTCGCTCTGGGAGGAGGCTCGCCATGTTTCAGAAGATCCTTGTGCCGGTCGATCTGGCCGATCCTGAATTCGTCAAGCCCGCGCTGACGACATCCGTGGAGCTTGCGACCGCATCCGGCGGGTTGGTGCGGCTCATCAACGTCATCCCGATGACGCCGGTGATGCTCGCCGAATACGTGCCGCCTGATTTCGACGTGCAGCAGCGTGGTTCGGCCGAGGAAGCGCTCGATATCATCGCAAAGGAAAGCGGGCTCAACCCCGCGAAGGTCTCGACCGTGGTGCGCCAGGGGGGCATCTATCACGAGGTGCTGGAGGAGGCGAAAACGTTCGCGGCCGACGTCATCGTGATGAGTTCGCACCGGCCCGCGATGAAGACCTACTTCCTCGGCTCGAACGCCGGTCACATGGTGCGCTACGCCAAGTGCTCGGTGCTGGTCGTACGCAAGCCGACCTCACCGCCGCCGGGGTAGCACCGCGTCGGGCACCGCATCGGGGCGAAAGACGCCCGGGCGGTTGCGGCGGAAGAACGCACCGGCCTGCCAGAGAAAGAATGCCAGAAATGCCGCGATGAACGCGGCGCCGCCCCATGCGCCCTGCTGCAATGCGCGAATGACGAGCCCTGCGAGCGCGAGCGACGCGCCCACAAACACAATGACGCCAAGCCAGTACAGGATGACGGGCGAGCCGGCCTGAAACAGCGTTTGACCGCCCGCCGCCCCGGTGCGACGACACAGCTCCGTGACGAAAGCCCGGTAACCCTCATCGAACCGTTCCTGCTCGACCAGGCTCTTCCACGAGGTTGAGGCGATCTGCAGCTTCGGTCCGTCGGTGGTCCAAACTTCAGCGAGAAACCGGTGGTTCTGCATGGTCTGCGGGCGGAAGCCGAGGCGAATGCGCCGGATGCGATCATACGGCGTGCGGCTGCTCGTTAGCCCCCTCCGCCACTCGAGCGCATCGGACGTGAGGCGCAATTCGAGCGGCACGCTCACCAGCGAGGGCTTGTAGGCATAGTCGGCATCGGCGGCATCGGCGGCATCGGCGGCATCGGCGGACGGATCGCCGGGTCCGGCCTCGGATATTTCCTTCACGCTTCCTGCACCCTATTTGTCGTCCAGCCGGTCTTGATTCACCGTTGTCGGTATGCATCTTCGCATGACCCAACGCCACCGAGGTTTTCCATGACCCCCGCCCGCGCGCTCCTTCCGGCCCTCGCCGGACTCATGCTCGCCGCGACACTGGCACCCGCCCATGCCGCTGCACGCACAAATTTCGACGGAAACTGGAGCGTGCTGATCGTAACGGACAGCGGTCCGTGCGACCGGGGATACCGCTATGGGCTTGCGATCCGCAATGGCCGGGTGTTCTACGAAGGCAGCGCTGCCGTCAACGTGGATGGGCAGGTCAGTCCCAAAGGGTACGTGCAGGTGCGCGTCTCGGCTGGATCGCAAAGCGCGAACGGTGCGGGCCGGCTTTCGAACAATTACGGCTCGGGAACGTGGCGCGGCGCCGGATCGTCGTCATCATGCGCCGGATCATGGAGCGCGGAGCGGCGCTAACCTCTCCAGAGGCCCGCGCGGCTGCGCGCCGCCATCGTGATTTCGACCACTCAATGCGAGGCGTTTCCGCCGTGGGAACGGCATCGCGGTGCGGCGCGTTCTTGTCGGTGAGGGCCGCACCAAGGGATCGTCATGCCGCGCAGATTATTGCTTGTCCTGTTGCTCACCAATTCGCTCGGCGTCTGGGGCGCGCAAGCCCAGACGGTGGCGCCCGGTAGCCAGCCGCGCGCGGATTGCCCGCCCGACGCGGGCGCAAATGCCCGGGCCGTCGGCCGCGACTCCAAAGGCACGCTGAGCGATCAGCTCGCCGAATCGAAGGGCGTCATCTGCCCGCCGGCGGGCGTCGACGCCGGAATCCAGCAGAGGCCGCCCGAGGGCGGCGCGATGAAAGTCATTCCGCCGCCCGGTTCGCCCGGCGGCAACCCGAGCGTACAGCCAAAATAGCTCCAGCGGACGCGGTGCGAACAGGCCACACAACAACGCGAAACCGCCGCACACTTGCGTTTGCCGCCCCGGCATGATTTCCCCTTTCCCCTCGCTTCTCCTGCCTTGGAGCTGACATGCGCTTCCAGCCGGCTCTCCTCCTTGCGTGCGGTGTCGCGCTTTCGCTCAACGCCATCGTGCCGGCGGCGGCGCAGCAAGCGCAGCAGGCCAAGAAGCCGCGCGACCTCGCAACCGCCTGCGCCAACCCGGTCTTCGCCAAGAACAATCCGCGGAGCTGCGCCAAGTACATTGCGCAGACACCCGAGCCACAGCCGGAGCAGCCGTCGCGTCCGGACTTCACTGCCGAGGATCAGGCGGCCGCCATCATCCCGGGCGTCCCGGACGCGCGCTTCTGGGCCGATTCGGAAAAGGATTTCCTCGCCGCACTGCCTACGACGCCCGGACCCTGGCTGGCATTGTCGACCGGAGGGGGTGACGGTGCCTTTGGAGCGGGCTTGCTCAATGGCTGGTCGGAAACCGGCAAGCGGCCGGAGTTTTCCGTCGTCACAGGTGTCAGCACGGGCTCGCTGATGGCGCCCTATGCGTTCATCGGCCCATCGCAGGATGCCGGCCTCAAGCGCGCCTACACGGAATACAACGCGGGTGACATTTTCGAGGACACCAAGACGCCTGAAAGCCTGGTCGACACCTGGCCGCTCAAGCGCCTGATCGCCAAGGAAGTGACGGCCGAGCTGCTGGCGCAGATCGCCGAGGCGCACAAGCGTGGCCGCCGCCTGTTCGTCGCCACCACCAACCTTGACGCGCAGCGCGGCGTCGTCTGGAACATGGGCGCGATCGCCGCCAAGGGCGACGAGGCCGCGCTGAAGCTGTTCCGCGGCGTGCTGCAGGCCTCGACCGCCATCCCGGGACTGTTTCCCCCCGTCCTGATCGACGTCGAGGCGAACGGCAAGAAGACCCAGGAGATGCACGCCGACGGCGGGCTGACGGCGCAAGTCTTCGTCGCGCCCGAGACGATGCTCAACACCTCGAGCACGACCAAGCTGCCGGCAACCGAGCTCTACCTGATCGCCAACAACCGCCTGTCGACCGAATTCCAGATGACCGAGCGCTCGCTGATCTTCGTCCTCGGCCACTCGATCGCGGTCGGCGTGCAGTCGATGCTGCGCATCAACATCGACCGGGCCTATGCGGCGGCGAAGCGCAGCGGCGTCCCGTTCAATCTCTCCTACCCGGCCCTCTCCAGCGACCAGCAGGGCAAGGGTGCCTTCGACACCGAGTTCATGAAAGGCTTGTTCGAGGCGGGCGTCGCTCGCGGGCGCGGCGAACGCCCATTCGTGCAGGAAGCGGGCGAGGCGCTGCGCGGATCCCTGCCCACCGGCAAATAGCGCCCGTTTAGACAAAACTTACCCTGTTTCGCGCGCCCGAGCCGCCGGACCCCTCTGGCGGGTCCGCGATCGCCTGCAATTTAGCCAAATTCAACAATTCCGGCGCTTTATGAACGCATGTGGACGCCCGGATGGCAGCCGGCGCTTCACATCGGAAACACAGGTTTTTGAACCTTCTTCGGTCTCCGGTGGCGAAACATTCAAAGGCGGTAGCGCGTAACGACCCCACATGAATCACAAGCGCCCCACGGAACCCCACGAGAGGGCAAACAGTTAAGCAATGAAGATCGATCTGGAGGCTGCCATGACCCGTTTCACGCGCCCGATCGCCGTAGCAACCGCGTTTGCGGCCTTTGCAATCCTGGCCGCGACCGAACTCGCGTCCGCGCCCGCGTCCGCCCGTTCGAATTTCGACGGCCAGTGGAGCGTGCTGATCGTCACCCAAAAAGGCACTTGCGACCGCGCGTATCGCTATCCGGTCAAGATCGACAACGGATCGGTCGGTTATGCGGGCGATTCGTCCTTCACCGTCAGCGGCAAGGTCGGCGAGAACGGCACCGTGACCGTGAAGGTCGCACGCGGCAGCCAGAGCGCCAACGGCCAGGGCCGATTGTCGGCGACCGACGGTTCCGGCATGTGGATCGCGGGCTCGGGCGATTGCTCGGGCACCTGGACGGCCGAACGCCGGTCGTAAATCCAGCGGAATCAGGGATTTCGAGCCCCGGCACGCAGGGCCCAGGCTTTTTTTGTTCCCACGTTGAACCGGTTAACCATCCGCCGCGACACACAATCAACGGGGCGCGACACACACGACACAATCGCAACATCGTCCCGAAACAGGGGTGGGTTAATCCCCATCCCCAACGAAATTCGAAACTTCAGGAGCTTGCGATGACCCTTTCCCAGACGATCCGCCCCGCCTCCGCCCTGACGGCGCTCGCGATGCTGGCGATCTCCGCGGTTCCGGTTTCCTCCGCCCCCATGTCGGCCGCCAAGCCGAACTTCGATGGCGCCTGGAGCGTCCTGATCGTGACCGAGCAGGGCAAGTGCGACCGCGCCTACCGCTACGCGGTCAAGATCGAGAACGGCTCGGTCGGCTACGCGGGCAGCGCCTCCTTCACGGTGTCCGGCAAGGTCGGCGCCAAGGGCGAAGTGACCGTGACGGTCGCGCGCGGCAGCCAGAGCGCCACCGGCACCGGCGCGATGTCCGGGACCGATGGCTCGGGTACCTGGAAGTCCGCCGGCGGCGATTGCTCCGGCACCTGGACGGCGGAGCGCCGCTCTTAAGTTTTCCTCTTCTATTGGACTGACCTCCAAAACCTTGGCCCGGCGCTTGCGCCGGGCCTTTTTCTTGCGCTCGCAGGGTGGCAGCCGCCTGGAGAGCCGCCCGGGACACTAGCGCGCAAAACACAGCAATTCCGCAGTGCCCGCAGCAATCCCGCACCGGGTGAATCGCGTTGCTCACCGGCATCGCAACGTCGGGATCGCCATATTGGGCTTGTGGCGACATGAGGAAATGGAGGCATCCACGAAGATCACCCGACTTGGCATCGTTTTGGCTTTGATGACGGTCGCCAGTGCAAACGCCTTCGCACGCGGCGGGGGTGCTGCGGGACATGGTGGCGGCACGCTGGCGCGAGGCGGCCTACCCCTCCTCCTTCCGAGTGCCCCTCCGCCGCCGAGCCAGGCCCTGACCGGTCCCAGCGGTTCCCCGCCGTCCAGCATCATCCCGAGGTCGCCTACGGCCGCGGCCGGAAATCTCTATCCGAACCAGTTCAACAGTTTCCGCCATTGATGCCGGTGCTCGCTGCTGGAGGGTGTGGTCGCACCATCCGCGCCTGACCCCTGTCAAGAATTCGTTGTCGCCGATGTCGAAACGGGCCGTTGCCGATCGTCGTTCGGGTGAGCCCGACCCCGTGAAACAGAATCATCGGTGCCCGACACACACGACACAATCGCAACATCGCCCGGAAACAGAGTGGCGTTAGACAGACAACAACGAAATTCCAAATGACAGGGGACTGAGATGACCTTCAACCAGATCGCCGCTTCCGCCCTCACCGCCTTCGCGATGCTCGCCGTGTCCGCCATGCCGGCCGCGCCCGCTCCGATCAGCGCCGGCAAGCAGAGCCTCGATGGCACCTGGAGCGTCCTGATCGTGACCGAGCAGGGCAAGTGCGACCGCGCCTACCGTTATCCCGTGCGCATCAGCAACGGCTCGGTCGGCTATGCGGGCGAGGCCTCGTTCAATGTCTCCGGGAGTGTCGGGGCAAACGGCGCCGTGACCGTGATGGTTTCCAAGGGCAACCAGAGCGCCAAGGGCACCGGTCAGCTTTCAGGGAACGAAGGCTCGGGCCGCTGGACCGCGGGCTCCGGCGAATGCTCGGGCTCATGGACCGCCGAGCGCCGCTCCTAGAGATTTCCGCTTCACGACGACTGTCTGCAACCTCCAAACTCAAAGCCCGGCGCGCGCCGGGCTTTTTTTCGTTTGCCGGGTTACGGCCTCATCAGGTGAACGGCACGATGGCAGCCTGCACGTGATCGCAGAAGAGGCATTGGAAAGTCCGCAGGTCGATGCCGGCCCTCGTCGGGTGCGGCTCGATTCCAGTCAGACGCACGGGACCGCCACATTTCGCGCAGGCCGGTCCACGGATAGGGTTAGTCTGCTGGGGATCGAATTCGATGATGTTCATGCAAGCAGAATACACGTTTTCCAGAACAGCGCAACGAATACTTTTTAATTACTATTCTTGCGAAGTATTTGCTGATTAAACAAGATGATTTACTTGCGTCACTACATCAGAATACTAATTGGATTGACTGAACTCAAAAGGCTGTGATTGAGTAAGGAACTCAACTTGTATCGTTGCATTAGTATGAGTAGTGGCTGAGGAGAGACGTGGCGACGGGGCAAACCCATGAGCGAGGAACAGACCCGCGGCGAGCGGCTGCAAATCATGCTCTCGCCTGAGGAATTGAACGTTCTGGACGATTTCCGCTTCAAGGTGCGGATGCCGAGCCGCGCCGCCGCCGTGCGTGAGCTGCTGAAGCGCGGGCTCGCCGCTGAGGGCTACGTATCCGCCGCCTACGGTGCCAAGTCTGCCGACTATGGCGTGATCAGCAAGGCGGACGGTGCCAACGCGGACGGCGCCAACGCGGACGGGAAAGCGGCGTCGAGCCGCAAGTCGGCCGGCAGATAAGACCCGCCCCGAGCGTCAGAACGCGCCCGGGAAGACTCCGCCGTCGATCAGCAGGTTCTGCCCGGTGATGTAACCAGCATGTGCCGAGCACAGGAACGCGCAGGCCACGCCGAATTCGTCCGGATCGCCGAAACGCTTCGCCGGCACCGTCGCCTTGCGCGCGTTCAGCGCCTGGTCGACCGGAATGCCCTGCTTCTTGGCGCCGGCCTCCGTGTTGGTGCGCAGGCGATCGGTGTCGAACATTCCGGGCAGCAGGAAGTTGATGGTCACGTTCGAGGCCGCGACATTGCGGGCGACGCCCGCGAGAAACGCCGTCAGGCCGGCTCGCGCCCCGGAGGAGAGATCGAGCCCCGCGATCGGCATCCTCACCGAGCCCGACGTGATGTTGACGATCCGGCCGAACTTCTTCGCCGACATCGGATCGATCACTTTCTGGATCAGCTCGATCGCGACGACCATGTTAGCGATGACGCCCTGAAGCATTTTCTCGCGGTCGAGCTCGCGGAAGTCGCGGAACGGCGGGCCAGCGTTGTTGTTCACCAAAATGTCCGGCTCCGCCATCGCGGCGAACAGCGCGGCTTGTCCGGCGGGCGTCCCGACATCCGCCACCACCGGGATCACCTTCGCGCCGGTCGCCTTGGCGATCTCGGCGGCCGTGCCTTCGGTCTTGGCCTTGTCGCGCCCGTTCACCACGACCTCGCAGCCCGCTTCCGCTAGCCGGAACGCGCAGGCGCGGCCAAGACCCCTGCTTGAGGCGCAGACGATGGCCTTGCGGCCGGCGATGCCGAGATCCATGGACGGGCTCCCTCATGACATATTGCGACCGGCACCATAGCGGCCTTGTCGCAGCGAGCAACCGTGTCAGAACGAACGGGCGGCCTTGCTTCCGCCCCAACGGCGGCGCTACCGTCCCGCCATGTCAGAAAAATCCGAATCCATGGCGCCCCCGACCGCCGTCGACGTCGACACGGCCGCGCGCAGGCTTGCGGGCGTTGCGCTGCGCACGCCGCTCATTTCCTCGCCGGTGCTCGATGCCGCGACCGGCGCGCGCGTGTTCCTGAAAGCCGAGACGCTGCAGCGCACCGGCTCGTTCAAATTCCGCGGCGCCTACAACAAGCTCTCCTCCCTGCCGCAGGAGAAGCGCGCCGGCGGCGTGGTGGCCTTCTCCTCCGGCAATCACGCGCAGGGCGTGGCGGCGGCCGCCAAGCTCCTCGACATGTCGGCGACCATCGTGATGCCCTCTGACGCCCCGAAGCCGAAGCGCGACCGCACGGCCGCGCTCGGCGCCGAGGTCGTGCTCTACAACCGCGATACGGAAGACCGCGAGGGAATTGCACGCGCCATCGCCGAGAAGCGCGGCGCGACGCTGGTGCCGCCCTACGACGACCCGTTCATCATCGCCGGACAGGGCACCGCGGGCCGCGAGATCATGGAGGACCTCGGCGCGCTGGGTTTGACGCCCGACGTGGTGGTGATCGGCGCCTCCGGCGGCGGGCTCGCGGCCGGCATTTCGCTCGCCATCAAGGCGCGCGCCCCCAATGCAAAGATCTACACCGCCGAGCCGGAGGGTTTCGACGACACCGCGCGCTCGTTCCGGTCGGGCAAGCACGAGAAGAACGCGCGCATGAGCGGCACCATCTGCGATGCGCTGATGTCGAACACGCCGGGGCAGATCACCTTCGCGATCAACCGCAAGCTGATCGGCGAAGGCTTCACGGCGAGCGACGAGGAGGTCGCGCGCGCGGTCTCGTTCGCGTTCCGCGAATTGAAGCTGGTGGTCGAACCCGGCGGAGCGATCGGTCTTGCGGCGCTGCTTGCCGGACGGGTGGACGTGAAGGGCAAGGTCGTCGTCGCCGTGCTCTCCGGCGGCAACGTCGATCCCGAGCTGTTTCACCGGCTGGTGGCGTAGCGCCGCTGTCGCCCTGAGCAAGCCGCGAAGCGACTCTCGGCTGAACTTCCCTACTGAGAGCCTTCGAGGCCGAGTTGCTTCACCATCGCGCCCCATTTCGACCGTTCGGACTGAATGTAGCTGCGCATGTCCGCGATCGACGAAGAGTCGTTCGGGATCAGGCCGAGCGCGGCGATTTTTTCACGCATCGCCGGGTCCTACATGATCTTCTTCATCTCGGCGTGCAGCCGGTCGATAATCGGCTGCGGCGTTTTCGAAGGCACCAGGAGCATGTGCCAGGATACGCCCTCGTAGTCGGCTGCACCCGAGGCCTCGGCGAACGGCGGCACGTCCGGCAAGAGCGGCAGGCTCTGCGCGGACGAGACCGCGAGGGCACGCAGTTTCCCTTCCTTGATCAGCGGCATCGACAGACCTGCCTCGAGGAAGCTCGCCGCCACATGGCCCCCCATCAGATCGGTCACCGACTGTGGCGTTGAGCGATACGGCACGTGCGTTGCCTCGAAACCGAGCCGCTTCTTGGCGAATTCCATCGACATGTGCTGTATCGAGCCAGCGCCGATCGACGCGTAGCTCAGCGGCGGATTCGCCTTCTTGGCCAGTTCGATGAACTCAGGAACCGTCTTCGCCGGCAGCGCCGGATCGACGACCAGGACGAACGGCGACTTCGCGTAGAGCGAGATCGGCGCCAGGTCCTGCAGGTCATAATTGAGATGCTTGAATAATGTCGGATTGATCGACATCGCGATCGCCGTCAGCACCACCAGCGTATGCCCGTCGGGCCGCGCGTTGGCGACCTGATTGGCTGCCAGCGTCGTCGCGGCCCCGGGCTTGTTTTCCACGATGACCGGCTTGCCGAGCGCTTCCGACAATTTGTCCGCGTAAAGGCGTGTGATCGTATCCATGCCGCTGCCGGCTGCGAGCGACACCACGATCGTGACCGGTCGGGATGGATAGTCTTCAGCAGCCACCGGCGTTTGAGCCAGCCATCCGAGCAGCGCGACGCCGGCCAGCGTCCGAGGCACTTTCATTCTCATGGCAGTTCAGCCCTGTTTCAACGCGCCGCGAACACGCCTACCATACATTCCGGAGCAACGTCGAAATTCGGTTTTCGCCATGGAAAATGCAGGCTTCGAAGCTGCTCTCGACAGCCGCGTCGACGACATGCTCGACGCCTGTACGACATGCGGCGCATGTTTCAGCGCTTGCCCGATCGCGGGTCCCGCGGGTCTCGGCGAGGCAGATCCGAAAGCCGTCGTGGCCGGCGTGCTGGATATCGTGCGCCTCGGGGCCGGCCCGGCGGAGTCCGAACGGTGGGCCAGGGCCTGCATGTTGAGTGGCGAATGCATCAAGGCCTGCGATTACGGCGTCAATCCGCGCTTCCTGCTCGCGATGGCGAGGCTTGCCATGGCGAAACAGAACGAGCCGCGCGAACGGCGCAAAGCCGGGGTACAGAATTTCCGCCGGATGAGCGAAGACGTCGGCGTCCTGTCGCATCTTCAGCTCAGCGATGACGCCCTGGAGCGCCTCGGACAGCGGCCGACCGGCAGGCCTCCTGCCGACGACGCCGAACTGCCCGATGTCGTCTTCTACACCGGCTGCAATGTGCTCAAGACGCCGCACATCGCGCTGCTGTGCCTCGACATCATGGATGCGATCGGCACCAGCTACAAAGTTATGGGCGGGCCGAGCCACTGCTGCGGCGTGATCCAGCTTCGCGCCGGCGACACCGAGACCTCGTCGCGTTTCGCCGGCAACACCATCGGCAAGCTCGGCCAATCCAGGACTGGCGAGGTGTTGGCGTGGTGCCCGAGCTGCTTCGTGCAGTTCAGCGAAACCATGCTGCCGACCTTCGAGCGCGCGACCGGAGAGAAGCCGTTCGACATGACGCCGTTCATGCGGTTTCTGCACCGCAACCTCGGCGCGTTGCGGCCGCTGCTGAAAAATCGCGTCGATATGAAGATCGCGCTGCACAGGCATCCCGGCGTCGCCGGCGTCATGGATGCGGCCGAGGACATTGTGCGCGCTGTACCCGGCATCGAGATCGTGACGCTCGACGTTCCAGCCGTCGGACTCCAGAGCGTCAATCTCCAGACACTGCCCTCTTACAAGAAAGAGCTGCAGCTCAAGGAACTGGAAGCGGCGCGGTCGGCGGGCGTCGACGCGCTCGCCGCCGTCTATCACTCGGACCATCGCGAACTCTGCGCGCATGAGCGCGATTGGCCGTTCAAAATCGTCAACGTTCTGGAGATCGTCGGCGAAAGCATGGGGTTCGCCAGAGAAGATCAGTACAAGAATCTGAAAATCAAACAGGATGTCGATGCCATCCTGGCCGATAGCGCCGACCTCTTGCAAAGCCACGATCTCGATCTCGCGATGGCTCGCAAGGTGATCCTGACGGGCATGCTGGGCGACCAGCCGCTACCGCTGCAAGAACGTGGCGCCTATGAGCACGCGCCTTAGGTAAACAGCGCGATCTTCTCTTCCGCGCTCAGCGCCATGAACGGCGCGAGCGGATCGCCCGCAGGCGCGGCGCGCATGGCGGGCCGCGGCCGTTCTTCCCATTCGTCGTCCGCAATCTCGTCCTCAGCCGCCTCTTCGTGCGCGCTTCCGTTCCCCTCTGCGGTAACCGCGATCTCCACGGCTTCCTCGACCGGCTGCAGCGGCGGCGCGATCTCCTGCGCATCGCGCGAAACCGCCGCCGGTCCCATCACCATGTCGACGTCGGCCTGATCGAGCCCCTGTCCGGGCTTGGCCGGCCCGTTGAGCAGCGCCTTGCCGGTCTCGGCCGCGCGCGTCTCGGCAGCCTCCGCCGACATCGCGCCATCGAGGCCCCAGATGTCGATCATCGCGTTGATGCGGCCTTCCAGATAGCGCAGCACGCCGATCACCTTGCGGGTGCGCTGGCCGGTCAGGTCCTGGAACGAGCACGCGGTATAGACCTCGGTCGCGTGGGCATCGAGCAGGTCGCAGGCCGCGGCATCCAGCCCCTGCTCGCGCAGGGTCCACGCCATCTCCTGGATGCGCTCCGCGCAGGCGAGGATGTCCGAGGTCGCGGCCTCGGTCTGTTGCACCACCGAATCGAGCTCTTCACTCGCCTCGCCGAACTTGCCGTGATGATCGGCATCCGGCTTCATCGCGGCGATCTCGGTCTTGGTGCGCGCGATCGCCCTCGACATCTCGACCAGATCGAAGCGGATGCGGTCGACCGGCTCGACCGAGCTCTGCCCCCGCATCGCCGCCTCGATGCGGTCGAGTGCCTTGAGCAGCATGTTGGTGTCGGCGTTGCGGTTGCGGCGCGCGTATTCGGCGAGGAACCAGCGCCCGCGCGCGGTCTCCATCACGGCCCCCTCGATCGCCTCGTAGTCGGCGTCGCTCAGCGGGGCCGGAACCGGTAGGTTAGCCATCCTGATGGATCCGTAGGGATTCGCGACAAACGACCGCACGAATCGTCTCGTTCAGTTTAATGGCACACCTCAAACCGGCAATCGTTAACGACTCGTTTGCGTGGCGACTGGCGCTGGTCTACGCGGCGTTTTTCGCCATTATCGGCTGGCACCTGCCGCTGTTTCCCGTGTGGTTGACGGCCCGCGGGCTCGATCCCGCGGCCATTGGCTTCATCCTCGCCGCCATGCAGGCGGTTCGCGTCATTGCGACACCGGCCGGAACACGCATTGCCGACCGCTATGGCTCACTGCACGGCGCGATCGTCATCACCGCCATGGCGACCGCAGTGGCGATCGTGCTTCTCGCCACCGCAACCGGCTTCACATTCATCCTTATCGCGGCCGTCACGGTCGCATTCGTCTCCGCGCCGGTGCTGCCGCTGATCGACGCGTATGGACTGAAAGGTCTCGCGCAGCGCCAAAAGAGCTACGGGCCTGTGCGGTTGTGGGGGTCGGTCGCTTTCATCGCGGCGAACCTGACCGGCGGCGTGCTTCTCGATGTGCTTGCGCCCGGAAACCTGATCTGGGTGATCTGCGCGGGCAACTGCGCGCTCGCGGTTGCGGCACTCTTGCTTGTGCGAACGCCGGGCGGGGAAGCGCCCGCGCCAACAGCGCCACAAGGACACAGCCATTTGCGCCAGCCGGCATTTCTGGCCATCGCCGCGGCGGCAAGCCTGATCCAGGCGAGCCACGCGGTTTATTACGGCTTCTCGACGCTCGACTGGACAGCCAAGGGCTTCGACGGCGTCACAATCGGCATTCTGTGGGCGCTCGGCGTCGCCGCCGAAATCGTGCTGTTCGCCTACGCCGGCCGGCTGCCGCGCCGCATCAGGCCGGTCACGCTGATTGCGATCGGCGCCGCGGGCGCGATCGTGCGCTGGAGCGCGATGATGTTCGATCCGCCGGCGGTCTTGTTGTTTCCGCTGCAGCTCTTGCATGCCCTGTCGTTCGGGGCGACCCATCTCGGCACGATCATGTTTCTCAGCCAGAACGCGCCGGAAGGAAACCGCGCTGCCGCACAAGGGGACGTCTCGACGATGAGCAGTCTCGCGATGGCGGCGGCCTCGGCGCTTGCAGGCATGCTCTACGGCACGGGCGGGAGCCTTGCCTATGCGGCGATGGCAGCGCTTGCGGCGGGCGGCGGCGGATTTGCGTTTCTGGCGGCGCGGTTCATGCGCACCGGTGCGTCAGCCCCAAAGCGCTGAGGTCGCCGGATACACCAGACTGTCCTCGTAACGCAGCCCGTTCTCACGATCGCGCGCGAGCAGCAGCGGCCCGTCGAGATCGACCACGCGGGCGCGCTGCGCGACCAGCATCGCGGGCCCCATCGACAACGACGTCGCGACCATGCAGCCGACCATGAGGCGCAAGCCGAGCCGCTCGGCCTCCTGCGCCATCGCGAGCGCCTCGGTCAAGCCGCCGGTCTTGTCGAGCTTGATGTTGACGGCGTCGTATTTTCCGGCAAGCGCGGCGAGCGAGGCGCGGTCATGCACGCTCTCGTCGGCGCACACCGGAATGGGCCGCGCGATGCGCGCGAGCGCCGCGTCATCGCCGGCCGGCAACGGCTGCTCGATCAGCGTCACGCCGGCCTCGGCGCACGCGGCGAGATTCTCCGCGAGTTTTTCGGCGCGCCACGACTCATTGGCATCGACGATCAACTCCGCGTTCGGCGCCGCTGCGCGCACTGCGGCGATGCGCGCCGCATCGCCCTCCCCGCCGAGTTTGACCTTCAAGAGCTTGCGCGCGGACGCCTTGCGGGCGGCGTCCGCCATCGCCTCCGGCGTTCCGAGCGAGATCGTGTAGGCGGTTACGAGCGCATGCGGTGCGGTCAGCCCTGCGAGCGCGTGGACCGGCCGCCCGCTTGCCTTCGCTTCCAGATCCCACAAGGCGCAATCGAGCGCGTTGCGCGCCGCGCCCGCCGGCATCGCGGACTGCAGCGCGGGTCGATCGAGGCCTTCGGCCAGTAGCGCGCGCATCGCTTCGATTGCGGCAGTAATTCCAGTGACCGTCTCGCCATAGCGCGCATAGGGCACGCACTCGCCGCGCCCGGTATGTGTTCCGTCGCTCATCTCGGCGACGACGACTTGGCTTTCCGTCTTCGCGCCGCGCGCAATGGTGAAGGCACCGGCGATAGGCCAATGCTCCGCGCGGACAGTCAGCGTGAGACCCATGCGCGCCGCGATGCCAGATGTTCGCCCAAACGACAAGGGGCGCAGCTCGCGCCGCGCCCCTCGGTATTCCGTTTTTGCAGGGGCTACTCGAACCGACCCGCCGCGTGCGCCAGCATGGTGTAGACCTTGCCGGTGTCCGAGGTGAGATAGCTGCGCGCTGTCGCCTGCCCGCGCTCGTCCTGCGAGACCTCGTTCAACAGCCGCTCGAACTCGCCGATGTAGCGGTCGACCGTCGACTTGAACTCGCGGTCGGAGCGGTAGCGCTTGCGGATTTCCTCGAAGGTCTTCTGTCCCTGCAGCGTGTACAGCCGGCGCGTGAACACGTTGCGCTCGCCGCGCTTGTAGCGCTCCCAAAGTTCCGCGGCGGCGTCGTGGTCGATCATGCGCGCGATGTCGACCGAGAGGCTATCGAGCGACTCCATCGCATGGCGCGCCTGACGGTTGTCGGGGGCAGCATCAGCGGGCTCGTCGCGCGAGGCCCGCCCGAGCAGATCGGTCAGCCAGCCCCCGCCGCGGCCAACTTCCGGAGCGGCGGGTTGCGGCTCAGGGCGCCGCGCCGGCGGTGGGTTGGAGCGGGCGCCGCCGTTGGACTCCATTCGTGTCGGGCGCGCTTCGGGGCGCGCGCCGCCGCTTGCCGCGATCGGCTCGGCGCGCCGCGCCGGCTGTTGCTCGGCCGTCGCGCCGCCGCCGTGACGGGCGACGATGCGGTTCAACTCGGCCAGCGCATCGATCTGCTCAACGATCACGCGGCGCATCTGCGCCGCGCTATCGGCGGTCTCCTGCGGCAGCTCGAGGATGCCCTTGCGCAATTCACCGCGCGTCGCCTCCATCTCGCGCGACATCGCGGCGCTCATCTCGCGCATCTGCCGCACGATCTCGATGAAGCGCTCGCTGGTCTGGCGGAACAGCGCGGAGGTCTCGCCGGTCGCCTGTTCGTAGATCGAATTCAGGGCTTCCGAGGTGCGCTTGCGCTCCTCATCGGTCGTCTGGCGCACCAGCTCGTACTGGTTGGCGATCGCCTTGGTGCCTTCGGTCGAGGACTCGGCGAGCACGCGAGCGATATCGCGGGCGCGGCCCTCCGCGGCCTCGAACGTCTCGGACAGCAGCGCCGAGAAGCGCTTGAGCCGCTGATCGAGATCGCCGACCTTGCTGTCGATCTGGTTGACGACCGAATCGAGCGCCTCGCGCCGGTCGGCCATCACCTCGTCGGTGCGCCGATTGCTGGTGTCGATCTGCTCGGCCGCGGCGGCGAGCGCCTTGCCCTGCACGTCGAACTTCTCGGCCGCCTGCGAGATGTCACGCAGGATCGTTCCCGTGCCACTCTGGAACGCTTTCATCTGCTCTTCGAAGCGCGAGCTTGTCGCCCCACTGCGTTCGCTGATGTCGTTCATGGTGGCCACGAATTCGGCGACGCGCCCCGAGAGCGAGGTCTCGATGGTGCTGAGATTTTCTGTCGCCCCGCCGAGCACTTCCTGCAGCAGCACGTTCGCCTCGCGCAGCCGCTCGAACAGCGCCGAGGTGTCGTTGCGCAGCATGCCGTGCGTTTCCATCATCTCGGTCACGGCGGCGGACGCGGCCTTCTGCGAGCGTTCGATGGCTCCGCGTGCGGTGGTGTCGAGATCCCCGACCGTGCGCGTGATCGATGAGGCCGCCTTGCCGCTGGCCTCGTTGATCAGCCTGGTGATGTCTTCGCCGTTCTGCGACATCGCCTTCGCGAAGGTCACGCCCTTCGCGTCGATCGATTGCACCGCATTGTGGGTGATGCGCTCGATTTCGGTCGAGAACTTCTGCCCCTGCGCGCCGAAGGTGCTGAGGAAAACGCCGGTCTTTTCGTCGAGCAGGCGCTTGAGGTCGTTTCCGCGCTGATTGATGTTGGCGGTCAATTCCTCGGCCTTGGCGGTGAAGCCGCGCGCGACTTCCGCGCTGACGCCGAGCAGGGCGCGCTCCACTTCGCCGGCGTTCTGCTTCAGCGCCGCCGTAACCCCCGTCGCGACGGTGGTCAGCGCGCGCTCGGCCTCGCCGGTTCCCCGCTTGATCGCGCCGGTCACCTCGGTGGAGGTGGTCGTGATCTTGCGCGTCGCCTCGTCGGCGCTGCCGCGCAGAGCTTCGGAGGTGGTGGTCACGAGTTGCGCGAGCGAGCGCTCGATCTCGCCGGCGCTCTGCTTCATCGTGGCGCTGACGCCCGACGAGACCGCCATCAGCGTGCGCTCGGCATCGAGCGCGCCGGTCTTGATCGCCTCGGTGGTCGCACCCGACAGGTTGCCGAGCGAGTGCTCGGCGTCCTGCGCGCTGGAGCGGATCGCCTCGGTGGTGTTGGTCAGCAGATGATTGAGCGTCTGCTCGATGCCCTGTGCGCTGTCGCGGATCGCCTCGGAAACCGTGGAGGCAAGCTCGCCGAGCGAGCTGTGGATTTCCGCCGCATCCTGCTTGAGCAACGCACTGACGCCAGATGACGCCGCCGCGAGCGAACGCTCGACATCGCCGGCATCCTGCTTGAGCGCGGAGCTGACCGTCGAGGATGCCGCCGCAAGTGCCCGCTCCACGTCGAGCGTATCCTGCTTCAACGCGCCGGTGACGGTTTCCGAAGCCATGGTCAGCGCACGCTCCGCCTCGGCAGAGCCGCGCAGCAGCGCCGACGTGACGTTCGAGGACGTCGTCGTCAGCACGCGCTCGACCTCGCCGGCATCCTGCCGCAATCTTTCGCTGACCGTTGTGGACGCGCCGACAAGACTGCGCTCGGCCTCGCCTGCATCCTGGCGCAGCTTGTCGCTGACCGTTGTGGAGGCGCCGAGAAGTGTTCGCTCCGCCTCGGCCGCATCCTGGCGCAGCCTCTCGCTCACCGAAGTCGACGCACCGACCAGCGAACGCTCGATCTCGCTCGCATCCAGCCGCAACCGGTCGCTGATCGTTGACGAGGTGTCGAGCAGCGTCCGTTCCGCCTCGCCGGTTTCCTGGCGCAGCATGCCGCTCACCGACGACGACACGCTCGTCAGCGCGCGTTCGACGTCGCCCGCATCCTTGCGCAGGCCGGAACTGACGTTCGCGGACGCCATGGTCAGCGTGCGTTCGACGTCGACCGCATCCTGCTTGAGCCCGCCGCTGATCTCCGACGACATGGCGGCGACTGCGCGCTTCAGGTCCTCGGTATCGCTGCGCAACGTCGTGCTGACGTTGGACGACGCCGCCGCCATCGCGCGCTCGGCCTCGCCGACATCGCGCTCGAGCGCGTTGGTGACGATCTCGGAGACCGTGGTCAACGCATGCTCGACCTCGGTCGCATCTTGCTTCAGCGCGCCGGACACGGTGGTGGACACGGCGCTGAGCGAGCGCTCCACGTCCGTGGTGTCCTGCTTGAGCGTGTTGCTGACGCGTGCGGAGGCCGCGGTGAGCACACGCTCGGCGTCCTCGGCTTCCTGCTTCAGCGTGCCGGTGATGCGTGTCGAGGCGCCGAGCAGCGTGCGCTCGGCCTCGTCCGCGTTCTGTTTCAGCCCGGCACTGATATTGAGCGAAATGGCGTTGAGCTGCTGCTCGACGCTGCCGGCGTCCTGCTTCAGCGCCGAGGAGACGCGCGCGGACACCGAAGTCAGCGTGCGCTCGACCTCTTCGGAATCCTGCCGCAGCGCGCCGCTGACGGTCGCCGATGCCGTCGTGAGCAGCCGCTCGATCTCGCCTGCGTCTTGCTTCAT
Source organism: Hyphomicrobiales bacterium (assembly GCA_034669145.1). GTDB lineage: Bacteria > Pseudomonadota > Alphaproteobacteria > Rhizobiales > Xanthobacteraceae > PALSA-894. The sequence continues at coordinate 29,658 of JAXDNY010000056.1, forward strand.
GGACCCGGAAACGCCGGCCGAGGCGGCCGTGATCGTGCGCTCCGCGTCGTGCGCGCTGGAGCGGATCGCCTCGACGGTCGAAGCCGCGAGCTGGCCGAGCGAACGTTCGGCATCGCCCGCGTTGCTGCGGATCGACTGGCTCAGCTGCTCCATGCGCGAGACGATCGCATTGCCGACCGACTGGCCGCGCACTTCGATCTGCGACGCCACGGTCTCGACGCGGCCGACCAGCAGTTCCTGGAACCGGGTGATCCGCGCATCGAGCGTGTCGGCGATCTCAAGCGCACGCGCGCCCAGCGTCTTGTCGATCTGGTCCGCCTTGGAGTGCAGGGTATCGGCCAGCACCGTGCCGCGCGTATTGATCGTGCTGCTCGCTTCGTCGATGCGCTTTTCGAGCGCGCCGACCACGTCCTTGCCGCCGTCGGCGAGCGACTTCGCGATTTCCATCACCCGGGCGCCCAGCGCCTCGTTGAGGGTGTGGATGCGTCCGTCGAGCGCATCGCCGAGGCGGCTGATGCGCTCGTCCATCGCGGTCGCGGCTTCGGTCGTGCGCGTGCCGACGCGGCTGTCGAAATTATCGACATGCGAGCGCATCGCCTCGGTGACTTCTTCGGTGCGCTGGCTCAACCGCTCGACCAGTTCGCCGCCATACACCTTCACGGTGCGGTCGAATTCGCCGAGGTGCTGGGTGATCAGACCGCCCAGCGACTGGGAATCGCGCGTGATCTTCTCGGCCAGTTCGGCACCGCCATGGGTGAACATCTCCTCGAACGACTGCAGCCGCGAGGCCAGCATCTCGCGCACGCTGTCGCCCTTGGAATTGATCGTGCCTTCGAGCTGTTCGGCCGCTTCGCGGAAGGTGTCGGTGACCTTGCTGCCGCGCGTGAGGATGGTTTCGGTGATGCGGGCGCCGGTCTCCTCCAGCTTGCCGACCACATCGCCGCCGCGCAGCGTCAGATCGAGCACCAGCGACTCGCCGGTCGCCTTCAGGGTGTTGTTCACGTCGTCGGCGCGGGTCGCGATCGTCTCGGCGAGCCGGTTGCCGGTTTCCAGCATCGTGTCCGTCATCTCCTGCGTGCGCGACTGGAGCTGGTCGGTCAGCTGCTCGGTCGTGCGCGTCAGGTTGGTCGAGATCTCGTCGGTGCGGCGCATCAGCGTTTCGGCGATCGCCAGGGTCTTCTGCGACACGTTATCGGTGACGTGATCGAGCCGCGAGGACAGCATCTGCGCGAGCTTCACCGTCAGGTCGGCGATCTGCGCGCTCAGGTGATCGGACTTGACGTCGATGTTCGATGTCATCTTGTCGCTCGCGGTCTCCAGCGTGCGCGAGACTTCTTCGCTCGTGCGCGTCATCTGCTCGAGCAGGTCGCCGCCGCGCTCGCCGAGCGCGTCGATCATGTTGTCGCCCGCGCGTCCGAGCGCGAGCGTGATGTGCTCGCCCTTCTCGGCGAGCGTGCGGGTGACGCGCTGCGCGGCGTCGTTGACGCTCGCCGCGACCATCTCGCTGACCGACGCGATGTCCTGGGTGAGGCCGAGGTGCACGCCGGTGATGGCGTTGCGCACCTGTTCGGCCTGCCCGACCAGGCTGTCGCGCTGGTTGGCGAGATCCTCGATCAGGCCGCGGATGCGCAGCTCGTTGTCGTTGTAGGCGCGCTCCAGCGCCGCGACCTCGTTGTGCACCAGGGCTTCCAGTTCGGCGGCACGCGCGAGCGCGCGTTCGACGCCGTCGCCCATGGCGGCGACCTCGCGCCGGATCGCCTGCCCGACCGACACGATCGACTCGCGTGCGATGGTCTCGGGCTCGGCGAGCCGCATCGCGGCCTCGGTCATCGAGCGCGCGATGATGCGCAGCTCCTGCGCGCGGCGCACCATGTGGGCGACCACATAGAACAGCAGCACGGGCAGCGCGATCCCGGCCGCGAGCGCGAACAGTGTCGGATGCACGCCCTGGCTGGTGAGCTGGCGCAGGTCGGTGCCGAAATACGACGCGCCGACGATCAGCCCGAGCACCACCCAGGCGACCGAGAGGAAGAACGCCGCCATGTAGGGCGCGCGCGAGGGCCTGCGCTGCATCGACTGCAGGATTTGGCCGACCGACTGGCGGTCGTCATTGGCGGCGCGCTGGACCGGCTTGACCTCTTCGATGGCGGCGGGAGCAGGCGACGCGCGGCCGACCGTCTCGGCCAGGAACAAATCTTCGTCGATCGGGGGCGCGCTGCGTGACGGCCGGCGCCGGGTTGCGCGGTCGGGCGCCTGCATCGACGCGATGATCGGGGCGAACGGATCGGCGCTCGGCTCAGGCTGCAGCGGCGCGGGATTTTTCGGCTCCGGCGCCTTGGGTGCATCCTCGCGCAGATTGAGGGCCTCCTGGATGGCGGACATCGCCGCTTCCGTAGGGTCCTGCACTCTCTTGGGATTGTTCGCCATGACGGTCCGCGTCCTCAACTCATTACAAGGGATCGCTGCCCGGACGGGTCCGACCCACGGGCCGCACGCCAGAAGTGCGCGAGCAGCAAACCCCTTCCCCATCGGCGGGCGGTTACCCCCGCCGCAAAGCCCGGGACGCCGCCGTTCGCGCATCCTAACGCCCTCAGCGGGCGAATGAAACCGAGATTGGTAACCTCCCTTTAATCATCGTTAACGCTGGTGCCGGAATGGTGGCCCGGGAGTTCGCGCCTGTGGACAACCTCGGCCAAAACGCCGCCCGCGCGCCGCAAGGCGGTCCGTAGTTTGGCGGACGAGGGGCGAGAACCGACCTTTAACGTGCGTTAACCATTTCCATGGTCCGATGCCCCCGAAACAGGCCGAGCGGCCCCCGTGTTTACCTGGCCTTGGCCGCTCCTGTGCCAGTTTCGCCTCAAGAACGCCGCCGGATACGGCCCGGGGACGAAAATAGGGGACGGCACCCATGCAGTTGGAAATCTTGCGCTCAATCGATGCCAAGGACGCGCCCACGCTCGCACCGGACGACCGGCCGATCGATCTCGTCCACCTCTCCCGCACCACGATGGGGGATCCCGGCCTGGAGCGCGAGGTGCTCCGGCTGTTCGACCGGCAATCCACGCTGCTGATCGCGCGCATGCGCTCCGCGGCCCCGGCCGGAATGGCCACGCTCGCCCATACGCTCAAAGGCTCGGCGCGCGGGATCGGCGCATGGCGCGTCGCGCGTGCCGCCGAGACGCTGGAACTGGCCGGCCCTGCGGGCCCGGATGCGGTTGCCGATGCGCTCGACCAACTCGCAGCGGCGTGCGAGGAGGCGCGCGCCGTCATCGCCGAGCTGCTGCTGCCGAATTAATCGCCCGAGAAGCGCGTCGGCCTCACTTTTTCCGGGTTTGCCCCCGGCGGCGCGAGCCGTTATAGGGAGCCGCCCGCCATTTCCGGCGTGGCGATTTCCTGTTTTTGTCCGGTCCAATGCCCAAGATTACTTACATTGAATCCAAGGGAACCGAGCACGCCATCGACGCCGAAACCGGCGCGACCGTGATGGAATCCGCGATCAAGAACGCCGTCCCCGGCATCGAGGCCGAATGCGGCGGCGCCTGCGCCTGCGCCACCTGCCACGTCTACGTCGAGGAAGAGTGGCAGGAGAAGGTCGGCGGCCCCTCGCCGATGGAGGAGGACATGCTCGACTTCGGCTACGACGTGCGGCCGAACTCGCGCCTCTCCTGCCAGATCAAGGTGACCGACGAGCTCGACGGCTTGGTGGTGCGCATCCCCGAGCGGCAGGCTTAGACCGCCGCGCGTTTGCAAAGCTCAAAGACGCCGTTCGAAGCGGCGGAAGCCGGCGGCATTCGTTATCGCCTCGAAATCGAGATCCCGCTTCTCTTCCGCAAAGGTGAAACCGACTTTCGCGTAACATCGCTGCGCGGCCTCGTTCCCGATCAGAAAGGAAATCGACGCCCGCGCAAAGCCCGCGGATTGTCCGCCGACAGCGCGTGATCGATCAAGGCTTGCACCAATCCGCGTCCTCGATACGTCGGCAGCGACGCGACGTGTTCGATGAGCCAATCCGCCTCGCCACCCTGAATCCAGCAGCCAGCCGCATAAGCGCCACGCCGGAATATCGCTTCCGTTTCGCACGCACTCAGCCTTGAGCGTTCGGCAACCTCCGTGATCGCCGCTCGCCCCGCACTCACCGTCCCGGCCGCGGGCATGGCACAGAGCGCAGCCGCAGGCTCTCCGTCGACCTCGGCGAGGATGAATTGGGAAACATGCCACCACGATTGCGTTTGCGCGGTCGCAATCCGTTCCACAAAGGCGAGGCACTGCGGCTCCGGCCAGTCCAGCGCGATGTCGAACCAGCCACGCGGCACGTGCCCACGCTGCGCGGCCAGAATTGTTCGCGCGATGAATTTGGCATCGTCAATCCGCGCCGGCCGGATCGTAAACGCCATCCGCTATTCCTCGACCTCGTCCTTCACGCCCATCGCCTTGGCGATGGCGCGATAGTCGTCCGCCTCAATGCGGAACGAGCCGCGCCGGAACGCATAGCCCCATGACGTGCGGCCCTTGGTGAAAGACAGCGTGTCCAGCAGCCGCTTGATCGGCGCATCCTTCGCCTTGAAGAAGCGCACGTCGCGCCGCACCGGCTTGAAGCCGCCGCCCATGTCAGCGCGATAGGCCTCGCCCGGTTTGATCTTGCCGATGGCCGTGAACGCCTGCACGGGATCGCCCTCACCCATCGTCTCGCGCGGCGAATAGTAGACGATGCGGTCGCCGGGCTTGAGCCGCTCCACCGGCGAGGACTTGCCGTGGGAGAGCTGGCAGAAGCCGCCCTTCACGCCGCGCATGACATGGTCGCGGCTCGCGACGCCGATCCAGAACGATGTCATAGCGCAACCTCGTTACGTGCTCGACGCGCTGGTGGCGCGCATCCCCGAGCGGCAGGCGTGACGATCAGCGGACCACCTCTTCGTCCACGACGACCACACGGCAATCGGTCGCGCGTTTGGCGCACTCGGCCAACGCGTCGGCTTTAGCGGCTTCCACCGTCCGCCGGCCGGAGCGCCAATCGTAAGCGCCGCCCGCCGACATTGCGAATGCCTTGTGCGGCGCGTGCACCAGATAATCGTGGAACGCGCGATGGTGGCTCTTGGGCATTTGCTGTAGCAGGCCGACATCGGGTTGCGGCAACGGAAGCAAGTCTTCGCGCACGGCCAGCTTCTGCTTTTTCAAGAATTCGTCCAGGTGGGGTGCCCAAACTGGAATTCCGCGCGGGGAAAAAATGGCATGCCCGTCCTGCTCAAATGGTGAGAGCATCAGGAAATCAAGTTTTCCTCCGGCGGAGGTGAAGGCTGTGCGAAGCTGGTTTGCGAATTCCGGTCCGAACCATCGATCGTTTTCCGCATAGATCCACAGCATGGGCACGCGAGATCTTTTCCCAAAGGCGCGGTAAGCCTGAATCAGCCGGGGTTCGTTGCACCTCGGACTCGACTGCAACGCGCTCCGTCCCCCCGCAAAACTGATCACCCCTGCGAGACCGGGGACAGGCTCTGCTCCAAAGGCGACACTGGCAAAGCCGCCACCCGAGGTACCAACCGCCAGGATGCGTCCGACATCGATGTCTTCGCGCCGCGACATCGCACGCACGGCGGCATGCAAGTCCTGCGAAGAAGCCCGTGCGGATTTCAGATAGTCGGCCCGCGCGCACGTTCCCGCCGTCTCGCTGTATTCCGCGGCGGAGTCTCCGTAGCCGCGCCGCATCACGATGAGTGCGGCCCAGCCGCGCCGCGCGAACTCCATGGCATGCGGCACGAAAGCGAGCGGCGTCATCTCACGGCGCTGCGCAGGCAGAATCGGCGTGCCATGACTTATCAGAACAAGGGGAAAGCGGCCGGGCTGGTTGGGGCGTACCAGCAGCGCCTCAAGTCCGCGCGTGCCGGCACCCCGCATCGGAATTCGCAGCTCGACCCGGAGAAAGGGCTCGCCGCTATCGTTCTTGGGGACGGCGACACTGGCGCGCGCGTTGTCCTGCGCCTTTCCTGCGCCCGGCGCTAGTATCAGCGCCACTCCCACCAAGCAGGTTCGCAGAGTTCGTGACATGGCCGGGCGCGATCTTAGATAAAGCCTTGATCTAACGTAACCTGAGCTTTTCCAGCCGCGCGATCACCTCTGGCGGCAGCGCCCGCGCCTTGCGCGTGCCCGCATCGATCATCACCATGGTGGCGTCGGCGGTGCCGGCGCATTCGCCCTCGTGAAAAATCGCCTGCAGAAACGTGTAGGACGAGCGCCCAATCCGCGTCGTTCCGGTGCCGATCTCGACCGTGCCCGGCCAGTGCATTTCCCGCAAGAACCTGATGTCGAGTTGCGCCAGCACCGACGTGGTGCCGGGCCAATTGAGTTCGTTCCCCGGCGCACGCAGCAGCATCACCCGGCCGGCCTCGAAAAAGGTCGCGAAAACCGTATTGTTCACATGTCCTTGCGGGTCGAGATCGGCAAAGCGGATCAGGTCTGAGGTGCGGGCGGGGAACTGTTCCAGCTTCGGCACCATGCGGGCCGGTTTGGCTTGTTCATTCAAGGCTGAAATCTCCAATCCTTCCATAGCCATAAGCCATCCCGGCAGATAAGTAACGTTCACAGCAGGAATGCAGCATTTCCTCTTTTCCTGCTGCGCCTGGCCCGCTAGACAGTCGCCAATCCCAAAAACCATACCAGTTCCAAAAGGCAGTTTGCTGTGCTGACCAAGACCGAAGTGATCAAAACCGACGCGCTCATCATCGGCGCGGGCCCGGTTGGCCTGTTCGCGGTGTTCGAGCTCGGCCTGCTCGACATGAAATCGCACCTGATCGACATCCTCGACAAGGCCGGCGGCCAGTGTGCCGAGCTGTACCCTGAGAAGCCGATCTACGACATTCCCGGCATCCCCTACATCACCGGCGCGGGCCTGACCGATGCGCTGATGGAGCAGATCAAGCCGTTCAGCCCGACCTTCCATCTCGGCGAGATGGTGGAGACGGTGGAGAAGATCGGCGATCCGCTGTTTCGCGTGACCACCGACCGCGGGCAGGTGTTCGAGGCGAAGATCATCGTGATCGCGGCCGGCGGCGGCTCGTTCCAGCCCAAGCGCCCGCCGATCCCCGGCATCGAAGCTTACGAGAGCAAGTCGGTCTACTACGCGGTGCGCCAGATGGAAGCGTTCCGCGGCAAGCGGCTGCTCATTGCCGGCGGCGGCGATAGCGCGCTCGACTGGACGCTCAATCTCGCGCCGCTGGCAAGCCACCTCACACTGCTGCACCGGCGCGCCGAATTCCGCGCCGCGCCCGACAGCGTCAACAAGATGATGGCGCTGGTCGGCGAAGGGAAAATCGACCTCGTGGTCGGTCAGGTCACGTCACTCGAAGGCGCGGACGGACAAGTCTCAAAGGCGGTCGTCAAAACCAACGACGGCTCCGACTTCCACATCGCCTGCGATGCGATCCTGCCGTTCTTCGGGCTGACCATGAAGCTCGGGCCGGTCGCCAACTGGGGCATCAAGCTCGACGGCAACCTGATCCCGGTCGACACCGAGAAATTCGAGACGAATATTCCGGGCATCTTCGCGGTCGGCGACATCAACACCTATCCGGGCAAGCTCAAGCTGATCCTGTCCGGCTTCCACGAGGTCGCGCTGATGTCGCAGAAGGCGCACCGTTACATCTACCCGGACAAGCGGCTCGTGTTCCAGTACACGACCTCGTCCACCAGCCTGCAGAAGAAGCTCGGGGTTAGCTGAGTTGGCTGCGGGCGCCTCCTAGATCTGCGGGCTAGCAAGAAGTCTGATCCGGTTCTTGGCCATGCCCGAGCCTTCTACCTTCGCGGCGAATCGTTCGTCGGCAGTGACAAGAACGCGATCATTGCCGATCGCCGCGGCCAAATAGATGCAGTCGTAGATCGGCTCCCTGAGATCAAGTGCGAGTTGAAACGCGCGATCGAGCAGCGGGGCCGAGGGAAGGATCGTCACTCCTACGCTGTCAATTTCCCGTTCCGCACGTCGCGCTTCGTTGGGTGATATTGCTTGCCGCCGCACCTTTTTGAGCAGCGCGTTGCGGTATTCGATGAGCATGACGTCCGGTGCGAACAGCTCGCCTTGAAGGCGCAGCGCGAGCGCCGCGTCGCTGTCATCTTCCGAGACGAACCATTTCACAACGATGTTGGCGTCGACGATCACGTTCTTGTCGTTTTGCGTGACCTGCGTTCAAGCTCGTCGTCGCGTTCCTGCCGCATCCGGCGAATCTCCTCAACCGAACTCATGTCGGCCTTGGGAAGTTCGCCGCGCCGCAGCCGCTCAAGCTGTCGCTTGGCCCATTCCCGGCCGCGCGCCTGCCGCTCATCCGCATAGGTCGCCTGCAGCAGGCGGCGAACCTCCTCCTCCATCGACACGCCCTGATCGCCGGCGCGCCGCTTGATCGCCGTAACGAGCGCGTCGTCCAGGCCTCGGATCGTGATCGCACCCATTCGGGTCTCCTGCTAGCATTGCTAGCATAAGCATGAGGCGACAACGTTGCAACCCGGATGCCTCACGGCCGCGTGCGTTGACTTAGCGGCCGGGAGGTCAAATCATCGCCCCAACCAATATTGGGAGAAACGCATGCGCGCCCTGAAGCACTTGGCTCTGTCTTTTGCATTTCTGCTGGCATTCGCCATCGCCGTTCCGGCGCAGGACCTGCCGATCACAAAACCTGCCGACGTCGGCTTCTCGGCCGACCGGCTCGAGCGCATCACGCAATGGCTGCGCGATCAGAGCGCGAAGGACGTCATGCCGGGCGCCGTGCTGATGATCGTACGCGACGGCAAGATCGCCTATTTCGAATCTGTCGGCCTGCTCGATCCTGAAACCAAGGCGCCGATGCGCAAGGATGCGATCTTCCGCATCTACTCGATGAGCAAGCCGATCACCTCGGTCGCCGTCATGATGCTTTACGAGCAGGGCAAGATCACGCTCGACGAGCCGATCGCCAAGTACATCCCGGCGTTCAAGGACATGAAGGTCGGCGTCGAGTCCAAGGAGGGCGAGGGCGATCACGCGCTCCACCTCATTGACGCCAAGAAACCGATCACGATCCAGGATCTGCTGCGGCATACGTCCGGCATTACCTACGGCTTCTTCGGCGACATGCTGGTCAAGAAGGCCTACGTCGCCGCCAACGTGTACGAGGGCGATTTCGACAACGCCGAATTCGCCGCGCGCATCGCCAAGCTTCCGCTCGCCTTCCAGCCCGGCACCACGTGGGACTACAGCAACTCGACCGACATTCTCGGCCGGCTGGTCGAGGTGGTTTCGGGCAAGTCGCTCTATCAGTTCGAGAAGGAGAACATCCTCGACCCGCTCGGCATGACCGACACCAGCTTCTATGTGGCCGACACCGCCAAGCACGCTCGCATCGCCGAGCCGTTCAAGAACGATCGGGTGATCGGCGTCGGCGTCGAGATGAGCGAGCCGCGCAATGTGCGGAAGTGGGAGTCGGGCGGCGGCGGCATGGTCGGCACGGTCGCGGACTACGCGCGTTTCGTATCGATGCTGGCAAACGGCGGTACGCTCGACGGCAAGCGCTACCTCGGTCCGAAGACGCTCGCCTACATGACGTCGGACCATAACGGCAGCGTGGTCACACCCGGTCCGTACTACCTGCCCGGTCCCGGCTATGGCTTCGGGCTCGGCTTTGCGGTCCGCAAGGAGGCGGGGGTCGCGCTGACGCCCGGCTCGGCCGGCGATTACAACTGGGGCGGCGCCGGCGGCACCTACTTCTGGGTCGATCCGAAGGAAAACATGTTCGTCGTCTACGCGATGCAATCGCCGCGCAACCGCACCGCCGTCCGGCAAGTCCTGCGCGACATGGTCTATGCGGCGATCGACAAGCCCGCCGCCCGGACGCCGACCGACTAGCTGCCCGACCGGCCGTCTCTGGGGTGGGCCGTTGCGGCGCAACGGCCCTTTCTCGGCGCGACTTTTGCATGTATAAACGCGCGCGGATCGGACTGGGAGAGCCCGCAACATGCTTGCGATTGTCCGCATTGCTTTGCGGCGCCCCTACACGTTCGTCGTCCTCGCCCTCACGATTCTGATTGTCGGCCCGCTCGCGGCCCTGCGCACGCCGGTCGATATCTTTCCCGACATCCGCATCCCGGTGATCGCGATCATCTGGGGCTATACCGGACTGCAGCCGGACCTGATGGCCGGCCGCATCGTCACGCAGTCGAGCCGCGGCCTCACCACCACGGTCAACGACATCGAGCACATCGAGGCGACGTCGTACAACGGGCTGGGCATCATCAAGGTGTTCTTCCAGCCGAACGTCGATATCCGCATCGCCAACGCGCAGATCACGGCGGTGATGCAAACGCAGCTCAAGCAGATGCCGCCCGGGCAGACGCCGCCGCTGATCCTCAACTACAACGCCTCGACCGTTCCGATCATCCAGGTCGCGCTCTCGGGCTCCGGCCTCTCCGAGCAGGCGCTCGCCGACATCGGCCTCAACGTGGTGCGCACGCCGCTGGTGACGCTGCCGGGCGTCGCGATCCCCTTCCCCTATGGCGGCAAGGTCCGCCAGATCCAGATCGATCTCGATTCTGCCGCGATGCAGGCGCGCAACCTCTCTGGGCAAGATGTCGCGAACGCGCTGGCGGCGCAGAACCTGATCACGCCGGTCGGCACACAGAAGATCGGAAGCCTCGAATACACCATCCAGCTCAACAACGCGCCGTCGGTCATCTCGGAATTGGGCGATCTGCCGATCAAGAACGTGGGCGGCGCGATGGTTTATGTGCGCGACGTCGCGCAGGTGCGCGACGGCAACCCGCCGCAGACCAACATCGTGCACGTCGAGGGCAGCCGTTCGGTGCTGATGCAGGTGCTCAAGAACGGCTCGGTCTCCACGCTCGCGATCATCGAGAGCATCAAGGAGCGCGTCGAGCAGCTTAGGGCGATCGTTCCGCCCAACCTCAATATCGCGCTGATCGGCGACCAGTCGCTGTTCATCAACGCGGCGGTCAGCGGCGTCATCCACGAAGGCATCATCGCGGCCGCGTTGACCAGCCTGATGATCCTGATCTTTCTGGGAAGCTGGCGCTCGACCGTCATCATCGCGATCTCGATCCCGCTCTCGGTGCTCGGCTCGATCGCGATCCTGGCCGCGCTCGGCGAGACGCTCAACATCATGACGCTCGGCGGGCTGGCGCTCGCGGTCGGCATCCTGGTCGACGACGCGACGGTGACGATCGAGAACATCAACTGGCACCTCGAACAGGGCAAGGAAGTCGAGACCGCCATCATGGACGGCGCGGCGCAGATCGTGACGCCGGCCTTCGTCTCGCTGCTCTGCATCTGCATCGTGTTCGTGCCGATGTTCTTTCTCCCCGGCGTGTCGCGCTTCCTGTTCGTGCCGATGGCGCTGGCCGTCATGTCCGCGATGTTCTGCTCGTTCGTGCTCTCGCGCACGCTGGTACCGACCATGGCGAACTATCTGCTGCGCAAGCACGCACCCCACACCGACATGCACGGGCTCGATGGACCGTTGCCGCGTTCGCGCAACCCGCTGGTGCGGTTTCAGCGCGGTTTCGAGGCACGCTTCGAGCGCTTTCGCTTTGGCTATCGCGAGTTTCTGATCATGGCGCTGCGGCGCCGCGCCGTGTTCGTCACCGGCTTCCTCGCCTTCGTCGCCGCATCGTTCGCGCTGACCCCGTTCCTCGGCCGCGATTTCTTCCCGTCCGTGGATTCGGGCCAGATTCTGATGCATGCGCGCACGAAGGTCGGCACGCGGGTCGAGGAGAGCGCCAATCAGTTCGCCGACATCCAGAAGGCGATCCGCCAGATCATTCCGCCGCACGACCTTGCGACCATCGTCGACAACATCGGCATGCCGATCAGCGGCATCAATATGACTTACAACGCCACGGGCACGATCGGCACGCAGGACGGCGACGTGCAGATCAAGCTGCGCGAAGGCCACCGGCCGACTGCCGAATACGTGCGTGCGCTGCGCGAGGAACTGCCGGCGCGCTTTCCCGGCGTGACGTTCTCGTTCCTGCCCGCCGACATCATCAGCCAGATCCTCAATTTTGGCGCGCCCGCACCGATCGATCTGCAAATTCGCGGCGCCAATCTGACGGCGAACTACGCCTTCGCCCAGCAACTGTTGCGCCGGCTGGTGCACGTTCCGGGTCTCGCGGACGCGCGCATTCAGCAATCGATGAGCGGGCCCGGATTTAATGTCGATATCGACCGGACCCGCGCGCAGTTTGCCGGCGTGACGGCGCGCGACGTGACCAACAGCATGGTGGTGAACCTTGCCGGCTCCGGCCAGGTCACGCCGACCTACTGGCTCAATCCGGACAACGGCATCTCCTACGCGATCGTGATGCAGACGCCGCAGTACCAGCTGGATTCGCTCAACGCGCTGAAGAACCTTCCGATCACGGCGCCGGGAGCGTCATCACAAACGCTCGGTGCAATCGCCAGCATCAATCGCGTGGCGCGCCCCGCGGTCTACTCGCAGTACAACATCCAGCCCGTGGTGCAGATCTACGGCACCACGCAGGGGCGAGACCTCGGCGCGGTCGCCGCCGAGGTGCAGAGAATCGTCGATGAGATGAAGAGCGAAGTGCCGCGCGGCACGCAGGTCGTGCTGATGGGCCAGGTGCGCACGATGAACAGTGCGTTCGCCGGGCTGCTGTTCGGCCTCATCGGCGCGATCGTGCTGATCTATCTGCTGATCGTGGTCAATTTCCAGTCCTGGAGCGACCCGTTCGTCATCATCACGGCGCTGCCGGCGGCGCTCGCCGGCATCGTGTGGTTGCTGTTCGCGACCGGCACGACGCTCTCGGTGCCGGCGCTGACCGGCGCCATCATGTGCATGGGTGTGGCGACCGCGAACAGCGTGCTGGTCATCAGTTTCGCCCGCGAGCGCCTCGCCGAACTCGGCGATCCGGTGCAGGCCGCGATCGAGGCCGGGTTCGTGCGCTTCCGCCCGGTGTTGATGACCGCGCTTGCCATGATCATCGGAATGGCGCCAATGGCGTTGGGTCTGGGCGAAGGCGGCGAACAGAATGCGCCACTTGGCCGCGCCGTCGTCGGTGGCCTCGTATTTGCAACGATTGCTACATTGCTGTTCGTGCCGGTCGTGTTCAGCATCCTGCACGGACGCGAACGTAGGGTCCTCGCGCCCGCGATTGGAGAACCGCATGCCGCCTGAGCCTGCTCGGCCTGTCCTCTCGCGCCGGGGCTTGCGCATCACCGGGATCGTGCTGGTCGTCGTCGCCGCCGTCGTGGTGGTCAGCGGCGTGATGACGCGCCGCATGGCCGATGCGCGCCTGAGCGAATGGGCCGAAACCCAGGCCATTCCGACCGTCGCGGTGGCGACCCCCGACCCGCGCGGCAAGCGGACCACGATCGATCTTCCCGGCCGGCTCGAAGCCTACTCGCAGGCGCAGCTCTACGCGCGCGTCAGCGGCTACCTGAAGGAATGGAAGGCCGACATCGGCACGCCGGTGAAAGCCGGCCAGCTTCTCGCCGAGATCGAGGCGCCCGATCTCGACCAGCAGATCATGCAGGCCGAGGCCGGCGTTTCGAGCGCGCAGGCCAATGCCGAACTCGCAAGCCAGACATTGCAGCGCGGGCAATCGCTGGTGACGTCGGGCGCGGTCTCCAAGCAGGACCTCGACCGGCGGTCCGCGGATTCCGCCAACCAGCAGGGACTGGTCAAGTCGGCGCAGGCCAATCTCGACCGTCTGCGCGTGCTGGAGAAATACAAGCGCATCACCGCGCCGTTCGACGGGGTGGTCACGACCCGCTCCACCGACATCGGCGACCTGATCAGCGCCGGCGGGACAACGGCGACGCCGCTGTTCACCGTGGCCGACGAGACCAAGCTGCGGATCTATGTGAGGACGCCGCAGAATTATTCCGCGGGCGTCCAGCCGGGCATGACCGCGACGTTCACCGTGCCGGAGTATCCGGGTCGCAGCTTCACAGCCAAGCTCGCCGCCAGCGCGGACGCCATCGCGCCCCAAAGCGGCACCCTGCTGGTCCAATTGCAGATCGACAACGCCGACAAGGCGCTGAAGCCCGGCGCCTATGCGCAGGTCCGCTTCAGCTTGCCGGCCAACGGGGCCATTCAGGTGCCGGCCACCGCCCTGATGTTTCGCGACAGCGGCATGTCGGTGGCGCTCGTCGGCGCCGGAGGCCGCGTC